>NZ_JBIDBG010000013.1:0-163245 GCF_043202855.1 Micromonospora sp. NPDC048063 | reverse complement strand
GGCGCGGTCATCCGGCGGATGCGCATCCGGGCGCCGGCCTCGTCGATCAGGTCGATCGCCTTGTCCGGCAGGAAGCGGTCGGAGATGTACCGGTCAGCCAACGTCGCGGCAGCCACCAGAGCCGCATCGGTGATGCTCACCCGGTGGTGCGCCTCGTAACGGTCCCGCAGACCCTTGAGGATCTCGATGGTGTGGGCCAGCGAGGGCTCACCCACCTGGATCGGCTGGAAGCGGCGCTCGAGCGCGGCGTCCTTCTCCAGGTGCTTGCGGTACTCGTCCAGGGTCGTCGCACCGATGGTCTGCAGCTCGCCGCGGGCCAGCATCGGCTTGAGGATGCTCGCGGCGTCGATCGCGCCCTCGGCGGCACCCGCACCCACCAGGGTGTGGATCTCGTCGATGAACAGAATGATGTCACCGCGGGTGCGGATCTCCTTGAGGACCTTCTTGAGACGCTCCTCGAAATCACCCCGGTAACGGGAACCGGCGACCAGGGCACCGAGGTCGAGGGTGTAGAGCTGCTTGTCCTTCAGCGTCTCCGGCACCTCACCCTTGATGATCTTCTGGGACAGCCCCTCCACCACGGCGGTCTTACCGACACCAGGCTCACCGATCAGGACCGGGTTGTTCTTCGTCCGGCGGGACAGCACCTGCATGACCCGCTCGATTTCCTTCTCCCGCCCGATGACCGGGTCGAGCTTGCCCTCGCGGGCGGCCTGGGTCAGGTTCCGGCCGAACTGGTCCAGCACGAGGCTGGTCGACGGCGCGGCCTCACCCGGCGCGGTACCCGCCGCGGCCGGCTCCTTGCCCTGGTAACCGGAGAGCAGCTGGATCACCTGCTGACGGACCCGGTTCAGGTCGGCGCCGAGCTTCACCAGGACCTGGGCGGCGACGCCCTCACCCTCACGGATCAGACCCAGCAGGATGTGCTCCGTGCCGATGTAGTTGTGCCCAAGCTGCAACGCCTCACGCAGCGACAGCTCCAACACCTTCTTGGCCCGCGGCGTGAACGGAATATGCCCGCTCGGCGCCTGCTGACCCTGACCAATGATCTCCTCAACCTGCTGCCGCACGCCCTCCAGAGAGATACCGAGGCTCTCCAGGGCCTTTGCCGCGACACCCTCACCCTCATGGATCAGGCCCAGCAGGATGTGCTCCGTACCGATGTAGTTGTGGTTGAGCATCCGGGCCTCTTCCTGGGCCAGGACGACAACCCGTCGCGCTCGGTCGGTGAACCGCTCGAACATGCCCTCGTGCTCCTCACGTGCCGTGCGCCTTGATGGTCTAGATCTTGGCGGGGCCGGTGCGCGGACGTCCGGGACGGGCGTCCGTGCCTACTTACTCTATCGCCGCAGACCGACTCCGCTGAGGTCGTGTGTCCCCGCCGGGGGCCGCGTACGCGTCGTTTTACTCAACCGTCCGCGCTCAGGGGGTGTTCCGCGACCCCCGCCTGTACGCGCAGAGCGAAATTCAGGCACCGGCCGGACCGCGTCCGCAGGCCGGTGCCGGCACCGGCGCGGCCCCGAACCCGGGCCGCCCGGGAGTCGTCCACAGGCTGTGGACAAGTTCTCCACCGGCTGTGGACAACCTCCGTCAGGGCGAAATTCTTCCCGGTCCCGGCGCACCCGTGGGCGGATACGGCGACGCCGGCCCGGAGTCGTGCTCCGGCCCGGCGTCTGTCGCCCGTCGGCGGTCGGGTCAGTGACCGGCCTTGGAGTGGTACTCGTCGACGATCTCCTGCGGGATCCGGCCCCGGTCGGAGATGTCCTTGCCGGCCTTCTTGGCCCAGGCCCGGATCGCCTTGTTCTGCTCCCGGTCGGCGGTGGCGCCGCCCCGGCCGCGTGCGGCCCGGCCGCCCACGACGACACCGCCCCGGCCCACCTTGGTCCCGTGGGCGATGTAGGGAGCGAATACGTCACGCAATTTCTCGGCGTTCGAGCTCGACAGGTCGATCTCGTACTGAACGCCGTCGAGCGCGAACTTGACGGTCTCGTCAGCGTCCCCGCCGTCCAGGTCATCGACCAGCTTATGAATGATCTGCTTGGCCACGTCCCACATTCCTTTCGAGCAGGGTGCTCCTGCAAACTTGAGAGCACAATAACCCGTGCGACGCTTGTCGCGTCAATAGGATGCGGTAACGACCCGGTGCGAGTACGCGACTACTCCGGCCGCACCAGGGGGAAGAGGATGGTTTCCCGAATTCCCAGGCCCGTCAGCGCCATCAAGAGCCGGTCGATTCCCATTCCCATACCCCCGGCCGGCGGCATTCCGTACTCCATCGCCCGGAGAAAGTCCTCGTCCAGCCGCATCGCCTCGTCGTCGCCGCAGGCCGCGAGCTGCGCCTGGGCCAGCAGCCGCTCGCGCTGCACCACCGGATCCACCAGCTCCGAGTACGCCGTCCCCAGCTCGAAACCGAGCACGTAGAGGTCCCACTTCTCGGCCAGCCCCGGCTCGCTGCGGTGCGCCCGGGTGAGCGGGCTGGTCTCCTCCGGGTAGTCGCGGACGAAGGTGGGTGCCTGGAGGCCGGGGACGACCAGTTCCTCGAACAGCTCCTCGGCCAGCTTGCCCGGCCCCCACTTCGGGTCGACCGCCAATCCGACCTTGTCGGCGTACTCGACGAGGCGGGCGTGCTCGGTGCGTACCGTGACCTCCTCGCCGAGCGCCTCGGAAAGCACCCCGAAGAGGGTCACCGAGCGCCACTCGCCGCCCAGATCGAACTCCCGGCCGTCGGCGTGGGTCACCACGGTCGAGCCGGCGACCGCGATCGCCGCCTGCTGCACGAGATTGCGGGTCAGCTCCGCCATCGTGTCGTAGTCGCCGTACGCCTGGTATGCCTCGAGCATCGCGAACTCCGGGGAGTGCGAGGAGTCGATGCCCTCATTGCGGAAGTTGCGGTTGATCTCGAAGACCCGGTCGACGCCGCCGACGACGGCCCGCTTGAGAAACAGTTCCGGCGCGATTCGCAGATACAGGTCGGTGCTCAGCGCATTGCTGTGGGTCACGAATGGCCGGGCCGCCGCGCCGCCGTGCAGCAACTGCAGCATCGGGGTCTCCACCTCGATGAAGTCCCGGTCGTGCAGCGAGTCGCGCAGGCTGCGGACGGTCGCGGCCCGGGTGCGCACCATCTGGCGCGCCTGCGGCCGGACGACCAGGTCGACGTAGCGCTGCCGGACCCGCGCCTCCTCGCTCAGCGGCTTGTGCGCCACCGGCAGCGGGCGCAGCGCCTTCGCCGTGACCGCCCACTCGTCGGCCAACACGGACAGCTCACCCCGGCGGCTGGTGATCACCTCGCCGGTCACCCCGACGTGGTCGCCGAGGTCGACGAGGCGCTTCCAGTCGTCCAGCCGCTCGGCGCCGACCCGGTCCAGCGAGAGCATCGCCTGCAACTCTGTGCCGTCGCCGTCCCTGAGGGTGGCGAAGCAGAGCTTGCCGGTGTTGCGTACGAAGATCACCCGGCCGGTGACCGAGGCGCGGTCGCCGGTGGCGGTGTCGGTGGGCAGCTCGGCGTACTTCTCGCGGATCTCGGCCAGCGTGCTGGTCCGGGGAAATCCGACCGGGTACGGCTCGACGCCCTCGGCGAGCATCCGGTCCCGCTTCTCCCGGCGGACCTTCATCTGCTCGGGAAGGTCGTCGGCGGGGTCGACTGGCACGGGAGTCTGCTCGGTCACGGCACGCTTCCTCAGAAGGAGATTTCGGGCGGGGTCAGGCCCCGAGCGTACTCAAGGCGCCAGGGAGGCGTTACGGGATAACCTGCCCGCCATGACCGACCCCACTCACGCCCTGTCGTTCGGTGCGGCGGCGGGCGATTACGACCGGTTCCGGCCCCGCTATCCGGAGGAGGCGGTGCGCTGGGCGCTCGACGGGCTGGGCGCGCCCGCCCGCGTCGTCGACCTGGGCGCCGGGACCGGCATCCTCACCCGCGGGGTGCTCGCCCTCGGACACGAGGTGGTGCCCGTCGAGCCGGACCCCGGGATGCGGGCCCGCCTGGACGCCGTCACCCCGGGCACCACGGCCGTGGCGGGCAGCGCCGAGTCGGTGCCGCTGCCGGACGGCGCGGCCGACGCGGTGCTGGCGGGGCAGGCGTACCACTGGTTCGACCGGGAGCGGGCGCACGCCGAGATCGCCCGGCTGCTCCGGCCCGGTGGCGTCCTCGCGCCGATCTGGAACCTGCGGGACGAGCGGACCGGCTGGGTGGCGGAGCTGACGAAGATCGCCCGAATGGGCGGCAGCGCCGACGACCTGGCCAGCCGGGTCGGCGACTTCGGACCGGCGTTCGCGCCGGCCGAGCAGGCCGTTTTCGCGCACCGCACCACGCTCACCCCGGACGAGCTGGTCGGGATGGTCCGGACCCGCTCGTACTACCTGACGGCCGACCCGGAACGGCGGCGGGACCTCGACCGGGAACTGCGCGACCTGCTGGACACCCACCCCGACCTGGCCGGGCGGGAGCGCTTCGACCTGCCGTACCGCACCCTCGTCTGCCGCGCCCGGCGGCGCTGAGGCCGGCGGCGGCGCCCGGCCCCGGCGGCGGCCCGGGACCGGGGCCGGCGGGGTCAGACGTTGCGGTCGTAGACCATCCGCAGGCCGATCAGGGTGATCATCGGCTCGTGGTGGGTGATCGTGCGGCACTCGTTGATCACCAGGCCGGCGAGCCCGCCGGTGGCGATGACGGCCCGCACCTCGCCCAGCTCCTCGGTCATCCGCTCGACGATCCGGTCGACCTGGCCGGCGAAGCCGAAGTAGAGGCCGGACTGGAGGCACTCGACGGTGTTCTTGCCGATCACCGAGCGGGGCCGGGTGGCCTCCACCTTGCGCAGCTGGGCGGCTCGGGCGGCGAGCGCGTCGAAGGAGATCTCGATGCCCGGCGCGAAGGCGCCGCCGAGGAACTCGCCCCGGTCGCTGATCACGTCGAAGTTGGTGGTGGTGCCGAAGTCCACCACGATCGACGGCCCGCCGTAGAGGGTGTACGCGGCCAGGGTGTTCACCACCCGGTCGGCGCCCACCTCCTTCGGGTTGTCGATGGCGAGCTGCACACCGGTGCGCACCCCGGGCTCGACGATCACGCTCGGCAGGTCGGCGTAGTAGCGGGACAGCATGGTGCGCAGCGAGCGCAGCGCGGCCGGCACGGTGGAGCAGGCCGCCACCCCGGTGATCTCGACCGCGTCCCCGGCGAGCAGGCCCCGGAACTTCAGGCCCAGCTCGTCCGCCGTCGACCGCGCATCGGTCTTGATCCGCCAGGAGTGCACCAGCTTGTCGCCGTCGAAGGTCGCCAGCACGGTGTTGGTGTTTCCGATGTCGATGCAGAGCAGCACGCACGAAGCCTAGACAACGACCGGCCGCCGGTTCACTCGGTGCGCAGGTCCATGGCGATGTCGAGGATCGGCGAGGAGTGGGTCAGCGCGCCCACCGACAGGAAGTCGACGCCGGTCGCCGCGTACCGCGCCGCGACGTCGAGGGTCAGCCCGCCGGTCGCCTCCAGCTCCGCCCGGTCCCCCACGGCGGCAACCACCTCGGTGAGCATCTCCGGGGTCATGTTGTCCAGCAGCAGGAACTCCGCTCCGGCCTCGACGGCCTCCACCGCCTCGGCCACCGTGTCCACCTCGACCTGCACCGGCACGTCCGGGAACGTCTCCCGGACCCGACGGAAGGCCGCCGTGATCCCGCCCGCCGCCAGCTTGTGGTTGTCCTTGATCATGGCGACGTCGTGCAGGCCCATCCGCTTGTTCGTGCCGCCGCCGGCGCGGACCGCGTACTTCTCCAGGGCGCGCAGGCCCGGGGTGGTCTTGCGGGTGTCCAGCACCATCGCCTTGGTGCCGGCCAGCGCGTCCGCCCAGGCCCGGGTGTGGGTGGCCACCCCGGACATCCGGCAGAGCAGGTTGAGCGCCGTCCGCTCGGCGGTGAGCAGCAGCCGGGTCGGGCCGGTCACCGTGGCCAGCACGTCGCCGCGCGCCACCCGCGCGCCGTCGTGGGCCACCAGCGACACCTCGACCGTACGGCCGGCACCGGTCACCTCGCCGACCAACTCGAACACGGCCGCCGCCACGGCCAACCCGGCCACCACGCCGTCGGCGCGGGCCACCAGGTCGGCCGTGTCGGTCTGCCCTGCGGGGATGGTGGCGACGCTCGTGACGTCGAGGAAGTCGGGCCCCAGGTCCTCGGCGAGCGCGTTCCCGATCACCCGCCGCACCTGCGCCGGGTCCAGGCCGGCGTCCCGCAACGCCCGCTCCGTCGACTCCGTCATCGATTCCCCTCCCACTGAGACGTCATCCGGCCCTGCGCCCCGACCGCGCCGACGAGGTGGCCGAGCCACCGCTCGTCGGCCGTCGGGAAGTCCTCCCGCCAGTGGCAGCCCCGGGTCTCCCGGCGGGCGTACGCGGCGGCGACCAGCGCCGACGCCACGGTGATCAGGTTCGTCGCCTCCCAGTCGGCCGTCCGGGGCCGGCCCCGGCCCGCGCCGAGCCCGGTCAGCGCGTCGGCGGTCCCCGCGAGGGTCTGCGCCGAGCGGAGCACGCCCGCGCCCCGGGTCATCGCCCGTTGCATGGTCGGCGTCACCTCGGCCGGCACCACCCAGCCCTCGCCGCCGACCCAGGCGCCGGTCGACGCCGGCTGGGCCTGCTCCGGCAGCCCGACAGCGACGTCCTCGGCGATCCGCCGGGAGAACACCAGCCCCTCCAGCAGGGAGTTGCTGGCCAGCCGGTTCGCGCCGTGCACGCCCGTGCAGGCGACCTCGCCGCAGGCGTACAGGCCGGGGATGGAGGTGCGACCGCGCAGGTCGGTGCGGACGCCGCCGGAGGCGTAGTGGGCGGCCGGGGCCACCGGGATCAGGTCGGCCGCCGGGTCGACCCCGATGGCCAGGCAGGACGCGACGATGGTCGGGAAGCGCCGGGCCAGGAAGTCGCCGCCCAGGTGCCGGGCGTCGAGGAAGACGTGGTCCGCGCCGGTGGCCAGCAGCACCCGGTGGATGCCCTTGGCCACCACGTCCCGGGGCGCCAGCTCGGCCAGCTCGTGCTGCCCGACCATGAACCGCTTGCCGTCGCCGTCGACCAGGTGGGCGCCCTCGCCGCGCAGGGCCTCGGAGACGAGCGGCTGCTGGGCGTGCCCGGCGCCCGGCGCACCCGCACCGGCCGGGGTGATCAGCGCGGTCGGGTGGAACTGGACGAACTCCACGTCGGTGACCGCCGCGCCGGCGCGCATCGCCAGCGCCACCCCGTCCCCGGTCGAGACGGCCGGGTTGGTGGTGGCCGCGTAGATCTGGCCCATCCCGCCGGTGGCCAGGACGACCGCCCGGGCCAGGATGGCGCCCACCCCGTCCTCGCTGCCCTCGCCGAGCACGTGCAGGGTGATGCCGCAGGCCGCGCCGAGCCCGCCCGGGCCGTCCCCGGGCGCGCGCAGCAGGTCCAGCACCAGGGCGTGCTCGACCAGCCGGATCCACGGGTCGCGGCGGACGGCGGCGTGCAGGGCCCGCTGGACCTCGGCCCCGGTGGCGTCGCCGCCGGCGTGCACGATCCGGTCCGCCCGGTGCCCGCCCTCGCGGGTGAGCATCAGCGAGCCGTCCGGGTTGCGGTCGAACTCCGCTCCGATCCGCATCAGCTCGCGCAGCCGGGTCGGGCCCTCCTCGACCAGCACCCGCACCGCCGCCGGGTCGCAGAGCCCGACGCCGGCGATCTCCGTGTCGGAGGCGTGCGCGGCCGAGGTGTCGTGCGGATCGAGCACGGCGGCGATGCCGCCCTGCGCCCAGCGGGTCGAACCCTCGTCGATGTTGACCTTCGTGACCACGGTGACGTGCAGGCCCGCCTCCCGCAGGTGCAGCGCGGCGGTGAGCCCCGCCACCCCGGAGCCGACCACGATCACGTCGGTGGTCTCCACCCAGCCGGGCGCGGGGGCGGCCAGCAGTCGGGGCAGCGCCGGCAGGTCCACGGTCGGAAGGTCCATGCCCACAGTCAACCCGAAGGTCCCTCGCGGGGGGCGGCGGGGGCGGGACGAGTGGTTTGGGCCATCGCGTCCGGTGGCCGGGTGGGGGGCCTACCTCGTCCGGACCGGCAGGGCGGCCGGGCCCGCGCCCCTCAGGGAGCCGGTCACCGTACGGTCGTCGAGCCACAGGTAGCAGCGGACGCCGCGGTCGCCGACGCGCCAGCGCCCCGCCCCCGGCGGTCGCACCACCACCCCGCTGCGAAAGCGCAGGTCCGCGTCGTCGGGCACCCCCACGTAGCGGCCCAGCACCGAGCGGCAGCCGGCATAGAGCGGGGCCCAGTCGGCGGCCCGGGTCGGGTACGGGCGGTCCGGCGCCCGCCACACCCCGACGAACTCGGCGTCGTGCCGGGTGGCGCAGTCGACGGGGAGCAGCGTCCGCACCGCCCCGCCGCCGGCCCTGGTCTGCTGGCAGCCCAGCCGCAACGGCGACGGCCCGCGCAGCGCGTCCCGCAGGCTGCCGGAGCGGGTGACCACCGTGGCGGCGGCCTCGACGGTGCTCACCTCGGTCAGGTCGCACCGGTACCAGCGGGAGCCGGCCGCCCAGCCGGGCCCGGACGGCAGGGCCACCGCCAGCCGGAGCCGCCCGGCCCGCCAGTCGTCGCCGACGTGCCCAGTGGCGCGGGCGTCGCAGTCGGCGAACGCGCCCCGCAGCTCGGCCGAGCCGCCCGGCGGCGGGGTGGCCCGCTCGGCCGGGAAGGCGCCCACGTGCACGGTCTCGACCCGGTGGGGCGCGGCGCAGTCCACCGGCGCGTACGCCGCCAGGGTCACCACGTCGGTGAAGTCGGCGGCCTGGCAGACGCCGGCGGCCGGGGTGAACGAGCCGGGCGCGGGCAGGGCCGCCCAGTCGTCGGTCAGGTCACCGTCCGGCCCGGCGGAGCCGGCGCAGCCGACCAGGAGGACTGCCGCGCTCAC
This sequence comes from Micromonospora sp. NPDC048063, assembly GCF_043202855.1. Lineage (NCBI taxonomy): Bacteria > Bacillati > Actinomycetota > Actinomycetes > Micromonosporales > Micromonosporaceae > Micromonospora > Micromonospora sp. NPDC048063. The sequence goes on along the minus strand of NZ_JBIDBG010000013.1, from coordinate 154,365 downwards.
GGCGGCGAGCAGGGTGGTCATCGAACGGCGCATCGCGGCCTCCCCCAGCCACCGCGTCTCTCCGACGGGCACCCAGACTACCCACCGCTGCCCTCCGGTGACAGACCGCGTTTGCGCTCCCACTCACCCCCACTATGCCGCGATCTTGCAGTTACCGCCCGGGCAAACAGGACTTGTGGTGACAAAAGGCGGGCCGCAGTGCAAGATCGCGGGGAACGGACGGGGCGGACGGGGCGGGCGGGTCAGACGGCGGCGTAGGGGTTGGGAACGGGGGCGCCGGCGGTGCCGGGGGCGGCGGTCGTGGGGTCGGCGTTCAGGTCGACGATGCGGTTGTCGGCGTCGACGTGCACGATCCTCGGCCGATAGGCCCGGGACTCGGCGTCGTCCATCTGCCCGTACGAGATGAGGATGACCAGGTCACCCGGGTGCACCAGGTGGGCGGCGGCACCGTTGATGCCGATCACGCCGCTGCCCCGCTCGCCCGGGATCACGTACGTCTCCAACCGGGCCCCGTTGGTGATGTCCACGATCGCCACCTGCTCGCCGGGGATCAGGTCGGCGGCGTCGAGCAGGTCCTCGTCGACGGTCACCGAGCCGACGTAGTGCAGGTCGGCCTGGGTCACCGTGGCCCGGTGGATCTTCGACTTGAGCATGGTGCGCAGCATCGGGATGCCTTTCGCGGAAACGTGGTGGGGGTCGGGTTCAGGAACGGGGGGCGAGCCGGATCGCCGCGTTGTCGATCAGCCGGGTGCCGCCGACCCAGGCGGCGACGAGCAGCCGCGCCGGACCGGACACCGGCCCCGGCTCCAGGTCCGGGTCGGTGAGCACCAGGTAGTCGAGCCGCGCGCCGGGCGTACCGGCGCCGAAGGCGGCGTGCGCGGCGGCGAGCACGGCCCCCGCGTCACCGCCCGCGTCGGCGGCCTCGGCACCGGCCCGCAGCGCCGCCGACAGGCTCAACGCAATCTCCCGCTCGGCCGGGGACAGGTAGCGGTTGCGGCTGGACAGGGCGAGCCCGTCGGGCTCCCGCACGGTGGGCACGCCGACCACCTCGACCGGCACGTCGAGATCCCGGGCCATCCGCCGCACCAGGGTGAGCTGCTGGTAGTCCTTCTCGCCGAAGAACGCCAGGTCGGGGCGGGTGAGCTGAAGCAGCTTCAGCACCACCGTCAGCACCCCGTGGAAGAACCCGGGGCGGCTCTGCCCCTCCAGGTCCTCGCCGAGCGGACCCGGGTTGACCCGGACGCGGGGCTGGCCGTCCGGGTACATGTCCGCCACCGACGGGGCGAACACCACGTCGGCACCCGCCCGCCGGCAGATCTCCAGGTCGGCGTCGAGGGTGCGCGGGTAACGGTCGAAGTCCTCGTTCGGCCCGAACTGGAGCGGGTTGACGAAGATCGTGACGAGCACGTGGTCAGCCCGCTCCCGGGCCGCCCGCAGCAGCGTCTCGTGCCCGGAGTGCAGGGCGCCCATGGTCATCACGACGCCGACGGTGCCCTTGAGCCCGTCCCGCGCCGCGGCCAGCTCGGCGCGGGTGTGCACCAACTCCGTCACGCGGCCCCCTCCGTCCACCGTCGGCCCGTTCACGCGGCCACCTCCCGCCGGGGCCCGGCCAGCACGCCGAGCAGCGACTCCGCGTCGACCGGGCGGAGCCGGCCGGCGGCGATGGCCCGGTCGGCCGTACGCCGGGCCAGGGCCAGGTAGGGCGGGACCGACTCGGGTGCGGTGGCGGCGAGCCGGGCCAGGTGCCGCTCGACCGTGCCGGCGTCGCCCCGGGACACCGGCCCGGTCAGCGCGTCGTCGCCGAGGCGCAGCGCGTTCTCCAGGGCGGCCCGCAGCAGCGGGGCGAGCACCTTCTCCGGCTGGGCCACCCCGGCGTCGCGCAGCCGGTCGGCCGCCTCGTTGACCAGGGTCACCAGGTGGTTGGCGCCGTGCGCCAGCGCCGCGTGGTAGAGCGGCCGGTCGGCCTCGCCAACCCACTCCGGCACGCCACCGAGGTCGGCGACCAGCCGGGCGGCCAGGGGGCGCAGCTCCACCGGGGCCGTCACGCCGTACGAGATGCCGGCCAGCCGGGCGAGGTCGTCCGGCGTACCGGTGAAGGTCATGGCGGGGTGCAGGGCGAGCGGCCGGGCGCCCGCCGCGGCGGCGGGGGCGAGCACGGCCAATCCGTGCGCGCCCGAGACGTGCGCCACGACCTGGCCGGGACGCAGCGCGCCGCTGTCGGCCAGGTCGGTGACGACCCCGGCGAGCGCGTCGTCCGGCACGGCGAGCAGCAGCAGGTCGGTGGCCGCGCGGGCCACGGCGGCGGCGGAGCGGCGGGGCACCCGGGGCAGCAGCAGCGCCAGCCGGGCCCGGGAGGCACCGGAGCCGCCGGAGGCGGCGGCCACCCGGTGGCCGGCGGCGACGAGCGCGGCGCCCAGCGCCGCGCCGACCCGGCCGGCGCCGACGACGCCGACGGTGAGCGTGCGCGGGAAGGAGAGCGGGGCGCCGGATGTGGCGCCGCCCGACGGTACGGCGGCCGTAGGCGGGGTGGCCGCCTGCGGGCGCAGCGGTGCGCTCATGGCAACGATCCAGTCCTCGGAGGGGGTACCGGTCGATCGCAAGTATGCGCCGCCGTGACGGAGCCGAAACAGGGTCTGTGAAAACCTTCACCGGGCGGTGCGCGGGGGCGTTCCCGGCGGCGCGGGCGGCCGGCTGCGGCTACAGTGCCGCCTGTGACGAAGCGGGTCGTGGCGGACGAGATCTGGTCGTCCACGCGGGACGAGGGATGAACTGATGCCGGTCTGCTGGCGGGACGCCATGGACCGGGCGCTCTACGGGCCGGGCGGGTTCTTCGTCGCCGGCTCCGGCCCGGCCGACCACTTCCGCACCAGCGTGCACGCGTCCCCCGCCTTCGCCGCCGCGCTGCTGCGGCTCGTCGAGCAGGTCGACGCCGCCCTCGGCCACCCGGCTGTCCTCTCCGTCGTCGACGTGGGAGCGGGCCGGGGTGAGCTGCTGCGCCAGCTCTCCTCCGCACTGGGGGTTGCCGGGGAGCCCGCCCGCTCCGGGCGGTCAGGCTTGATCCCTCCGCGGGCGGGCTCCCCGGCAACCCCGACTCCCCCGGCCGCCGCCCGGCCCTCGCTCTCGCCCGGCCCAACGTCCGCCGGTCCCGCGCCCTCCACGCCTGTTCCGCTCGCCTCCCGGGTACGCCTCACCGCCGTCGAGAAGGCGCCCCGACCGGCCGACCTGCCGGGCGGGATCGACTGGCTGGACGAGATCCCCGACGGGATCACCGGGCTGCTGGTTGCTACCGAGTGGCTGGACAACGTGCCGCTCGACGTGGCGGTGCACACCACCGACGGCTGGCGCTACCTGCTGGTCGACCCCACCACCGGTGCGGAGACCGTGGGTGACCCGGTCGACCCCGCCGATGCGGACTGGCTGGCCCGGTGGTGGCCGGCGCCGGAGGCCGGAGCGGACGGGATCGGCCCGACCGGGTCGGGGTTCCGGGCGGCCCGACCCGCGGAGGGATCAAGCCTGACCGCCCGGAGCGGGTCGGGCCGCCCGGAACCCCCCACCGGGGTGCGCGCCGAGATCGGCCGGACCCGCGACGAGGCATGGGCGGACGCCGTGAGTCACATCGACCGGGGGCTGGCGTTGGCCGTGGACTACGGACACCTGCGAGGCGGCCGGCCCTTGGACGGGACGTTGACCGGGTACCGGGGCGGGCGGCAGGTGCCGCCGGTGCCCGACGGGACCCGCGACGTCACCGCACACGTCGCCGTCGACTCCGTCGCCTCCGCCGGTGGGCGGGTCGCCCGGTGCGCGTACGACCTGGTGTCGCAGCGGGAGGCGCTGCGGGCGCTCGGGGCCGACGGCGGGCGACCGGTGCTGAGCCTGGCCGCCAGTGACCCGGTCGGGTACGTGCGGGCGCTCGCCGCCGCCTCGGCCGTGGCGGAGCTGACCGACCCGGCCGGGCTGGGCGGGCACTGGTGGCTGCGGCAACCGGTCGGCGTCGACCCCGCGCGGTTCATGGCACGATGACGGACATGACCACGGACGCCGGCGACCTCCGCGAGCTGACCGTCGGCACCGGAGCGGGCCTGGTGGCGGGCACCGGCGGGGAGCAGCTCGGCACCGACATGGTGCTCAACATCGGGCCGCAGCACCCCTCCACCCACGGTGTGCTCCGGCTGAGGCTGGTGCTCGACGGCGAACGCGTGGTGGCCTGCGAGCCGATCGTCGGCTACATGCACCGGGGCGCGGAGAAGCTCTTCGAGGTCCGCGACTACCGGCAGATCATCGTGCTGGCCAACCGGCACGACTGGCTCTCGGCCTTCTCCAACGAGCTGGGCGTGGTGCTCGCCGTGGAGCGGCTGATGGGCATGGAGGTGCCGGAACGGGCCACCTGGCTGCGGATGGCCCTCGCGGAGCTGAACCGGGTGCTCAACCACCTGATGTTCCTCGGCTCCTACCCGCTGGAGATCGGCGCGATCACGCCGATGTTCTACGCGTTCCGCGAGCGGGAGACGATCCAGGCCGTGATGGAGGAGGTCTCCGGCGGCCGGATCCACTACATGTTCAACCGGGTGGGCGGCCTCAAGGAGGAGGTGCCGTCCGGCTGGACCGGCCGGGCGCGGGCCGCCATCGCGGAGGTCCGCGGACGCATGCCGGACCTGGACAACCTGATCCGGCGCAACGAGATCTTCCTGGCCCGCACGGTCGGCGTCGGCGTGCTCACCGCGGCGGACGCCGCCGCGTTCGGCGCGTCCGGGCCGGTCGCCCGGGCCTCCGGCCTCGACCTCGACCTGCGCCGCGACGAGCCCTACCTGGCCTACGACCAGCTGGACGTGCCGGTGGTGACGAAGACCGCCGGGGACTGCCACGCCCGCTTCGAGGTGCTGCTCGACCAGGTGTACGCCTCGCTCGACCTCGCCGAGCAGTGCCTGGACCGGGTGGACCGGCTCACCGGGCCGGTCAACACCCGGCTGCCGAAGGTGCTCAAGGCGCCGGAGGGCCACACCTACGCCTGGACCGAGAACCCGCTCGGCATCAACGGCTACTACCTGGTCTCGCGCGGCGAGAAGACGCCGTGGCGGCTCAAGCTGCGCACCGCGTCGTACGCGAACGTGCAGGCGCTGGCCACCCTGCTCCCCGGCTGCCTGGTGTCGGACCTGATCGCCATCCTCGGCTCGATGTTCTTCGTGGTCGGCGACATCGACAAGTGACCCGCGCGGCCCCGGTCGCCGGTCAGCGCCAGCGGTCGGCCGAACGCGAGCCGCCCGCGCGGGGGGCGTCGTCCTGCGGCGGGTAGCCGTGGCGCTCCTCCTGCCGCCGGCCGTACCGCTCCGGCTCGGGCTCCGGCTGGCGGGCGCGGTGCGCCTCGGGCTGGTGCCCGCGCTGGCGGGGTGGGCGCCACTCCTCGGGCACCGGCACCCCGCCGGCCGGCAGCGCCGGCGCGTCTCCCGGCTCCGCCCAGCCGCCCCGCCATCCGTCGTCCGCCCGTTCCCGACGCGGCTCGTCCCGGCGGACCGTCGCCCAGCGGTCCGCGACCCGGTACTCGGTGCCGGTGACGTCCGCGTGCACCTCGGCACGCCGCTCCCCGACCCGCAGTTCCCGGCCCCGGTCGTCGTCCCGCACGGCCGCCCACCGGTCACCGGCGCGCAGCTGCGACCAGTACTCACCGCGCTCCGGCCCCGCCTCGTCGGGCTGGTGCGGCCGGCCCCGCCCCGGCTGCTCGGCCGGGGCGGCCCAGGCCGCCGGCCCGCCCGTGCCGTCCCAGCCCCGGTCGTCCCACTGCTGCCCGCGCTCCTGCCGCTGCCCGCGTTCGTCCCGTCGGCCCGGCCGCTCGTGGTCGGTCCCCTGCCCGGACCACTCGCCCCCGTCGCGCGACCGCGACCGGTCGTCGTCCCGGGGCGCGCCGGCCGTCGCCCACGACCGGTCGTCGTTCCGCCGGGAACGGTCGTCGTCGCGCCGGGGCCGGTCCGCCGGGTCGCCGTGACCGGTCCGGGACCGGTCGTCCGACTCGCCGGACCACGGCCGCTCCTCCGGCGGCGGTGACCACCGTCCCGCGTACCCGTCGCCGTACCGGGTGCCGGGGTCGCCGGGCACGGACGCGCCACCGTCCACGATGGTGTGCCGGGTGGTGACGTGCACGGTCTCGGTGTGCCGCACCACCCCGAGCGGGCGCGCGGCGGGCTGGCTCTCGGGCTCCGCCGGCCGGGCCGCCCCGTACACCCCGGCCGCTCCGCCGGCGGGTCGGTCCCCGCCGTACACCCCGGCGGACCCGGTGGTGGCGGGCCGGTCCCCGCCGTACCCGCCGGCCGAGCCGCCGGTGGGCCGGTCCGCGCCGTACGCCCCGGCCTGGGCCGCCGGCCGCTCGGCGCGCGGGCCCGGCTGGGGCCGGCGGGCGGGCTCCTCGTCGTCCCGGTCGGCGCGTCCCCAGCGGGGCGCCGGATCGTCCTGGCCCGGCGCCCGCCCCCGGCCGGAGAACCCGTCGTCGGCGGATCCCGGGGCCCGGCCGGCATCGGCCTGGTCGTCGATTCCGGCCAGCGCGGCGCTGCTGGCGTCCAGCCGCCGGCGTAGCGCGGCGACCGCCTCCTGGGCCCGCTGGGCCTGGTCGAGCGCCTGGTTGCCGCGCTGGGCGGCCGCCACGATCTCCCCGCGCAGCTCGTGGCGGAGCTGCGCCATCTCGTCCAGCAGTTCCTCGGTGCGGGCCGGGCCGGCGCCGTCGGCGCGCAACGCGATCGACAGGCCGATCAGGACCACGGCCAGGATGGCGAGCACGGCGGCGAACCGCAGCGGACCGTTGCCGTCGGCGACGAGCAGGATCAGCGCTGCCACCGGCGCCAGCGCGACGCCGATCCAGAAGAGCACGGTGAGCAGCGGTGGATTGCGCTTGTCGGCGGGGGCGACCGGGGCTGGCATGGGTCCGCAGCCTACCGAGAGTTCCCCCGCCTGGGAACGGCTGGAGAGGCCCGGCGGGACGGGACGGCGCAGCCGGGCGCCGGCGGCGCGGGGCCGCCGGCGCCCGGCCGGGGATCAGCTGGCGGCCAGCGCGCCGTCCGAGGAGAAGACCAGGCCCACGCTGGCGGCGCCGGTCTTCAGGGCGTTCTTGGTCTGCGGGCCGCCCTGGTCCAGCGAGCTGAACGAGCCGGCCTTGAAGTCGTAGACCTGGACCAGCCCGGCCCCGCACTTCGGCCGCTGCGGGCACTCCGGCGGCCCGGCCAGCACGGTGGCCTGGCCCGAGCACTTGGCCGCCAGGTCCGAGAGCGTGCGGACGCCGTACTTGTCGGCGAAGGTCTTCGTCACGGCGAAGGCGTTCTGGTCCTGGGCGGCGGCGGGCGTGCCGAAGACGAGGCCCGCCTTGTCGCCGGCGGTCTTCAGCGCGGCGACGGTCTTCTCCAGCTCGGGCGAGGACACCGGCTGGGCGTCCTTGCCGTTGGCCTTGGTGTTGAGGAACTCGGCCATGGTCGCCGCGTACTCGGGGACCACCTGGATCTCGCCCCGCTCCAGGGCCGGCTCGTAGAGCTCGCGGTTGCCGATCTGCTGCACCTTGGCCTCGTAGCCGGCGGCAGTCAGCGCGATCTTGTAGAGCTCGGCCAGGATCTCGTTCTCCGTGAAGTTGGCCGCGCCGATCACGATCTGACCGCCGGGCCCCTTGGCGATGCCCGTGGTGACGCCGTTGGCCGCGGCGAACTCCTCGGCCGCCTTCTGCGCCGTCTTGCGGTCCACGTCGACGGCCTTGTTGAGCTGGATCAGCTTCGGCGTGTCGAGCGCCACCGAGACCTTGTCCAGCGCCGCGAGCAGCTGCGGGTTGGCCGCCTTGGCGTTGACCGCCGGGATGACGTTGTCGGTGTTCTGGAGCTTCTTGTCGTCGTCGAGGACGACGAGCTGGTCACCGGCGACCGGGGCGCAGCCGGCCCCGGAGGCCGCCTGCTCCGGGGCGTCCGTGCCGGAGGAGCCGGCGTCGCCGCATCCGGTCAACAGCCCCGCCGCGGCGAGGGCTCCCACCGCACCGACCGCCAGTCGTGTACGTGCGCGCATCAGTGCCCGCCTTCCGTGTCCCGGCGCGACCCGTCCGGGCCGGCCGCGTGTCCGACGGGCGATCCCTCTCCGGCCGCCCGCTGTGTCCGTCGGGCGGCCCCCTTTCCGGCCGCCCGCGATTTTCCACCCAACATCTTCCACACGGGTCCGACAACCCGAGGAAAGGTTTGTCACCGGATCGTCACCCGTCGACAGCCGTCGAACAGCGGACGTCGGTGAGCGGCAGCGCGCGTCGGCGGGCACTCCCGGGTGTGGCGTCCCGCGCGGGGCGGACCGGAGCTCAGCCGCCGGCCAGCGCGTCCGCCGCGCGGCGGCGGGCCCGGCGGCGGGTGGCCCGCAGCGGGCGCGGGGTGACCAGCCGCTCGACCAGGGCCAGCACCAGCTCGACCAGGACGGCGAGCCCGGCCACCAGCACGCCGCCGGCGAGGATCTGGCCGCCGCCGGCGGCGATGTCCAGCCCGAACCCGGCGCGGATGATCTGCCCGAGGCCGCCGCCGTTGACGAAGGAGGCCAGCGCGGCGGTCGCCACCACCTGCACCGCCGCCGTGCGGAACCCGGCCGCCAGGTAGGGCACCGCCAGCGGCAGCTCGACCCGGCGCAGCAACTGCCACCCGGAGAAGCCCATGCCGCGCGCCGCGTCCCGGGCCTCCGGATCGACCTGCCGCACCCCCGTGTACGCGTTGGCCAGCAGCGGCGGCACCGCGAAGACGGCCAGCGCGACCACCACCGACGGCTGGCCGAAGCCGAGGAAGGTCAGCGGCAGGATGGTGAGCAGGGCCAGCGTCGGCACGGCGAGCGTGACGTTCGACACCAGCACCACCAGGCCCCCACCCCGACCCGTGTGCCCGAGCCAGAGCCCGATCGGCCAGGCGATGAGGCAGCCCAGCGCCACCGCCGCCGCCGACATCGACAGGTGCTCGCCGAGCCGCTCCAGGATCCCGCCCGGATTGGTCCAGTTCAGCGGGTCGTTGAGCCAGACCAGCGCCGCCTCGACGGGGTTCATCGGGCCCGCCCTCCGTTCGCGACCGCGGGACTGCGCCGCGCGGCGTTCCGAGCGCTCACGCCGCCCTGCTCCGCAGCCAGGGGGTCAGCAGCCGGCCCACGCCGGCCAGGATCAGGTCGAGCACCAGGGCGAGCAGGACGCAGAGCAGCGTCCCCGTCATGATCTGCGCCTTGTAGAAGTTGTTCTGGAAGCCGGCGAAGATCAACTGCCCGAGACCGCCCCGCCCGATCACCACGCCCACGGTCACCAGGGCAACCGTGGAGACCGTGGCCAGCCGCAGGCCGGTGAGGATGCCCGGCAGGGCCAGCGGCAGCTCGACCCGGAACAGCCGGCCCCAGCGGCCGTACCCCATCCCCTCGGCCGCCTCACGCACCTCGGGAGGCACCTGGTTGAGCCCGGCGAGGGCGTTGCGGACGATCACCAGCAACGCGTAGAGGACCACCACGCTCAGCGCCGTCACCGCGCCGATGCCCAGGTAGGGAGCGATGAACGCGAACAGAGCCAGCGACGGCACCGTGTAGAGCACCCCGGTGACGGCCACCACCGGCCCGGCCAGCGAGCGGAACCAGTACGCGGCCACGGCCAGCGGCACGGCGACCAGGGCGGCGATCAACACCGCGCGCACCGTCAGCGAGGCGTGCTCCCGCACGGCGGCGAGGATCGTGTCAGAGTTGTCCCGCACGTACTGCCAGGAGAACCACGGGTTACCCGGGTCGGCCCGGTAGCTCAGGCGGAAGGACATGTGTGGACGTTACCCCGGCAACCACGGATCACGGCGGGCCGCGTGCGGCGTCCATCGCGCTGGAGGGCATCCACAAGCGCTACCCGGACGGCACCGAGGCCGTACGCGAGCTGAGCCTCGACATCGCCGCCGGCGAGCTGGTGGTGCTCATCGGACCGTCGGGCTGCGGCAAGTCGACGGTGCTGCGGATGGTCAACCGGCTGATCGAGCCGACCGGTGGCCGCATCCTGCTCGACGGCGAGGACGTCACCCGGGTGGACCCGGTCCGGCTGCGCCGCCGGATCGGCTACGTGATCCAGAACGTCGGGCTCTTCCCGCACCAGACGGTCAGCGCCAACGTCGCCACCGTGCCCCGGCTGCTCGGCTGGCCCCGCGAGCGCAGCCGCCGCCGGGTCGACGAGCTGCTGGAGCTGGTGGGGCTCGACCCGGCGACGTTCGGCCGCCGCTACCCGCACGAGCTCTCGGGCGGTCAGCGGCAGCGGGTCGGGGTGGCGAGGGCCCTCGCCGCCGACCCGGTGGTGCTGCTGATGGACGAGCCGTTCTCGGCCGTCGACCCGATCGCCCGGACCCGGTTGCAGGAGGAGTTCCTGCGGTTGCAGGCCGAGGTGCGCAAGACGATCGTGCTGGTCACCCACGACCTCGACGAGGCGGTCCGGCTGGGCGACCGGATCGCGGTGCTCTCCCAGGGCGGTCGCCTGGAGCAGTACGACACCCCGGCCGCCGTGCTCGGGGCGCCCGCCACGCCCTTCGTCCGCGAGTTCGTCGGCACCGACCGGGGCATCCGCCGGCTGGCGGTCACCCCGCTGACCGGCGCGGCCGTCGAGCCGCTGCCGACGACCGGGGTGGCCGAGCTGCCGACGGTGTCGCGGGGCGCCTCGGCGTACGACGCGCTGGGGGCACTGCTGACCTCGGCCGCCGATCGGGTGGTGGTGACCGACGAGGGGCGGCCGGTGGGCGTGCTCAGCCGGACGCGACTGCTCGAACTGGGCCGGCCCGACCGGTGACCGGCCCGGCCGGGAAGGGCCGCGGGCAGCGGGCCCGGGTCGGACGACGGGGGATCGTGGGCCGGCGGGGTCAGGCCCGGCCGCCGAGGCTGGCCGTGCCGACGATCCAGCCGGAGAGGAAGCCGTACGTCGCGCCGGTGCCGGCCGACTGGATGGCGGTGAGCAGCGACGGGTCGGGGCCGAGGAAGGCGGCGAGCAGCGAGGCGAAGCCGCCGGCCAGGACGTAGGCGGCCCAGCCGGAGAAGAACTGGCTCGCCGACCCCTGCACCCGGGCCACCTGCGTGGCGGGCAGCAGGTAGAGGAAGACCACCGCGAGGACCACCAGCAGGACGGCCCGCAGGTTCGCGACGAGCAGGCCGCCGGAGGCATCGCCGCCGTCGAACCGCCAGGCCGGCCAGGCGAGCAGTTGCAGGAACCAGCCGCCGGCGGAGGTGGGGTCGGTGCCGGCGGCCCAGCCGACGTACGCCGGGCTGCCGCAGACCGCGACCAGCAGGAGCGCGGCGAGCGCGCCGGTGCCCGCCGCCGTCCCGTAGCGGCCGCCGGCCCGCGGCGGGTTGGTGAGCGCCATGATCGGATCAGTTCCCGGCGGACCTCGGGGAGCAAACCTGCCGGGGCCCGTCGGCCGCCGTCACTTCCGCGGGTGCGTCATCAGGTAGTCGATGAAGGCGGCCCGCAGCAGCGGCGCGGACTCCTCGTAGCCGTGCCCGGTCAGCTCCCGCCACAGCGCAGCGGCCTCGTCGATCGTCGGCCCCACCGAGTTGGGCGCGCCGTCCAGCGCGGCGGCCTCGTCCGCGTTCGGCAGGTGCCGCAGCACCGACCAGAAGAAGCCCACGTCGCGGCGCTCCCGGGCGACCGCGAAGGCCCGCTCCCGCAGCTCCTCAGTGGACAGCGCGTCGAGCTCCTCGAACGACGGGCCGGCGGAGGTCGATGGTGTGTCGGTCATGCCGCCGAGCCTAACCGCCGAGATCACCGCCGGCAGGGTGGACGCGACACCGGCCGACACCGCCGGCCCGCCCCGCGGCCGGTCAGGGGGTGGCCGCTCAGCGGTCGTCGCTCTCCCACCGGCGGCGCCCGCTCTCCCACCGCGGCACGCTCCAGGGGTCCGCCGGGCTCTCGGTGGACTGCGCCGGCAGGGCGGGCGGCCAGTCGCCGACCGGGTCGGGCCGGGGCGCCGCCCAACCCGTGCCGATCCGGCCGTCCCCGACCGGGACCGGTTCCGCCGCCGCGCCGACCGCCGGCCGCCCGTACGCCTCGACCAGGCGGGTTACCAGCAGCCCCACGCCGAGCGCCGCCGCGCCGACCGCCCACCGGCTCACCGTCCAGCCCCTGGCCTGCGCGTACGCGACGAAGACCGCGACCAGGCACACCGCCAGCAGGGTGCCTAACACGCCGCCCCGCCGGCCGTAGGCGCTGGTGCCGGCGAGCAGCGCCACGCCGACCGCCAGCACCGTCCAATCCAGCCCGGCGTCGGGCGCGACCGGCCCGGCGGCGCGGGTGGCGGTGAGCATGCCGGCGAGGGCGGCCAGCACGGTCGAGCAGACGAGCGCGCCGGAGACGACCACCGCCGCCACCACGCCGCGACGGCGGGCCGGGTCGACGACCGGGCGGAAGCGGCCGACCAGCCGGCGGACCGCCCGCACCGCCCCCAACAAGCCGCCGAGCACGACGACGGCCGCGAGCCCGGCGAAGAGGTGCAGCGCGCCGCGCCCCGGGTCGTAGTCACCCTGCGGGAGGACCGGCGCGGAGCGCTGCTCGATGTACACGACGACCCCCGCCGCACCGGCGAGGCTGGCGGCCCAGCCGGGGACGTGCAGCACCACCACGGCCAGCGCCAGGGCGAGCCCGCCCAGCGCGGCGACCGCCAGGGCCGGCCCGGCAGCCGCCGTGACGCCCCGGTCGCCCTGCTCGGCCATGTGCAGCGCGGCGGCGACCGCCACCGGGCCCACCGCCAGGTTCACCGCGGCGGTACGCAGGCTCAGCCCGGCGGCCAGCGCCAGCAGCCCGAGCACGACCGCGTCCAGCAGCAGCGAGCGCAGCCCGGCGCCGCGCAGCGCGTCCGGGTTCTCCCGCCAGAGCAGGAACGTCCCGACGCCCAGCGTGACGAGGAGCAGCAACTCCCAGACGACGTGGACCGCGAACCGGTCCCGGCCGGGTTCCCCGTGCGCGGGGTCGTCGAAGACGTTCTCCAGGACGGCGGCCGGGATGCCGGACGACGGCTCGGTGGACGCGTCGCGCCCCGGTTCGTCGTACCCCATAGCCGCCGCCTCCCACGTGGCCGCTCGTCCAGGTCCGACGCGCGGGCGGGCCGGGGCGGCCGTTGCTCTCCGGTCGCAGGCACGCTACCCGTGCGGGAGGCCGGGCGTAACCCCCCGGATCAGCGCGGGCCGGGGCGGTTCTCCCGGTCGCCGGGCTCGCGGTCCTCGTCGTCCTCCTGCTCGGGGACGCGGCAGGCGCGCTCCAGCCAGAGCGCCGCCGCCACCAGGGCCAACCCGGCGAGCAGGCCGGCGCCGGCGACCGGCCGGTCGTCCATCGCGGCGTCCGTGCGCTCCACGAAGAGCCAGCCGGTCAGCCCGGCGTAGAAGCCGGCGAAGATCGCGCCGGCCAGCGAGGACGCCTTGGCCAGCACCACGAACCGGGCGACCAGCAGCGGGTTGACCGGGTCGCGGCCCGGCCGGCGCTCGATCCGCCCCCGGGTGTTGACCGCGGCGTACCCCTCGAGCACGGCGAGCGCGGCCAGGGTGACCACCGGCAGCCACGGCAGGTCGGGGAGGTAGTCGTAGTAGAGGGTGCTGATCAGCAGCCAGGCCACCGCGGCGGCGCCGAGGCCGGCCACCACCAGGGTGGAGATCCGGGTGGGGCCCATCCGGAACCGGTCCGGACCCGTCCCGCCCGGGCGTGGGGATCGCGCCTGCGTCATGCCGGCCGGCTCCACTGGGTCATGCCGTCGACTCTATCGCCAGATCCGGCCGGGGGCGCAGATCCAGGGCGTCGGCGGCGGCCGGGCCGGTGTTGAGCAGGTCCGTCAGCCAACCGTGCCCGGGCAGCCGCCCGTACGGCTGGATGTCGATCCACGGCCGCAGCACGAACGCCCGCAGGTGCGCCCGGGGGTGCGGCAGGGTCAGCTCCGGGTCGTCGCTGACCACCGGCTCGTCGTCGGCCCAGACGGCGATGACGTCGACGTCCAGGGTGCGCGGCCCGAAGCGCCGCCGCGGGTCGCGGGTCCGGCCCGCGGCGCGCTCCGCCGCCCGGGCCCGCTCCAGCCAGTCGCGCGGCGTCGCGGCCGGGTCCTCGGCGAGCAGCACCGCGTTGAGGTACGCGGGCTGGTCCTGGTCCCCCCACGGTGGAGTCTCGTAGACGCCGGAGACCAAGAGGACGTCGTCGCCGAAGGCCGACACGGCGGAGCGCAGGTGCGCCAGCCGGTCGCCGAGGTTGCTGCCGAGGGAGAGGACGGCCCGGGTCACCGGCCGCGCCGCCGGGTCATGGTGACGGCCACGTCGGTGAAGGCGTGCGGGACGGGCGCCTCCGGCTTGTGCACGGTGACCGTGGCGACCTCGACCCTGGGGTCGGCCAGGCAGACGGTCAGCAGCCGGTCGGCGAGCGTCTCGATCAGGTTGACCGGCTCGCCGGTGACGACGGCGACCAGCCGCTCGGCCAGTTCGCCGTAGTGGACGGTGTCGCCCACCTCGTCGGAGCGCGCCGCCGGGGCCAGGTCCATCTCCAGCACAGCGTCGACGACGAAGTCCTGCCCCTGGGCGCGTTCGAAGTCGTACACCCCGTGCCGGCCGTGCGCCCGCAGGCCGGTCAGTTGGATGCGGTCGGTCATCGGTCTCCTCCGTGGTCGGCGGTGCCGCCCGCCCGGCCGGCGCCCGCGCGGGCCGGGCGGGCCGCGCCGGTGGTCGGGGGCGTCAGGCGGGGCGCGCCGGTGGCCCGCCAGACGGCGAGCGCGTCCGCGGTGGCGCGGACGTCGTGCACACGGACGCCCCAGGCGCCGGCCGCCACCGCGAGCAGGCTGGTGGCGACGGTGGCCGCGTCCCGGCCGTCCGTGGGGCGGGGGGCGTCGTCGGGGCCGGCCAGCAGCCGACCCAGGTACGCCTTGCGGCTGGACGCGAAGAGCAGCGGGAAGCCCAGCTCCAGCAGCTCGGGCAGGCGGGCGCTCAGCTCCCAGTTGTGCGCGGCCGTCTTGGCGAAGCCGAGCCCCGGGTCGATCACGATGCGGTCGGCGGCGACACCGGCCCGCAGCGCCTCGTCGACACGCCGGCCCAGCTCGGCGCGGACGTCGGCGACCACGTCGGTGTAACGGGCCAGCTCGCCCATCTCGCGGGCGTGGCCGCGCCAGTGCATCAGCACCCAGGGGCAGCCGGCGTCCCGGACCACCCGGGCCATGTCGGGGTCGGCGAGGCCGCCGGAGACGTCGTTGACCACCGCCGCGCCGGCGGCGAGGGCCGCCTCGGCGACCCGCGCGCGGGTGGTGTCGATGCTGATCGGCACGCCGGCGGCGGCCAGCTCCCGGACGACCGGCAGCACCCGGGCCGTCTCGGTCTCGGCGTCGACCCGGTCGGAGCCGGGCCGGGTGGACTCCCCGCCCACGTCCACCAGGTGGGCGCCGTCGGCCCGCAGCCGCACGCCGTGTCCGACGGCGGCGTCGAGGTCGGCGTACCGTCCGCCGTCGGAGAACGAGTCGGGCGTGACGTTGAGAACGCCCATCACCACCGGGGCCGAGGCCCGTACCAGATCGGTCACGACTAGACGGTACCGGTCGGCCGGAGCACCCCGGGCGGGCCGGGTCGAGGGCGGTGACATGCGCATTCGAACGGGTGTACGATCGGTCGTCCGGGTCGGATCGGGCAGACTCTTCGCGGCTTGTCGCATTGAGGGCCTGCCCGTACGCTTTGGAATTGCCCGGCATCGAGATGGCGAAGCCTGGAGGGAGGGCCGAAGCGGGAAAATCCGCCCAAAGCTCACCACCCTCCGTGGTGGGTAACGAACGCAGGGTCGTCGACGCTGCGGCTAGTGAGCACCGTTCCCGCCAGGCATGCCTACTGCACCACCGCGGCGCCGCCGGCCGCGACTTGGGGAGGTTCCAGTGATCGCCATCGAGCTGATGGAGACGGTGACGTCCGCCGCCGCCCACACGCTCTCCGCCCTGGCGTCGACTCCACTCGCCGAGCCCGCGCCCAAGGGCATCGACACCGAGGGTGTCGTCACGTTCTTCGCCAGCAAGATCGCTCCGATCCTGCTGGCCGTGCTGGGCGTCATCTTCATCGGGCGGGCCAGCCGGGGCGAGATCTCCAAGGTGCTGACCAGCTCGGCCATCGCGATCGTCGGGCTCGCCTTCATCGCCGGAGCCGCCACACTCTTCTTCATCGGCGACTACCTGATCGACCTGATCTTCGAATAGGCGCGGGCACGACATGCGGCTGCGCACCGACGACGACATCTACCGGGCTCGCCTGGTCTACCTCGGGCCGCCCGGCTACACCCTTCCGGTCCACCTGCCCTACGCCCAGTACGGGCTGTTCATGCTGCTCGTCCCCCTCTACATGTTCATCCACTGGTTGTTCACGCTGCAGGTCGAGCTCTTCCCGGCCTGGGAGATCGCGCTGGCCATCGTGACCACCTCGTTCATCTTCCGGTACGTCGACCCGGACCGGCCGGCGCGCATGGTGATCCGCACCGCGCTGACCGACTGGCGGCGGACCCGGGAGCCGGCCGCCGAGCAGCGGGACCCCCGCCTGGTCGGCAGCCGGATCAGGATCCGGGAGGAACTGGCATGACCGGGCGTACGCCGATCAGGCAGTCGCACGACGCGGGTGAGGCGGTCGCATGAGTCGCTCTTCCACGCCGGGTTCCCCGGCCGGGCGTCCGGCCGCCCCGCACGGTAACCGTGCGCGGTCGTTCGACTACCCGGACGAGCCCGAGCGGGACGAGGTCGCCCTCGACCCGGCCCTCGTGACCACCCCCGGGCACGGCGGCGTCGGCGTCTTCCAGGCGCCCCGCCCGGTGCAGCGCCGGACGCCGCCGGTCGACCCGGGGCCACCGGCCGACAGCGCCGACATCGACTCGCCCTTCCTCGACCTGTTCGGAGGGGCGCGCCCCGGCACGCGGCCCGCCACGCCGCCTCGGGTCGGCGGGCGGGAGCACGCGGCCATCCCGCAGCAGCCGGCCGCCGTCGAGCCGGCCCCGGCCGCCGCCCCGGCCCCGCCGCGCGCCGCCCGGCCGCCCGCCCGTTCCACCGGCACAGCCGACCGGGCACCCGCGGTGGAACCGCCGCCGGCGGACGCCGACGACGAACCCCCGGCCGTCGCGTACGAGCAGCCGGTCGTCGCGTACGAGCCATCCGCCGTCGCGTACGAGCCCCCCGCGGTCGCGTACGAGCCTCCGGCGGTCGCCCACGAGCCGCCGGCCCGGGCGGTCCGGGTGCCGCACCAGCCCGGGGACCGGCTGCCGACGCTCCGCCCACCGGCGGACGAGGCGGCGGCCGGCGTGACCCCGCCGCCCCCACCGGCGCCACTCGACCCGGCGCCCCCGGAGCGGCCGTCGCGGCGGGCCGGGGAGCGGCTGCCGGAGCGCACGGGGCGGGACGTGACGCCGCCGCGCCAGCGCTCCGCCGGCCGGCGCGACCAGCCCACCAAGCCGGTCCGCGTCAAGCCGCCGAAGATCAAGTTCGGCGACCGGGACCCGGCGGTCGAGCTGGCCATCACCGAGATCGCCGGCCACCTCACCTTCACCCCGAACACCGTCACCGCCTGGTATTGGCTGCCGGAGGTGCGCTGGGCGTTCCGGCCGGACGCGGAGCGGGAGGCGCTGCTCTCGGCGATCTCCGAGCAGTACGCCGGCCTGGCCGGCTTCCGGCTGCACCTGCGGCGCACCACCCGGCCCTTCCCGGCCGACGAGTGGGCCCGCACCATCGACACGCACACCCGGTCCCCGCTGCCCGACGTCCCGGGCACCGCCGGCTGGGCCGACCACCTGGTGGCCGCGCAGCGGCACCTGCTCTCGGTCAACCACGCCGAGGGGCAGACCTACCTCGGCGTCACCTTCGCCCGCCGCTCCCTCGGCGACTCGCTCACCGAACGCCTGCTGCGCACCTTCGGTCGCGGCGTGGCCGAGGGCGAGCGCCGCAAGCTCGGGCGCACCGTCGAGCAGTTCGACGAGGTGCTGGGCGCGTTCGGCATGCGCGGACGACGAGTCACCGCGCAGGAGTTGGAATGGCTGCTCTACCGCTCCGTGGCGCTCTGCATGGCGCCCCCCGGCCGGCTCTCCCCGATCACCGACGGCCGGTGGGAACGCGGCGACCTGCTCGCCCTCACAGAGCAGGTGGAGCGCTACCGCACCCCGTACGGTTCCACCGTCAAGCTGGTCAACCGCATGACCGGCGAGGAGCGGCACGTCGCCGTGCTGGCGGTGGGCCGGATGGAACCGCTGGAGATCCCCGAGCGGCACGAGCCGTGGCTGCACTTCCACGAGCGGCTGCCCTGGCCGATGGAGCTCTCCACCCGGGTCGACATCCTCGGCTCCGGCGACTCCTTCCGTAACCTCGAGCACCGGCTCCGGATGATCCGCTCCCAGCAGCTCGACTACGCCGAACACGGCATCGACGCCCCGCCCGAGCTGGAGCGGCTGGCCAAGCGGGCCCTGGTGATCGGCGACGAGATGACGACCGGCCTGCCGGTCGACTCCGCCCGGGCGCACGGCTGGCACCGGATCGCCGTCGGCGGGCGGACCCGCGAGGAGTGCCTGGAGCGAGCCCGGCGGCTGATCCAGCTCTACTCCCGGGAGCTGCGCATCTCGCTGCAACACCCGAAGAACCAGGACTGGCTGGCCCGCGAGTTCATCCCCGGCGAGCCGATCGCCAACACCGGCTACGTCCGGCGGATGCCGGTCAACCTGCTCGCCGCCGCCCTCCCGCAGGCCGCCTCCACGGTCGGCGACCGGCGCGGCGACCTGATCGGGCGGACGGCGGGCACCTGCCGCCGGCCCGTCTTCCTCGACCTGCACTTCCCGATGGAGGTGCGCGAACGCTCCGGCCTCGCCGTCTTCGTCGCCGAACCGGGCGGCGGCAAGTCCACCCTGCTCGGCGCCCTCGGCTACCTCGCGGCCCGGCGCGGCGTCCAGGTGACGCTGCTCGACCCGTCCGGCCCGCTGGCCCGGCTGTGCGCCATGCCCGAGCTGCGGCCGTACTCGCGGGTGCTGAACCTGACCGGCTCCGAGCACGGCACCCTGGCGCCGTACTCGCTGATCCCGACCCCGCTGCGCACCGAGTTCGGCAGCGGGGCGGCGGGCGACCGGGAGTTCGAGATCGCCGTCTCCAACGCCCGCGCCGAGCGGCGGATGCTCGTCCAGGACATCTGCATGATGCTGGTGCCGCCGCAGGTGGCCCGCGAGGCGTCCACCGCCACCCTGTTCCGGCACGCCGTTCGCCAGGTGCCGGCGGAGGAGACCTCCACCCTGGACGACGTGGTCGCCTGCCTCAGCCAACTCGACGACGACGCCGGCAGGGAACTGGCCAACCTGCTGCTGGACACCGCCGAGATGCCGCTGGCCATGCTCTTCTTCGGCCGGCCGCCGGAGGGGCTGCTCGGCGCGGACGCGGCGCTCACCGTGATCACCATGGCCGGGCTGCGGCTGCCCGACCTGAAGATCGAGCGGGAGTACTGGTCGGCCGAGGAGGCGCTCGCCCTGCCGATGCTGCACACCGCGCACCGGCTGGCCGTACGCCGCTGCTACGGCGGGTCGATGTCGTCCCGCAAGCTCGTCGGCCTAGACGAGGCGCACTTCATGGAGGGGTGGCGCTCCGGCCGCTCCTTCCTGGTCCGGCTCGCCCGCGACTCCCGCAAGTGGAACCTCGCCGCGCTGGTGGCCTCGCAGAACCCACGCGACATCCTCGGCCTCGACGTGCAGAACCTGGTCTCGACCGTCTTCGTCGGCCGGATCGCCGAGGACGCGGAGATCGCCTCGGAAGCGCTGCGCCTGCTGCGGGTGCCGGTCGACGACGGCTACGAGGCCACCCTCGCCTCGCTCTCCACCGCCGACGCGACCTCCGCCACCCGGCTCGGCTTCCGCGAGTTCGTCATGCGGGACGTCGACGGTCGGGTGCAGAAGGTCCGGGTCGACGTCTCGTACGTCGACGGGCTGCTGGACCACCTCGACACCACTCCCGCCGCGATCGCCGCGGCCGCCGGGGTACTGCCGGCCGTCCTGCCGGATCTGGAGGCGTGACATGGCCGGGGCCCGGGCACGGCTGGCGGCGTTCCTTCTCGCACTCGGCGTACTAGCCGGGGCAACGATCGGCTGGCCGGCCCTCGGCGCCGCCGCGGCCGCCCCGGCACCGCTGACCGCCCAGGCTTCGGCAGACCTCTGCACCACTCCGGAGTGGCAGGCCGACTTCCGCGCCTGCGTCGCCAAGCTCAAGGATGTGTCAGCAGCACGGGCGGAGTGCCTTGAACCACCGACGCCAGGGGCGCCTGACGCGGGTCTGGCTGGCTGGTTCGCCAGTTCACCACCGGAGTCCGCATCGGGCGGCGTCACCGGCCGATACAGCCTCTACGGATATGCCGGATACAGCTACACCACATACGACATCGGCTGCGCGTCAACGGTGCTCCACCCGGACTACAAGTTCACCACGACTGTCGCCAACGGCGAGTTCATGGTCGCTACTGCGGTGGTCGGTGCCTCGAACGCGCTGCGCGAGCGTGCTTGGGACCCGCGCTCGATGTGGGGCTGGGCGGACCCGCTGGTGGACCAGGCGACCAAGGCCGTCTACCAGAAGGTGTTCAGCGTCTTCGGCATCGTCACGCTCTGCGTGGTCGGTCTCTACCTGCTCTGGCGCTCCCGCCAGTCCGACATGAGCAACGCGATGACCACGGCGGGCTGGGCGCTGCTGGTGATGGTGGCGGTGACCGCCCTGGCCGCCTGGCCCGTCAAGTCGGCGAACATCGCCGACGGCACCCTCGTCACCACGCTGGGTGTGGTGCACGATGCTGTCGGGCCACAGGCGAAGGAACCTGCGCCGGGCCGGTGCATAGATCCCGATCCGAAACGCTGCGAGGACAAGCGCCCGCCCGCCGTCCGGGCCAGCGACACCGCCACCGAATCCATGCTGTACCGGAACTGGCTGCGGGGCGTTCTGGGATCAGCCGACAGCGAGACCGCCAAGAAATACGGTCCGGCGCTGTACGACGCACGGTCGTTGACGTGGGGCGAGATCCAGTCGATCCGCGCAAACCCGGCGACTCGCCAAGCGACGATCGAGGCGAAGCAGCAGCAGTGGATGAAGGTGGCGGAGCAGATCAAGGAGGAGGACCCGGAGGCGTACGAGTACCTCCAAGGGGTCCGGGACATGGACCGCGTCGGGGCCGGGTTCATCGCGGTGCTCGCCGCCGTGCTCTTCGCGATGTTCGACCTGACCGCCTCGTTGCTGGTGTTGCTGGGCTTCCTGATCTTCCGCTGGGCGGTGATCGCCGCGCCGATCCTCGGCACGGTGGGCCTGCTGCGACCGGCCAGCGCCGGGCTGCGCCGGCTGGGAAACGCGGTGGTCGCCGCCGTCTTCAACATCGCCATCTTCGGCACCGGCGCCGCCATCTACCTCTTCGCGGTGGACCTGATCATGAGCACGCCGACGCTGCCGGGCTGGCTCCAGGTGGTGCTGGTCTGGCTCTGTGGTGTGGTTGGCTGGCTACTCCTGCGTCCCTACCGCCGGATCACGCAGCTCGGCGGCAAGGACAGCAGCGAGGCGGTCAGTTCGGCCGGCTCCTGGCACCGGCGCTTCTTCCGGGACATGCGCACGGCCGCCCGGCTCGACGTGGCGGAGCCCGGTGGTACGGCCGAGCCGGCGATGGGCCGGCGTCGCGCCGTCGTGGCGGAGAAGAGCACCCTGCGGCCGGAGGCCCGCCGGGAGGACCCGTCGCACGCCCGCACGAGTGGCGACCAGGAGCGGCAGCGGCCGGACGGCCGCGAGTCGGCCGCCGAGGCACCAGAGACCGCGGAACGGGAGGCTCCCCGCCCGGTCGCGCCCCGGCCTCGTCGGCGCCAGCCAGCCGCCTGGACCGAGCCCGACGTGCCCGACGAGAACCCGTCATTCGTCATCTACCGTCCGGGCTCGGCCGAGCGTGAGCCGGCACGGCCCGCGCCGCGGATCCGCTCCGAGGCACGGTGAGTGCGGTGCGTCGGGCCGTCGAATTCCTCGTCACCCGGGTGTTGCGGTCCCGGTTCGGCATCGCGCTCGCTCTCGCCGTGGTCGTGTTCGGGGTCATCGGGGCGGCCCGGCTGGTCTCCGGTCCCGGCGACCCGACGGGCGGGCTCAGCAACCGTCCGAGCCGACCCATCACCACGGTCGCCCCGACCGCCGGTGACGACGGGGCGTTCTCGACGGGCGCTCCCCCCTCTCCGGTCACGCGCGCGGGTGAGCCGACGCCGGAGGAGATCGCCGAGCGCTTCGTCGCGGCGTGGCTGGGCAAGCCGGGCGTCACGGCGGACCAGTGGCAGGAGGGGCTGCGCCCCCTGTCGACTCCGGCGCTGACCGAGAAACTGGCGGGCGCCGACCCGTCCAGGGTGCCGGCCGGCCATGTCAACGGTGACGTCACGCTCCGGTCCCGGACCGAGAACTTCGTCGAGGTGGTGGTTCCGCTCGACACGGGCCGGCTCCGCCTCGAACTGGTGGCGCCCGACGGGCGGTGGCTGGTGGACGCGGTGGACTGGGAGCAGGCATGAGCGACGAGACCCGACCGCGCCCTCGACAGCTCCGGCTCGGCGCCCTGGCCGCCGCGCTGACCGCGACGTTCGCCCTCCTCTGCTGCACCGGCGGCGCCGGCGCCTTCTTCCTCACAGAGCTAGGTGGAGACGCCGATAGCGGTATGACGCTGGCGAACCAGGACTGCACCGAGAATTTCCAGGTCAAGGTAACTGGCGACCTGCCTCGGATGTCGCAGTACGGCGAGCGTCAGCTGCGCAACGCTGCCCGGATCATCAAGGTGGGGCAGGAGATGAAGGTGCCGCCACGCGGCTGGGTGATCGCCGTGGCGACTGCGATGCAGGAGTCACGACTTCTGAATCTTGCAAACCGAACCGTCGCCGAGTCCGGAAACCTACCCCACGAAGGCATCGGAGCAGACCACGACTCTGTCGGCCTCTTCCAGCAGCGGGCCAGCTGGGGCAGCGTCGCCCAGCGGATGACGCCCGAGTACGCCGCCCGGAAGTTCTACGAGAAGCTAGTCAAGGTACCCAGCTGGGAGCGGATGCCGCTGACGCGGGCCGCCCAGGCGGTGCAGATCAGCGCCTTCCCGGACGCCTACGCCAAGCACGAGGAAGTCGCCTCGCAGATCGTCAACGCCCTGGCCGGTGGGGCGGCCCGGACCGTGCTCGTCGGCGGGAAGCAGGCGTGTGACCGCGCCGCCGGTGGGGAGATCGCCGCCTCGGGTTGGACGGCGCCCATCCCGGGCGGCGTCGGGTCGGGCTTCCGCACGGCGAGGCGGCCCGGGCACAACGGGGTCGACATCGCCGCCCCGAAGGGCACCCTGATCCGGGTCGCCGCCACCGGCCGCGTCCTGGTCTCCCGTTGCGACCCGGACAATCGCGGACGGCTCAGCTGCGACGCCGACGGTTGGCCGGACAAGGGCGGCTGCGGCTGGTTCGTCGACGTCCTGCACGCTGGCGGGTTCATCACCCGCTACTGCCACATGCTGAGCAAGCCCCGGGTCTCCGTCGGCCAGACCGTCAAAGCCGGCGAGGTCATCGGCGAGGTGGGCAGCAGCGGCAACTCCTCCGGCCCGCACCTGCACTTCGAGGTGCACAAGGATGAGGATCGCAGCAGCCGTGGCGCGATCGACCCGGCGCCGTTCATGCGGTCGCGGGGTGCGCCGCTCAAGGGCGCGGCGTGAGGCGCCAGCCGTCATGAACGAGCCGCTCCCCGACCCGTTCGCCGGACAGCCCGACTGGGCCCCCCGACCGCCCCGGCCGATCGAGATCGTGCCGGCCACCGGGCGGGTCGAGCTGCGCGGGCGGCGGGTCCTGGTCGGCCTGCCCGGGCTCGGCTGGCGCGGTGACCTGCGGGCCGACGAGCGGGTGGTGCAGGGCAGCCGTACCTACGTCCCCGTGATCCCCGAGCACGAGTGGTACCGGGCGGAGTCCGACCAGGTGGAGGTGTTCGCGCCGCTGGTTCCGGTGGAGCGGGTCTGGGTGGAGACGGTGGGGAGCCGGCGGCCGGACACGTCGGTGGACCGCGAGGCGGGCGTCCGTCTCGTCTCCCTGGACGCCCCGGCTCACCGTGGGCCGACCCCGGTCTTCGAGGCGGACGCCGTCACCGGCCGCCGGGTCGTACACGTCGTGGAGTCTGTCGAGCACCGGGACCTGCGGGCGGTCACCGAAACCTACTCGGGCGCCGACGGGGACATCTGCGTGCGGGTCACGCCTGAAGTGGAGTGGTACCGCTGGGCCTGGCGGGGCCAGTCACCGACCACACTGGAGGTCCCGGTCCACCTGCTGTGGATCGAGTAATGACTCAGCTCGTCAGCGCTCCGGAACAGACTCGCCAGCCCTCCCTATCCTGGACTTCGAAGCGCCAACGATCGGTGAGGCTCTGCTGTACCCCATCCACCGAGGCGGTACGGCGGATGACCGCCGTGACGGTGGCTGCCGACGAGCCGTTCATCGAGACAACGACGTTCTCAATGTTAATGGAGAAGCTGGAGCCCAACTCCTGTTCGCGTCGTTCGACTTGAGCGCGTAGGTCCTCAATTGCCCTGAGATGACCATCGCAGGTGAAGAGCAGCGCGCGATTCTGGTCCCGCGAAACGAGCGCAGCCTGCAGGTAGGCGACCACCGCGACGTCTGGAGATCCACGGTCGGGGGCGGCCGCGCGGTTGTAGAGGACGTATCCGGCGGCCACGCCGCCGAGGCAGAGCGCCGCGAGGATGCTCGCGACGACCGTGAGCACAGTGCGCGCCCGTCGCCTCGGCCGCTGCGGCGCCGGGGCCGGCGACGGCGGCGCCAGGTAGTCGGAGGGGGGCCGTTGCGCCGGTACGCGGGAGACCTGGGAACCGGCGGGGGGCTGCACTGATTCCACCCTCTGAGGCTAGCGGCTGGGCGCCGGAGACCCAATGCCCCAGATGCAGCGGATCGTGACGGACCACTCCCCATTGGTGAGATCCACGACAACACCGGCGCAGCGCCGCCGCGCATCCCGGACGAGCCGCTCCGGCTGGGTTACCGTCTCTGCGCGGGGAGGGGTTGCCAACCTCGGACAGAGGGGGTGGACGCGGTGACCGGTCCGAAGGCACGGACGAACCGCGCCGCCGCACTGCACCGGCAGGCCGCGGCCACCGCGACCGCCGCCGCCGGCATCCTCGACGACACCCGTCCCGTTCCCGCCGACCAGCACCGCCAGTACGAGCTGGCCGACCGCCTCCGGTCCGCGGCGGCGGTGCTGGCCCCCGGCTGGGCGGGCGCTCCCCTGGAGGCGGTCGTCCCGACCGCACCCGCTGGCGAGGGGCCGCCCGCCTTCGTCCGGGTCGGCACGGCGGCGCCGCTGGACGACGCGCGCTTCCCAGCACTGGTGCCGCTGCTCGGCACGGGGCATCTCGCCGTGGACGCCGACGCCCGGGATCCCCGGGTGGCGGGGCTGCTCCGGGCCGTACTGCTGCGGCTGCTGGCGGCGACCCCGGCCGGGGCGCTGCTGGTCCGCGCGGTGGACGCGACGGGTGCGACGCTGGAGCCGTTCGCGGCGCTCGCCGACGCGGGCCTGCTGCCGCCCCCGGCGGTGGACGTCGCGGGCCTGCGGGCCGTGCTCACCGAGGCCGAACAGTGGGTGGCCCCGGGGGCGAGCGGGCGTCGCCGGCACGACCGGACACTGCTGCTGGTGATCGCGGCACTGCCCTACCTGACGGGCCCCACCGACCTGGCCCGGGTGGAAGCGCTGGCCGAGCAGGGCCGGTCCGCCGGGCTGCACCTCGTGGTGGCCGGCTGGCCCCCGGCGGGCCCGTACGCCGATCGTGCCCCGCTGCCGCAGGCGACCACGCTGGCGATCCGCAACGCGTACGCGCTGCTGGGTGATCCGCCCGGCGGGTCGTTCGCGGGCCCCGGCGCGGAGCCTCCGGGCGGGTTGAACTCGCCGGTCTTCGTCGAGGCGGATCCGCCCGGCGACCTCGTCGACGCGGTGTGTCGCCGGTTGGCCGCGCAGGTGGAGGCGGGTTCCCGGCTGGCCCTGACGGACCTGCTGCCGCCGCCCGACGGGGAGTTGTGGACGGCGACCGCGGCCGACGGGCTCGCGACGACCGTCGGCGACGCGGGCGGGCGGGCGGTGTCGCTCGGGTTCACCGAGCTGACCCCGCACTGGCTGGTCAGCGGCCGCTCCGGCGCGGGCCGGTCCACCTTCCTCACCACGGCGCTGCTCGGTCTGGCCGCCCGGTACGGTCCCGAGGAGCTGGCCCTCTACCTGGTGGACCTCGCCGACGCCGAGTCCTTCGTGGAGTTCCTCCAGACCGAGCGGGACCGGTCGTGGATCCCGCAGGTCCGGGCCGCGGCGATGGCGGCCGACCGGGAGTACGTGCTGAGCCTGCTCGACGAGCTGACGGCGGAGGTGCGCCGCCGCGAGGAGGCCGGCGGCCGGGCGGGCGGACAGCGCTTCGCCGAGCTGCGGCAGCACCGCGCGATGCCCCGGATCGTCTGCGTGCTGGACAATCTTCCGCTGCTCTTCGCCGAGCGGGATCGGCTGGCCGTGGACGCCGCCGCCCGGCTGGACGCGCTGGCCCGCACGGGGCGCGCGTACGGGGTGCACCTGGTGCTGGCCGGCGAGGGCGACCTGGGGTTGGGCTCGCGTACGGACCGCGACTCGGTGTTGGGGCAGTTCCCGGTGCGGGTGGCGCTGCCCGGCGGGGGCGCGGTGCTGGAGCCGACCAACGACTCGGCGGCAGGGCTGCCGGTGGGCAGCGCGGTGGTGAACACCGCGGGCGGGCTCGGCGGGCCCCGGGGCGCCATCCGGGGGCACGAGCGGATGGTCCGCTTCCCGGACCCGCAGGACCATCCCGACACGGTCGGGGAGCTGCGGCAGCGGCTCTGGTCGGCGCGACCGGAGGGGTCCGCCCCGCCGGTGGTCTTCGCCGGTTACGCCCGCCCGCTGCTGCGTAACGATCCGCGGCACCGGGCCGCGCTGGCCGGGCGGGCGTCCGGCCCCGCCGCCCTGCTGGGCCGGGCCGTGGACGTGCCCCGGAGCACGGTCGCGGTGCCGCTGGGGCCAGCCCCGGGGCGCAACCTGGCTGTCCTCGGCCCCGGCCCGGAGGCGGCCCGGCTGCTGGCCACGGCGGCGCGCAGCACCGCCGCCCACCACGCGCCGGGGACGGCCCGCTTCGTGCTCGCCGCGCCGGGCGACGACTGCCGCCCGCTGGCCGATGCGCTGGCGGCCGAGCTGGCCGGGCGGCACCCGGTCGAGACGGTGGACGCCGCCGGCCTGCTCGCCGCCGTGGACGCCGCCGAGCCGGCATACCTGGTGGTCTTCGGCCTGGATGTGTTGTCGCCGGAGCAGTTGCCCCCGGAGCGGCTGCGCGCGCTGTTGCGGGAGGGCCCGCCCGCCGGGCGGCACCTGCTCGGCCACTGGCGCACGGCGCCGTCCTTCGCGGCGCTGCTTGAGCCCGACGGCGAGGTCGACAAGCTCGCGGCGGTGGCGGTGGTGGACCTGCCCGGCGCCCAGCTCGCGTCGGTCTTCGGCCGGCCGGTGGAGTGGCGGCCCCGCCCCGGCCGGGCGGTGCTCTGGGACGGGCCGGGCGAGCAGGGCACGGTGCTGGTTCCCTTCGCGGAGCAGGGAGAGCCGACATGACCCGCAGCGGGGCGCGGAGCAGGCCGGCGCACGCCGGGCCGGGACGCCAGCGGTCCGCCGCCGGGCCGCCGCCGGGTGGGCCCGAGGCGGCGGCGCCGTCGGGGGCCGTCGCGGGCGGCGACCCGGTGTCCGCCGCGTGGACCGACTACCTCGCCGCCGCCCGGCAGCTCGACGGGGTACGCCGGGACGCGGCCACCGCTGCCGGTGAGCAGGCCCGGTCGGTGCAGGCTGCCCGCGAGGAGCTGACCGCCGTCCGCACCCGACTCGCGGCGCAGGAGACCCGGCTGCGCGAGCGGGGCGTACCACCGATCTCGCTGCTCCCGACGCCGCCTGAGCTGACCGAGGCGGCCCGGTCGATGGCGGGCGGGCCGGCCGCGGTGCTGTCCGCGCTCCGCGCCGCCCGGGGCCGCGCGGACGCCGCGGACGCCACGCTGGCCGCGCGCGGCCTGCCCCGCCTGGCCGCCTGGCCGGCGCGCCCGCGCAACCTGCTGCTGTACGCGCCGCTGGCGCTGCTGGTGCCGCTGATCCAGGTGGCGCTGTTCGTGGCGACCGGTCCCGGGGCGGCGAGCGTGGCGGCGCTGCTCTGCGGGCTGCCGATGCCGGCGGTGGCGTTCGCGGCGGGCTGGCTCGGCGTCGGGCGGCTCTTCCCGGCCGGGGAGGGTGACCGGGTGGACCGGACGGCCCGGCTCGGCGCGCTGGTGTGCCTGGTCCCGGCGGTGCTGGTCAGCGCGGGCCTGCTGCTCGCGATGCTGGCCGGCTGAGCGGGGCCGCCGCGCGGGCCCGGAAAGGCAAGTTGTTGGCCGGCCGAGCAGAGCCGCCGCGCGGGCCCGGAAAGGCAAGTTGTTGGCCGGCCGAGCGGAGCCGTCGCGCGGCGTCCGGACACGCGAGCGGCCGGCCGACCCGGAGTGCGGGCCGACCGGCCGGTCGGGTCGGTCGCGGTCAGCGGGGGATGATCAGCGCCATCGCCTCGGCCCGCGACTTGGCGTCGTGCTGGAGCGTGCCCCGCACGGCCGAGGTGATGGTCTGGGCACCCGACTTCTGGATGCCACGCATCGCCATGCACATGTGCTCGCACTCGAGCACCACCACCACGCCGCGCGGCGCGAGCCGCTCCATCAGCAGGTCGGCGATCTGCGAGGTGAGCCGCTCCTGGACCTGCGGCCGCCGGGCGAAGACCTCGACCAGCCGGGCCAGCTTGGACAGGCCGGTGATCCGGCCGTCCGGCCCCGGGATGTAGCCGATGTGGGCGCTGCCCCGGAACGGCAGCAGGTGGTGCTCGCACAGGCTCATCACGTCGATGTCCCGGACCAGCACCAACTCCTGGTGGTTGGCCTCGAAGGTGGTGCTGAGCACCTGGGCCGGGTCGACCCGCAGGCCGGCGAAGAGCTCGGCGTACGCGCGGGCCACCCGGGCCGGGGTCTGCTGGAGCCCGTCGCGGTCCGGGTCCTCCCCGACGGCGATGAGGATCTCGCGGACCGCCTTCTCGATCCGCCCGAGGTCCACGGTGTCCTCGACGGGTCGGCCGGTGAGCTTGCCGCTGATCAGGCGTGCGGCCACGTAGTCGAGGCCGTCGTCGCCATCGGGCTCGGTCGCGGAGACGGCCAGTCCCCGGTCGTCCCGGGAACTGGCCGTCGGGTCGGTGCTCAGTGCGTACCGTCCGAGTTGTTCGAGCTGGGCGAGGTGGTGCCGCCGACCGTCGCCTGTGCGCCGTCGGCCTGGGCCTGCACCTTGAGCGCCTCCTTCTCGGCCGGCGTGAGCACCGGCGGCTCGGTGGAGGGCTGGCGCTTGCCGAAGCCGTTGTACGGCGCCATCGGCGGCCGCTTGGCCACCCGGGCGCAGATCCGGGCCATGTCGGCGGTGGAGAGGGTCTCCTTCTCCATCAGCTCCAGCACGATGTTGTCCAGGACGTCCCGGTATTCCACCAGGATCTCCCAGGCCTCGTCGTGGGCCAGCTCGATCAGCGCACGCATCTCGCCGTCGATCTCGGCGGCGACGGCGTCGGAATAGTCCCGCTCGTGGCCCATGTTGCGGCCGAGGAACGGCTCGTCGCCGCTGGTGCCGTACTTGATCGCGCCGAGCTTGGAGCTCATGCCGTACTGCGTGATCATCGCGCGGGCCAGCTGGGTGGCCTTCTCGATGTCGTTGCCGGCGCCGGTGGTCGGCTCGTGGAAGACCAGTTCCTCGGCGGCCCGGCCACCCAGCGCGTACGCCAGGGTGTCGACCATCTCGGCGCGGGTCTGGGTGTACTTGTCCTCGGTGGGGAGCACCAGGGTGTGGCCCAGCGACCGGCCGCGGGACAGGATCGTCACCTTGTGCACCGGCGCGGCGTGCGGCAGCGCCCAGGCGACCAGCGCGTGCCCACCCTCGTGGTACGCGGTGATCTTCTTCTCCTGGTCGCTCATCACCCGGGTCCGGCGCTGCGGACCGGCGATCACCCGGTCGATCGACTCCTCCAGGGAGTCGTTGCTGATCGCCCGCTGGTCCTTGCGGGCCGTGAGCAGCGCGGCCTCGTTGATGACGTTGGCCAGGTCGGCGCCGCTGAAGCCCGGGGTGCGCCGGGCCACCGAGTCGAGGTCGACGTCGGGGGTGAACGGCTTGCCCTTGGCGTGCACCCGCAGGATCGCCTTGCGGCCCTCCATGTCAGGGGCGTCCACCGGGATCTGCCGGTCGAAGCGGCCCGGGCGCAGCAGCGCCGGGTCGAGGATGTCCGGCCGGTTGGTGGCGGCGATCAGGATGACCCCGCCCTTGGTGTCGAAGCCGTCCATCTCGACCAGCAGCTGGTTGAGGGTCTGCTCGCGCTCGTCGTGGCCGCCGCCCATGCCGGCGCCGCGGTGCCGGCCGACGGCGTCGATCTCGTCGACGAAGACGATCGCCGGGGCGTTCGCCTTGGCCTGCTCGAAGAGGTCGCGGACCCGGCTCGCGCCGACACCGACGAACATCTCGACGAAGTCGGAGCCGGAGATCGAGTAGAACGGCACCCCGGCCTCGCCGGCGACGGCGCGGGCCAGCAGCGTCTTACCCGTGCCGGGCGGGCCGAAGAGCAGCACGCCCTTCGGGATCTTGGCGCCCAGGGCCTGGTACTTCGCCGGATTCTGCAGGAAGTCCTTGATCTCGTGCAGCTCCTCGACGGCCTCCTCGGCGCCGGCCACGTCCGCGAACGTGGTCTTCGGCGTGTCCTTGGTGATCATCTTCGCCTTGGACTTGCCGAAGTTGAGCACCCGGGAACCGCCGCCCTGCATCTGCGACATGAAGAAGAGCAGCAGGAGCACCAGCAGGGCGATCGGGAGCAGGTTGACCAGCAGGCTCACCCAGATGCTGTCGGACGACACCTTGGCGTCGGCCGGCCCGGTGACCCGGTTGTTGGCCTTGGCCTCGAGGACCTCGTTCCAGACCTCGTCGCCGACCTCGTAGGGGAACTGCGCCTCGATCCGGTCAGTGGTGGTGTCACCGAACTTGGTCTTCTCGGCCAGGTCGAGCTGGATCGTCTGTTCCTTGTCCTGGAAGACGACCTTCTTGATCGCGGGCTTGCCGGTGTTGAGTTGGTCGAGCGCAACGGAAGTGTCCACCCGGTGGTAGCTGGGACCAGCGGTGAACAGTTGACTGAGCACAACGGCGCCGAGGATGACCAGGATGATCCAGACCACCGGTCGGCGGAAGAAACGCGTACGTTCCATGCTGTTGTCGAGCGCCGAGGCGCCCGCATCCTCCTGATCGACGTCCTGTCCGTCTGATGGTGTCGCCGCCTGCGGCGGCCCGAGCCGCCGTGCGGGCCGACTCGACCCCGAGGCGCGAAGTTTGCCGCGCCGCGGTCATTCGACGGTACACCGTGTGCGCGAGGAGTGAGCTTGCGAGCCCCGCAGTCGCGCACGAACGGAACATCGTGCGCGCGCGGAGCGAGCTCGCGAGCCCAGCAGCTGCGCGTCGGGCGGACCGGGTCCAGCCGACGTGACGGGAGCCCCGCGCCCGGCCGCCCGACCGCCCGGTCGCCCGGTCCTGCGGTTCGAGGGTCGGGCGTGGAGGATGCCTCCACGCCACCGACCTATACCGTAGTCCGACTGGCTGAGAGCCCGCTGAACGTCCGCTCGATGGACGCCGATGCGAGAGGGGCTCAGGCCCGGGCGTAGACCTCGGGCTTGAGTACGCCGACGTACGGCAGCTCGCGGTAGCGCTCGTCGAAGTCGAGGCCGTAGCCGACGACGAACTCGGTGGGGATGTCGAAGCCGACGTACTTCACCGGCACCGGCACCTTGACCGCGTCCGGCTTGCGGAACAGCGCGACGACCTCGACGCTGGCCGCCGAGCGGGACTCCAGGTAGCGCAGCAGCCAGGAGAGGGTCAGGCCGGAGTCGACGATGTCCTCGACGACGACCACGTGCCGGCCGGCGATGTCCCGGTCCAGGTCCTTGAGGATGCGGACCACGCCGGAGGAGGTGGTGCCCTGGCCGTACGAGGAGATGGCCATGAAGTCCAGCTCGGCGGGCGGCCCGTTGCGGCCCAGCGCCCGGGCGAAGTCGGCCATGAACATCACCGCGCCCTTGAGCACGCAGACCAGCAGGAGCCCGTCATCGACGTCGGCGTAGTCCGCCGAGACCTGCTTGGCGAGTTCCGCGGTCTTCTCGCGGATCTGCGCCTCGGAGATGATCACGTGGTCGATGTCGGCGTCGTACCAGGAGCCGTCAGCCATGGCTCCTAGCCTGCCGTACGCCGGATGGCCTCCGTCGGCGGGGCCGCCCCTTTTGGAGCGGTCCCGCACGGGATGAAGTACGCGAAGGCCACCAATCACCTCAGCAGATACGCGACCGCCAGCGGCGGCCGTCGTCGGTCGGCTTCCAGTCGGCCGAGTCCCGGCTGTCGGCGGTGAGGCCGGCAGCCGAGGCCACGGCGAGGAGAAGGAAGAAGAAGAGGAAGAACAGGAACTCCATGGCGGCGCTCGCTTTCGCACGGTTGCTGTCGGTTTCGCCGCCGGTGCGCACCGGACTGCACCCAGTCTGCGCCGAGCACCACAGGCCGGACAGCGGCAGGAATGCCACTCCCCCTCGATTTCCTGCCACCCGTGCGGTTACCCTCGTCACATGCTCCGCTCGGTCGCCGTCCTCGCCCTGGACCGGGTCGCCCCGTTCGAGCTCGGCGTCCTCGCCGAGGTCTTCGGCACCGACCGCACCGCCGACGGGTTCCCCGACTACCGGTTCCACGTGTGCAGCCCCGACGGCGGGCCGGTCCGCACCACGTCGGGCTTCCAGCTGACCCCACACGCGGACCTCGGGCCGGCGGAGGACGCGGACCTGGTCGCCGTGCCGGCCCACGAGCACGGCTCCACGGTGCCGGCCCCGGTGCTCGACGCGCTGCGCCGGGCGGCCGACCGCGGGGCGTACGTGTTCAGCGTCTGCTCCGGAGCGTTCGTGCTGGGCGAGGCCGGCCTGCTCGACGGCCGGGAGTGCACCACCCACTGGCGGTACGTCGACGAACTGCAACGCCGCCACCCGACGGCGAAGGTCCGGTGCAACTCGCTCTACGTGCAGGACGACCGCCTCATCACCAGCGCCGGCACGGCGGCCGGCATCGACGCATGCCTGCACCTGGTCCGCCAGGAGCACGGCTCGGCGACGGCCACCCGGCTGGCCCGCCGGATGGTGGTCCCCCCGCACCGCGACGGCGGGCAGTCCCAGTACGTCGAGGCCCCCATTCCGAGGACCCCCGAGGCGCCCACCCTGGAGCCGGTGCTGGAGTGGCTGATGGGACACCTGGACCGGCCGGTGACCGTGGACGAGTTGGCCGCCCGGGCCGGGATGGCCCCGCGCACGTTCGCCCGGCGGTTCCGGGCCGAGACGGGCACCACGCCACACGACTGGCTGACCAACCAGCGGGTGCTGCTGGCCCGCCGGCTGCTGGAGGAGACCCGGCTCAGCGTGGAGGCGGTCGCCGACCGGGCCGGCTTCGGCGACGCGGCGGCGCTGCGGCACCACTTCACCCGCCGCGTCGGCGCCACGCCGCAGACCTACCGGGCCACCTTCCGCGACCGCGTCGGGGTCTGAGCCGCCCCTCCCCCGGTCCAGCCGCGCTGCGGTGACACACCCGTCAGCGGGGGACGACGGGGGTGAGCCGGCCGTCGCGGCGGACCACCCGCAGCCCGCCCGGCAGGTACGCCGCCCCCTGCCCCCGCCAGCCGGTGACCAGCGTTTCCAGCGCGGCCACGTGCCGGTGCGACAGGGCGGTGGGCGGGGCGCCCAGCTCCCGGGCCCAGGCGTGCAGCACCCGGCCGCGCACCGCCGGCGACAGGGTGGCCAGGGCACCCACCGAGAGCCCCCCGTCGGGGTGGCGGACGTCGGCCAGCGCGGCGACGGCCAACTCGTCGAGGACGGCGTTGTCCGCCGCCACCAGCCGGGCCGTCCGGGCCAGGTTGTCCAGCACCCCCGGCCCGAGCGCGCGGACCAGGGCGGGCAGCACGTCGGCCCGCACCCGGGCGCGGGCGTACGAGGGGTCGGCGTTGTGCGGGTCCTCCCACGGGCTCAGCCCGAGCACCGCACACGCCTTGCGGGTCTGTTCCCGGCCGACCTCCAGCAGCGGGCGCAGCAGGGGCACCCCGTCGAGGTCCCGCCGGGCTGGCATCCCGGCCAGGCCGCGCGGGCCGGCCCCGCGGGCGAGCGCGAGCAGCACCGTCTCCGCCTGGTCGTCGCGGGTGTGCCCGGTGAGCACCGCCGCCGCCCCGTACCGGCCGGCCGACTCGGCGAGCGCCCGGTAGCGGGCCTCGCGGGCGGCCGCCTCGGGCCCGCCCGGTCGCCCGGCGACGTCGACCCGCACCGACTCGACCGGCGCCAGGCCGATCTCGCGGGCCCACGCCGCCACCGCCGCGGCCCGCTGCGCCGAGCCCTCCTGGAGGCCGTGGTCGACCGTCACCAGGCCGGCGGCGCGACCCAGCCGGGGCGCCACGAACGCGGTCGCGGCGGCCAGCGCGAGCGAGTCCGCCCCACCCGAGCAGGCGACCAGCACCGGGCCCCCGGGCGGCAGGTCGGCCAGTGCGCGGCGGACCGCCACCCGGATCGCGGCCACCGGCGGGGCGAGCGCGGCCACGGCGTACGGTCAGCCCGTGGCCTGGACCGGGCCGACCGGCCCGTGCACCCGGGCCACCCAGGCGTCCGGGTCACCCAGCTCCTCCAGCCGGGGCAGGGTGAGCGGCGAACCGAAGATCTTGTTGAAGCCGTCCATGCCGACCCGGTCGACCACCCCGTGCACGAACTTGCGGCCCTCGGCGTACTGGCGCATCTTGACCTCCACGCCGAGCAGCCGGCGGATGGCCTTCTCCAGCGGGTTGCCGGCCTCCCGGCGCCGGTTGAAGCCCGCCCGGATCCGCTCGACGCTCGGGATCACCTCCGGGCCGACGCCGTCCATGACGAACTCGGCGTGCCCCTCCAGCAGGGTCATCAGCGCGGTGAGCCGGTCCAGCACGGCCCGCTGCGCCGGGGTCTGCACGATGTCCAGCACGCTGGTGCGGCTCTCCGGGTCCCGCACCGCCTCGGAGAGGGTGGCCACGCCCCGGCGCAGCCGCTCCAGCAGGTGCTCGCCGCCGCTCGACGACGCGTCCACGAAGGCCTGCACCTCGCTGAGGAAGTACGCCCGCATCCAGGGCACGGCGGTGAACTGGGTCCGGTGGGTCACCTCGTGCAGGCAGACCCAGAGCCGGAAGTCGCGGGGATCGGCCTCCAGCTTCCGCTCCACCTCGACGATGTTCGGGGCGACCAGCAGCAACTGCCCCGGGTCGGCGAAGAACACCTCGTACTGACCGAGGACCCGGCCGGAGAGGTACGCCAGCACGGTGCCGGCCTGCACGCCGGTCAGCCGGGAGCCGATCGCCTCGGTCAGCGGGCCGGGCTGCTTGTCCTTCGTGAGCCGGCCGACCAGCGGCGTGATCACCTCGCGCAGCCCGGCGATGTTGGCGGCCGCCCAGTCCCGGCGGTCCACCACCCGCACCGGCGGGTGCGACACCTGCGAGCGCAGCCCCGTGTAGTCGGCGACGTGCCCCGCCGCCTCGTCGGTCAGCCGCCGCAGGTCGCCGACGACGTCGGTGGCCTCGGCGTACGACACCCGGGGGCCCGACTTGCCCAGTGCCCCCGCGGTCGCGGCGGCCAGATCCCAGTCCACGAACTGCGCCATGCACCCACCGTACCCGCGCCGGGACACCCCGGCCCGGGCTCGCGTCGGCGTGATCGACGCCGGTCGCGCCCTGCCCTGTCCGGTCAGCGGCAGCCGCAGCCGGCCAGGGCGGCGCCGATCCGGTCCAGCGCCACCCGGGCGGCCTCCAGGCCGTCCGGCGGCACCGCGTCGGTGAGCACCGCGAAGGTGAGCAGCCGCCCGTCGGCGGTGCTGACCACGCCGGCGATCGCGTGCACCTTGGTCAGGGTGCCGGTCTTGGCCCGGACCACCCCGGCGCCGGCCTTCGTCGCCGCCGTGCCGTACCGGTCGGCGAGGGTGCCCGACCAGTCGGCCACGGGCAGGCCGCCGAAGATCGCGGCCAGTTCGGGGCGGCTGCCGTCGCCGGCGAGCGTGATCAGGTCGGTGAGCAGCGAGGGGCTGATCCGGTTGCTGCGCGACAGCCCGCTGCCGTCGGCGAGGGACAGCTCGTCGGCCGGCAGGCCCAGCTCCCCCGCCACCGCGTCCATCGCCGCACCGGCGCCCTCGAAGGAGGCGGGCTCGTTGCGAGCCAGCGCGACCTGACGGGCCAGCGCCTCGGCGATGATGTTGTCGCTGTCGCTGATCATGATGTCGACCAGCCGGACCATCGGCAGCGACTCCACCTTGCCCAACTCGGCGCCGGGCCCGGGCGTGCCGGTGGCGGCGCCGCCGTCCGCGGCGGGAGCGGTGCCGCGCTTCACCGTGTCGGCCGGCACGCCGAGCAGCCGGGCGAAGGCCCGGCCGGCCGCGAGGTCGGGCTGCGCCACCCGCTCGGCCCAGTGGTTTCCGGCCGCGTCGTCCTTCTTGGCGCGCGGCACGTCGCTGCGGGCGCCGTCGGTCATCAGCGCGGTGATCGCGCCGCCGTAACCGCCGGTGGGGATGTCCTCGTCCCACCCCGGCTCGTGGACGGGGCCGGAGTAGAGCGACGAGTCGACCGTCACCTTCGTCGGCTCCGTGCCGCCGAGCGCCGTGCGCACCTGGGCGGCGAGGTCGTCCAGGCGCGCCGCCCCGGCGTAGAAGCCCTTCTTGTCGACCGCCAGCGTCGGGTCGCCGCCGCCGACGAGCACCACCTCGCCGGGGTTCGGGCCGGCCACCGCCCTGGTCGGGATGCGGTACGCGGGGCCGCGCGCGGCGAGCACCGTCACGCCGGTCACCAGCTTGGTCACCGAGGCGGGCACGGTGCCGTCGTCCTCGCCCTGGCCGAAGAGCGGCTGGCCGGTGACCACGTCGGCCACCGAGACGTTGACCCGGTCGCCGAGCGCGGGCACGTCCACCAGCGGGGCGAGCGCGGCGCGTACCTTCTCGGGGGTGGGCAGCGGGGCGTTCGCGTCCGCGCCGGACAGCACCGCCACGGGCGCCGGCTCCGCCGCCTGCGCCCCCCTCCGGTCGGCCGGCTCGTCGCCCAGCCACTCGGCGACGGGGCCCGGCCGGACCACGGCGATCCCGACGGCGGCGAGCACGAGCACGAGCACCGCGGCCAGCGCGACGGGCAGGACCCGGCGGCGCGCCGGGCCGGACGCCGGGGGCTCGGCCGGGGGCGGGGCGCCCGGGCCGGGCGGTCCGCCGACGGGGCGGGTCGCGGCGGCGGCCCAGAGGTCGGTCGGCCCGGGCGGCGGGCCGTACGCAGCCGGGCCGGCGTCACCGGGAGCCCGGGGCGGCGGGCCGAACGCGGCCGGGCCGGCGTCGCCGGGGGACCCGGGCGTGCGGGGAAGGTGGGCGTCGGGCACCGGGAACCGCCCGGTGGCCCCGCCGGAAGCAGATCGCCCGGTCCCCCGTCCAGCACCGGCCTCCGGGCGGTAGTGTGAATCTTCCCTCCCCACGACCCCCTCCTCCCCCCGCGAAATCTGCTTGGGTGACACTACTTCGGTCCGAACACTATGCGGCGGCCGGAGCCGGCGGGTGGGCATTGACCCGACGGGAGCGGCGTGCCGCTGGTTTCCGTTAGCCAGCGTGGGCAAACGAGGGAGCGTGCAGATGGATTTCGACGTGACGGTTGAGATCCCGAAGGGTCACCGCAACAAGTACGAGGTCGACCACGCGACCGGCCGGATCCGGCTGGACCGCACGCTCTTCACCTCCACGCAGTACCCGGCGGACTACGGCTTCATCGAGGGCACCCTGGGCGAGGACGGCGACCCGCTGGACGCGCTCGTGCTGGTGCCCGAGCCCACCTTCCCGGGCTGCCTGATCCGGTGCCGCACCATCGGCATGTTCCGGATGACGGACGAGAAGGGCGGCGACG
Organism: Micromonospora sp. NPDC048063; assembly: GCF_043202855.1. NCBI lineage: Bacteria > Bacillati > Actinomycetota > Actinomycetes > Micromonosporales > Micromonosporaceae > Micromonospora > Micromonospora sp. NPDC048063. The sequence goes on along the minus strand of NZ_JBIDBG010000013.1, from coordinate 116,379 downwards.
ACAAGGTCCTCTGCGTTCCCTACGAGGACCCGCGCCAGGAGCACCTGCGCGACATCCACCACCTCGGCGAGTTCGACCGGCTGGAGATCCAGCACTTCTTCGAGGTCTACAAGGACCTCGAGCCGGGCAAGTCGGTCGAGGGCGCCACCTGGGTCGGCCGGCAGGAGGCCGAGGCGGAGATCGCGGCGTCGTACCGGCGCGCCAGGGAGGCCGAGGAGCGCGGCGAGTCCACGCACTGACCCGGAACCGGACGTCGACGGGCCCGGGGGCCGCTCAGCCGAGCAGCCCCCGGGCCCGTTCGTACAGGTCGAGCACCGCGCAGGCGACCGGCACCACGGAGACCACCAGGGCGGTGTCGGTCAGGTCGGCGACCCGACCGACGTACGGGGAGACCGGACGGCGGGCGTACGTGGTGCCGGCGGCCACCGCCAGCAGGGCCAGCGCCAGCCCGGCGACGACCAGCGCGAGCCGACCGGCCGGACCGGAGCGCTCGGCGAGGACGGCGCCCAGCACGGCGTACCCGGCGAGGCCGGCGACCACGGTCGGCACCCGGTGGCGCAGCGCCACGAACAGCCGGGAGCGGAGCAGCAGCACGGTCGCGGCGACCGCCACCAGCAGCCGGCCGGCCAGCCCGCCGGAGAGGCCGAGGACCAGCGCGGCGGACACCGCCAGCACGGCGTGCCCGAGCAGCATCCCGGTGAGCATCTCCTCGGTGCGGGCGACCGCCGCGTAGACGCGGTCCCGGTCGGGCAGGTCCCGGGCCCGGTCGGCGTCGCCCGGCTCGCCGGTCGGCAGGGTGATCGGGGGCAGCGGCACCTTGCCGAGCCGGATGGCCAGCAGCGGGACCGCGCCCACGGCGAAGACCAGCACGCAGAGCAGGACCGCCGCCGTCCCGGCCGGGCTGAGCAGCAGGCCGCCGAGCGCCGCCAGCGCGCCGGCGGACCCCGCGGTGGCGCCGGCCACGAAGACCCGGAGCCGGGTGGCGATGCCGACCAGCCCGAGCACCGACACCAGCAGCAGCGCCACCGAGCCGGCCAGCAGCTCGGGTGCCCCGAGCCAGCGCAGGCCGGCGACCGGCCCGACCGGGTCGCCGGAGCTGACCGCCAGGGTGCCCGCAAGGGCCGCGTACGGCAGGGCGTAGCCGCCGAGGGTCGCGCCGGTCGAGGCGTCCCCGTGGGCGCGGGACGCCACCACCCCGGCGAGGGTGAGCAGCAGCGCCACCACGGCGGCGGCCGGCCAGCCGGCCCGGTGCCCGGGCCCGCCGGCCGCCAGGGCGAGCAGCCCGACAGCCAGCGGCACGGCCGCCCCGGCCAGGGCGGCGGCCCGGGTGGCGGCGGGCGACCACGCGCCGCCGCGCCGCCGGGCCCCGTCGGCGATCGCCTCGACCACGTCGTCGTACTCCAGCTCGGGCCACTGCGCGCGGGCCGGCACGAGGTGCAGCACCTCCCCGTCGCGAACGCCCTGCGGCAGCAGCGCCTGCGCGGTGGCGAGCACCACGCCGTCGGTGCGCCGCAGCACCCAGCCGCCGTGCCGCTCGCCGTCGTCGGCGAGGCCCTCGCCGGCGTGCCGCAGCACCTCGGGCAGCAGCTCGGCCAGGGGCACCTGCTCGGGCAGGGCGACGTCGACCCGCCGCTGGGGGGCGCTGATGGTGACCCGGGCCAACCCGATTGTCATCGACCGGTCTCCATATCGAACGGGATTGGTGGCTGCGCGGACGACAGGACTTTACCTACCATGTGTCGGGCTCGGGTCACCGAGCGCTGTCAGGAGGTCGAGTGTCCACTGTCGTCATCAAGCGGCCACCCCGACGTCCGGCACCGGAGATCCCGGTCGGCGAGCTGCCGGTGGACGCGCCGCCGGAGATCCCCGCCGTCACCGGCGGGCGCTGGCAGCAGCTGCTGATGGTGCTGCCGATGCTCGGCGGCACGGTGGCGATGGCGATGATGTTCGGTCGCGGCGGCGGGGCGTACTCGTACGTGGTCGGGGGCATGTTCGGGCTCTCCTCGCTGGCCATGCTGGTGACCTCGTGGGGCAGCGCCTCCGGCATGCCGAAGAAGTCCGAGATGATGGCCGCCCGGCGGGAGTACCTGCGGCACCTGACGGCGCTGCGGCGTCGGGTCCGGCACACCGCCGGGCAGCAGCGTGCCGGGCTCTACTACCGGCACCCGGATCCCGGCCGGCTCTGGTCGACCGTCGACAGCCACCGGGTCTGGGAACGGCGCCCCGCCGACCCGGACTTCGCGGTGGTCCGGGTCGCCGTCGGCCCGCAGACCCTCGCGACCCCGCTGGTCCCGCCGGTCACCCGCCCGCTCGAGGAACTGGAGCCGATGACGGCGGGCGCGCTGCGCCGGTTCCTGGACGCGTACTCCGTGGTGCCCGACCTGCCGGTGGCACTCTCGCTGCGCAGCTTCGCCCGGGTCTTCGTCCGGGACGCCACCGGCGGTCCGGGCGACGGGTCGGCCGGCCAGGCGTTGGCCCGGGCGATGCTCGCCCAGCTCGCGGTCTTCCACGCCCCGGACGAGCTGCTCGTCGCGGTCTGCGCCGGGCCGGAGCGGCGGGCCGCCTGGGAGTGGGTCAAGTGGCTGCCGCACGCCCACCACCCCACCCGCACCGACGCCCTCGGCCCGGTGCGGCTGGTCACCAGCGCCGCAGCCGAGTTGGAACGGCTGCTCGACGAGGTGCTGGCCAGCCGGTCCCGGTTCAGCCCGGCCGGGCCCGCCACCGACGGCCCGCACGTGGTGGTGGTGCTCGACGGGGGCGACCTGACCGGCGCCACCGACCTGACCGGGGACGGCGGCATCGACGCGGTTACGGTGATCGACCTGGACACCCCGCCGCCGCGCCTGCTCGACCGGTTCGCGCTGCTGCTGGAGCTGCGCCACGGCCGGCTGCACTCCCACTCGGCCGAGGGGCACGCCGAGGTGGGCACGGCCGACCGGCTCGACCCGGTCGACGCCGAGGCGATCGCCCGGCGGCTGGCCCCGCTGCGGCTGGCCACCGCCGTACGCGGCCCGGACGCCCCGCCGGGCGCCGAGCCGGGCCTGCCCGAGCTGCTCGGTCTGGGCGACCCGGAGGGCTTCACCGCCGAGCAGGGCTGGGCGCCCCGCTCCGCCCGGGAGCGGCTGCGGGTGCCGATCGGGGTGGGCGCCGACGGCGGCGCCATCGAGCTGGACCTCAAGGAGTCGGCGCAGGACGGGATGGGGCCGCACGGCCTGCTGATCGGGGCGACCGGCTCCGGCAAGTCGGAGCTGCTGCGCACGCTGGTGCTCGGGCTGGCCGCCACGCACAGCTCGGAGCAGCTCAACTTCGTGCTGATCGACTTCAAGGGCGGCGCCACGTTCGCCTCCTTCGACCGGCTCCCGCACACCGCCGCGGTGATCACCAACCTGGCCGACGCGCTCCCGCTGGTCGACCGGATGGTCGACGCGATCAACGGCGAGCTGGTGCGGCGCCAGGAGCTGCTGCGCCGGGCCGGCAACTTCGCCAGCCTGCGCGACTACGAACGCGCCCGCGCCGCCGGCACCCCGCTCGCCCCGCTGCCGTCGCTGCTGCTGATCTGCGACGAGTTCTCCGAGCTGCTCTCGGCCAAGCCCGACTTCATCGACCTCTTCGTGCAGATCGGCCGGCTGGGCCGGTCACTCGGCGTGCACCTGCTGCTGGCCTCGCAGCGGCTGGAGGAGGGGCGGCTGCGCGGGCTGGACACCCACCTGTCGTACCGGATCGGGTTGCGGACCTTCTCCGCGCTGGAGTCCCGGACGGTGCTCGGCGTGCCGGACGCGCACGAGCTGCCCCGCTCCCCCGGGCACGGCTACCTGCGCTTCGGCACCGAGCCGCTGGTGCGGTTCAAGGCCGCGTACGTCTCCGGGGCGCTCCGCCGGCGCGGCGCGGCACCGGGCGCGGGCGGCGCGGGAGCCCCGCGCCTGCTCGCCTTCTCCACACACCTCGTGCCGAAGCCGGAGCCGGTCGGGCCGCCCGCCCTGCCCGCCTCGGCCGACGAGGGCGAGACCGGGAGCCTGCTGGAGCTGATGGTCGACCGGTTGGCCGGCCAGGGCCCGCCCGCGCACCAGGTCTGGCTGCCCCCGCTCGGGCGGGCGCCGGCGCTGGACGAGCTGCTCGGGCCGGTCGCCGCCGACCCGGCGCGCGGGCTCGCCTTCGGCAACCCGGAGCTGCACGGCGCGTTGCAGGTGCCGGTGGCGGTGGTCGACAAGCCCTTCGAGCAGCGCCGCGACCTGCTCTGGTTGTCGCTGGAGGGCGCCGCCGGGCACGTCGCGGTCGTCGGCGGGCCGCAGAGCGGCAAGTCGACGGCGCTGCGCACGCTGATCTGCGCGCTGGCGCTCACCCACACCCCGGCCGAGGTGCAGGTCTACTGCCTCGACTTCGGCGGCGGCGGGCTGGCCGCGCTGCGCGACCTGCCGCACGTCGGGGGCGTCACCGGCCGCGCCGACCCGACGGCCGTCCGGCGTACGGTCGGCGAGATCGCCACCCTGCTGGTCGACCGGGAACGCCGCTTCGCCGAGCTGGGCGTGGAGTCGATGGCCGCCTGGCGGCAGCGGCGGGCCGCGGCGGCCGGCGCCGACCCGTTCGGCGACGTGTTCCTGGTGGTGGACGGCTGGACCACCCTGCGCGGCGAGTACGACGACCTGGAGCCGCTCGTCACCGACCTGGCCACCCGGGGCCTGTCGTACGGGGTGCACGTGGTGGCGACGGCGGTGCGCTGGCTGGACTTCCGGCCGGCGATCCGGGACCTCTTCGGTTCCCGGCTGGAGCTGCGCCTCGGCGACCCGTCCGACTCGCTGGTGGCCCGCCGGGCGGCGGCGAACGTGCCGGAGAAGACCCCCGGCCGGGGCGTCACCGCGGAGAGCCTGCACTTCCTCACCGCGCTGCCACTGCTGGCCGCCTCCGGCGGGGACACCACCGATCTCGTCAAGCGGGTCGCCGGGAGCTGGACGGGGCCGGCCGCGCCCCCGGTGCGGCTGCTGCCGCCGGTGCTCCCGTACGCCGAGCTGGACCTGACCTCGACCACCGGCCTGCGCATCCCGGTCGGGATCGCCGAGGCGGACCTGCGCCCGGTGGTGCTGGACTTCGCCACCGAGCCGCACTTCGTGGTCTTCGGCGACGCCGAGTGCGGCAAGTCGTCGTTCCTGCGCGCGCTGGCCACCTCGATCATCACCCGGTTCACCCCCGAGCAGGCCCGGGTGATCCTGGTCGACTACCGGCGCAGCCTGTCGGACCTCACCGAGGCCCCGCACCTGATCGGGTACGGCTCCGCCGCGGCGCACACCACCGAGCTGATCGATTCGGCCGCCGGCTACATGCACGGCCGGGCTCCCGGGCCGGAGGTCACTCCCGCGCAACTGCGGGAGCGGTCGTGGTGGTCCGGGCCGGAGCTGTTCGTGCTCGTGGACGACTACGACCTCGTGGCCGGCGGGCCGGCCAACCCGCTGCGCGCGCTGGAGGAGCACCTGCCGCACGCCCGGGACGTCGGGCTGCACCTGGTGCTCGTCCGACGCTCCGGCGGCGCCGGCCGGGCCCAGTACGAGCCGATCGTGCAGCGTCTCCGCGAGCTGTCCACGGCCGGGCTGGTGATGGCGGGCAGCCCGGACGAGGGGGCGCTGGTCGGTCCGGTCCGGCCCGGGCCGCTGCCCCCGGGGCGCGGCCGGCTCGTCACCCGGCGCGAGGGCGTACGGCTGGTCCAACTGGCGTATCTGCCGTCGCCGTGACGGGTGTCCCCGGATCGCCCCGCAAGGCCGCGGGGAACCGGTAATCTCCGATCGTCATGTTTGCGTCTGGGATGAACGGCTTGAGGATGTGACCACGGTGCGGCACAGCTGTCCGCCGGCGGGCCGGCGGATCGCCGGACGCGCGTTGCTCGGGGTGGCGGCTGCCGTCGCCTCGGTTGCCGGTCCGGTCACCCCGGCCGACGCCGCCCCCCGACCGGTCGCCGCCGCCCAGCCGGTCGCCGCCGTCCCGGTGCCGCTCGCGCCCACCGACAGCCAGAGCCGCCCCGACCAGATCCGCGACGAGCAGTGGCAGCTCGACGCGTTGCAGGCGAAGGCGGCCTGGCGCAGCTCGACCGGGCGCGGGGTCACCGTCGCGGTGATCGACTCCGGGGTGGACGCCTCCCACCCCGACCTGGCCGGCCAGGTGCTGCCCGGCCTCGACCTGGTCGACCCCGGGGGCTCCGCCGACGAGCCCGACCCGGTCGGCCACGGCACGACCGTGGCCGGGCTGATCGCCGGGCGGAACGACGACAAGCGCGGCGCGGTGGGCCTCGCGCCCGACGCCCGGATCCTTCCGGTCCGCGTCCTCGACGCCGAGAACCGCTACGACGACGCGATGATCGTCGCCAAGGGTGTGCGCTGGGCCGTGGACAACGGCGCCCAGGTGATCAACCTGTCCCTCGGCGGCAGCGGCGACAGCGCCGCCCTGGCCGCCGCGATCGACTACGCCTTCGCCCGGGACGTGGTGGTGATCGCCTGCACCGGCAACGTGGCCACCTCGTCCAGCTCAGAGGTCTGGTACCCGGCCCGGGAGCCCGGCGTGATCGCGGTCGCCGGGCTGGATCGCGACAGCGACAACCTCTGGTCCGGGTCGATCACGGGGCGGGCCACGGCGCTCGCCGCCCCGGCCACCAGCCTGGTCGGGGCCCGCCCCGGCGGCTACTGGCGCGTGCAGGGCACGAGCTTCGCGGCGCCGCTGGTCGCCGCCACCGCCGCGCTGGTGCGGGCCCGCTACCCGCAGCTCTCCGCCGGCGACGTGGTGAACCGGCTGCTGACCACCGCCCGCGACATCGGCCCGACCGGTCGGGACGACCGCTTCGGGTACGGCCTGGTCGACCCGGTCGCCGCGCTGGACGCCGAGGTGACCCCGGTGGGCCGCAACCCGCTCGACGACCAGTCCTCGCCGGGCGTGGTCGGGTTCGGTCCCGCGCCCGGCTCGGCGCAGGCCGACGTCTCCGGGGCCGGCAGCGACCGGCTCGGCCTCACCGTGCCGCGTGGGCAGACCCGCTGGGCGGCGCAGCCGGCGGGCACGCACGAGGAGGCCACGCCGGAGCGGCTCTGGACCGGGGCCGCCCTCTTCGTCGCCCTGCTCACCGGGGCGGCGTTGATGGCGCGCCGGTTCCGCCAGTGGACTCCACCGGCCGCCCCGCCTCGCCCGGCCCGGGTGGAGCGCCGCCCGCCCGCGAGCTGAGCCGGCGATCCGAGCCGGCGGGCGAGTTGGCAGCCCGAGCCGGCGGGTTGGGGCGGCGGCCGGGCCGACCCGACCAGCACCCGCACGGCGAGGGCGATCCGACTGCCCGGTCCGCGTCTGGCCGGCCCGGGTACCGGGTAGAACGGATGTCATGAGCACGCCGGGCCCGCGTACCCTCGCCGCGCCGCCGCGACCCTCGTGGCGCAGCCGCCGCCTGCACCCGGACCACTCCCGCGGCCTGCGGCTCACCCTCGCCGTCGGGGCCGCGTTCCTGGTGGTGGTGCCGTTCACGCTGCTGGCGCTCCTGGTCCGGGGAGACTGGCCCCCGCTGCGCCGGCTGGACACGGCGGCGACCGACGCGCTGGCCGGCTACGCCGCCGACCACCCGGCCTGGGTACGCCTGATGTCCCTCTGGACCGACGTGTTCGCCCCGATGCCGCTGCGTGTCGGCGCACTGGTCCTGGTCCTCTGGCTGGTGCGGCGGGGGGCCCGGCAACTGGCGGTCTGGGTCGCCGTCACGATGACGGTGGGCGGCCTGCTCAGCCCGCTGCTCAAGCTGCTCTTCGGCCGGTCGCGGCCCGACCTGCCCGACCCGGTGGCCCAGGCGCCCGGCCTGGCATTCCCGTCGGGGCACGCGCTCAACGCCGCCCTGGCCGCCGGGGTGCTGCTGGTGGTGTTCCTCCCGCACGCCGGGCCGGTCGCCCGCCGGGTGGTGGTCGCGGCCGCGCTGCTGCTCGCCCTGGTGACCGGCTTCAGCCGGGTCGCTCTCGGCGTGCACTGGACCAGCGACGTGCTGGCCGGCTGGCTCCTCGGCGTGGCCGTGGTCGCCGCGACCGCCGCCGCCCTCACCGTCTGGCGGGCCACCCCGCCCAGCCGCCCGTCCTGACGCGGGCAGCGCCCGCCGGGCACGGACGGCCCGGGGCGGCCGGCAGAGCCCGGCCCATCGGGCGCCGACCGCCGGGAACGGCCGTCAGGACCTGGGCCGGCGCGCGCCGGGCGCCCGGGACCGTCGTCGGAACCCGGGCCGGCGGGCGGTATGGGCGGTGTGGCACCGCGCTGACGGGTCTCCGCGCCGACGCCGACCGGGAGAGCACGCGACTGCCTCCCGTCGCCCCCGCGACCCGGCGGGCAGGGTCAGGTGCACTCGCCGGTGCCGACGGCGCGGGTGCGCTCGGCGCCGGCCAGGGCGACCGGGCGGGCCTCGGCCGCGGTCACCGCGAACCCGGTGTTCGGGTCGTCGGCCGCCGCCGCGAAGATCACCCCGAGGACCAGCCCGTTCGACGAGACCAGCGGGCCGCCGGAGTTGCCGCTCTGCACGAGGGCCCGGATCGTGTAGATCTCCCGGGTCACGTTGCCGGCGGAGTAGATGTCCGGCCCGGTGATCCGGTCGACGTCCCGGACCCGCGCCGACTGGGCGTTGTACGGCCCGTCGAGCGGGAAGCCCAGGACGATGGCGTCCGCGCCGCTACCCGCGTTGCCGGCGGCGAAGCGCATCGAGGGGCCGGGCAGCCCGGGCACGTGCAGCACGGCCAGGTCCCGGTCGGGGTCGTAGACGACCACCTTGCTGTCGTACCGGTCGCCGTTCAGCTCGACGACGGTGGAGCGGGTGCCGGCGACGACGTGCGCGTTGGTCATGACCCGGTCGTCCGCGTAGACGAAGCCGGAGCCCTCGATGCGGCGCGAGCAGCTCGGGGCGGAGCCGAGCACCTTGACGACCGACCGCTGGCTGTTGACCACCACCTGCGAGCCGGCGAGCGCCGGGTCGGGCGGGGACACCTGCCGGGCGCGGGTGGGCGCCAGGTCGCCGAAGACGTCGGGGAAGCCGTTGGTGTCGACGGTGTCCCGCAGCGCCGTGGAGAGCTGCTGCGCCTGGTCCGGCAGGACCCGGTCCACGACGGTGAGCAGCGCGCTGTTGCGGACCGAGGAGGCCAGCCAGGGCAGCGACGACGAGCCCAGCGGCACCGCGACGAGCCAGGCGACCAGCAGCACGGCGAAGAGCGAGACGAACGCCCCGCCGACGTCGTCGGCCCGCCTGCCCACGTCGCTGGTGATCACCTTGCGCAGGTGGGAACCAACCCAGCCGGCGAGCGCCTGGCCGACCACCGCCAGCCCGAAGACCGCCACCAGGGAGATCAGCACGCGGGTGCCGCTGTCGACGAACTGCTGCGCCAGCAGCGGCCCGACCTGGAGACCCACCAGCGCGCCCAGGAAGAAGCCGCTGAACGACAGCACCCCGATGACGAAGCCCTGGCGGTATCCGCTGATCGCGAACACGAGCATGAGCAGCAGCAGTACGAGATCCACGGCGGACACGCGTCAAGCGTACGGGCACCCGGCCCGCGGAATGACCATCGCGTGCGGAAGGTGACCGTCCGTTCAGCGCACCGGAGTCTCGTCCACCGCGTCCGTGCCGGCCGAGGGCGCCGGGGTGGCCCCGGTCGGCGGCAGGTCGACGACCCGGTCGCGCGGCCACGGGCGGGCCCAGCCACCCATCTCCAGCAGGGCGGCCAGGACCCCGGCGGTGAAGCCCCAGACGAGCATCCCGCGCGCCGAGAACGCCGGGCCGATCCAGCCGCTCGGGTGGCGTACGCGCATCCGGTTCTCCGGGTCGACCAGCTCGCTGACCGGCAGCCGGGCCACGTGCGCCACCTCGGCCGGCTCCCGGGGGTGCACCGGGTGCGGGGCGTGCCACCAGGCGAGCACGGGGGTGACCACGAAGTCGCTGACCGGGATCCAGAGCTTCGGCAGCTCGGCCAGGACGGTGACGCTGGCCGGGTCGAGGCCGACCTCCTCGTTGGCCTCGCGCAGCGCGGTCGCCGGGGCGTCCGCGTCCTCCGGGTCGGCCGCGCCGCCGGGGAAGGCCGGCTGGCCGGCGTGGTTGCGCAGGGTGGCCGCCCGCTGGAGGATCAGCACGTCCGGGCCGGCGCCGGGCTCCTCGCCGAGCAGCACCAGCACGGCGCTCTCCCGCCCGCCGGTCTCCGGGGTGGCCAGCCTGGTGAAGTCCTCGCTGCGCGCGCTGCCCAGCCGGGCGAGCAGCGGGTCGAGCCAGCCCGGCGGCTGTCGGCTCACGCCGACACCTCCGCGCCCCACCGCGCCCACCGGCGACGCACGCCCGCACCTGCCCACCGGCGGCTCACGCCGACACCTGCCCGCCCGCGGCTCACGCCGACACCGCCAGGCCGAGGTGCTGCCGGACCAGTTCCGCCAGGCGGGCGTCGTCGAGCGTGCCGGAGGAGTCGACGTGCCGGACGTTGCCCTGCCCGTCGACGAAGACGGTCAGGGGGATGGCCTTGCGCCGCAGCTCCTGCTTCAGCCGCTCGCCCCGGTCGACCAGCACCGGGAAACGGACCCCGAAGTCCTCGCCGATGGCCTGGGCGCCCTCGCGGCTGTCCCCGCTGTTCACCCCGATCACCCGGAGCTGGCCGGCGGCCCGGTCGCTGAGCCGCTGGAAGGCGGGCAGCTCGTCGCGGCAGGGCGGGCACCAGGAGGCCCAGACGTTGACCACGGCCGGGCCGCGCAGCTCCCGGAGGGCGACCGGCGCGCCGCCGGTGAAGCAGTCCAGGGTCAGGTCGGGCAGTGCCTGCCCCGCGCCCCCAGACGCCGACGCCGGGGCGCCGGACGCGGGCGGGCTGCCGAGCGCCGAGCAGTCCTGGAACGGCGACGGCCGGTTCGCGGCGGCCTCCTGCCGGCCGGTCGGGCCGCTCTCCTCCTCGGTGCCGTTGCCGGCGGTGCACCCGCCCACGGCCAGCAGCACGGGTACGAGCAGGGCGGCGAGTCGGCGGTTCATCGGTTCACCGTGGTTCGCGACTGCGGGGCTCGCAACACCGGCTCACTCCTCGCACTCACGGTGCCTCCGCCACGACGGCCTGGACGGGCACCAGCTCCGGGTCGACCCCGGCGGCCACCGCCAGGTCCCGGGCGCGGGGGCCCTTGAGCAGCCGCGCGGCCGCCGCCGGCTCCGTCGGCCCGGTGCCGTACGACGGGCAGAGCTTCGTCAGCGTGCACGCGCCGCAGGCCGGCTTGCGGGCGTGGCAGACCCGCCGGCCGTGGAAGATCACCCGGTGCGACAGCATCGTCCAGTCCCGCCGGGGGAAGAGCGCCCCGATCGCGTGCTCGATCTTCACCGGGTCGGTCTCGGCGGTCAGCCGCCAGCGCTGCACCAGCCGCCCGAAGTGGGTGTCGACGGTGATCCCGGGCACACCGAAGGCGTTGCCGAGGATGACGTTGGCGGTCTTGCGGCCGATGCCGGGCAGCGTCACCAGGTCGACGAGCTTGCCGGGGACCCGGCCGTCGTACCGCTCGACGAGGGCCTGACCGAGCTTGATCAGAGAGTCCGTCTTGTTGCGGTAGAAGCCGGTGGGCCGGATCAGCTCCTCCATCTCCGTCCGGTCCGCCCCGGCGTAGTCGGCGGCGGTCGGGTAACGGGCGAAGAGCTTCGGGGTGACCTCGTTGACCTTCTTGTCCGTGCACTGCGCGGAGAGGATCGTCGCGACGGCCAGCTCCAGGGGGCTGGAGTGGTCGAGTTCACAGTGCGCGTCGGGGTGGGTCTCGGTCAGCGCCCGGCCGATCCGCCGGGCGCGGCGCGTACGCCCGAGGTCGGTCTCGGTGGAGCCGGAGGAGCTGGTGGTCACGCCGGCCAGCCTACGTCGCCGGAGTGACCGGACGCCGGGGCCACGCGCCGCGCCGCCCGGTCAGCCGCCCTGCGGCGGGCTGATCGCCCCGGAGTCGTCGAACCGGGCGCCGGTCTCCGGGAAGTCGCTGCGGGTGAGCTGCTTCACGAGGCCCAGGCCGCGGTCGTCGCCGTCCATCGTCGGCTTGCCGGCGGAGTTCATGTACGTCGAGACGAACGAGCCCCCGGCCCAGCTGCCGTCCGGCTTCAGCGACACCTTGAGCACCCCGCCCCAGCCGAGCCGGCCGGCGTTGCTCAGCGAGTTGCCCCCGCCGGCGAAGTTGCCCAGGCTGTACGCGATCAGCCGGCCCTTGTAGAACTCCATGCCGCGCAGCACGTGCGGGCCGTGCCCGACGATCAGGTCCGCCCCGGCGTCGATCATCGCCTTGGAGAACTTGACGGGGTCGCCCCGGTTCTCGCCGAGGAACATCTCGGTGCCCGGCCGCACCCGGGTCTTGTCGGCCCCCTCGCCGCCCATGTGCACCTGCACCACGACCACGTCGGCCTGACCGGCCGCCTTGGCGATCACCCGCTTCGCCTCGGCGATGTCGACGAGGCTGTTGGACCAGACGTACGACGAGAAGCCGGCGACCGCGACCTTGACCCCCTTGACGTCGACCACGGTGATCTGGTCGGGCGCCCCGGTGTGCGCGAGGTCGTGCTTCTCCAGCGCCTTCTGGGTGTTCTCGTAGCCCTTCGGGCCGAAGTCGTAGCCGTGGTTGTTGGCCTGGTTGAGCAGGTCGAAGCCGGCGTCGCGCAGGTGGGCCGCGTAGTCCGGCGGGGCCCGGAACTGGAAGCAGCGGGTCGAATTCGGGCCGCACTTGCCGGTGCCGGTGTCGACGGTGAGCGGCTCCTCCAGGTTGCCCATCACCAGGTCGGCGGCGAGCGCCTTCTCGACGGAGTCGAAGAAGCCCTTGCCACCGTTGGCGGGCAGCCGGTTCGGCGCGTTGCCCATGATGATGTCGCCGGTCGCGGAGAGCGAGATCGCCTGCTCTGCGGGCTGTGCGGGCTGGCTGGAGCGGACCGGGGCGCCGGTGCCGCCGGCACCCGCGCCGGGCTGCCAGACGGGGTCGCCCCCGGACCCGGGCTGGCCGCAGCCGGCGGCGAGCAGGACGGTGAGCAGCGCGCCCAGGGCGAGCGCGACCCGGCGGGGCGGAGGGGAGGCGGCAGAGTACATCGAGCGCGACCCTATCGGGTATGCAACGCCGGGACGAGACCCGATCGGACGGATGTTCAGCCAGTCGGCCGATCGGACCACGGGACCACGGTGCCCGCCCCGCCGGCCGTCACGGCGGCGTGCACGGCCCGGGCCAGCGGGGCGCCCCAGGTGGAGCGCGGTCCGCCGTACGCCGACTCCGGGCCGTCGAGCGGGCAGAGCACGGTGACGGCGTCGGTGGGGGTGCCGGTGCCGGGCACGCCCAGCTCCGCGATCGCCTGCGCCTTCGCCTCGGTGGCGGTCGCCACCGCGTTGACCAGGGCGGCGTCGCCGAGCCGGGCCGGGACGTACACCACGATGTTGACCGTGCCGACCCGCTGGCCGGGCGCCGCCGGGGCGGGCTCGGCCGCCCAGACCGGGGTGCCCAGGCCGACGGTGGCCCAGACCCGCACCCCGGTGTCCGTCCGGGCGACCACCTCGGCGACGTCCACCCCGGTCAGCAGGCCCACCCCGGGCCCGTCGAGGTCGAGCCCGCCGGCCAGTCCGGCCAGGTGGTCGGCCGGGTCGTCCCGGTCGTACGACATGGGTACGGTCGCGTTGACGACCCAGCGCCGGACGCCGATCCCGCCGCCCAGCGGCGCGGAACTCACCGCGCGCAGCGGGCGGTCGGCGCGCCAGACCAGCAGCGGGACGTCCCGACCGTCCTCCCGACGGGCGGTCAGCACGGGTTCGCTCAGCACGCGGTGACCCTACGACCCGGCACCCGCCGGCCCGCCGGCGCCCGGACGGCGCGCGATCTTACTGCTTGATCACGTCGGGCGGGTTACGCCCAACGATCAAGATTCCAGGGGTGCACCTCTGATTCCAGCTCACGTGCGCCTAGACTGGCCACGCGCGAGGGATCAGCGGACGGCGGACCCGGCCGACGGACGGCACGCGCAGGTGGAGGTGCGCGATGGACGAGGTACTGGCCCGCAGCGGGATCTTCCAGGGCGTCGACCCGGAGGCTGCCGAGGCGCTCGCCAAGGAGATGGAGACGCTCGAGGTCCGCAAGGGCGAGATCGTCTTCAACGAGGGCGAGCCCGGCGACAGTCTCTACATCCTGCTGTCCGGCAAGATCAAGGTGGGTCGCCGGGCGGCCGACGGCCGGCAGAACCTGATCGCCGTGATGGGCCCGTCGGACATGGTGGGCGAGCTGTCGCTCTTCGACCCCGGCCCGCGTACGGCGACGGCCACCGCGGTCACCGACACCCGGCTGGTGCGGCTGCGCAAGCAGGCCCTGCGCCCGTGGCTGAACAACCGGCCGGAGATCGCCGAGCAGCTGCTCCGGGTGCTCGCCCGCCGGCTGCGGCGGACGAACGACTCGCTGGCCGACCTGATCTTCACCGACGTGCCCGGTCGCGTCGCCAAGAACCTGCTCCAGATGGCCGGCCGCTTCGGCACCCGCGACGGCGGCGTGCTCCGGGTGACCCACGACCTCACCCAGGAGGAGATCGCCCAGCTCGTCGGCGCCTCCCGGGAGACCGTCAACAAGGCGCTGGCCGACTTCGCCTCGCGCGGGTGGCTGCGCCTGGACGGCAAGAGCATCATCATCCTCGACCCGGAGCGCCTGGCCCGCCGCGCCCGCGTCTGACGCCGCCGGGGCCGGGTCCACCCCGGCCGCCTCGGCAACACCGGTCCGGACCGCACGCCCGCGGCCGGGCCGGTTCGCGTTCGGGCCCGCAGCCACCGGAGCTCCCGACTGCCGGTCTGCCCAACTGCCGGTCTGCCGGTCTGCCGGTGGCAGAATCGCTGGACTCCGGCCGGGTCGGTGGGCATGGTGGAGCGATGCTGGACCGGGTCGCCGTCCTCTCCGACATCCACGGGGTGCTGCCCGCGCTGGAGGCCGTGCTGGCCGAGCCGGACGTCGCCGCCGCCGACCTGATCGTGCTCACCGGCGACATCGCCGCCGGACCACAGCCGGTCGAGGTGCTCGACCTGCTCGCCGGCCTCGGCGACCGGGTCTGCTGGGTGCGCGGCAACGCCGACCGCGAGCTGGTCGAGGCGCGCGCGGGCCGCAAGTCGCCGGTCGACGTCTCGAACTGGGCCGCCGAGCAGCTCCGTGCCGACCACCTCGCCCGGCTGGCGGCGTTGCCGCTGACGGTGACCCTGGAGGTCGCCGGCCTGGGTCCGGTGCTCTTCTGCCACGCCACGCCCCGCGACGACGAGGAGGTCGTGCTCGTCGACTCCCGGATGGAGCGCTGGGCGGAGGTGCTCGCCGGGGTGCCGACCGAGGTGGGGACGGTGGTCTGCGGACACACCCACATGCCGTTCACCCGGCTGGCCGACCGGCGGCTGATCGTCAACCCGGGCAGCATCGGGATGCCCTACGGCGGCCCCGGCGCCTTCTGGGCGCTGCTCGGGCCCGGGGTGCACCTGCGCCGCACCCGTTTCGACGTGGACGCCGCCTGCGCCCGGGTGGCCGCCGAGTCGGCCTTCCCCGACGCCGCCGAGTGGGCGGACGAGTACCTGCGCTCCCGCCACAGCGACGCCGACGCGCTCGCGGTGTTCGCCCCCCGCGACGGCCGCTGAGCAGTCCGGCCCGTCGACCCGCCGCATGGCCGACGGGCCGGCAGGGGCACGCCGTCGGTCAGGTTTGCCCTTGTACCAGTTACCCGGCGCCGCGACGTTCGGGCGCAGACCTGCGGGATTCCTCGTCGCTCCCTGTCGAGTTGCCCCATCCATGCGACCAACGGCACAGCGGGCCAGCGGCCAGCAGGCCAGCAGGGCAGCGGCCAGCGGGCCAGCAGGCCAGCAGGGCAGCGGCCAGCGGGCCAGCGGGCCAGCGGGCCAGCGGGCCAGCGGGCCGGCGGGCTGACAGCAGCGGCAGCGGGCCGTGCCCCATCCGTGGGGGCAGCTCGACAGCGTCCGGAGGACTGGTCCTCGTCAGGGTCGGCCCGGCTCCGAGAGCTGCCGGACAGGCCAGACCCTGGCGGCGGTCCCAGCCGGCCGGCCGGCGAGTACCGGCCCGCCACCGGCCGCCAGCCACCGGCCGCCAGCCGCCAGCCGCCAGCCGCACAGAAAAAGTCAGTCTTGACTGTTTGTTTCGGTGGCGGCACGCTGTCCCCGTGCCCGCCGCATCGACCCGCGTCCCTCAACAGGAGCGCAGCCGCGCCACCCAGGCCCGGCTGCTGGAGGCGACCGTCGAGTGCCTGGTTGAGCACGGCTGGGCCGGCACCACCACCACCGTCGTGGCGGCCCGCGCCGGCGTCTCGCGCGGCGCCCAGCTCCACCACTACCCCACCAAGGCCGCGCTGGTCACCGCCGCCGTCGCGCACCTCACCGAACGCCGGGCCGAGGAGCTGCGCAGCGAAGCCGAGGCGCTGCCGCCCGGCCCGCAGCGCCTCGACCGGGTGATCGACCTGCTCGGGGCGGCCTTCACCGGCCCGCTCTTCGTCGCCGCCCTCGAACTGTGGGTCGCCGCGCGCACCGACCGGGAGCTGCGCGAGGCCCTGCTGCCGCTGGAGGCCCGAGTCGGCCGCGAGATGCACCGACTCACCGTCGCGCTGCTCGACGTGGACGAGCGCCGCCCGGGCGTACGGGAGGCGGTGCAGGCGACCCTGGACCTGCTCCGCGGGCTGGGCGTGGCCAACCTGCTCAGCGACGACTCGTCCCGCCGCACCGCCCTGTTGCACACCTGGAAGCGCCAGCTCGCCGCCCTGCTCACGCCCTGACCGCCGCCCTGACCGGCCCGTCCCGCACCGGAGGCACCATGGTCGACCTGAAGGACCTGCTCGCGGAGCTGGCCGACGAGGCCGAGCAGCTGGACGGCCTGGTGGACGGCCTGTCACCAGGCGACTGGGAGCGGCCCACCCCGGCACCCGGCTGGAGCATCGGCCATCAGATCGCCCATCTCGCCTGGACCGACCAGGTGGCGCTGCTCGCCGCCACCGACCCCGAGGCGTTCTTCGCGTCCGTGGCCGCCGCTCCCGACCCGGCGCGGCTCGTCGATGCCGGCGCGGAGGAGTTCCTCGCCCCGCCGACCGAGCTGCTGCCCCGCTGGCGTGCCGGCCGGGCCGCGCTCGCCGCCGCACTGGCCGGGGTGCCGGCGGGCGGGAAGCTGCCCTGGTTCGGCACCCGGATGTCGCCCGCCTCGATGGCCACCGCCCGGATCATGGAGACGTGGGCGCACGGTGCTGACGTGGCGGACGCGCTCGGCGTCGTCCGTCCCGCCACGGCCCGGCTGCGGCACGTCGCGCACCTCGGCTTCCGCACCCTCGGCCACAGCTTCGCCGCCCACGGCCGGCCGGTGCCGGCAGCGCCGGTGCGGATCGAGCTGACCGCGCCCGACGGCGGCACCTGGACGTACGGGCCGGCCGGGGCCGCCGACCGGGTGACCGGCCCGGCGCTCGACTTCTGCCTGCTGGTCACCCAGCGCCGGCACCGCGCCGACCTGGCCCTGGCGGCGACCGGTCCGGTCGCCGACGAGTGGCTGGACGTCGCGCAGGCCTTCGCCGGCCCGCCCGGCCCCGGCCGCCCGCCACAGGCCGAGGGAACCGACGCGACCGGCACCGACGCGGGCGCGCCGGCCGGCACGGGCACGGGCACGGCGGTGGTGCCGGCATGAGCGGAGTGCTACGCGTCGGCAACGCCTCCGGCTTCTACGGGGACCGGTTCAGCGCGTGGCGGGAGATGCTCGACGGCGGCGAACTCGACGTACTGACCGGCGACTACCTGGCCGAACTGACCATGCTGATCCTCGGCCGCGACCGGCTGCGCGACCCGTCCCTCGGCTACGCGAAGACCTTCCTCCGCCAACTCGAGGGGTGCCTCGGCACCGCCCTGGACCGGGGCGTGCGGATCGTCACCAACGCCGGCGGGCTGAACCCGGCCGGCCTGGCCGCCGCGATCGGGTCGCTCGCCGACCGGCTCGGCCTGACCGTGCGCGTCGGCCACGTCGAGGGCGACGCCCTCCCGCGCCCGGACGCGCTGACGGCCAACGCCTACCTCGGGGCGTACGGCATCGCCACCTGCCTGGACGGCGGGGCCGACGTGGTGGTCACGGGCCGGGTCACCGACGCGTCCCTGGTGGTCGGGCCGGCCATCGCCCGGTTCGGCTGGGGGCGCGACGACCTGGACGCGCTGGCCGGGGCGACCGTCGCCGGCCACCTCGTCGAGTGCGGGGCGCAGGTGACCGGGGGGAACTACAGCTTCTTCACCGAGCTGCCCGACGGCGGGCACCGCCCCGGCTTCCCGATCGCGGAGCTGCACCCGGACGGCTCCTGCGTGATCACCAAGCACCCCGGCACCGGCGGCGCCGTCACCGTGGAGACCGTCACCGCCCAACTGCTGTACGAGGTCGGCGGGCCGGCCTACCTCGGGCCGGACGTCGTGGCCCGGCTCGACACGGTCGAGCTGAGCGCCGCCGGGCCGGACCGGGTGCGGGTGAGCGGCGTCCGGGGCGCCCCACCGCCGGACACCCTGAAGGTGGGCGTCAACAACCTCGGCGGCTTCCGCAACTCGATGACCTTCGTCCTCTGCGGGCTCGACATCCCCGCCAAGGCGGCCCTGGTCCGGGGCCAGATCGAGGAGGCGGTCGGCACGGAGGGGCTGGAGTTCACCCTGGCCCGCACCGACCACCCCGACGCCACCGACACCGAGGCGGCCAGCGCGCTGCTGCACGTACACCTGCGGGACGGCGACAGGGCGCGGGCCGGGCGGGCCTTCTCGGCGGCCGCGGTGGAACTGGCCCTGGCCTCCTACCCGGGCTGCACGCTGACGACGCTGCCCGGCGACGCGACGCCCTACGGGGTGTTCACCGCCGACACCGTGCCGCAGGACGCGGTGCCGCACGTCGCGGTGCTGCCCTCCGGGGAGCGGCTGCCCGTCCCGCCGCCGCCCCGCACCGTCGGCGCGCCCGACGGGCCGGCGCCCGTCGCCGACCACATGAACGCCGGCCCGCCCGCCGTCGACCCGGAACGACCCAGCCGCACCTCACCCCCGCCCCTGTCGGCCGACCCGGCAGCGGCCGGTGACCGACGCGGGGCCGGCCCGGGGCGGCCCGTCGCGCCCGCCGACCGACCGGCCCGGCGCGCGCCGCTCGGCGAGTTGGTCGGGGCCCGCTCCGGCGACAAGGGCGGCGACGCCAACCTCGGCGTCTGGGCCCGCACCGACGCGACGTGGTCGTGGCTGCGCGGCTGGCTCACCGAGGCCCGCCTGCGCGAGCTGCTGCCGGAGACCGCCCCGCTGGCCGTGGAGCGGTACGAGCTGCCGAACCTGCGGGCGGTCAACTTCGTCGTCCGGGGGCTGCTCGGGCAGGGGGTGGCCGCCTCCACCCGGTTCGACCCGCAGGCCAAGGCGCTCGGCGAGCTGATCCGCTCCCGGGTCGTCGACCTGCCGGCGGACCTCGCGCCCGGGGCGGCCGGCACGACCACCACCCAGGAGGAGCCGTGACCATCGTCGACACCCCGGAACGGCGGCAGCTCCGGGAGCTGACCAGGGCCTTCGTCACGCGGGAGGTGCTGCCGCACCTCGACGACTGGGAGCGGGCCGGCGAGGTGCCCCGCTCGCTGCACGAGACGGCCGCGAAGATCGGCCTGCTCGGCGTCGGTTTCCCGGAGGCGGTCGGCGGCAGCGGCGGCGACCTGCTCGACTCGATCATCGTCACCGAGGAGGTGATCCGCTCCGGCGGCTCGTCCGGGCTGATCGCCGCGCTGTTCACCCACGGCATCGCGCTGCCGCACATGGTGGCCTCCGGTGACGGCGAGCTGATCGACCGGTACGTCCGGCCGACGCTGGCCGGGACGATGATCGGCGCGCTGGCGATCACCGAGCCGGACGGCGGCTCGGACGTGGCGGCCGTCCGCACCTGCGCACGGCGGGACGGCGACCACTACGTGGTCAGCGGGTCGAAGACCTACATCACCAGCGGGGTCCGCTCCGACTTCGTGACCACCGCCGTCTGCACCGACTTCCCCGGATCCGGGTCGCTCAGCCTGCTGGTGATCGAGAAGGGCACCCCGGGCTTCACCGTGGGCCGGCGGCTGGAGAAGCTGGGCTGGCACTGCTCGGACACGGCCGAGTTGTCCTTCGTGGACGTGCGGGTGCCGGTCGCCAACCGGATCGGCCCCGAGGACACCGCCTTCCTGGCGATCATGCAGAACTTCGCCAGCGAGCGGCTGTCGCTGGCGACCCAGGCGTACGCGACCGCGCAGCGCTGCGTCGAGCTGGCCGCCCGCTGGTGCCGGGACCGGTCCACGTTCGGCCGTCCCCTGGCGAGCCGGCAGCTCGTCCGGCACCGGCTGGCCGAGATGCACACCCGCAGCGAGGCGGCGCGGGCGTACGTGCACCAGGTGGCGGCGCGGGTGGCGGCCGGCGAGCCGGTGGTGACCGAGGTGGCGATGGCGAAGAACGTCGCCGTGGCGGCCTGCGCCGAGGTGGTCGACCAGGCGCTCCAGCTGCACGGCGGCTACGGCTACCTGCGCGACGCCGAGGTGGAGCGGCACTACCGGGACTCGCGGATCCTCGGCATCGGCGGCGGCACCACCGAGATCATGAACGAGATCATCGCGAAGGGCATGGGCCTGTGAGGGAGGCTCTGTGACGACGCTGCGGAGCGCGGTCGACCCGTCCTCGCCCGACTACCGGGCCAACCGGGCGGCCCTGCTGGAGCGCCTCGCCGAGCTGGAGGCCGCTCTCGACCAGGCCCGGGCCGGCGGCGGGGAGAAGTACGTGACCCGCCACCACCGGCGGGGCAAGCTGCTGCCCCGGGAGCGGATCGAGCTGCTGCTCGACCGGGACAGCCCGTTCCTGGAGCTGTCCCCGGTGGCGGCGTACGGCACCGACTTCCCCGTCGGGGCGAGCGTGGTGACCGGCATCGGGGTGGTCGAGGGCGTCGAGTGCCTCGTCGTCGCGAACGACCCGACGGTACGCGGCGGCGCGGTGAACCCGTGGTCGCTGGCCAAGACCCGCCGGGCCGGCGAGATCGCCCTGGCCAACCGGCTGCCGATGGTGAACCTGGTCGAGTCGGCCGGCGCCGACCTGCCCACCCAGGCGGAGATCTTCATCCCGGGCGGCCGGGTGTTCCGCGACCTGACCCGGCTCTCGGCGGCGAAGATCCCCACGGTCAGCGTGGTCTTCGGCAACGCCACCGCCGGGGGCGCGTACGTCCCGGGGATGTCCGACCACGTGATCATGATCCGGGACCGGTCGCAGGTCTACCTGGCCGGGCCGCCGCTGGTGAAGATGGCCACCGGCGAGGTCACCGACGACGAGTCCCTCGGCGGGGCGGCCATGCACGCCAGCACGTCCGGCCTGGCCGACTTCCTCGCCGCCGACGAGCGGGACGGCATCCGGCTGGCCCGGCAGTGCGTACGCCGGCTCAACTGGCGCAAGCAGGGGTCACCGCCGCGCAACCCGTTCCCGCCGCCCCCGAGGTACGACCCGGAGGAGCTGCTCGGCATCGCCAGCGCCGACCTGAAGGTGCCGTTCGACCCGCGCGAGGTGCTGGCCCGGGTGCTCGACGACAGCGCCTTCGACGAGTTCAAACCCAACTACGGCACCGCCCTGGTCACAGGCTGGGGCGAGCTGCACGGGTGGCCGGTCGGGGTGCTGGCCAACGCGCGGGGCGTGCTGTTCAGCGAGGAGGCGCAGAAGGCGGCGCAGTTCATCCAGCTCGCCAACGCCGCCGACACCCCGCTGGTCTTCCTCCAGAACACCACCGGCTACATGGTGGGCACCGAGTACGAGCAGCGCGGCATCATCAAGCATGGCGCCCTGATGATCAACGCGGTGTCGAACTCGACCGTGCCGCACCTGACGGTGAACCTCGGCGCCTCCTACGGCGCCGGCAACTACGGCATGTGCGGCCGGGCGTACGAGCCACGGTTCCTGTTCACCTGGCCGAACGCCAGGTCGGCCGTGATGGGTCCGGCGCAGCTCGCCGGCGTGCTGTCCATCGTGGCCCGGCAGGCCGCCGCCGCCCGGGGCCGGGACTACGACGAGGAGTCCGACGCCGCGATGCGGATGATGGTCGAGCAGCAGATCGAGTCCCAGTCCGGCGCGCTCTTCCTCTCCGGCCGGCTCTACGACGACGGGGTGATCGACCCCCGGGACACCCGTACCGTCCTCGGGCTCTGCCTGTCGGCGATCCACAACGCACCGGTGCGGGGCGCCGACGGCTTCGGCGTCTTCCGGATGTAGGGAGCGCGCTCATGATCACCCGACTCCTCGTGGCCAACCGGGGCGAGATCGCCCGCCGGGTCTTCGCCACCTGCCGGGCGCTCGGCATCGGGACGGTGGCCGTGCACGCCGACGCCGACGCCGACGCGCCGTTCGTCGCCGAGGCCGACCACGCCGTCCGGCTGCCCGGGAACACGCCCGCCGAGACGTACCTGCGGACGGACCTGATCCTCGACGCGGCCCGGAAGGCCGGTGCGGACGCGGTCCACCCCGGCTACGGCTTCCTCGCCGAGAGTGCCGGGTTCGCCACGGCGGTGACCGACGCGGGGCTGACCTGGGTCGGTCCGCCGGCCAAGGCGATCGCCGCCATGGGCGACAAGGTGGCGGCCAAGGCCCTGCTCGCCGAGGCGGGCGTGCCGATGCTGCCGACCTGGACCGACGCCGACGAGATCGCGGACTTCCCGGTACTGGTCAAGGCGTCGGCCGGCGGCGGCGGGCGCGGCATGCGCGTCGTCCGCGACCCCGCCGCGCTGGCCGAGGCCGTCGCCTCCGCGCGCCGCGAGGCGGCGGCGGCGTTCGGCGACGGCACGGTCTTCGTCGAGCGGTACGTCGAGCGGGGCCGGCACGTCGAGGTGCAGATCTTCGGCGACACGCACGGAACGGTGGTCGCCCTCGGCGTGCGGGACTGCTCGATCCAGCGCCGCCACCAGAAGATCGTCGAGGAGGCCCCCGGAGTCGTTCCCGCCGAGGTGCGGCAGCGGCTGCACGAGGCGGCGACGGCCGCCGGCCGGGCGGTCGACTACGTCGGCGCCGGCACGGTCGAGTTCCTGCTCGAGCCCGACGGGGAGATCTACTTCCTGGAGATGAACACCCGCCTCCAGGTCGAGCACCCGGTCACCGAGCTGACCACCGGCCTGGACCTGGTCCGGCTGCAACTGCTCGTCGCCGAGGGCGAGCCGCTGCCGGTGGCGGCGACCCCGCCGGCACAGGGCCACGCGATCGAGGTACGCCTCTGCGCCGAGGACCCCGCACAGGGGTACCGGCCGGCGACCGGCACCCTGCACCGGCTCGCCCTGCCCGGCGTGGCGGCCGAGTTCGGGCCGCTGGCCGGGCCGGGCCTGCGGCTGGACTCGGGCGTGGTCGACGGCTCCGTGGTGGGCGTCCACTACGACTCGATGCTCGCCAAGGTGATCGCCTGGGCGCCCACCCGCGCCGAGGCGGCCCGGGCGCTGGCCGGCGTGCTGGCCCGCGCCGAGTTGCACGGGGTGGTCACCAACCGGGACCTGCTGGTCCGTGTCCTGCGCAGCCGGGAGTTCGCCGCCGTCGACGTCGACACCGGTTTCCTGGACCGGCACCCCGAGGTCTTCGCCCCGCTGCTGCCCGCCGATCAGCTCCCCCTGGTCGCGCTGGCGGCGGCCCTCGCCTCGGCCGCCGCCCGCTGCGCCTCGGCTCCGGTGCTGGCCGGGCTCCCCTCGGGCTGGCGCAACGTGCCGGCGTTCCCGCAGTTCACCCGCTTCACCAGCCCGGACGGCGAGATCGAGGTCCGCTACCGCCTGGACCGCTCGGGCGGCCTCGCCGAGTGGTCGGTGTCGCCGGGCACCGGCTCCACCGCCCGCGCCGGTGGGCCGACCCCGGACGGAGCGGCCCCGTCAGGCGGGCCGGCGTCGAACGGTTCGGCCCCGGCAGACGGGCCGACGCCGGTGGTGAGCCTGGTCGAGGCCGCCCCCGACCGGGTGGTGCTCGACGTCGACGGCGTGCGGCGGGCCTACCGCGTACGCCGGGCCGGGTCGGCGGTCTTCGTGGACGGCCCGGACGGGGCGGCGGGCCTGGCCGAGCTGCCGCGCTTCCCGGAGCCCACCACGGAGCTGGCGGCCGGGTCGCTGGTCGCGCCGCTGCCCGGCGCGGTGACCCGGGTGCACGCCGAGGTCGGCCAGCGGGTGGCGGCCGGCGACCTGCTGCTGACCCTGGAGGCGATGAAGCTCGAACATCCCGTGCTCGCCCCGACCGACGGTGTGGTCGCCGAGCTGCCGGTGCCCGCCGGCGGGCAGGTCGACACGGGCACCGTGCTGGCCGTGGTCGACCCCGAGTGATCCTGGAGGGCCCTGCGATGAACTTCGACCTCACCCCCGAGCAGGAGCAGCTCCGCGACGCGGTCCGCGCGCTGGGCCGGCGGTACGGCCACGACTACTTCGTCACCCGGGCCAAGGCCGGCCAGCACACCACCGAGCTGTGGGACGAGGCCGGCCGGCTGGGCTACCTGGGGGTCAACGTGCCCACCGGGTACGGCGGCGGCGGGGGCGGGATCACCGAGCTGGCCATCGTCTGCGAGGAGCTGGCGGCGGCCGGCTGCCCGCTGCTGCTGCTCGTGGTCTCCCCCGCCATCGCCGCCACGGTGATCGCCAGGCACGGCACCGAGGAGCAGCGCAGGCGCTACCTGCCCGGCTTCGCCGACGGCTCGCTGAAGGTGGTCTTCGCGATCACCGAGCCGGAGGCCGGGTCGAACTTCCACCGGCTGGGCACGGTGGCCCGCCGCGACGGCGACGACTGGTTGGTCTCCGGCCGCAAGTGCTACGTCTCCGGCGTCGACGAGGCGTCGTACGTGCTGGTGGTGGCGCGGGTCGCTGTCGAAGACGGCCAAGCCGGCGCAGGGGACGCGGCTCCGCAGAAACTGAAACCGGCGCTGTTCATGGTGCCGACCGACGCGCCGGGGCTGACCCGGTCCAAGCTGGACATGGAGATCGTGTCCCCGGAGAACCAGTTCCTGCTCTACCTCGACGACGTGCGGGTGCCCGCCGACGCGCTGGTCGGCGAGTCCCTGGACGCCGGCCTGCCGGCGTTGTTCGCCGGGCTCAACCCGGAGCGGATCACGGTCGCCGCGATGGGCGCCGGCACCGGCCGGTACGCCATCGAGCGGGCCTCGGAGTACACCGCCGCCCGCAAGGTCTGGGGCGGCCGGAGCATCGGCTCGCACCAGGGCGTCGCGCACCCGTTGGCGCACGCGGCCGTGCAGGTCGAGCTGGCCCGGCTGATGATCTACAAGGCGGCCACCCTCTACGACGCCGGCCGGGACCTGGAGGCCGGGGTGGCCGGCAACATGGCCAAGTACGCGGCCGGGGAGGCGGCGGCGCTGGCCGTCGACACCGCCGTCCAGGTGCACGGCGGGGCCGGCATGACCACCGAGTACGGGGTGGCGACGCTGCTCGGCGCGGTGCGGGCCGGCCGAATCGCCCCGGTCAGCCGGGAGATGATCCTCAACTTCGTCGCCCAGCACGTCCTCGGCCAGGACAAGTCGTACTGACGGTGGGGCCGGGGTACGGCGGGCGCCCGATCGCCCGCCGTACCCCGGGTCCTCAGCGGATGGTCAGCGAACCGACCGCCGGCAGCGGCGCGACCACCGGCGGGAGCCGCTTCGGCTCGCCCCGGCCCGGCGCGCCCGCGGCCGCGAGGGCACTCTTCGACGACTCCGCCCGCCGCGTCGCCCCCGGGTTCTGGGGCGGCTCGGCGAACGGCTGGACGTCGCCCGTGCAGACCGTGCCCTTCGCCGGCAGCGTGCCCCGGACCAGGTAGGCGTCCACCGCGCCGGTCACGCAGGCCGAGGTCCCGTACGCGGTGTGCCCCCAGCTGTCGCTGCTCAGCAGGCGGCTGTTCGGCAACAGCCTGGCCGCGCCGACCGCGCCCCGGTAGTTGGTCGACGGGTCCCAGTAGTTGCCGACCACCAGCACCGGCGCGGCGGTGCGCCGGTTGAACGGGCCCAGGTAGGCGTCCTCGTCCCGCACCGTCCACGTCTGCCGGGCGCAGGGCGAGCTGCCCCAGGTCCACAGCCGCCCGAAGTACGGGTCCCGCCTGTCGGCCTTCGCCGCCAGCGCCGGGAACGAGGCGGCGTCCGCCGGGTGGTAGGCGTCGGTGCAGTCCACCCCGAGGAACGTCTCCAGCCCGTTGTCGTACGGGAAGTCGTACCGGCGGGCCTGCTCGCGGGCCGTGGCGGCGCGCCGGACCACGTCGGCGCGCGCCTGCTGGCGGGCGGTCGCGCCCGACGCCGGGTCGGTGAGCACCAGCAGCTCGGCGGTGAGGCCGACGACCTGGTCGTAGCCGGCGGGGCTGTAGAGCGCGCCCAGGGTGGCGGAGACGAAGTCGGCGTAGCTGACGCGGACGAGGCCCAGGTCGGGATCCTCGATCACCAGCGGCTTGGCCCGCAGCCGCTGCGCCACCAGCTCGAACGACGCGAGCGGGTCGCCCTGGGCCAGCGGGCAGACCTCCGCGCCGGCCCTGTCGCAGCGCACCAGGATCTCCCGCAGCGCCTTGTACGCGCCCTGCGCGCTGCGCAGCCGGTCCTCCTGCGACAGCGTGCGCGCCCTGCCCCGGCCGACCCAGGCGTCCGCGTCGAGCACGCCGTCGATGGCCAGGGCACGGACCCGGTCCGGGAACATGTTGGCGTAGTACTGGCCGAGCGCGCTGCCGTAGCTGAAGCCGAGGTAGGTCAGCTTCGGGTCGCCGACGGCGCGGCGCAGCACGTCCATGTCCCGGGCGACCTCGGCGGTCGACATCGCGCCGGTCAGCGGCCGGCCCGTGCTGGAGCAGCCCTTCCCGACGGCCTTCGACGACGCGACGTACGCCTTCTCCTCGGCCCGCGTCCACGGAAACGCCACGTTGAGCCCGGCGTAGGCCCGGGTCTGCTCCTTGACCGACGGGAAGCACCTGACCTGCTGGCTCGCGCCGACGCCGCGCGGATCCACGCCGACGATGTCGAACCGGTCGAGCACCTCGTCACCGAGGAAGTACGGCGCGGCGAGCGCGACGTCGGTGCCGGAGCCGCCGGGCCCGCCCGGGTTCAGGAAGAGGCTGCCGATCCTGCGCTGCTGGTCGCGGGCCTTCACCCGCAGCACGGCGATCTCGGTCGTCGGGCCGTTCGGCCGGTCGTAGTCCAACGGGAGCCGGACGGTGGCGCACTCGGCGTAGTCGTAGCAGGCGTACCAGTCCAGGTCGGGCGTGGGCACCCGGTCGACCCGGCGTGCCTCCTCGGGGCTGGTCCGGTCGGACGTGGCCGGGCGACCCCAGCCGGTCGGGGACGGTGCGGCGGCGGCGGGCGCGACCGCCGATCCGGCGAGGATGACGCCGGCGATACCGGCGGCGGCGAGGGACCGGGTTCGTCGTGGCATGTGGACCCTTCCGGTGGACGACAGGACGGGTCGGGGCGAGGCCCGACCCTTCGCACTCTAGGGATCGCGGGCGATGAATACCGCCCGAAGAGGGGCCGCATATCCGACAATCCGTCGAACCGGTGTAACGAGTTCCCGACGACCGACGCTGTTCTCGCCCGACCCGGCGGACGGCCACAACTCCCACGGACCGGGCCCGACCGCACCGGCGGGCTCGACCGCAGCGGCCGGCCCGACCGCACCTGGCCCAGCCGCCCGGCAGGTCCGGCTAGTCGATGCCGGCCATCCAGGCGGGCGTGGACGCGTCCGGCTCGCCCGGCACGTGGTCGTCCACCACCCGCCAGCCGTCGGGCCCCTCACGGAGCAGCAGGAAGCCGACGACCTCGCTGGACGGGGCTCCCACGCCGTAGACGTCGCCACCGTCCACAGTGGCCACCTTGATCGCACAGACCGCGTCCGGGTCGGGTTTCGCCTGCGCGCACTGCCCCACGTAGCGGGCCCCGGAGGCGGCCGAGAGGTGGCGGGCCACCGCCTGGTCCACGCTGGCGAACCCACCGCCGCCCGGGGACGACGCCTCGGGCGTGGTGGTGCCCCCGGCGGCCGGCGTCGGGCCGGTCACCGTCTCGGGTGGACGGTCGGGCCCGCAGGCGGCCAGCGCGCCCGACACCAGCACGGCGGCGACGATCCGGCAGAACCGGGACACCGGCGCTCCTCTCTCCGGGAAACGACCTGCACCGGAGATCATCGCACCGGCGGTGGCGCCTCCGGTTGACAGCGGCCCCCGGGTGGACATGCTGGACGGGTGAGGTTTCCCAGACCCGACGCGCGGACGAAGGCGGTCGTCGCGGCACTGGCTGCGGTCTCGCTGCTGGCGACGCTGGTCGTGCGCGGTCGTCAGGATCTCCTCGGAGTGGCCCTGGCGCTGCTCTGCGTCCTGATGGCGATGATCGCGGCGGTGTCGGTGGCGGCGGCCCGCCAGGAGGGCGGGCGGCGACCGGCGGTCACGCCGACCGTCCCTGGGCAGCCGGCGGGCGGCCTGTACGGCATCGACGCCGACACGCTGGAGACGCTGGACGGCCGGGAGGCGGTCCGCGCGATGCGGGAGCGCCACCGGGGGCGCGGCTCAGCGACCGGTGAGGGTGGGTGACACGAGCGCGTCCAGCCCGCGCCCGGCCAGGCAGCGGTACGTCCGGTCGGCGTCGACCGTCGGGGGCAGCACCTCCAGGTTCCAGCCGTCGGCGTGGCCCATCCCGCTGGTGAGCCGGAAGGTGGTCTCGTTGCAGACCCGGCGCACCGCCGGGGCCTCGCTGACCCGGGTGTGGTCCGCGCCGACCAGGGTGTCGGGGAGCCTGCCCTCGGCGTAGCTCTCCCAGGTGTGGTCGCCGTCGCAGGACACCCGGGCCGCCCTGGCCCGCGCGCCACGCACCTCCATCGGCCCGAAGCACTCCAGCTCGTCGGCGCAGCCCGCCCCGTCGGGCAACCCGGTGGCCGCGGCGCAGGCGGGCAGCACCCCGCTCGTCGCGGCCACGTCGGCCGTCGGGGACGGGGCCGGGGTGGCCGCCGGGCCGGCGAGCCAGGCGCCGGCGCTGGCCGAGGCGGCCAGCGCGACCATCCCGGCGCCGCCGAGGAACCAGCGCCGCCGACGCCGCCGGTCGGAGGTGGGCACCGTCGGGTGCATGTCCTCCACCGGTGGCCGGGGCGCGGGCCGGGTCGTGCGGCCGGCAGTGTACGGGCCGGAGGCGGCGGGACCGCCGCTGACCGGGGAGCCCGGCGCCGGTGCGCCGCCAACCGGCGGGCCGGCCGGGTCGAGCGGCAGGCCGACCAGCAGGTCGCGCAGCTCGACGGCCGACGGGCGCTCCCCCGGGTCGTTGGACATGCCGACCCGGAGCACGTCGATCAGCTCGTCCGGCACGCCGGGCAGGCCGGGGACCGGCTGGTGGAACATCTCCAGCACCGTCACCAGGCTGGGATTGCGCTCGGACTGCCAGCGCGGTGGGCGCCCGTGCATGACCGCGTAGAGGGTCGCGCAGAGGGCGTAGACGTCGACGGCGGGAGATGGCGGCGCGTGGTTGAACATCTCCGGCGGCGCGTACGCCGGGGTGAGCACCTCCAGGGCGACCGAGGCGTCACGCATCTCGGCCACCACGGCCAGCCCGAAGTCGGCCAGCACCGCCGAGTTGAAGTGCGAGTAGAGGATGTTCGCCGGCTTGACGTCGCGGTGCAGCACGCCGGCCGCGTGCGAGTGGGCGACCGCGTCGGCGATCTTGACGCCGAGGTCGCGGGCCTCGGCCGGCCCGAGCGGCGACGTCCGCATCCGCTCCGCGTACGAGCCGTCGCAGAGTTCCATGATCAGGTAGGGGTGCTGGTCGACCGTGACCCCGACGTCGAAGAGGTCCACCACGTGCGGGTGGGACGACATCCGCCCGGCGGCCCGCGCCTCGCGCAGGAACCGGGCCTGGTCCCGTTCGCTGTCCAGGGTGCGATTCTCCACCTTGACCGCGACCTCGCGCCCCACCGAGATCTGGGTCGCCTTGTAGATGGTCGCGTAGCCTCCCCGGGCGAAGACCCTCAAATCAGTCAGACCGGGCACAATGGGCAACGGCAGGGCACCGGGCGGGGTCGCGGTCACAGTTCTAGAAAATACCCAACCGGACGGGCTGCTCAGTGCACCGCGTCGGGGGCCGGGGCGGCACCAGCGGAAAGACGGCTCCCACCCCCGCCGGCCACCGGGCCCGCGCGCCGTGCGTCCCACCAGAGCCCGGCGGCGGTCGCCACCGCGCCGAGGCCCTCCCAGGCGGCCACCCCGAAGAACCGGCCGGGCGCGATGTCCGCCAGCACCGCGATGGCGAACACGGTGAACGTGACCAGCCGGAACACCACCGTGAAATGGTAGAACGGGCGCCACTCGGTCGCGGTGGCGAGCAGGTAGTAGACCCCCATGTTGAACGAGGCCATCGAGGACGCCAGGAGGAAGGTGCCGGTGTGGTCACCGGCCGCGCGGGTCGCCGGCACCTCGAAGCCGAGCAGGCGCAGCAGCGCCTCGGGCCAGAGCAGCCCGACCACGCCCATGAGCAGGGCCAGCACGCCGAAGACCGCGATCGTCCATCCCGCGGCCGAACGCGGCAACCTCATCCCGGCCCCTCCCAGACCCGGCGCGGTCGACATCGGACCGCCCCTCCGGCCTGACACGCTAGCGGCCACCCCCGACATGCCACATCACCGGAACCGCCAGACCTGCCCGGGCCGGGGCCCCGCCGAGCCGGCCAGGAGTCAGCCGGTGGCGAGGCGGGCGCGGAGGGCGTCGGCGGCGGCGCGCTCGCTGCGCTGCTCGGTCCCGTACGCCAGGCGCACCGCCTCCTCGGCGGCGGCCAGCGCCTCCGTCGGCCGGCCGCACGCGGCCAGCGCCTCGGCGAGCACCATCGCGCCGACCACCTGGCTGCGCACGTCCTCCGCCGGGGCGGCGACCGCCCGCCGGGCCCAGTCCAGCGCCTGCTCGCGCTGGCCGTGGGCGAGCAGCGCGGCGGCGTACCGGGCCATCGTCTGGCGGCGGGAGAAGAGCAGCGAGGGCACGGTCGCGGCGACGGTGGCGACCGGGGCGAGCAGCCCGACCGCGGTGGCGGAGTCGCCCGCGGCCAGCCGGGCGGTGGCCAGCAGCACCCGGGGCGCCACCTGGGCGGGCGCCTGCGGGTTGTGCGGCTCGACGGCGGTCAGCACCGAGCGGGCGGCGCGTTCGGCCGTGTCGTAGTCGCCCATGTCCAGCGCCACGAACCCCCGCAGCGTGCCGGCCATGCCGGTGAGCAGCGGGTGCGACGTCCGATGGGCGTACCGCAGCGCGTCGGTGAGCAGGTCGGCGGCGTGTTCCGGCTCGCCCAGCCCGCGCGCCACCACCCCCCGGACGACCAGCGCGAAGCCCTGCCCCCAGTCGTCGGAGGCGGCGGCGAACTCCCGGTACGCGCGGCGGGCCCCCCGGTCCGCCTCGGCCAGCTCGCCCAGCTCGGCGGTGGCGTACGCCTCCACCGCCCGCAGCGTGCCCACCGCCCACGCCTCGCCGACCCGCTCGCCGAACGGCAGGAAGACCCGCGCCATCCGGCACGCCTCCCGCAGCCGGCCCGCCAGCAGCCGGGCGAACGCGGTGGTGCCCCGCAGCCACGCCCGCCCGTACGGGTCCTTCAGCTCGGCGAAGAGGCGGGCGGCCCGGCCGAGCACCGCGTCGGTCCCGGCGAAGTCGCCCCGGGTGGTGGTGACCCAGGCCAGGTTCTGCAACGACCACGCCTGCCCCCGGCGGTCCTGCGCCTGGCGGCTCACCTGGTACGAGGCGGCGAGCCGGCTGCTCGCCTGCCCCAGCCGCCCGGCGATGAAGTCGGCCATGCCGAGGCGGCGCATCGCCGAGGCACGCAGGGTCGGCAGGCCGCCGTCGGTGGCCACCTGCAACGCCTCCTGCCAGCAGGCCGCCGACCGCGCCTGGTCGCCCATGGTCTGGTGGGCCTGCCCGGCGAGCAGCAGCGCGCTGGCCCGGACGGCCGACTCGTCGCCGGCGTTGGCCGCGATCTTCTCGGCGGAGGCGAGCGCGTCGGCGGGCCGGCCGATCTGGAGCAGCGCCCGGGCGTGCACCACCCGGTCGGCCGCCGGCACCCCGTCGCGGGCCAGCTCGGCGGCGCGTTCGGCGTACTCCACGGCGAGCGCGGGCTCGCCCGCCTGCAGCGACCGGCGGGCGGCCCCGCCGAGCGCGGCGACGCCCAGCGGGACGACGGTCCGCGCCGGGGCGTCCGGCCGCAGCCCGACCGCGTCGGCCAGCGCGGCGGCCCGCTCCACGTGCTGGGCCACGAAGACGTCCCGGGCCGCCCCGGTGAAGCCGCCCGGCGCGCCCGCGCCTGCGGGCGGGTCGGTCGCGGCCCAGCGGGCCAGCGCCGCGTGCCGCTCGGCCAGCTCGGCCTTGCTCACCCCGGCGTACGCGGCCTCCCGCATCAGCGGGGTGGCGAAGGCGTACCCGGTGCGGGTGCGGTGCAGCATCCGGCGTTGCAGCAGCTCCTCGACGGCCCGCTCCAGCTCGACGGCGACCACCGCCGCCGGGCGGCCGTCCCGGCCGGCCCGCTGCTCGCGCAGCGCCTCCAGCGCCCCGGCCGGCACGGTGTCGCCGACCACGGCCGCGTCCCGCAGCACCGAGCGGGCGTCGACGGGCAGCGCGTCGATACGCGCGGCGAGCACCGCGGCCAGGTCGCGGGAGAGCAGGCGGCTGCCGAGCGAGCCGGGCACCAGCCGCCAGGCCCCCGGGCTCGGGGCGTTCCGGTCGGCGACGGCGGTCAGGGCGCCCCGCTCCATCAGCAGGGTGACCAGCTCGGCCAGGTAGAACGGGTTGCCCTGGGCGGTGGCGAGCAGCCGGTCGGTGTCGGCCTGCGGCAGCCTGCCCCCGCCGAGATAGCTGGTGAGCAGCCGGGCCGCGTCGGCGCCGCGCAGCGGCGGCAGCGCGTGCACCTCGGCCTCCGACACCCGGGTCAGCGCGCCGGCGGTGCGTACCAGCTCGGGCCGGCCGAGCAGCAGCACCAGCGCCGGGCCGGCGAGCCGGGACAGGGCGAGCCCGAGCGCCCGGATGGTCTCCGCGGTCGCGTCGTGCAGGTCGTCGACGACGACCACCAGGGGCGCCTCCGCGGCGAGGGCGCTGAGCAGGTCCGCGACGGCGTTCGGCACGGCGTCGGCGTCGGCGGGCTGCTGGGGGTTGGTCCACTCGCCCTGGTCGGCCGGGCCGCCGCCGGGCAGTTCGGCGTAGCCGAGCAGGGCCATCAACTGGTCGGTGGCGACCGGGGCCGGGTCGCCACCCGCACGGCCGAGCCGCTGGTTGAGCCGGCGCAGCCGCTCCTCGACGGCCGGGCGGGTCAGCGCGGTGGCGGCGTCGTTGGGCAGGCCGACCGCCGCCCGGACCAGGTCGGCCAGGGGCGCGAGCCGGCGCCGCTCACCGAACGCGGCGCAGCGCACCGACAGCACCCGGGCGCCGGTGTGCGCGGCGTACCGGCCGGCGCCCACGTCGTAGCCGGCGGCGAGGCGTTCCACCTCGGCGGCGAACCGGGACTTGCCGAGCCCCGCCTCGGCGGTCATCAGGAGCACCCGGGGCTCGCCGCGGTCGATCACCTCGGCCAGCCGGCCGGCGACCCGGCCGATCTCGGTCTCCCGGCCGACGAACGGGGCCTCGTCACCGAGGCCGGACCGGGTGCCCGGCGCGTCCAGGAGGCCCAGCAGCTCGTACGCCTCGACCGGCTCGCGCTTGCCCTTGAGCCGCAGCGGTCGCAGCGCGCGCCAGGAGGCGACGTGCCGGGTGGCGGCGGAGGTGCGGGCCCCGGCGTAGACCGCGCCGACGGCGGCGGCGTCGGCCAGCCGGGCGGCGGTGTTCACGGTGTCGCCGATGACCGTGTACTCGATCGCGGCCTGGATGCCGGCGATCACGTCGCCGGTGTTCAGCCCGACCCGCAGGCCGAGCGGCGCGCCGCCGCCCCGCTCGTCGTCGAGCACCCGGCGGACCGCCCGCTGCATGGACAGCGCGGCGCGGACCGCCCGCTCGGCGTCGTCCTCGTGCGCCACCGGCGCGCCGAAGACCGCCATGATCCCGTCGCCGGTGAGCTTGTCGACGTGCCCGCCGAAGGTCTTGACCGCGCCGGCCAGGGCGGCGAGCACCCGGTCGGTGACCGCGCCGACCCGTTCCGGGTCGAGGTCCTCGGACCAGGAGGTGAAGTCCGACAGGTCGCCGAAGAGCACGGTGACGACGCGGCGCTCGGCGGCCGGCAGCGTCGCGGCGGCCGGCAGGGCGGCCCCGCAGTTGTGGCAGAACCGGGCGCCGGGGACGGCTACGGTTCCGCACACCGGGCAGGTCACGCTTGCTCCAACCCCGCGGCGCCCGCGCCGGATTCCCGCCCGAGGTGTTCCAGTTGGGCCCGCACCGACCACTCGGCCGCCCACCACAGCGACCGGTCGACGTCCGCGTAGACCTTCGCGACCACCTCCGCGGCGGTGGTGGCCCCCTCGGCGACCGCCGCCCGGACCTGGTCGAGGCGGGCCCGGCGGTGGGCGAGGTAGAACTCCGCGGCGGCGGCGCAGTCGGCCAGCGCCGGGCCGTGCCCCGGCAGCGCCGGGATCCCCCGGTACGTCGAGAGCAGCTCCAGGCTGGCCAGGTAGTCCCCGAGGTGCCCGTCGGGGTGGGCGACCACGGTGGTGCCCCGGCCCAGGATGGTGTCGCCGGTGAGCACGACCCGCTCGTCGCCGTGCGCGACGACGAAGCAGACCGAGTCGCCGGTGTGGCCGGGGGTCGGCACGAGCCGGATGTCCAGGCCGGGGCCGCCGAGGCCGTCGCCGGGCGTGGTCAGCGGCTCCCCGCCGAGGCTGTGCGCCGGGTCGGCCGCGCGCACGGGCACCCCGTCGAGCAGGTCACGCAGGCGGGGCGAGCCCTCGGTGTGGTCCGGGTGGCCGTGGGTGATCAGCACCAGCCCGATCGGCCCCCGCGCGGCGATCGCGGCCAGGTGCTCCTCGTCGGCCGGGCCCGGGTCGACGACGACGGCGTGCTCCTGGCCGGGGGCACGCAGCAGCCAGGTGTTGGTGCCGTCGAGCGTCATCGGCCCCGGGTTCGGGGCACGCAGCAGCGTCACCCAACCCGGCAGCTGGTCGGCGAGCGCCGCTGCCGGCGCGGTGAAGTGCCCGGTCATGGCTGCGATCGTACGGCCCCCGCCGCCACTCCCCGCGATCTTGCAGTTTCCGCCCGGGATACGTCCCACTTCACGGCTTTTGCCGGGGCGGTCAGTGCAAGATCGCGGGGTGGGCGCGGGTCAGGCGACCTCGACGATGACCTCGACCTCGACCGGGGCGTCGAGGGGGAGTTCGGCGACGCCGACGGCGGCGCGGGCGTGGCGGCCGGCCTCACCGAATACCGCGCCGAACAGGTCGGAGGCGCCGTTGATCACGCCGGGAACGGCGGTGAAGCCGGGGGCGGCGGCGACGAAGCCGGTCACCTTGACGACCTTGACGACGTTCTCCAGGCCGACCAGCGAGTCGATCGCGGCCAGCGCGTTGAGCGCGCACCGCTCGGCCAGGTCCTTCGCCTGCTCGGCGGAGACGCCGGCGCCGACCTTGCCGGTGGCGAGCAGCTTCCCCTCCGCCATCGGCAGCTGCCCGGAGACGTAGACGTGCTGCCCGGACTGCACGGCCGGCACGTAGCTGGCCACGGGCGGGACCACCTCGGGCAGCGTGTGCCCGAGCTCGGCGAGCTTCCCGTGCGGACCGTTGCTCATGCCGCCACCTCGCTCCGCTCGGCGGCGCCCCGAGGCACCGACACGCTGATCCCGATGATTCGCTCGCTCCGCCCGCTCATGCCTTCGGCCGCTTCAGGTAGGCGACGAGCTGCTCCGGGTTCGGGCCGGGAACCACGGAGACGAGTTCCCACCCGTCCTCACCCCAGTTGTCGAGGATCTGCTTGGTCGCGTGGACCAGCAGCGGGACCGTGGCGTATTCCCACTTCTGCATCGGTGGAGGGCTCCCTCTGATGGAGTACGACTCTTCGACGCACAGCCTACGGTCCGGCGGACGGTCGGGGCGCGGGACGCTGCTCCGGGGCGGTGGGCACTTCCCCGCAGGGGCCACTGTGCTCGTACGGCTGCGGGCAGCGGGACCGGTCCGGCAGCAGCAGGTCGCAGAAGACCCGGTGCCGGTTGTTCTGGTCGTCCGCGGTGGACACGGTCGTCTCGCCCGCGTCCAGTTCCGGCAGGAAGCTCAGTGACGTGGCGACGGTGCCGGCCAGCGCGGTGGCCGCCGCCAGGTCGGCGACCCGGATCGGCAGGTGGATGACGTACCCGGGCTCCTCCTCGTCCCGGCCGCGCCCGCCGGGCCGGCCAGCCGTGCGCACCGCCTCGACGGGCTGGGCGAACCGCCGGTACGACCGCTCGTTGATCGGCAGGCCGCCGGCCACGCCCTCGGTCTCGCCGGAGGAACCGGCCCCGGTCCGCCAGGCCCGGTCACCCGCCGGGAACTGTGCTCGGGGGATCTTGTCCACGTCGCGCATGCCTTGCCTCCGGACGTCGTACCTGGTCACGTCATCGCCTTGCGGGCCGGGCCCCGGTGCCCGGCCTTTCCCCCGCGCCGGTGAGAACGTAGGACCGGAGGAAGAGTCCCGCCAACAGGACGCGCACGCCCGGTCACGCCGAGTCACATATGCGACACATCCCTGGTCAGGAACGAGCCCCCACCTGCCGCCCCACGAAACCGGCCGACCGACCGCTACCCTTCCCGTCGGACGGGCGCTCGCCGGCTCGCCGCCAGCTCGATCACACTCGTCGCCGGGGCAGGCGACGACGTCGCACCCCGGGGGAAGAGATGACCCAACCACCCAGCGGCGGCCCCACCGGATCGCCGGCCGGCCAGCCGGACGTCCCGGCCGCTCCCGGCGCCGCCGTGCCGCCCACGCCGGCGGCAGCCCCGAACCCGTCGGTCCCGCCGCCCCCGGCCGGGTACCCGCCGGTCCCGCCGCCCCCGGCCGGATACCCGCCGAACCAGCCGCCCTCGCCGGCAGCAGCCCCGGACCCGTCGGTCCCGCCGCCCCCGGCCGGGTACCCGCCGTACCAGCCGCCCGCCGCACCGACGAAGAAGAAGCGCGGCGTGCTGATCGCCGCCATCGCCCTGGCCGTGATCCTGCTGCTCTGCGCCGGTGGCGGCGTCGTCACCTTCCTGACGCTGCGCAACGCCGAGAGCGGCGAGGGCGCCAAGGAGCCGGCGGTCGCCGTGGAGCAGTTCCTCACCGCCGTCTACAAGGACCGCGACGCGGGCAGGGCGGCCGCCCTGGTCTGCTCCTCGTCCCGGGACGAGGAGAAGATCGCCGCCAAGGTCGCCGAGGTCGAGAAGTACGTCTCGGCCCACCAGAACCCCCGGTTCCGGTGGAGCAGCCCGAAGGTGGACGACCAGACCGGCGACCGCGCCACGGTCACCACCAAGGTCACCATGACCACCGCCGACGAGAAGGTCGCCGACCAGGACCTGCGGTTCACCGTGGTGAAGAAGACGGGTTGGTGGGTCTGCGAGGTCGCCTGAGCCCGGCCGCTGGATAGGCTCGACGGGTGCGAGCAGCAGAGCGGCCGGCCGATCCGGCCGGCACCCAGTGGCCGGCCCGACTCCACGTCGTGACCGGCAAGGGCGGCACCGGCAAGACCAGCGTC
This sequence comes from Micromonospora sp. NPDC048063, assembly GCF_043202855.1. Lineage (NCBI taxonomy): Bacteria > Bacillati > Actinomycetota > Actinomycetes > Micromonosporales > Micromonosporaceae > Micromonospora > Micromonospora sp. NPDC048063. The sequence continues at coordinate 78,867 of NZ_JBIDBG010000013.1, read as the reverse complement.
GCGGCCGCCCTGGCCCTGGCCCTGGCCGCCGGTGGCCGGCGCACGCTGCTGGTGGAGGTCGAGGGGCGGCAGGGCATCGCCCAGCTCTTCGGCACCGACCCGCTGCCCTACGAGGAGCGGCACCTGACCGACGCGCCGGGCGGCGGCGAGGTGCGGGCCCTGGCGGTGGACGCCGAGGAGGCCCTCCTCGAGTACCTGGACATGTTCTACAAGCTCGGCGCGGCGGGCCGGGCGCTGCGCAAGCTCGGGGCGATCGACTTCGCCACCACCATCGCCCCGGGCCTGCGGGACGTCCTGCTCACCGGCAAGGTGAAGGAGGCGACCACCCGCACCGTCGACCAGCGGCGCGCGTACGACGCGGTGGTGCTGGACGCCCCGCCGACCGGGCGGATCGGCCGCTTCCTGAACGTCACCGCCGAGACGGCCCGGCTGGCCAAGGTCGGCCCGATCAAGACCCAGAGCGAGGGGGTCGCGGCGCTGCTGCGTTCCCCGATCACCGCCGTGCACGTGGTGACCCTGCTGGAGGAGATGCCGGTCCAGGAGACGGTCGACGCGATCGCCGAGCTGACCTCGTTCGGCTTCCCGGTGGGTCGGGTGATCGTCAACGGCGTCCGGCCGCCGCTGCCCGCGGGTCGCGCGGTGGGCCCGGCCGAGCTGGAGCGGGGGCTGCGCGCCGCCGGGCTGCCGGCGGACCGGGACACCGTCGTTGGGCTCGCCGTGGAGGCACGCGACCAGGCGATCCGCCGCGAGCTGGAGGATTCGCTGCGGGCCGACCTGGTGGAGCTGGGGCTGCCGCTGACCGAGCTGCCGCTGCTGCCCGACGGGGTGGACCGCGCCGGGCTGGACCGGCTGGCCGACGCCCTCCTCCGGGCGGATTGACTCACACCTGCCACCGGCACGGGCGCGGCGACCGACCCGGCCCGATACGCTCGATTGGTGCCTTCCGAAGACGCGGCGCCGCAGCTGGACGTCGACCAGATCCTCGCCGATCCCGGCGTGCGGATCGTGGTCTGCTGCGGGGCGGGCGGGGTGGGGAAGACGACCACGGCCGCCGCGCTCGCGCTGCGGGCCGCGGAGCAGCACGGCCGGCGGACGGTGGTGCTCACCATCGACCCGGCCCGCCGGCTGGCCCAGTCGCTCGGGCTGACCGAGCTGGACAACACCCCCCGCCAGGTCAAGGGGATCGACGTCGAGGCCAGCGGCGGCGAGCTGCACGCCATGATGCTGGACATGAAGCGCACCTTCGACGACGTGGTGCTCCAGCACACCGATCAGGCGAAGGCGGCGGAGATCTTCGCCAACCCCTTCTACCAGGCGATGAGCTCGACCTTCGCCGGCACCCAGGAATACATGGCGATGGAGAAGCTGGGCCAGTTGCACGCCCGGGGCGAGTGGGACCTGATCGTGGTGGACACCCCGCCGTCCCGCTCGGCGCTGGACTTCCTGGACGCCCCGGCCCGGCTGTCCCGCTTCCTCGACGGGCGGATGCTGCGGCTGCTGCTCGCCCCGGCGCGCACCGGCGGGCGGAGCATGTTCAGCCTGGTGACCGCCTCGTTCGGGATGTTCTCCAAGGTCGTGCAGAAGGTGCTCGGCGCCCAGTTGCTGACCGACCTCTCCGGCTTCGTCGCCGCGCTCGACTCGATGTTCGGCGGGTTCCGGCAGCGCGCCGAGCAGACGTACCGCATCCTCCAGGCGCGGGAGACGGCGTTCCTGCTGGTCGCGGCGCCAGAGCCGGACGCGGTCCGGGAGGCCGCCTACTTCGCGGGCCGGCTGCGCGAGGAGCGGATGCCGCTGGCGGGCCTGGTGCTCAACCGGGTGCACCGGCCGGCGGTGCCCGGCCTGGGCGCCGCGGAGAGCCTGGCCGCCGCGGAGCGCCTGGCCGACCTGGGTGGGCACGAGGGCACCGTCGACGTGCTGCGGGCCCACGCGGCCCTGGCCCAGCAGGCGGTACGCGAGCGGCAGGTGGCGGCCCGGTTCACGGAGGCGTTCCCGGCGGTGCCGGCGGTGTCCGTGACGGCGCAGCCCGCCGACGTGCACGACGTCGACGGGCTGCGGACGATCGGCGCGGCGATCAGCCGGCCGTGACGGCGATCAGCCGGCGGCGGTGACGAGGATCTTGTCCTTGCCGGCCTTGTCCTTGGCGTTCTTCTTCATCGCGGCCTCGAACATCTTGCGCCAGCTCGTCACCTGGGGGTGACGGCGCAGCAGCGCGCGGCGTTCGCGCTCGGTCATGCCACCCCACACGCCGAACTCGATCCGGTTGTCCAGCGCGTCGGCCAGGCACTCGTACCGGACTGGGCAGCTCCGGCAGATCCGCTTGGCCACGTTCTGTTCGGCGCCCTGTACGAACAACGCGTCCGGGTCCCCGTTCTGACACGCCGCCAGCGACGGCCAGTCAGTGATCATGCCCATGTGTACTCGTCCCCCCTTGCAGTACCTACCGACCCCGTCGCGGACCAGCCGGCAATTCCCCCCGATCGCCCGGCGCGCCTTCCCCAAGGCCGCACGGACGACATGTGGCTCGGTCGCCGCCCCCATCATGCTCTGTAGTCGCCTGATTACGCAACGTTGTCGGCTAAATCCATCATTCCGGACACTCCCGGCTTCCCGGGCTTCGCGACCGCCGGTTACCCCGCCGGAGTCCGTGAAAACGCTGCGGGCCCCCTCGGGAAGGAGGGAGACTCGACGCCGGATTCACGCAACCACGCACCGGGGGTCGTGCGTTTAGCACAACGAGGTCGGCGCGCGCAGGAAATGGGGAAAGAAGCCCCGGCGCCCCTCGTTCCCTACTCGCGTACCCTGTCGAGGTGACCTGGATGCGGAAACGTGACCACAATGTGCTGACCAACGCCGCATCGCTACTCATATGTGGCCTACTGGCCGGCGTGGTGGTCGCGGCGGCGGCCTTCCCCGCGGTGGCGATGTCCGGCCTGGCCGCCAAGGCCGGCGCCGAGACCTTCGGCGCGTTGCCCAAGGAGCTGACCGTGGCCCGCGCGCCGCAGATCAGCTACCTGTACGCCTCCGACGGCAAGACCCCGCTGGCGACCATGTACGACGAGAACCGTCGCGACGTGAAGCTGGCCGACATCGCGCCCATCATGCAGAAGGCGATCATCGCCGCCGAGGACCACGACTTCTACAAGCACAACGGCGTGGACCTCAACGGCATCGCCCGGGCGTTCGTCAACAACCAGTCCGGCGCGTCCAGCCAGCAGGGCGCCTCGACGCTGACCATGCAGTACGTCCGCCTGGCCATCGCCTACTCGGCGACCCACCCGGCCGACGTGGTCGCGGCCACCGAGGACACCAGCGCCCGCAAGTTGCGCGAGATGCGCTACGCCATCCAGATCGACAAGGAGCTCTCCAAGGACGAGATCCTGGAGCGCTACCTGAACATCGCCGCCTTCGGCAACGGCGCGTACGGCGTCTACGCCGCCAGCCAGGTCTACTTCAACAAGCCGCCGAGCAAGCTGAAGATCGAGGAAGCCGCCATGCTCGCCGGCATGGTGAAGGCGCCGAGCACCAACGACCCGACCACCAAGAGCGGCTACAAGGCGGCGGTCGAGCGGCGCAACTACGTCATCGACAACATGGTCGAGATCGGCGCCATCACCCAGCAGGAGGCGGACGCGGCGAAGGCCGTCCAGCTCAAGGTCACCGGCAAGCGGGCGCCCAACGGCTGCGTCTCGACCAACGAGAAGGGCTGGGGCTTCTTCTGCGACTACTTCTACCGCTGGTGGATGCAGCAGGAGACGTTCGGCTCGACCTCGTACGACCGGGAGCGGCGACTCAAGAGCGGCGGCTACACCGTGGTCACCACGCTCGACCCGCAGGCCCAGCGGGGCGCCGACAAGGCCGTCCGCAAGGCCAAGCCGGAGAAGAGCAAGGAAGCCGCCATGGTGGCGGTGGTCGAGCCCGGCACCGGCCGGGTCCGGGCGCTGGCGGTCAACCGCACCTTCAAGCTCGACGACCCGAAGAAGCCGGCGAACAAGCCGCACAGCGACCCGAAGCAGCGCAAGAAGGGCAAGCTCGGCAACTACCCGAACACGGTGAACCCGCTGCTCACCGGCGGCGACGGCATCACGGGCTACCAGGCCGGCTCGACCTTCAAGATCTTCACCATCGTGGCCGCGCTGGAGAAGGGCATCCCGCTCGGCTACACGATCAACGCTCCGCAGCAGTTCAAGTCGGAATACATCATCGACAGCAGCAGCTCGGCGGCGTGCGCCGGCACCCACTTCTACTGCCCGACCAACTCCGGCAAGAAGGCCGGCGGCGTGCAGAACATGTGGAGCGCCTTCGCGCAGTCGATCAACACGTACTTCGTGCCGTTGCAGCAGCAGGTCGGCGCCGAGAACGTGGTCGACGTGGCCAAGCGGCTCGGCATCCAGTTCCGGCAGAGCGAGGACGCGAAGTTCGCCAGCACGAAGGACTACGCGCACCAGTGGGGCGCCTTCACCCTCGGCGTCTCGCAGACCACCCCGCTGGAGCTGGCCAACGCCTACGCCACCCTCGCCGCGGACGGCAAGTACTGCGAGCCGATCCCGGTGCAGGAGATCAAGGACCCGGAGGGCAAGAAGCTCGACATCGCCAACCCGCGCTGCGAGAAGCGGGTCAGCACCGAGGTGGCCCGCGCCGCCGTCGACGCGGCCCGCTGCCCGGTCGGCGACAACTCCTCCACCAGCAGGTGCGGCGGCAGCCGTACGGCCGCGAACGTCAGGGGCATCGTCGACGCGCCGGTGGCCGGCAAGTCCGGCACCACCGACTCGGAGAAGACCGCCTCGCTGGTCGCGATGACCAGGCAGTACGCGGTGGCCGGCATCATGGCCGACCCGGACTGGCCGCAGACCAACGTCAAGATGAAGCACAACCAGCGCGACGGCATCAACCCGCCGGTCTACGAGACGCTGCGCGACGCCATGAAGGGCAAGAAGCGGATCAACTTCGAGCCCCCGGGCCAGAAGATCTCCGAGGGCGACCAGCGCCGCATCCCGGACGTGAAGTGCCTGGACGTGGAGCAGGCGAAGTCCCGGATCGAGGCGGAGGGCTTCGACGCGGTCGTCTCCGACATCAAGGTCCCGTCGAGCTGCGCCCCGGGCAAGGCGGCGGGCACCAGCCCCGACGGCCGGACCATCAAGGGCGGCGTGGTGACCATCCAGATCAGCGCCGGCGGGGGCACCGCCCCGGGCAGCGGCACCAAGCCGACCAACCCGGGCCGTCCGCCGGGCCGCAACGGCGGCTGAGCCGCCCGGACCGACGGAAACGGGCGGGCACCCCTCGCGGGGGTGCCCGCCCGTTTCGCGTACGCGGATCGGGTCGCGCGGCGGCTCAGAGGCCGAGCTGCCGGCGTACCTCCGCGGCCACCCGACCGCCCTCGGCCCGGCCGGCCACCGCGGCCTGGGCCGCCTTCATGGCCGGGCCCATCTGCGCCTTGCCGGTGAAGCCACCCTCGGCGAGCGCCCCCGCGACCAGCTCGGTCAGCTCGGCCTCGGAGAGCTGCTTCGGCAGGTAGCGCTCCAGCACCTCGCCCTCGGCGGTCTCCTTCGTGGCCTGCTCGGTGCGGCCGGCGTCGGCGAAGGCGGTCGCGGCCTCCCGGCGCTTCTTCGCCTCCTTGGTCAGCACCGCAAGCACCTCGTCGTCGGTGAGCTCGCGCTTGGCCTTGCCGGCGACCTCGGCGGTGCCGACGGCGGCGAGCGCCATCCGCAGGGTGGAGGTGGTCAGCTCGTCGCGCGCCTTGAGAGCGGCGCGCATGTCGGCGGTCAGACGGTCCTTCAGCGTGCTCATGGACGGTGAAACTACCCTGAATGCCATGCGAAAGCGCACACTATTCCGGCTTGCGACCGGGACCGCCGCGTTGGGCGCGGCGACCCTGGCGTACGCGTCGCTCGTCGAGCGCAACATGTTCACCCTGCGGCGGTACGACGTGCCGGTGCTGCCGGCCGACGCCGAGCCGCTGCGCGTCCTGCACCTGTCCGACCTGCACATGATGCCCAATCAGGGGCGCAAACAGCGCTGGGTGGCGTCGCTGGCCGCGCTCGACCCCGACCTGGTCCTGGTGACCGGGGACAACATGGCGCACCCCGGCGCCGTGCCCGGCGTGCTGCGCGCCCTCCAGCCGCTCCTCGACTACCCGGGGGCCTTCGTCTTCGGCTCCAACGACTACACCGGGCCGGTCTGGAAGAACCCGTTCACCTACTTCCTGCCCGACCGCGAGTACACCGAGGGCGCGGAGCTGCCACACGAGGAGCTGCGCGACGTCCTCACCGGGGCCGGCTGGACGGACCTGAACAACGCCCGCACCGTCGTCAAGGCCGGCGGCCGGGCGGTCGAGCTGCTCGGAGTCGACGACCCGCACATCGAACGGGACGACTACGACTCCGTCGCCGGGCCGGTGTCGCCCGCGGCCGACCTGTCGATCGCGCTGACCCACTCCCCCGAGCCGGCCGTGCTCGACCGGATGGCCGCCGACGGCTTCGGGCTGCTGCTCGCCGGGCACACCCACGGCGGCCAGGTCTGCGTGCCGGGCGTCGGGGCGCTGGTCACCAACTGCGGCCTGCCCCGCTCCATGGCGCGCGGCCTGCACCGCTGGCCCGGGTCCGACTCCTGGCTGCACGTCTCCGCCGGCCTCGGCACCCACCCGACCGCGCCGGTCCGGTTCGCCTGCCCGCCGGAGGTGAGCGTGCTCACCCTGATCCCCCGCTGACCCGTACGCCGGCAGGCCGGGCCGGTTCCCCCGGCCTGCCGGGACAGTGCTGCCGATCGCCCTGTCGAGCTGCCCCGTCCATCGGACCGGGCGGGCCACCCGGACCACCGGGGGTACCGAGTTTGACCACCGGAGCGGGTGGGCTACTATTTGTCGGCACGCCTCGGGGTGTGGCGCAGCTTGGTAGCGCGCTTCGTTCGGGACGAAGAGGTCGTCGGTTCGAATCCGGCCACCCCGACCGAGGTCAGGGGCCACTCTCCATCGATGAGAGTGGCCCCTGATGCATTTCGTACAGCAGTCGATCCCAGGAACGGTTGAAGTTGCGCGGCTCGACCGGCGTTCCGTAGCGGGTGGTGAACAGCAGCCGGGAGCCCTGCCAGGCGATGCCCGCCTGATCACGGTCGTTCTTCGCCGCGTGGCGGAGGTCGAGTGCCGCCGCGCAGATGTCCGGCAGCGGGAGCGTGGCGTCCGAGGTCTGCGTCTTGGTCTCGCGGTGGAGCAGTTGGCCGCCGACCCGCTGCAACTGCCAGCCGATCGACAGCTCCCCCGCCGCCAGGTCGACGGCGTCCTCGGTGAGGCCGAGCACCTCGCCCTTGCGCAGGCCGAGCACCAGGATCAGCACATACGCGGCGTACAGCGGATCGCGGTCGGCCCGCGCGGACTCCAGGAAGCGACGCGCCTCGTCACTGGTCCACGCCCTGCCCCTACGGCGGCGGACCGGTGGAGGCTTGACCAGGGCGGCGGCGTTGCGGGTGACCAGTTCCTCGGTGGCGGCGTGGTTGAGCGCCGAGCGCAGCACGCCCCGGATGTCCTTGACGGTGCGGGCGGACGGCGTGTCACCGCAGCACCGGCCGAGCGCGCAGCATCGCCGTCTCAGTTCCGGGCGGCGGGCGTCCTTGCCCTGGGCGCAGCACTGGCAGGTGCGGGCCACCTCGTTGATCCACGTCTGCACGTCGCGCACCTGGAGCCGGTCGAGCCGCTTCCCACCGAGGCCGGGGATCACGTACAGCCGGAGGATCGTCTCGTACGTGGCGCAGGTCAGCGGCGCGAGGTTGGGGCGCACGACCTCCCGGTGCCAGTAGGTCAGGTAGTCACCGAGGGTCGGAACCCGGGTGGCGACCGGCCCTGCTTTGGCCTGCTGGTGCAGCTTGATCCACTTGTCGTGGACGACCTCGCGGGTCTGTCCGTAGACGTACTTGCGGGTGCGTTTGCCGTCGGGCTTGGTGACCCAGACGTACGCGGCGAAGCCGTTGCGGTACGGGAAGATCGAGCCTTCGCCGTTGGCGCGGGTGCGTCCGGGCATCAGGCCGCCTCCTGCCGCTCGACCTGCTCGCGGATGTAGTCGTCGACCCACTCGGGGAGGACGCGGCGGTACTTGCCGTCCTTGATCGAGCGCAGCTCGCCGGTGGCGATCTTCATCTTGACCTTCGACAGGCCGAAGCCGAGCAGGACGGCGACCTCGGCGGGCGAGTACCAGCGCGGGGTGAGTTCTCGGCTCATGCGGCGGCCCCGGTCAGCCACGCTTCGTGGGCGAGTTCTTCCCGGCCGACGCGTTGGCGTTCGCGGTGTTGGGCGGCGGCGGTGTTGGCGAGCAGGGCGTCACCGTTGGTGAGCCAGCCGGAGCCGATGAAGGTCAGGGCGCCGACGGTGATGGTGTCGGCGGTGTCGTCTTCGGCGCGGCGGTAGGTGGCGCGGATGTCGCGGAGCAGGCCGAAGGTGATCGAGTAGCGGCGGGCCTTGGTGAGGAAGTGGCCACCGTAGCCGAGCATGTGCGCCCAGCGGCGCAGCCCGGCGTAGGGGTTCGGTTTGCTGTCAAGGTCGCCTTGACGCCCGCCGGTCGGGGTGGCGGTGTTGCTGCTCCGGGTGTGGTTGGGGCGGCCGAGTCGCCAGCAGGCGTCGATGAGGCGGGCGAGGTGGTCGCCTTCGGGGTCGGCGTAGGCGTCGACGGTGTCGGGGGTAAGTCGGGTGGAGCAGTGGCCGGTGGCCTCGGTGGACTTGGTGGCGTACTTGGCCAGGTAGGCGGCCACCTTCCCGTCGGTCACGTCCCCGTCGCCGGTGCCGATGCGGCGTACGTCGACCTGCTCGCCCCAGGCGATCGGCCAGCCCTGCGGCCGGTCGGGGTGCGCGGGGGTGGTGACGGTGATCTGCCGGGCGGCGGCGTGGACGGCGGCGTCGAGGTCGTCGGCGGTGATGCCGGCCAGCGGCGGGACCAGGGCGTGCCGGTCATGCGGGTCGACGCCGTCGAGGCGAAGCAGGACGTGGAAGTGCACCGCTCCTCGGCGCTGCATCTCGGCGACCTTCCCGTGCGACACCCGCACCGGCGGCACCCGACGGACCTTGCCGGAGTCGGTGACGACCCGGACGAGACGGATGCCGCGTTGACGGCACAGGGCGGTGAGATGGCGTTCGATGGCCTGCTTGGTACGCCGCCACAGCTCGCCGGCGTTCCACACTGCCTGGTGGTCGTGGTCGTAGCAGTCCAGGCACAGCGGCCGACCGAGCTGCGGATCATCGGCGTCGTGGCGGACGAAGCAGGCCGCGGGCTGCCCGTGTGGGCAGGTGCCGGCGTTGCGACGGGCGTGGCAGGGTGCCGGGCGGCAGTCGCAGCACCGACGGTCGGCGCAGGTGTGGCGTGGGATATGCCGGTGGTGCACCGGGCCGAAGGACGGTGCGGTGAAGGTGACGAAGACGACCGGGTGCCGGGCGACAGTGGTGGGGACGGTCTTGCCGCCGGTCAGACCGCAGCGGACCACCTGGAAGGCGTCACCGGCGTAAACCCAGGCGCAGTCGGGGCACTGAGCGGCACGCCGGTTGCCGCACGCCTTGTACAGCGTCCGGTCAGGCAACTCGTCGGTGTGCCGCTGTTCCACGACGCGGCCGGTGCCGGGCTCGACGGCGGTAAGGGTGCCGGTCAGGCGAATCGGGCGGCTGCAGCCAGCGGCGGCACGGGTGTGCTCCAGCCAGCCGAAGAAGTCGGGCGTGGCGGCACGGTGCAGGGCCTGGGCGTCACGCCCGGCGGCGATGGTGGGCAGGGTGGACACGGGGCTCTCCTCAAGGCGGTGGCAGGGACGGGGCGACGAACTGCCACCGGAACGCCGGAGCGGGTATCCGTCGGTGGTGTTCGTGGTGTCTCCTGGCACCGCCTGCGAGGGCGGCTCACGCCGGAGGGCGGGCACAGAGCATCGGCCTCGGACCGTCGGTGAGCTGGGTCCTTCCGGTTGCTGGACCTTGATGCCGGGACGGGTGGGGTGCCTGGTCGTCGGCTTCCGGTGGGTTGCCGCAGGCGAGCCCCACCCGTCGAGGTGCGCGAATCCGAGGGCCATCGTGGACGGCGGGAAAGGTCGCGCTGGGCCGTTCAGCGGATTCCGGGCCGGCGCAGCGGCCGGTGCGATCGAGAGCCGGCGGGACTTGGCCCGCATCAGCGGCAGGATGGCCGCTCGGCAACTCCGAAGTCGAGTTCAGCGATCCGGCAGTGAGGCCGCGCTGGCGTGCTCGACGAGGGCCAGAGTAGCACCGGGTACCGACACGTCAACCCGCCGTGACCCTCAGCATCGAAGCGGGAACGGCCGACTGCCGGCCGGCGTGGGAGGACTTTCTGTACATCTATCAAGGCGGCCCTGAACGGGCCGCACGCGCCGCCGCCAGGGCGCGTGCCCGTCGCTCCGCTGGCGCTCCGACTCCGGTCACGCAACACGCCCGGCGGCTGGCGCGGAGGGCGGGTAGCCCGGTGGGCCGCCGCAGCACGACAGGCCGTTTCCCGGTGGGGTGGTGGGCCGGCAGCCGGCCGCGCCGCACGGCTGGCACCCGCGCGGCGTGGGGGAGCGGACGCCGGGTCCGTCGGCGGCTGCCGGGCGGGTGGCCGGGTTGCGGTTACTGCGCCTCCGGCGGGGGCGCTCCGGCTCCAGGATGGCCGGGGCTCCGTCGGCGCGTCGCGGTCCGTGGGTGGTTGCGGTAGGCCATCCCGCCCGCCGTCGACCCGGGCGAGCCGAGCAGACCACCGCCCGACCCGCCAGCGTCCGTACGAGCCGTCAAGGTCCGCTTGACGTGGCGGGCCGGGCGGCGGCCCGCTCCCCAGGAGGGCGGGTCGACGGCAGACGGGATGGCGAGACTCCGCTGGCTGATCAATGCCCTCACCATTCGCGCCACTCGTCAGTAAGTTCGGTCCGCGCGATGTCGCGTCGGGCGGTGAGAGCTTTGACATCAATGCCCGCATCTGTCAGGACACCGTCGATGTACTGACACAGCTCCTCGCGCTCGTCCGTCTCGATCCTTTCGTGTTCCTCATTAATCGCGTTGAGCGCCATGACGACCCGCTCGACCGATGCGACGACCTCGTCATCAGACGGTGACGGCATCGGCAGCGGCGGCATCCCTGGAAGCGCCTCGGGCCCAGATCGCGTGACGCTCTCGGTCTGGGAGAGCGAGCGTATGTCTGCTTCGTAGGCGTCCAGAGCCGTATCGACAGCAGCGATGAATGCCTCTGGCCAGAGGTGTAGGGCGTAGGCGTCAACTTCAGCGAGGGTGCCTGCGGCGATGCGGCCCTTCTGGTTACGTACCTCGCGGCCCCACTCCTCGGTAGGTCGTGTGATCATGGCGCGCAGCCTAGCGATGGCATCTGACGGCAGGCCGAGTCGATCGGCGTAGGTGACGGCAGCGGTGCGGGAACGAGCCGTAAGCGCGGCGCGTGAGTGACTAACTGGGTGACGACCGGGACCGACGTGGGCGGACAACCATGGACGCTGGTGGACCGTTCTTGCAGCTCACCTGTCATGGAGAGGCAGGTCAGCGCTCCGTGTTGGTTGCCTGGGGGTCAAGGAGTCGTGGCGCTGGCTTGCCTTCGGGCGCGCGGTCGTTCGGATGGCAGCCGCTGACTGTCCTTAGGATCCGACCATGCCCGTGCCGATAGATGAGCTGATCGCTTACAGCGAGGGACACCTGGACGACAGGGACGTTAGCCGCTTCCTGCGGGCGTACGAGCGCGATTGCGGCAAGCTGAGCTGGGTTGGCGAGAGGGCGGAAGCGTTCGATGAGGTCGACCGGGAGGGCGCGCGCCAGATCGGGCTTACACACGCGTTTCTAGCGCCGGGACCATGGGCGACGCCTGCGGTGGAACGGCGGTTCTTTGCCGAGCTCCGGTGGCTGGTGGCGTGGCTGGAGGAGATCTCAGGCGAGCTTGGACTGGTGTTTGCGCTTCGCTACAACGACCGTGATCTCGGTTGGATACGTAGGGGCGTCACCGACGACGCGATCAGCGAAGGGCTGATCGCCGTTTGGGAGCGCGACTTGGAGCGCCTGGATCGCGACTCGCCGAGGCGCTGAGTAAGGCCATCGGCTCGTGCGGTCAGGGCTGGTCCCGACGATCGCGGGCAGTCGCCCCACCCCGCGAGGTGGTGTCGACAGCAACGGTGACAGCAACGAAGGAGGACGAGTACAGCCGCCGACCGCCCTGCGCGGACAGTGGCCCGAGGTCGCGGATGCGGATGCGGACGGACCCTGCCAGACGGAGCGCCCAGAACTTACAAGCGAGGGGTCGGTCTGCCTGTCATAGTGGGCCGGTGGATGAAGCATGGCCCGATCAGCTCGACGAGTTGCGGAGCCAGTTGGCGGATGGCATGCCGGTGGAAGAAGCCATCGCTTTGATGCGCAAGCGCGGCTTGACCCGGATCGAGTCGATTAAGGTCCTGAGGCACTTGGTGGTCACGGATCTTGGTGCCGCCAAGCAACTGATCGATGACAGTCCGACGTGGGCTTGTCGTTGATGAGGCTGCAACGCCACGCCGGCAACCGATAGGTAGGTGCAGCGGCGGTGGTCGTGCAGCGAGGCGGTCCGGCGTGCCCGTGGCGTGCCCGATGCAGCGGTCAACACCGGCCTACAACGCGACGCCGACACCTTCAACATGAACGTTCCGTGATCGTCCGGTGGCCAACCCGGCTACTCGCGGTGTAGATCAACCTGATTCCCAAGCTGACAGTTCAAGTTGATCAGGTCACGCTCGCCGCGCTAGTTGGTTGGGTCGGACCCGGAATTGGGTGGTTCCGTCCTCAGCTTCTACGTGGTCCGGCACTGTGTTAACGATCAGGCTCTGATCCTCCTGCTGACCGACGACATAGCACCTCACGAACGCCGGCCGGGGGAGAGAAGCGCCAGGAGGGACGTCGTCATCGAAGAAGATCGGGACCTTGTCGACGAAGAACCACGTTCGTCCGTCGGCGTCGACCAGGCGCACACGGACCCACCCCGGCTGCCAGTCTTCGTCGACCCATGCGATCGCCTCGCAGCGCAGCAGCATGACGGAACTCATCACCGGGCTGATCCTGCCAGGTCGATCACCCTTGGTCGGCTCGCGGCTGCCTGGGGCACACAGGGGGCACGAGACACTGTCAAACGTTGTCGACCAGTGAGCAGCTCTGGCAACCTGCGACGCCGTGTGAGCAGGTGTCGAGTGCTGTTCCCGCTGGTGAACCAATCACGGCTCGCAGTTCCGCTTCAACCTCTGTAGTTGCTGTGACGGCAAGGGTCAGTGGCGACGGCTGGGCCAGGCGGCCCATGCCGCAGCTACGGCGCAGAGCATTAGGCAGACGAACAGACAGGTCAGCGCGCCGCAAAGTACCAGTGCAACCGCCCCGAGGCCCTCCACCGGCACATCGTAGGCGCTGCCACCGCCGTGCCGTAGCCATGTGATGCCGACAGCAGCGATGACAGCAACAGGGCCAGACAGACCGGGGCGAGGCCGAACAGCGAAGGATTGCCATCCGAGGTCAGAGACACGTGCGGACTGGGCTGGACGAGGCGCACAGAGCTTGTAAGCGAGGCGTCCGCGCCTCAGAGAGAGCGACCCCGGCTTACCGGGGAAGCGGGTTGGCGACGTAGACGCCCTTGCCCTGCCGGCCGTCGATCAGGCCCTCGGCCTTGAGCAGGAGCATGGCAGCGCGGATGACGGTGTTGCTGACCTTGTAGTGCTCGCAGAGGGCGGCGAACGAGGGCAGCTTGTCACCCGGCTTCAACTGGCCGGAGCTGACCTGCTCGCGGATATCTCGGGCGACCTGTAGGTAGGCAGCTTCAGACATAGGTGGTGCTCCCAGCTTGGCGGCTGGTGCAAGCAGACCACATCGCGGGCTCGACTTACAACGCTATGTGTCGTAGCTGTTGACCCTGCGCACATTGCGTCCTAAGTTGCTCGTGGGGCTACCCAGCTTGGCGGCCGGGTCGTCCTGCCGTGGGTGCCCTGTCTCCGGGAACGGCTGGCCGGGTGCCCACGGGACCCCAGCGTCGGCGGGAGGCGTGATGACCAGAGCGAACGATGCAACTGGTTCGACCGCAGGTGACGTGCGGGGTACCGGCTACCACCAGAGGCGGGACAACAGCCGGCGGCGCGTGTCCTACGACGAGTACGTCTTGGCGGCAGCGCTCACCCTCGCCCGACGACACCGGCCCGTCTGGTCCTGGCGGCACTGGCGGCGCATCTGCCGCTGCGGAAGCGACCTGCCGTGCCGAAGCCGTCATCCCATCCCGATCAACCGCGGCCACTGGCCGAGCCAGGATGCGCCGCGATGACGACGCACCTCCCGGTAACACCGGCTTGGACGTGCGGCGGGTGTGGTGCCGACTGGCCCTGTCAGACCCGGCGGCGGGAGCTGCGAGCGGAGTACGACCGCGCCCCGGTGTCACTGACCCTCTACCTGGCCGCCCAGCTCGTCGACGCCGCCCAGGACCTGGCCCACGTCCCCGCCGGCCATCTGCACCGCCGATTCCTCGGGTGGACCCGATGAGCATCCTTCGGCCCGGCGACGAGAAGTTCCACTACAGCGACGGCTCCCACAAGTGGATCCCGCCGGACCCGGACTACGACCAGGAGGTCTGGGACGAACAGGTCCGCCAGCACAAGCAAGGCCACCTCAGGAACGAGCAACCCAAGGTCCGTATCCAGCGCCTCATCTAACGCCAGCAGTACAGCAGCGAAGTACAGCAACCGTGCCAGCCGAACCGGACCGGGAGGCACGTCAGCAGGCCGGATGACCTCGGACGACACCAGATCCAACCGGCCCGCCGGCAGTTCGGGACGAAGAGGTCGTCGGTTCGAATCCGGCCACCCCGACCAGAGGTCAGAGGGCATGTCCGCTCAGCGGACATGCCCTCTGGTGCATTCGGCGACAGTGCTCCGATCCGGCTCGGGCGATGGCGCCTCGGCGGCACTCGGACGCGCTCAGTCGTGGCGTTCGGTGCGGGCGATCTCGGCGAACGCGGCGGTCAGGTAGCCGTCGAACGGCCGGCCGGTCGCGGCGAGCAGGTCGGCCACGAGCAGCGGGGCGTGCCGCGCCACGGCCGGCGGGTCGGGTGGGGATTCGTCGCCGTCCGGGTCGTAGACGCCCAGGGCACCCGCCAGCAGGACGAGCACCACGTGCGGGTCGACGTCGGGCCGCCACCGCGCCGCGCCCCGGACGCAGCGTTCGAGCACCTGCCGCACGTCGTCGCCGTCCAGGCCGTCCGGGTGGCCCTCCTCAAGCAGCAGCCGGACGACCGCGCCGAGGACCAGGCCGGACCGTTCGGCCACGGCGAGCCGGGCCACCGAGACGTCGTACGCCTCGGGGTCGCGTTCGCGCGCGGCGGCGACCGCGTCGGCGGCGGCGGTGGCGATCTCGCGGGCCGGTGCGGGCAGGTGTCGCCAGGTCGTGGTCATCCCGGCCAGCATCGCAGACGGGCCCGACAGCGAGCCGGCCCCGGCACGACGGCGCGGGCCGGTCGGCGCGGACGTGTCCTTGGTCACCGGACGGCGGCGGGCCGCGCGGGGCGGGTCGTAAACGGCTCGCCCGTCGTCGTACCCGGCGCACAGAATCGCGGCATGCTCAGTCGTGCCCTGCCCCGCCGTCCGGAAGCCCGGCGGATCCTCGTCGGCACCCTGCTGTCGGCGGTCGGGCGCGGCCTCACCCTGCCGTTCCTGTTCATCTACCTGACCGACGTCCGCGGCCTCACCGACGCCCGCGCCGGCCTGGTGATCGGCTGGTACGGCGCCGTCACCCTGGCCCTGTCACCGCTCGGCGGCACGCTCATCGACCGCTTCGGCGCGCGTCGGGTCGTCATACCGTGCCTGCTCGTCGAGGCGGTCGGCACCGGCTCGCTGGCGCTGGTCGACTCGACCGCCTCGGCCTTCGTGGTGATCACGCTGATCGCGATCGGCAGCTCGGCCATCTGGTCCGGGCAGAACACCATCCTCGCCTCGCTCACCGACGACGACGAGCGGCAGCGGGTCTACGGGCTGAACTTCGCCCTGCTCAACCTCGGCATCGGCATCGGCGGCCTGATCTCCGGCGCGATCGTCGACACCGCCCGCCCGGTCACCTTCCAGGCGATCTACGTGCTCGACGCGGTCAGCTACCTGATGCCCGCGCTGATCCTGCTGAGCCTGCCCCGGGTGGGCCACCGGCTCGCCGCCGGGCCGACCGGGGACCGTCCGTCGGCCGGCGGCTACCTCACCGTGCTGCGGGACCGGCCGTTCCGCCGGCTGGTCGTCTTCGGCCTGGTCCTGACCACCTGCGGGTACGCGCAGATCGAGGTGGGCTTCGCCGCGTACGCCGTGCGGGTGGTGGAGGTGACGCCGCGCGTGGTGGCCTGGGCGTTGGCCGGCAACACGGTGATGATCGTGCTCGCCCAGCTGTTGGTCATCCGCCGGATGGAGGGGCGCAGCCGGACGGGCGGGCTGGCCGTGGTGGGCGCCGTCTTCGCGACCGCCTGGCTGGTCCTCGGCGCCGCCGGCCAGGTCGGTCCGGGCAACGCGCTGCTCGCCGCCCTCGGCGTGGTGGCCTGTTCGGCCATCTTCGGCTTCGGCGAGACGCTGTTGTCGCCGGTGATGCCCGCGCTGACCAACGCGCTCGCCACGGACGAGCTGCGCGGGCGTTACAACGCCATGAGTTCGATGATCTTCGGCATCAGCGGGGTGATCGGCCCGGTGACGGCGGGTCCCCTGATCGGGGCGGCCGACGGCCGGATCTGGGTCGCGGTGGTGGTCGGCGGCTGCCTGGTGGCCTCGCTGCTCGCGCTCTCCCTGCGCCCGCTGCTCACGGCGGTCCAGGACGGCCGCGTGCCGGCTGCCCCGCCGGCCGCCGAGCCGGCCCCCGCCCACGTCTGACCGCCACGGGGCGCAGCGGAGACGGGCCCCGGAGCAGGTGCTCCGGGGCCCGTCGGGTGCGCACGTCGCCTCAGGCGGCGGGGACCTCCGCGGTGGTGCGGATGCGGTCCAGCGCCGGCGCCGAGACCGGGGACTCGGCGGTCAGGTACGCCACGAACGCGTCCAGGTCGATCATCCCGGTGGCCACGTTCTTGCCGCCGGTGAGGACGCTGAAGCCGTCGCCGCCGCCGGAGAGGAAGTTGTTCACCGTGACCCGGTAGGTGGCACCGGCGTCGACCGCCACGCCGCCGAAGCTGAGGCTGCCCCGGACCACCCGGGTGCCCGCGCACGGGTCCGCCACGGTGCCGGTGGTGCCGGCCGGGTCGACGACGTACCGGACGGTCGACGACGGGTAGAGCGTCCGGCCGGTGACGAACTGCTGCTCCAGCATGCAGTAGAGCTGCGCGCCGGTGAGGTCGAGCGTCACGAGGTTGTTGCCGAACGGCTGCACCGTGAAGGCCTCCTCGTAGGTGACCGGGCCGGCGTCGAGGTCGGCGCGTACACCACCGGGGTTCATGAAGGCGGCGACCGCGCCCTGCTCGTCGTCGGTGGCGGCGAGTTGCGCGTCGGCGATCAGGTTGCCCATCGGGGACTCACCCAGGGTCGTACCGAAGAGGGTCTCCTGGGTCTTCTTGATCGCCGTGGTGGTCTGGCCGACCTCGCGGCCGGCCACCGGGCCGAGCACGGTCTTGTAGCGGTTGATCAGGTCGGTCTGCGCCGGGTCCCTGTCGACGTCCCGGTTGACCACCACGTTCTCGGCCTTGGCGGTGATGACGTCACCGGTGCGCCGGTCGATGGCGAGGTCGATGTCGGTGACCAGGCGGCCGAAGGAGCTGGCGCTGGTGACCAGCTTGCCGTTGATGTCGCAGTTGTACGCCTGGTGGGTGTGGCCGCTGACGACGACGTCGATCGACGGGTCCATCCGGTTGGCGATGTCCACGATGGGGCCGGAGATGCCCTTGCAGTCGTTGATGCCGCCGGTGGCGTCCTGGGTGCCGCCCTCGTGCAGCAGCACGACGATGGTCTCGACGCCCTTGGCACGCAACTCGCGGGCGTACCGGTTGGCGGTCTGCGCCTCGTCGGCGAAGGTCAGGCCGGCGACGCCCTGCGGGCTGACGATCTGCGGGGTGCCCTCCAGCGTCATGCCGATGAAGCCGACCTTGACGCCCTGCACCTTGTGGATGGCGTACGGGGCGAGCAGCGGCTGGCCGGTGGCGGTCCTGAACGCGTTGGCCGACAGGTACTGGAACCCGGCGCCCTCGTACGGGGTGCCGTCGGCGCAGCCGTCGACGGGGTGGCAGCCGCCGTTCTGGATGCGCAGCAGCTCGTCGGCGCCCTCGTCGAACTCGTGGTTGCCGACGCTGGCGTAGTCGAGCCCGGCCAGCGACAGCGCCTCGATGGTCGGCTCGTCGTGGAACGCGGCGGAGAGCAGCGGGGAGGCGCCGATCAGGTCGCCGGCCGCCACGGTGATGGTGTTCTCCTCCTCGACGGCGCGCTTGCGCAGCTCGGCGAGCTGGGTGGCGAGGTATTCGGCCCCGCCGGCGGGCTGCCCGGCGATGGTGCCGTTGGTGGTGCCGGTCGGCGGTTCGAGGTTGCCGTGGAAGTCGTTGAGGGCGAGCAGCTTGACGGCGACCGGCTTCGGGCCGGCGTCCGCCTGGTCGGGGGTGGTCGTGACCGCGCCGAACGCGGTCACGGCGAGCGCGGTCAGGCCGATGGCGGCCCGACGCATCCCGGGGATGGACATGGAACTCCTCGTGAGAAGCCGGCGCGGGCGCCCGGGCGATGGTGACGCCGGTCGGGCCCGCGCCGTCGGCGGCGTTCGGTCGCGGTGGCGGCGGTGGGGGACCGCCGCCGCGTCGGGGACAGCCTCTCATCGCCGGTCGCCGCCGGTCGACCGGGGCGGGCCCCGCAGACCTGGGGATACGTCTCCGATCGGGGGACGTCTGGACGGGCGTTTCCGACATGCCGGGCCGGTGATGGCCGGTCGTCGCGGTTGTCGGTGGGCTGGTCTAGAAAGGACCGGACGGACGGCGTACGACGGGAAGGATGAGCGGATGAGCGGGGGCTTGGCGGTGGAGACGGTGCGGTCGGCCGACGGCACCCGGATCGCGTACGAGCGCGCGGGCGACGGGCCAGCGATCATCCTGGTCGGCGGCGCCTTCAACGACCGGTCGACCACCCGGGCGCTGGCCGGGGCGCTCGCGCCGGACTTCTCCGTCGTCGGCTACGACCGGCGCGGCCGGGGCGACAGCGGCGACACCGCGCCCTACGCGGTCGACCGGGAGATCGAGGACATCGCGGCGCTGGTCGCCGCGGTCGGCGGCACGGCGCACCTCTACGGCGTCTCGTCCGGCGCGATCCTCGCCGCGCTCGCCACGGCGCACGGGCTGCCGGTCGGCGGGCTCGCCCTGTTCGAGCCGCCGTTCCAGGTCGGCCCGCAGACCGGCCCCCGGCCGGACGTCTCGGCCCGGACGGCCGAGCTGATCGCCGCCGGCGACCGGGGCGGTGCGGTCGAGGCGTTCATGCTCCACGCGGTGGGGCTGCCCGCCGAGGCGGTGGCCGGGATGCGCGGCGAGCCGGTGTGGCCCCACCTGGAGTCGCTGGCGCACACCCTCCCGTACGACACGCTGATCAGCGCCGGCGGCGTGCCGCCGGTCGACCGCCTGGCCACGATCACCGTCCCCACCGTGGTGGTGGACAGCACGGGCAGCCCGCAGTGGTTGCGCGACGGTGCCCGCGCGGCGGCCGAGGCGATTCCGGGTGCCCGCCACGTCAGCCTCGACGGCGGCTACCACGAGGTGCCGGCCGAGGCGCTCGCCCCGGTGCTGCGCGACGTCCTTCTCCGCTGACGCCCGTCCGCCTCACCGACGGCAGCGGGATGCCGGCCGCTATTGACGGCCGCTGATACACCGGAGTGCGTGAGCGCCGGAGGAGGCAGGGTGTCGGAGGAGCAGAAGAACCGGGCCCTCGAGGCGGCCCTGGCGGACGCGGCGGCGATCCGGACGACGATCGAGCGCAAGGCCAACCACAACCAGGCGCTCGTCGGGGCGAACCTGACCGCGGTCGCGGCGGTCGCCGGCTTCGTCCTCTCGGAGAAGGCAGACCTCCGGATGTTCCTGCTCCTGCCGGTGCTCAGCACCGCCCTGGGGCTGAGCGTCGTCTCCCAGTACCGGGACATCCGCATCGCCGGTCACTACCTTGAGCAGGTGTTGCGCCCCGCCATCGCGCGCTACACCGGCGAGCCCAGCC
This sequence comes from Micromonospora sp. NPDC048063, assembly GCF_043202855.1. Taxonomy (NCBI): domain Bacteria; kingdom Bacillati; phylum Actinomycetota; class Actinomycetes; order Micromonosporales; family Micromonosporaceae; genus Micromonospora; species Micromonospora sp. NPDC048063. The sequence continues at coordinate 58,752 of NZ_JBIDBG010000013.1, read as the reverse complement.
TCTTCGGCTGGGAGGCCTTCTACTGGCGACGCAAGCACGACGGGCACGTGGCGCAGGCGCTCGCCATGGGGGTGATCTTCCCGGGGGTGTCCGCCCTCGCCCTGGCGGTCATGCTCCCCGGCATCCGCACGACCGCCGACAAGCTGGCCTGGGCCGTCGGAGCGGCCATGCTCCTGCTGCTGCTCGGCGCGTGGTCCAACCGGCTCCACGAGATGGTCCGCGCCCGTTGGGCCCGGTTCCGCCGCGCCTCTCCCCGCCGGGCGTCCGACGAAGCGGCCCTGTCCGGCGACGACGGCACCCGCACGCCGACGGCGGCCTGACCAGCCCCGAGGGCCCTGGTCCGCCGAGTTGTCCGGCCCGAGGGAGAGACGGTGCGCCGGCCAGCCCGGCACCCGGTCCGGCCCGGCGGTCAGCGCCCGGGGTCAGAATCCGCAGGTCTTGCCGGCGGCGTGGCTGACCTGCACCAGGTGGGTGACGCAGCCGCCCCGGGCGACCCGGTGCAGCAGGAAGCCGGTCGGCTCGGTGACCCAGCCGATCTGCTCGTCGGCGCTCATGGTGAGCGTGCTCTGCCGCCAGGTGCTGGGCGCGGTGGTGAGCACCGTGCCGGCGAAGGTCACCGTGACCGGGCGGTGGACGTGCCCGGCGACCACCCGGGCGACGTGCGGGTGCCGGGCGATCACCTCGGCCAGCGCGTCCCCGTCGGTCAGCCGGGTGTCGTCGGCGGCGGGGATGCCGACCGGCGCCGGCGGGTGGTGCAGGCAGACCACGGCCGGCACCTCCGGCCGGCCGGCCAGCACCCCGTCCAGCCAGCCGAGCTGGTCCTCGCCGAGGCAGCCGGCGCCGTCGCCGGCCGGCATCAGCGAATCCAGCACCACGATCGTCGCCTCGGGGTGGTCGACGTGGTAGTAGGCCGAGAAACCGCCGCCGAGCCACGGCGTGCCACCGAAGGTGTCGAGGAGCGACTCCCGGTCGTCGTGGTTGCCGGCGACCAGGTGCACCGGCAGCGGGAACCGGCCGATGATCTCGCGCAGCGCGGCGTACTCGTCGGGGCGGCCGTGGTCGACGAGGTCGCCGGTGATGACCACGCACTCCGGCCGGGGGTTCAGCGCCAACACCCGGCCGAGGGCACGGTGCAGGCCGACGGCCGGTTCGGCGGCGAGCACTCCGGTGGTCACGTGCGGATCACTGAGCTGGGCGATGAGCATCCGTGCCTCCACTCGACCGGGACCCTCACGCTATCGCCGCGAGCCCCGCCGCGCGGCCCGCCCGAACCCACAGGCCGTGTCCACAGGCTGTGGATAGCACATGTGTACGAAGGCCGTTGACGATCTTGCTCCCGGGCGGTACGACGCCTCGCTGAGTACCCTTGGTGCGGGCCCGCCCGCCGGCTGGCACCCCTCCCAACCTGGAACGACGTGCCCAGTGGATCACGAGCGAGTCATCCGTGACGTGACGGTCCGCCTCCCCATGGCGTCGACCGCCCTGGAGGCGTGCCAGTGGACCGTCACCGCGCTCGCCCGGTACGCGCCGGCCACCATCTCCGTCCTGCTCCAGGTGCACGACCGGCTCCGCTGCGTCGCGGCGACCGGCTCCTGGCAGGTCTTCTCGACCGTGCCGCCGAAGACCGGGATCGTCGGACGGGTGTACGCCTCCGGCGAGACCGCCGTGGTGCCCGACGTCGCCGACGACCCCGACTACATCCCGGTACACCCCGACGTCACCGCCGAGGTCTGCGTACCGGTGCTGGACCCGGCGGGGCGGCCGATCGGCGTGCTGGACCTCCAGTGGCGCGGGCCGGCCGACCTGGCCCGGTGGGGGGAGACCGCCGAGCGGCTGGCCGCCCGGCTCGGCGCCCGGATCGTGGCTCTCGGCGGGCCGCCCGCCGAGAGCCGCAGCGAGAAGCTGCTCCGGCACGCCACCGCGCTGACTTCCGCGTCGACGGAGTGGGACCTGTTCGCCGCCGCGATCGCCGCGGCCCGGGACGTCTCCACCCTCTCCGCCGCCGTGCTGGTGCTCGCCGGGCCGGAGGGGCCCCGGCTGGGCGCGCCCACGGCCACCCCCGGCGAGTTCGAGTCCCGGATCCGGGCGGAGCTGACCGAGGCGGGCCCCGCCGCGCTGGGCCGGATGATCAGCCGCGCCCACCACCACGGAGTGGGGTACACGCTCGGCGAGGCGGGGCACCCGCCGGTCCCCGACCACCGGCCGCTGTCCCGGGCCGGGGTGCGCACCCTGGTCGCGGTGCCGGTCGGCCCACCCGGCGACGGCGGGGTGCTGCTGGTCGCCGACGAGCGGCTGGTGCGCCCCGACCCGACCACCGTCAACCTGCTGGAGCTGCTCGCCGGCCAGGCATGGAGCTGCCTGGACCGGCTGCGTACCGTCGCCCGGCTGCGCGAGCAGGCCAACTCCGACCCGCTGACCGGGCTGCGCCACACCGGCCCGTTCGGCCGACGCATCGCCGTGGCCACCCCCGGTCGTACGGCCCTGCTGGCGATCGACGTGGACGGCTTCAAGAGCGTCAACGACACGTACGGCCACCAGGCCGGTGACCGGGTGCTGGTCCGGCTGGCCCGGGCCCTGGAGGGGGCGCTGCGGCACGGCGACGAGCTGTACCGGATCGGCGGCGACGAGTTCGTGGCGGTGATCGAGGTGAACCGCCCCGACGAGGCCGTCCGGATCGCCGAGCGTCTCACCGAGGCGGCGCGGCAGATCGGCCGCACGATCAGCGTGGGGGTGGCCCTGCCCCGCCCCGGCGAGCCCCCCGAACTCACCCTGCGCCGCGCCGACCAGGCGCTCTACGCGGTGAAGCGACACGGCCGCGACGGCGTCCGCCTGGCCGCCGCCTAACCCACCCCGCACCCGCACCCGCACCCGCACCCGCACCCGCGATCTTGCACTTTGTGCCGTCGTTATGCACCTCTAACCCCTTTTGTCGGGGCCAAAAGTGCAAGATCGCGGAGGGTCAGCGGCGGTGGGAGGGGGCGGTGAGGGTCAGGGGGGCAGGGGGTTAGCGGGGGGTTAGTTCCTTGGCGAGGAGTTCGGCGATCTGGGCGGTGTTGAGGGCCGCGCCCTTGCGCAGGTTGTCGCCGGTGACGAAGAAGTCGAGGGCGCGCGGGTCGTCGACGGCGCGGCGGATCCGGCCCACCCAGGACGGGTCGGTGCCGACCGCGTCGATCGGCATCGGGAACTCGCCGTCGCCCGGGTCGTCGACCAGGATCACCCCGGGGGCGTTGCGCAGCACCTCGCGGGCGCCCTCGGCGTCCACCTCGGTGGCGAAGACCGCGTGCACCGCGACGGAGTGGCCGGTCACCACCGGCACCCGTACGCAGGTGGCCGAGACCTTGAGGTCGGGCAGCCCGAGGATCTTGCGCGACTCGTTGCGCAGCTTCATCTCCTCGGACGACCAGCCCGCCTCGGCCAGCGAGCCCGCCCAGGGCACCACGTTGAGCGCCAGCGGCGCCGGGAACGGGCCCAACTCGTCGCCGACCGCCTGGCGTACGTCGCCGGGGCGCGAGCCGAGGGCCCGGTCACCGGCGATCTTGGTGAGCTGGGTGTGCAGGGTGTCCACGCCGGCCTGACCGGCGCCGGAGACCGCCTGGTAGGAGGCGAGCACCAGCTCGCGCAGCCCGTACTCGCGGTGCAGCGGGGCGACCGCGACGATCATCGCGAGGGTGGTGCAGTTGGCGTTGGCGATGATCCCCTTCGGCCGGTTGCGTACCTGCTCGGGGTTGATCTCCGGCACCACCAGCGGGACGTCGCGGTCCATCCGGAAGGCGCCGGAGTTGTCCACCGCGACGGCGCCCCGGCTCACCGCGACCGGGGCCCACCGCGCGGAGACGTCGTCCGGCACGTCGAACATCGCCACGTCGACGCCGTCGAACGCCTCCGGGGTCAGTGCCCGGACGGTCAGCTCCTCGCCCCGGCAGCGCACCCGCCGCCCGGCCGAGCGCTCGGAGGCGAGCAGCCGGATCTCTCCCCAGACGTTCTTCCGCCCGGTGAGCAGCTCGCACATCACGGTGCCGACGGCACCGGTCGCTCCGACCACGGCCAGGGTGGGCAGCGACGGCACGGGGGCTACCGCCCCGTCCCCGCGTAGACGACGGCCTCGGTGTCGCCGCCGAGGTCGAACGCCTCGTGGATGGCGCGTACGGCGGCGTCCAGGTCGGTGTCGCGGCAGACCACGGAGACCCGGATCTCCGAGGTGGAGATCATCTCGATGTTCACGCCGGCCGCGCCGAGGGCGGCGAAGAAGCCGGCCGCGACGCCGGGGTGCGAGCGCATGCCCGCCCCGATCAGCGACACCTTGCCGACGTGGTCGTCGTAGAGCAGGCCCTTGAACTTGACCGACTCCTGGATCTTGCTGAGCGCGGCCATGGCCGTCGGGCCGTCGGTCTTGGGCAGGGTGAAGGAGATGTCCGTGCGCCCGGTGCCCTCGGTGGAGACGTTCTGCACGATCATGTCGATGTTGATCTCGGCACCGGCCACGGTGTCGAAGATCCGCGCGGCGGCGCCCGGCTCGTCGGGCACCCCCACGATCGTGATCTTGGCTTCGCTGCGGTCGTGGGCGACCCCGGTGATCAGTGCTTGCTCCACAGGAAGGTCCTCCATCGATCCGGTGACCATCGTGCCGGTGTTGGTCGAGTATGACGAACGGACGTGGATCGGCAAGCCCGCCCGGCGGGCGTACTCCACGCTGCGCAGGTGCAGGACCTTGGCGCCGCAGGCGGCCAGCTCCAGCATCTCCTCGTAGGTGATCTGCTTGATGTGCCGCGCGTCGGGGACGATCCGCGGGTCGGCGCTGAAGATGCCGTCGACGTCGGTGTAGATCTCGCAGACGTCCGCGTGCAGGGCGGCGGCCAGCGCCACGGCGGTGGTGTCGGAACCGCCCCGGCCCAGCGTCGTGACGTCCTTGGTGTCCTGGGAGACGCCCTGGAAGCCGGCCACGATCACCACCGCGCCCTCGTCGAGCGCGCCCTTGAGCCGGCCCGGCGTGACGTCGATGATCCGCGCCCGCCCGTGCACCGACGTGGTGATCACGCCGGCCTGCGAACCGGTGAACGAGCGGGCCTCGTACCCCAGGTTGTGGATGGCCATGGCGAGCAGCGCCATGGAGATCCGCTCCCCGGCCGTGAGCAGCATGTCCAGCTCGCGGCCCGGCGGCAGCGGGCTGACCTGGTTGGCCAGGTCGAGCAGCTCGTCGGTGGTGTCCCCCATGGCGGAGACCACCACCACGACGTCGTCGCCGGCCTTGCGCGCGGCGACGATGCGCTCGGCCACGCGCTTGATCCGCTCGGCGTTGGCGACGGAGGACCCGCCGTACTTCTGCACCACGAGTGCCACGACGGTGCACTCCCTCCCAGCGACGACCCTGAGCGTGCCGACGCCGCCGGTCGGGGCCGGCGGCGCGTGTCAGACGCCTTCAGGGTATCGGTCGACCGGCTCGGTCGGGTCAGGTGATCCCACGATCCGGCCCGGCCGACGCGGGGGCGTGGCGCGCGACACGCCGGGCGGACGGGGCGGCAGGGGTCCCCGCGCGGCGTTCCCGGGCCGCAGAATGACCCGGTGCACGCCCACCTGAGTCCGGCCGGCCCCCACGGGCGCGATCGCCAGTCCGCCCGGGCCGGGAAGGCCGCCGCCGAGGAGGCCCGGGCCCCCGTCGCCGGCCTCCGCACGCCGGCGCGGCCGGCCCGACGCCTCGCCGGCCCGCTCGCGCTCGCCCTGCCGGCGCTCCTCGTCGCCTGCACCGCCGACGAGCCGGTCACGCCACCGCCCGCCACATCGGCGCCCGTCCCGGCGGGAATGGACGCGGCGCGCGACGCGCTGGCCGCGCTGGCCGCGGCGGCGCAGGACCGGCACCTGGTCGCCGGCTACACGCTGCGCAGCCCGGACGCCCCGGACCGCACGATCATGGTGACCAGCGCGAACGACGGCACCTGGCGGGTCGACGTCCCGGGCGGGGCGCTCGGCGGCACCGCGGACGTCTCGCTCGCCGCCACCGCCGACGGGCTGTTCCAGTGCGCCCTGCCGTCCGCCGCGCGGCCCGAGCCGGCGAACTGCGTACGCCTCGGCGACCGGGACGACGCGGTGCCCCGCCGGCTGGACCCCCGGGTGCAGCACCCGTTCACCGACTGGCTGGACGTGCTGACCGACCGGCGGGCCCCGCTCGCCGTGTCACCCGCCCAGCCCCTGCCCGGGGCGTCGGGTACGTGCTATTCGGTGGAGACCACCTCGGCCTCGATCAACGCCCCGCTGGACGTCGGCATCTACTGCTACGGCCCCGACGGCACGCCCACCGCGGTGCGCACGGCGTTCGGCACGCTCACCCTGGCCGGGCCGCCCGGGCCGGCCCCGGCGACCGTGCAGCTCGCCGGTCCCGTGGTGGACGGCGAGCCGCTCGGCACGGCGGCGCCGGAGCCGGAGCCGACCGACAGTCCGAGCGCGGGAACGCTCTGACCCAGCCGCACGTTACGGGTGCTTTTCGCCACATTCGGACATACCACCCTTAGCTTCCGAACCGCCCGTACGGGACACTCGTCGCATGGTCGACCTCACCCCGCTGCTCGCGTTCCGCTGGAGCCCCCGGTCCTTCGACCCGACGGCGGAGCTGGCCGCCGACCACGCGTCGGCGCTGATCGAGGCGGCCCGCTGGGCGCCCTCGGCCGGCAACGTCCAGCCGTGGCGGTTCGCCCTCGGGCACCGCGACGACGAGATGTTCAAGCGGATCCTGGTGAACCTGCCGGAGCCGGACCAGCGGTGGGCCCAGCGCGCCTCCGCCCTGCTGCTGGGCACCCACCTGACCGGGGCCGCCGGGCACCTCTACGACCTGGGTCAGGCCATCGCCCACCTCACCGTGCAGGCCACGGCGCTCGGCCTGCACGTGCGCCAACTGCGCGGCCTGGACCGCGCCGGCCTGGCCGCCGACCTCGACCTGCCGGACGGCGTACGGCCGCACGTGGTGGTGGCCGTCGGGCAGCTCGGCGACCCGCTCAGCCTGCCCGCCGACCTGCTCGGATCGGAGACCGGCCTGCGTCGCCGCCTCCCTCTGGCCGAGATCGTGCTGACCAGCGGGAATGCGAAGTACGTCTCATAGTCCGGACCGTCCTTCCCGCGACTCGTCCCACCACGTAGGGTTACCTGGTCATGTGGCGGGCGTACCTCCTCCTTGGTCGCCGCGACGAGGCCTGAAGGCCGGCACCTCGTCGCGGAGTCGAACCGCGCCGTCCAGCACATCCGAACTTCCCATCGGCACCGCCCGGGCACCGTCGCCCCGGCACCTGGCCGACACCTTCCGATTGCTGACGCCACATGTTCAAGGGGAGCACTTCGTCATGGCTCAACCCGTCACCGACGCGGAGACCGATCCGTTCGCCCGGCAGCGCCCCAGCGGGATGCCGTACCACCGCTACCAGCCCTACCAGCAGCAGTTCCGCATCGACCTGCCGGACCGCACCTGGCCGACCCGACACGTCGAGACCGCGCCGCGCTGGTGCGCGGTGGACCTGCGCGACGGCAACCAGGCGCTCATCGACCCGATGTCGCCGGAGCGCAAGCGGCGGATGTTCCAGCTCCTGGTGCAGATGGGCTACAAGGAGATCGAGGTCGGCTTCCCCTCGGCCAGCCAGACCGACTACGACTTCGTCCGGCAGCTGATCGAGCAGGACCTGATCCCGTCCGACGTCACCATCCAGGTGCTCACCCAGTGCCGGGAGCACCTGATCGACCGCACCTTCGAGTCGCTGCGCGGCGCACGGCGCGCGATCGTGCACTTCTACAACTCGACCTCCACGCTCCAGCGCCGGGTGGTCTTCGGGCTGGACCGCGACGGCATCGCGGACATCGCCACCCAGGGCGCGCGGCTCTGCCAGAAGTACGCGGAGATCCACACCCCGGACACCGACATCCACTACGAGTACTCGCCGGAGTCGTACACCGGCACGGAGCTGGAGTACGCGCTGGAGGTCTGCGCCAAGGTCATCGAGGTGGTCGACCCGACGCCGGACCGGAAGCTGATCGTCAACCTGCCCGCCACCGTCGAGATGGCGATGCCGAACGTCTACGCCGACTCGATCGAGTGGATGCACCGGCACCTGCCCCGGCGGGACAGCCTGGTGTTGAGCCTGCACCCGCACAACGACCGGGGCACCGGCGTGGCCGCCGCCGAGCTGGGCCTGCTGGCCGGCGCGGACCGGGTCGAGGGCTGCCTGTTCGGCAACGGCGAGCGCACCGGCAACGTCGACCTGGTGACGCTGGGCCTGAACCTGTTCTCCCAGGGCATCGACCCGATGATCGACTTCTCGCACATCGACGAGGTGAAGCGGGCCGTCGAGTACTGCAACCAGCTCCCGGTGCACGAGCGCCACCCGTACGCGGGCGACCTGGTCTACACCGCCTTCTCCGGCTCCCACCAGGATGCGATCAAGAAGGGCTTCGACGCCCTGACCGCGGACGCGGCGGCGGCCGGGGTGCCCGTCGACAACTTCACCTGGGCGGTGCCCTACCTGCCAGTCGACCCGAAGGACCTGGGCCGCACCTACGAGGCGGTCATCCGGGTCAACTCGCAGTCCGGCAAGGGCGGCGTCGCGTACATCATGAAGAGCGAGCACCAGCTCGACCTGCCGCGCCGGCTCCAGATCGAGTTCTCCGGCGTGGTCCAGCAGGTCACCGACCACGACGGCGGCGAGGTCGACCCGGGCACGATGTGGGAGATCTTCGCGGGGCACTACCTGCTCGACCACCAGGCCGACCCGGCGCTCACCCTGGACGGCTACGCCATCGGCACCCCCGAGGGCAAGGTCGAGATCGAGGCCCGCGTCGGCCTGGGCGGCGAGGCCCACTCGCTGACCGCGGTCGGCAACGGCCCGATCGACGCGTACGTCAACGCGCTCCAGTCGGTGGGCGCGGCGGTGCGGGTGCTCGACTACCACGAGCACGCGCTCTCCTCCGGCGGGGACGCGCAGGCCGCCGCGTACGTGGAGTGCGAGGTCGACGGTCGTACGGTCTGGGGCGTAGGCACCGACGCCAACATCGTCACCGCCTCGATCAAGGCCGTGACGAGCGCCGTCAACCGCGCCCGCGCCTGAGGTGTAAGGAAGGGCACCCTGTTAACGCCTGGTGCATAGCAGGGGGCCCTTCCTAACGCCGCGGGCGGTGGATGAGCAGGGCGGCCAACGCCGCGCCGGCCAGCAGCAGGCCGGCGCACCAGAGCATCGCGTCCCGGTAGGCGCCGGTCAGCTCGCCCGCCTGCTCGTAGCCGGTGCCGGAGAGCCCGACCAGCAGCGGGAGCGCGGCCACCGCCAGCAGTCCGCCGGCCCGGGACGCGGCGTTGTTGAAGCCGCTCGCCACGCCGGCGAACCGGTCGTCGACCGCCGCCAGCACCGACGCGGTCAGCGGCGCCACCACCAGGGTCAGCCCGACCCCGAAGAGCCCCACCCCGGGCAGCACGTCCCGCCAGTACGACGCGTCCGGGTCGACGCCCCGCAGCAGCACCAGCCCGGCGGCGGCGACCACCGGCCCGACGGTCAGCGGCAGCCGTGGCCCGATCCGCGCCGACAGCGCGCCGGCCCGCGCCGAGCCGACCAGCAGCAGCACCGTCATCGGCAGCAACGCGACTCCGGTGAGCAGCGCCGACCAGCCGACCACGTTCTGCAGGTAGACGGCGAGGAAGAAGGTGAAGCCGCCGAGCGCCGCGTAGACCAGCACGGTGAAGACGTTCAGCACGGAGAAGAGTTGGCTGCTGAACAGCCCGGTGGGCAGCATCGCGGTGTCGCCCCGGCGCCGCTCGACGAGCACGAAGGCCACCGCGCCGGCCACCCCGAGCAGCGCCGCGACCAGCACCGGCGCCGAGTCGAAGCCGCGCGCCGGGGCGTCGATCAGCGCGTACGTGATGCCGGCCAGGGCGAGCGCGCCGAGCAGCGCGCCGGCCACGTCGAAGCGGCGGCGCCGGCCGGCCGCCCGGGTGCGGGAGGTGGCCTCGTCCCGGCTCTCCGGCACCCAGCGCAGCGCGGCGAGCACCACCAGCACGGCCAGCGGCAGGTTGAGGAAGAAGATCCACCGCCAGGAGAGCGCGTCGATCAGCCAGCCGCCGATGAACGGGCCGAGCGCGGTGGAGACGCCGGACAGCCCCGACCAGGCGCCGATCGCCCGCCCCCGGTCGTCGGGGTGGAAGCTGGCCTGGAGCACCGACAGCGAACCCGGGGTCAGCAGCGCGCCGCCGGCGCCCTGGAGGAAGCGGGCCGCGATCAGCCACTCCGTGCCCTGGGCCAGGCCGCAGAGCAGCGAGGCGGCGGTGAACCAGACCACTCCGAGCAGGAATACCCGCCGCCGGCCGAAGCGGTCGCCGAGCGCGCCGCCGAGCAGGACGAAGGCGGCGAGCATCAACAGGTATCCATTGACCGTCCACTGGAGACCGGCGACGGTGGCCTCGAGTTCCGCGCCGAGCCGGGGCAGCGCCACATTGACCACCGTGGCGTCCAGAAAGACCATGCCGGAGGCGAGGACGGCGGCGAGCAGGGTGCCCCGACCGTGGGCGGTGCCCAGCCGGAGCGCGGGCGGGGAGTCGGTCATCGCCTCCAATCTTCCCCGCACCATATGAGAGACGCCACGAAACGCCGAAACCATGCCCGGGTACTGTGCGGGATCGCCGGGAGCCCGCAAGCTGGAGAGGTGTCGTCTGTGCGTACCAGATCAGGACCGCGCGTCGCGGTGACGGCCGCGCTGGCCGCGGCGCTGGCGCTCGGCGCGGCCGGCTGCGTCCCCGTCGACGAGCCGGACACCCCGCCGAGCAGCAGCAGCGGCGGCAACGCCGCGCAGAAGCTGGCCCAGCTCAGCGTCGCCGGCGCGGGGTCGATGAAGGGCTACAGCCGGGAGCGTTTCCCGCACTGGCGGGACACCGGCAAGAACTGCGACGTGCGGGACAGCGTGCTGAAGCGCGACGGGGAGGACATCGAGCTCTCCGGCTGCAACGTGGTCGGCGGCCGGTGGGAGAGCGTGTACGACGACCGCGCCCTGACCGATCCGTCCGACGTGGACATCGACCACATGGTGCCGCTGGCGAACGCGTGGCGCTCCGGCGCCGACGAGTGGGACGACGCCAAGCGCGGCGACTTCGCCAACGACATGGACCGACCGCAGCTCATCGCGGTTTCCAAGAACTCCAACCGGGCAAAGGGTGATCAGGACCCGTCCCAGTGGAAACCGGCGAACCGGTCGTTCTGGTGCCAGTACGCCGAGAACTGGGTGACGGTCAAGCACCACTGGCGGCTCACGGTGACCACCGCCGAGAAGGCCGCCCTGACCGACATGTTGGAGGGCTGCACATGGGCGAACAAGCCGTGACCGGGGCCGGGGCGACTCCCGCTCCCGAGCAGATGCCGGACTCCGGCGGGGAGGACGCGGCCGCGGCCGCCGGCAGCGCGCCCGCGGGGCCGACCACGGCCGGCATGACGGCGGACGGGACGGCCGCCATGCAGACCGCGGTGCCGGGGGCGGGCATGGCCGCCGACGCCGGCGGCGCGTCGGCCGCCGCCCAGGAACGCACCGCCGACCTCGTGCCCGGCCCGGGCGGGGTGATGACCGACGAGGTCGGCGTGGTCACCGGCGAGCTGACCCTGCGCACCGGCTACGCCGACGGCCAGGTCACGCTGTCGGTGCAGTACAAGGACGCCGACGAGTGGTACACGGTCACCGGTGGCAGGGTCGCGCTGGCTGATCCGGCCGGGTTGGACGCGGTGCACGGCATCGCCGTCGCCCTGCTGCACCGCCCCGAGGGCTGACCACCGGCCGGACGCGGCCCCTCGGCGGGACCGCGTCCGCCGCGGGTCAGACGTACGAGCCGGGCTCGCTGGGGGCGGAGACGGCGTGCGGCTCCTCGCCCTCGCCCATCGGGCGGGTGATCTGCACGCTGACCTTGTGCGGGCGCAGCTCGCCGCTGGCGATCCGCTCCGCGAAGTGGCAGGCGACCCGGCTCCCGCCGATCTCCCGCAGCACCGGCCGCTCGTCGGCGCAGCGGGTCGGCTGCGCCCACGGGCAGCGGGTGTGGAACCGGCAGCCCGCCGGCGGGTTGGCCGGCGAGGGCAGGTCGCCGGCGAGCAGGATGCGCTCCCGCCGGTCCTCCACGTCCGGGTCCGGCACCGGCACCGCCGACATCAGCGCCCGCGTGTAGGGGTGCAGCGGTTCCGTGTAGAGCCGGTCGCTCGGCGCCTCCTCGACCAGCGCGCCGAGGTACATCACGCCGACCGTGTCGGAGATGTGCCGCACCACGGCGAGGTCGTGCGCGATCACCAGGTAGGTCAGGCCGAGGCTGTCCTGGAGCTCGTCGAGCAGGTTCACCACCTGGGCCTGGATCGACACGTCGAGCGCGGAGACCGGCTCGTCGGCGACGATCAGGTCGGGCCCGAGCACCAGCGCCCGGGCGATGCCGATGCGCTGCCGCTGGCCGCCCGAGAACTCGTGCGGGTAGCGGGAGAGCGCCCAGCGGGGCAGGCCGACCTTGTCCAGCGTCTCGCTGATGATCCGCCGCCGCTCGTCGCGGTTGCCGCCGATGCCGTGGGTCTGCAATCCCTCGGTGAGGATCGACTCGACGTTCTGCCGGGGGTCCAGGCTCGACATCGGATCCTGGAAGATCATCTGCATCCGGCGGCGCATCGCCCGCAGCTTGCCCGCCGGCAGCTTCGTCAGTTCGACGCCGTCGAAGGCGACCTCGCCGCCGGTGGGCGGGGTGAGCTGGAGCAGCGCCCGGCCGAGCGTCGACTTGCCGCACCCGGACTCGCCCACCAGGCCGTACGTCCGGCCGCGCGCGATGCGCAGGTCGACCCCGTCGACCGCCTTCACGTGCCCGACCGTCCGGTCGAGGATCACTCCCCGCCGGATCGGGAAGTGCACCTTCAGGTCGCGGACCTCGACGAGGATGTCGCTCTCGGTCACGGCTTCTCCTCCTCGCGCGGGGCGGGCACCGGGCCCGCGGTCGCCTCCGCCGCCGGAGCGTCCGCCGCCGGGGTGGTGGCGGCGGCCCGCGGGGGCACGGTGCCGGGCAGCGGCGCCGGGTTGACGCAACGGTAGCTGCGCCCGTCGTGGGCGTGCACCAGCGCGGGCGGCTCCCCCACGCACTCGTCGACCCGCCGGGCGCAGCGCGGCGCGAAGGCACAGCCGTCCGGCCAGGGCAGCACGTCGCGGACCGAGCCGGGGATCGGGTTCAGTCGCTCCCCGCGTCCGGCGTCCAGGCGGGGCACCGAGCCGAGCAACCCCACGGTGTACGGGTGCCGGGGCTCGCGAAACAGCGGACGACGGCGGGCCGTCTCCACCACCCGGCCGGCGTAGAGCACGTTGATGGTGTCGCACATGCCGGCCACCACGCCCAGGTCATGCGTGATCATGACGAGCGCGGTGCCGGAGTCGCGGACCAACTCCTTGAGCAGCTCCAGGATCTGCGCCTGAATGGTGACGTCCAGCGCCGTGGTCGGCTCGTCGGCGATCAGCAGCCGGGGCTTGCAGGCCACCGCCATCGCGATGAGGGCGCGCTGCCGCATGCCGCCGGAGAGCTGGTGCGGGTATTCCTTCAACCGCCGCCTCGGGTCGGGGATGCCGACCCGGTCCAGCAGCGCCGCCGCCTCCTTCTCGGCCGCCGCCCCCCTCATCCCCCGGTGCCGCGCGAGCACCTCGGTCACCTGCAACCCGATCGGGATGACCGGGTTCAGGGAGGACAGCGGATCCTGGAAGATCATCGCGACGTCCCGGCCGCGGATGTCCCGCCGGGACCGGTCGTCGAGCTGGAGCAGGTCGGTGCCGTCGAAGACCGCCTTGCCGCCGACGCGCAGGCCCGGCTGCTTGGGCAGCAGGCCCATGATCGCCAGCGACGTCACGCTCTTGCCGCAGCCGGACTCACCGACCAGGCCGACCACCTCGCCGGCGTCGACGGAGAACGAGACACCGTCCACGGCGTGCACGGTGCGCTGACCGCGCCGGGCGAAGGTGACGGCGAGGTCGTCCACTTCGAGCAGGGACATTACCGACCCTCCGTCCGCGACTGCGGGGCTCGCAACTCTTCACACAGCCGACGTACCGTTCGCGACTGCGGGGCTCGCAAGCTCACTCCTCGCGCTTCACACAGCCGACCTTCCGTTCGCGACTGCGGGGCTCGCAAGCTCACTCCTCGCGCTTCACACATGAGCACCTACTTCCGCAGCTTCGGGTCGAGGGCCTCGCGCATCGCCTCACCGAGCAGGGTGAAGCCGAGCGCGGTGATGATGATCGCGACCGCCGGGTAGATCGCCAGCCCCGGCCGGATGCCCAGGTACGGCTGCGCGTCGGCGAGCATCACGCCCCACTCCGGCACGGCCGTGTCGGGGTTGCCGAGGCCGAGGAAGGAGAGCGCGGCGGCCTCGATGATCGCGGTGGCCAGGGTCAGCGTGGCCTGCACGATCACCGGGGCGAGCGAGTTCGGCACCACGTGGGTGATCGCGATCTTCGACTTCTTCACGCCCAGCGAAGTGGCCGCCAGCACGTAGTCGCTGTTGGCCTGGGAGATCATCGAGCCGCGCAGCAGCCGGGCGAAGACCGGCACGGAGACCACGCCGACCGCGATCATCACGGTGATCAGGCTCGCCCCGAGCAGGGCGGCGATGCTCACCGCCAGCAGCAGGCTGGGCAGCGCCAGCATCATGTCGACGACCCGCATGAGCGCGGTGTCGACGGCCCGGCCCCACCGGCCGCCCAGCCCGGCCGCCGCGCCGGCGACCCCACCGATCAGGGCGCCGACCGCCAGACCGATCAGCGTGGAGACCACGCCGACGAGCAGGGTCTGCCGGGCGCCGACGACCATCCGGCTGAACACGTCGCGGCCCTGGTGGTCGAAGCCGAGCCAGTGGTCTCCGGAGGCCCCCGGGATCAGGCCCTGGCCCGACTTGACCAGGCCCTCGCGGATGCCGATCGCGTCCGTCGGCCCGTACGGGACGAAGAACGGCCCGACGACCGCGACCAGGACGAAGAGCACCAGGATGACCGCGCCGATGATCGCCGCGGGGTTGCGCCGCAGGCGGCGGAACGCCTCCTGCCAGAGGCTGACGCCGCGCTCGTCGTCCCGGGCGGCCAGCTCGGAGAGCCGGTCGATCTTTTCCTTCTTCTTGCCGGTGGTGATCGTCATCGGACCCTCACCCTCGGGTCGATCAGGCTGTAGGAGAGGTCGACCAGGAGGTTCACCAGCACGTACACCACCGCGATGATCATGATGAAGCCCATCAGCACCGGGTAGTCCCGCTGGCCGATGGCGTCGTAGATGAACGCCCCGATGCCGCTGAAGGCGAAGACGGTCTCGGTCAGCACCGCGCCGGAGAGCAGGCCGCCGGTGAGCAGGCCGATCGAGGTGACCACCGGCAGCATCGCGTTGCGCAGCACGTGCCGGCGGCGGACGGTCGACTCGGTGAGGCCCTTCGCCTCGGCGGTGCGGACGAAGTCCTCGTTGAGCACCTCCAGCACGCTGGCCCGGGTGATCCGGACGATGATCGCGAGCGGGATGCTGGCCAGCGCGACGCCCGGCAGCACGAGGTGCCAGATCGCGTCGGCGGCGGCGTCCCACTCCCGCGTCATCAGGCCGTCGAGGACGAAGAAGTTGGTGACCCGGGTGGCGCCGAGCGTCGGGTCCTGCCGGCCGCTGGACGGGAACCAGCCGAGGTTCTCCGAGAAGATCGCCTTGAGTACGTAGGCCAGGAAGAAGACGGGGATGCAGATGCCGATCAGCGAGCCGCCGACCGAGAGGTGGTCGAGCATCCGGCCGCGACGGCGGGCGGCCAGGTAGCCGAGCGGAATGCCGAGCCCGATCGCGATCACCAGCGCCATGACGGTCAGCTCGACGGTGCCCGGGAAGCGCTCCAGGAACTCCGTGGTGACCGCGCGCTTGGTGGAGGTCGAGGTGCCGAGGTCGAGGCGGAGCAGCCGCCGCACGAACCGGCCGTACTGCACCAGGATCGGCTCGTCGAGGCCCATGTTGCGCCGGATCGCGGCACGCATCTCGGGCGTTCCGCGCTCGCCGAGGATGGCGGTCTCGGGGCCGCCGGGCAGTCGACGGAGCCAGATGAAGAGCAGGAGGGAGAGCCCGAACAGCGTGGGTATCAGCTGTAGCAGGCGTCTGACGATGAACCGGAACACGGCGGCCTCGAAGGGGGTACGGAGGGCCGCGGGCGGACGCTGTCGAAGCAGCGCCCGCCCGCGGTCGGAGCGTCAGGTCAGGACTTGAACTCGGCCGTTTCAAGCCGCTCGTCGGTGAGCGGGCTGGCCTTGACCCCGGTCACGTCCTTGCCGAAGACGATCGCCGGCGGCGAGTGCGACACCGGGACGCCGGGCAGGAACTCCATGATGGCCTTGTTGAGGGCCTTGTACTTCTCCACCCGAGCCGCCTGGTCGGCGGTGGTGTCGGCGTCCTGGAACTGGTCGAACAGGGCCTTGTTGGTGAAGCCCCACTCGTCCTTCGGCCGGTCGAACATGGTGCCGATGAAGTTGTAGCCGTCGCCGTAGTCACCGGTCCAGCCGAGGAAGTGGATGTCGTGCTTGCTGCCGGAGGTGGTGGCGTTGAGGTAGTCCGGGCTCCACTTGAGCGGGATGCCCTGGACGTTGATGCCGACCGCCTTGAGGTCCGCCGAGAGCAGCTCGAAGATGTCCTTCGGGTTCGGCATGTACGGGCGGGTGACCTCGGTCGGGTAGTGGAACCGCAGGGTCAGGTTCGTCGCGCCCGCCTCGGCCAGCAACTGCTTGGCCTTCTCCGGGTTGTAGTCGTACTTGACGACGTCGCCGTTCCAGCCCTCGACCGTGTCCGGCATGAAGTTCTCGGCGACCTTGGCGCCCGGGGGCAGCTTCGAGTCGACCAGCGCCTGCCGGTTCAGGGCGTGCGCGATGGCCTGCCGGACCTTGATGTCGGCGAGCTTCGGGTTCCCCTTCTGGTTGATGGCCAGGTAGAGGATGTTGAACGCCGGGCGGGTCAGGACGTTGAAGCCCTCGCCCTTGAGCGGCTCGACGTCGGCCGGGCCGACCAGGTCGTAGCCCTGGATGTCGCCGGAGCGCAGCGCCTGCTTGCGCGCGTTCTCGTCCGAGATGGTCTTGAAGATGATGGTCTTCAGCTTGGCCTTGGCGCCGGCGTAGTCGTCGTTGCGCTCGATGGTCAGCGTCTTGTTGGCGACGTCCCAGGACTTGAACTTGAACGGGCCGGTGCCGGTCGGGTGCTCCATCGCGTAGGACGGGTACTTGATGTCATCGGCGGTGCCGCCCACGTTGCTCGCGTCGTACTTCTCCAGCGCCGTCGGGCTGTGGATGGAGAACGACGGCAGCATCAGCGCGGCCGGGATCTTGCTGGAGACCCGGGTGAAGGCCAGGTCCACAGTGGTGGCGTCCTTGACGGTGCAGGACTTGAAGAGGCTCGGCGGCAGCTCCGCGTCCTCGTTCTTGGCGAAGCCGCCCATGACGTCCTGCCAGTACGCCGTCACGTCCGGGCTCTGCATGAGGCCCTTGGCGTTGTACCAGCGGTCGAAGTTCTTGCAGACCGCCTCGGCGTTGAAGTCGGTGCCGTCGTGGAACTTCACGCCGGAACGCAGCTTGAAGGTCCACGTCGTGCCGGCGGCGTCCGGAGTCCAGGACTCGGCCAGACCGGGGGTGATCTTCGTGCCCCCCTCCTCCGGCGTGACCAGCGTCTCGAAGATGCTGCGTGCGACGCGCAGCGACTCACCGTCGCTGGCGAAGCTCGGGTCGAGCACCTTCGGGTCTCCGGCGACGCCGAAGACGAGGGTGTCCTTCTTGCTACCGCCGGAACTGTCACCGCGGTCGCTCTCGGCGCAGCCTGCTACCGCGAGGGCCGCGACCGCGACGGCCGCGATAGCGACCTTCGGCCTGGATGCACGCATGGTGCTTCTCCTTGGGGGTACGGACAACGTGGTGACAGGGGTCACCGATGGGCGTGACCTTAGCCTTCGTTCGGACCGCCGGGAAACCTTCGTCGAAGCGGTTGGTACCGGATCGTGTCTTAACCGAGGCGTCCCGCCCCGGAGGCAGCGCCGGACCGCCATCAAAGGGGCGAAATGTCCAGGTTGACCGATGCAAATTTGTTACATCTATCGACGCGCGCTTCGTCCACATGTCAGAGCCCACAGTGGATGTCCGAGCGCGTACGGCAGTGGCCGGCACCGGGATCCGGTGCCGGCCACGATCGGCGGATCAGACGGCGCGGCGCCCCTCGAAGGCCCGGCCGAGGGTGATCTCGTCGGCGTACTCCAGGTCGCCGCCGACCGGCAGGCCGCTCGCCAACCGGGTCACCGCGATGCCCATCGGCTTGACCATCAACGCCAGGTAGGTGGCGGTGGCCTCGCCCTCGGTGTTCGGGTCCGTGGCCAGGATCAGCTCCCGCACCGCGCCCCCGCCCAGGCGGGTCATCAGCTCGCGGATGCGCAGGTTGTCGGGCCCGATGCCCTCCAGCGGGTTGATCGCCCCGCCGAGCACGTGGTAGCGGCCCCGGAACTCACCGGTCCGCTCGATCGCGACCACGTCCTTCGGCTCCTCGACCACGCAGAGCACCTCATCGGTGCGGCGCGGGTCGCGGCAGATCCGGCACTGGTCGGACTCGGCCACGTTGTAGCAGCTGGTGCAGAACCGCACCAGCTCCTTGACCTTGCGCAGCGCGCCGGCCAGCCGGTTGACGTCGGCCGGGTCGGCCGACAGGACGTGGAAGGCGATCCGCTGCGCGCTCTTCGGGCCGACGCCCGGCAGCCGCCCCAGCTCGTCGATCAGGTCCTGGATGGCACCTTCGTACATCTGCCGCTCAGAAACCGGGCAGGCCGAGGCCGCCCATGCCGCCGGTGACCGGGCCCATCTTCTTCTCGGTCAGCTCCCGGGCCGCCTCGGCGGCGTTGTGCATCGCCGCGACGACCAGGTCCTCCAGGGTCTCCACGTCCTCCGGGTCGACCGCCTTGGGGTCGATCTTGATCGCCTTGAGCTCCCCGGTGCCGGCGACGGTCGCGGTCACCAGGCCGCCCCCGGCGGTGCCGGTCAGCTCGGCCTCGGCCAGCTCGGCCTGGGCCTTGGCGATCTGCTGCTGCATCTTCTGCGCCTGCTTCAGCATCTGCTGCATGTTCGGCTGTCCACCTGGGCGCACGGATGGCTCCTTCTCGCACTCGTCTGCTCGGCCGCCGCTCAGCCTATCCGCTGGAAGCGGCCTCGCCCCGCCCGGTGCTTCCCCGCCCGGCCTTGCCCTACCGGGCGTCCACCTCGTCGATCTTCTCGGCGCCGAACGCCTCGCGCAGCAGCCGTACCGCCTGCTCCTCGCTGGACTCCCGCGCGGTCTTCTCGTCGAGCACCTCGTCCAGCGGCTCGTCGCCCGGGTCGAAGCCCTCGTAGGTCGGGCTCGCCGGCTGGGCGCCGCCGGGGCGTCCCCCGCCGCCGCGCACCGGCCCGTCGAAGTCCGGGTCGTACGGCGGCTCGCCGGCCCAGTCGGCGTCCGCGGTCTTCCGGGCCGCCTGGGCGGGCCGCGGACCGCGTCCCGCCGCAGCCGCCCGCGCCGCCGCGATCGCGCTGCTCACCGGGGGACCGGCGGGCGCGGCCTGCTGCGGCGCCGCCGAGGGACCGGCCGGCTGCGGTACGGCCGGCGCGGCGGTCACCGACGCGCTGCCCGCCGGTGCGGTGGTCGTCGCCGCGCCCGCCGTCGAGGTGGCCGTCGACGTGGTTCCCGACGTGCCACCCGGCCGGGCCGGTTCCGGCCAGTCGTCGGCGCCCCCGGCCGCGCCACCCGGGCGGGCCGGCTCGGGCCAGTCCTCGCCCCCGCCGGCCGCGCCGCCGGGCCGGGCCGCCTCGGGCCAGTCCCCGGCGTCGTCGGCGGACGTGTTGCCGCCCCGCGCCGCACCCGCGCCGGACGCCGGACGGGTCGGCCCGCCCTGGCCGCCCGCGCCGCCACGAGGCCCACCGGCCACGCCATCGGGCCCGCCGGTTGCACCGCTCGGGCCGCTCGGACCACTCGGGCCGCCGGACATGCCGCCGCCCGCGCCGTTGCCGGACGGGCCGGCGCCGCCCGGGGCTTGGTGGACGGGGGCGGCCGGGGGCGGGGAGGCCGGGCGGGCCGGAGCGGCGGGCCGGGACGGGCCACCGAGCGACGCGCCACCCCGCTCGCCGGCCACCTCGCAGCGGATCTGCCAGCGGCTGCCGAACTCCTCGTACAGCACCTCGGCCAGCACCGAGGTGTGGTTGCCCATCATCTGCGCGAGCACCGGCGACTTGACGGTCAGCACCAGGGTGTCGCCGTCCACGTCGCGGACCACTGCGTCGCGCATCAGCGCGGCGGCCGGCTTCTTGATCCGGTTGACCTTGGCGACGATGTCCGGCCAGACCCGGCGCACCGCGACGGCGTCCAGCGCGCCCGCCGGAGCCGCGCCGGGGCGGGGCGGCTCCGGGGTGGCCGGGTCGGGCATCACCGCCGAGGGCGGCACCGGACGGCGGGTGGGAGCATCGGCGGGCGGGCCACCGGCGGTCGCACCCACCGGGTCCGCGGCACCCGGGACCGCCTCCGCCGACGGGGAACCGGTGGCGGCCCCGGCCGCAGCGCGGGCGGCGGCGACACCGGACGGTGCGGCGGCAGCCGCCGGCGGGCCGGCGGGCCCCGGGTCGGGCGCGGCGGCAGCCGCGGTCGCGGTGGGAGTGTCGGGGCGTACCGGAGCCGGGGCGGCCGGCGCGGGGCCGGCGGCGGCCGGCGGCGCGTCGGTGCCGGCGAGGGTGAGCCGGCGCTCCAGGCGCTCCAGGCGCTGGAGCAGGCCGCCGGTGGTGTCGTCGGCGCCGGGCAGCAGCATCCGGGCGCAGATCAGCTCCAGCAGCAGCCGGGGGGCGGTGGTGCCGCGCATCTCCACCAGGCCGTTGTGCACGATGTCGGCGCAGCGGGACAGGGTGCCCGGGCCGAGCCGCTGGGCCTGGGCGGCCATCCGCTCGATCTGGTCCGTCGGGCCGTCGATCAGGCCCTTGGCGGCGGCGTCCGGCACCTGCTGGAGCACGATCAGGTCGCGCAGCCGCTCCAACAGGTCGGAGGCGAACCGGCGCGGGTCGTGCCCGGCCTCGGCCACCCGGTCGACGGTCGCGTACGCGGCCGCCCCGTCGCCGGCGGCCAGCGCGTCGCACATCTCGTCGATCAGGGCGGCGTCGGTGACACCGAGCAGCGCGGCGGCGCGGGGGTAGGTGACCCCCTCCGGCCCGGCCCCGGCGATGAGCTGGTCGAGCACGGAGAGACTGTCCCGGGCGCTGCCGCCGCCCGCGCGCACCACCAGCGGGAATACCGCCGGCTCGACCGCCACGCCCTCCGCCTCGCAGAGCTGCTCCAGGTAGGGCCGGAGCACCTTCGGCGGCATCAGCCGGAACGGGTAGTGGTGGGTCCGCGACTTGATCGTGCCGAGGACCTTCTCCGGCTCGGTGGTCGCGAAGATGAACTTGACGTACTCCGGCGGCTCCTCGACCAGCTTGAGCAGGGCGTTGAAGCCGGCCGACGAGACCATGTGCGCCTCGTCGATGACATAGATCTTGAAGCGGCTGCGGGCCGGCGCGAAGAACGCCTTCTCGCGCAGCTCGCGGGCGTCATCGACGCCACCGTGGCTGGCCGCGTCGATCTCGATGACGTCGATCGACCCGGCGCCGTCGGTGGCCAGCGAGCGGCACGACTCGCACTGCCCGCACGGCTCCGGGGTGGGACCCTGCTCACAGTTGAGGGACCGGGCCAGGATCCGGGCGCTGGAGGTCTTGCCGCAGCCCCGGGGGCCGGAGAAGAGGTACGCGTGGTTCAGCCGCCCGCTGCGCAGCGCCTGCGACAGCGGCTCGGTGACGTGCTCCTGCCCGATGACCTCGGCGAAGGTGCGTGGCCGGTACTTGCGGTAGAGCGCCAGTGCCACCCGTCCCGCCTCCTCTCGACCGAGCCATTCTGCGCCGGTCAGCCGCGGGTGACCACCCACCCCGCCGGTGACCTGACCCGCAGGGACGTTACCGGCGCCCGGAGACAGAAAGGCCCCCCGTGCACCCGTCAGAGCCCGCTTATCCTTGCTGCCTTCCGGCCCTGGGGAGGTTCACGAGATACACGCCGCACGGGGGGTACCGCCAAGCCTACCCGACCGGCGGTCGATCTTCAGGGGGTGGTGGGGTGGCCGACCCGCCGGGGACCTGTATCCTCTTCTGCGGAGGATTCGCCTAGAGGCCTAGGGCGCACGCTTGGAAAGCGTGTTGGGTTCACACCCTCACGAGTTCGAATCTCGTATCCTCCGCCGTCGACGAAGGGCCGGTCCCACGAGGGGCCGGCCCTTCGTCGTGTACGTCCCCCGATATCAGCCGATGACCGAGATCGACGAGTGGGAGCCCGCCATCCCGGTGATCAGGCGCTGGAACGGCGTCTCCCGGGCCCCGCCGGTGACCAGCCGTACGGAGAGGTAGTCGGCCCCATCGGCCAGGTAGAGCGCCGTCCGCATGCCCGCGCCGCCGACGATCCACTTTCCGCCGCCGCCGGCCCGCTGGAACGAGCCGCCCTCCACGCTGACGGCCGAGGCGGCGATGTGGAAGCCGGCCGAGTGCTGGTCACTGCTGCCGGTCCCCGTCGAGTCGGCGGTGCAGCCGGAGAGCGTGCAGTTCGGGGCGGCGATCTCGAACCCGTTGCCCGCGCTGTCCTGGGCCTCGCAGCCCACCAGCGTGGCGCGGGCGGACTCGATGCGGAAGGCGGGACCCGGCGTCGTCGCGGTACCGGTGCCGTACGCCTTGCTGCCCCAGACCTTGAGGTTGCCGCCGCTGATCAGGTAGCCGCCGGCGGCACCACCCTGGGCGGAACAGCCGCTGACGAAACCGTCGGAGGACTGGATGTTGTAGGCCCAGCCGTCCGCGTGCTCGACCCGGCAGTCGGTCAGCTTGAACTCGCGCTGCCCGCCCGAGTAGGTGCCGCCGAGGTAGATGCCGTCGCCGGTGGTGCGGGTGACGAAGACCCGGGTGAACCACGGTGCCGGGTCCGGCCCGTACGTGGACGGGGTGGCGTTCATCTGGAAGTTGATCCCGTTCGCCACGATGTTCGCCGCGTCGAGCCCGATGTCGGTCACGCACTGGCGGGAGGAGCCGGCGTACGTGCCGGACCACGGGTTGACGACCAGCGCCGCCCCGCTGAAGCCCGAGCCGGCGCGCAGGATCGTAACCAGCGGGCCGGCGCCGATCAGCGCGTGCTTGTCGTCGAGCACCACCGGGGCCTTGACCGTGTAGGTGCCGGGCGCGACGTAGACGGCCCGTTGGCTGCTGCTGCCCAGCGCGGTGTTGATGGCGGCCTGGGCGCCGGCGGTCGGATCCACCTCGTAGGTGGCGCCGGAGCCTGCGGGACCGACCCACGGGATCGCGCCGGTGGACGCGAGTGCGACGGCCTGTGCGGGGGTGACGCTGCCCAGCGCGGGCGCGGCGACGGCGGCGCCCGCGCCGACCATCGCGGCCCGGAGCAGATGACGACGGCCGGAACGGTTGTCCTGCATGCTTCCTCCTGAGCTGGTTGACCCTCGGCCGCCGGGGCGGAACGAGGTGCGGCGTCGGGGCCCGTCGTCGCACGGAGGAAGCGGACAGGTCGACGGGCAGCCCGGCATGCGCCGAGCCGCCAAGTCTCTCCGTCTGTGTCGATCCCCCGTGGCGGCGACGGATCCCGCGCCGCATCGGCGGTCATCATCGCAACTGGTGGCCGATCCGGCTGTCCCCTGCGGGCGGTTCTCGGGACTCGGCAGCCGCCCGCACGGCGCGGCCACCGCCACCGCGGCCAACCCGCCCCGTCCGGGTTCTCGGGCGGGCCCGTGTGGACACCATCACGGCATCCGGGGGGTGACGCGGACGCGCCTGGCCCGACTCGGCTGGTCGAGAGGTGATCTCCGACGCAGGTCGATCAACCGGCAGGGCCGGAACCATACGCTGGCAGCCGCATTCGACAGCGAGATATCCGGGCGGCGGCGACCTGAGGGCGACGACCGGCCCGGGGAAGGCGCGGACACAGATGAACACGATGTTGAACGCCGCCGAGATGCTGGCGGTGCTGGCCGCCGGGGTCGCGGCCGGTGCCATCAACGCGGTGGTGGGCTCGGGCACGCTGGTGACCTTCCCGGTCCTGCTGTCCCTGGGCTATCCACCAGTGGTGGCGAACGTGTCGAACACGGTCGGGCTGGTGCCGGGGTCGTTCTCCGGGGCGTACGCCTATCGCCGTGACCTTGCCGGGCACGGCCGGCTGCTGGCACGGTTGGGCGTCGCGAGCGTGCTCGGGGGGATCACCGGGGGCGTACTGCTGCTGCGGCTGCCGCCGGGGGCGTTCCGGGCCATCGTGCCGGCGCTGATCGGGCTGGCGCTGGTGCTGGTGGTGGTGCAGCCGCAACTGGCCCGGGCGCTGGCC
Source organism: Micromonospora sp. NPDC048063 (assembly GCF_043202855.1). Classification (NCBI taxonomy): domain Bacteria; kingdom Bacillati; phylum Actinomycetota; class Actinomycetes; order Micromonosporales; family Micromonosporaceae; genus Micromonospora; species Micromonospora sp. NPDC048063. The sequence continues at coordinate 34,373 of NZ_JBIDBG010000013.1, read as the reverse complement.
CGCCGGCGGCAGGGCCGGGCGGACGCGCCGCCGCCCGCCGACGGGGAGGTCCGGCACGTCGGGCCGCTCCTGCTCCTCGGTGTGTTCGCCACGGGGGTGTACGGCGGCTATTTCGGCGCCGCCCAGGGTGTGCTGCTGCTGGGGCTGCTCGGGGTGCTGCTCTCCACCGACCTGCGCTGGGTCAACGGGGTCAAGAACCTGCTCGCCGGCCTGGTGAACGGGGTCGCGGCGGTCCTGTTCATCGCCCTGGGCACGGTGGCCTGGCAGCCGGCCCTGCTCATCGCCGTGGGTTCCGTGGTGGGTGGCCTGGTCGGCGGCCGGTGGGGGCGTCGGCTGCCGCCGGCGGCGCTGCGCGCCGCGATCGTGGTCGTCGGGCTCGCCGCCCTGGTCAACCTGCTGGCCTGAGCCGGCACCGCCCGCCGTGGGCCTGGCCGGTCATCCGCGCGCCCGGGTCCACGAGACGAAGCGGTCGGCCAGGTCGGCGGGGTTGACGCCGTGGTCCAGTTCGGCGAGTTGCTCGGCGGCCTCGGCCTGGAGGGTCGCCAGGTAGACGGTGAGCGCGACGCGGTCGTGGCGGTACTCGCCGAGCAGCCGCAGCTTCGCCGCCGAGCAGGGCCAGGCGATGCCGCACGCCCGGCAGCGCCAGGTGGGCCGGGTCGGGACGTGCTCGCGGCGTCGACTCACGGCCGGGTCGCCCCCGCTGCCTCGGCGGCCCCTGGGCCACCGGTGCTCGGCCCGGACGGATCGGCGACGACCGTGACCGGGTGGTTCGGCGGTTGCGCGGGTCGCGCCGTCGATCCGGCCGGCTCGGGGCCGGCGGAGATCAGCATGGCCCGGTCAAGCGCAGGCTCCCGGCGAGGCGCGGGCGGGGTCGGCTGGCATTGACCGGCGACGGCATCGGGCCGGACGGGCAACGGTGCCGGGCCGGGCGGCTGGCGGGTGGGCACGGGCGGGGCCTCCTCCGGGAGCGCGACGAGGAACGCGACGAGCGGGCTGGCTGGAGGGGGCCGCCCCGCCCTCCCCGCCGGGGCGGCCCCACGACTGGCGCGACCGCCGGGCTTCCTCGCCTCCACCGGCCGCGCCGCCTTCGTCACCCCAACTTGCCGGTGGTGAGCAGACAGATACACCGCGTAAATGTATGGTCGCCAGATATTTGGGACATCCGATGGGAGGAGCCCGTGAACGACGCGCTGCGGGTCGCGCTCAGCGACACCGGGCACACGACCGAGTCCCTCGCCGAGAAGGTCGGCGTCGACCCGAAGACGGTGGGGCGCTGGCTGACGGAGGACCGCATCCCGCATCCGCGACATCGGTTGGCGGCGGCGGAGGCCCTCCACCGGGACGTGTCGGACATCTGGCCGGACACTTCGAGACGTCGTGACCCGATCTGGTTCCGTCCGTGGCAGGAGATCGAGCGCGAGGCGGTGTCGCTGCGGTCGTACGAGTCGGTGGTGCTGCCCGGGCTGCTCCAGACCGAGGCGTACGCCCGTGCCGTGCTGACCGGCGGGGGCCTGTTCCCCCGGGGCGACGTCGAGCGGCACCTGGCGTCCCGGCTCGCCCGGCAGGGCATCCTCCGGCAGGACGAGCCACCGCTGTTCACGGCCGTCGTCGACGAGGCGGTGCTGCGCCGGCCGGTCGGCGGCCGGGCCACCATGCGCGACCAGCTCCGGGCCCTGGTCACCGCCTGCGCCGAGCCGCACGTCCGGGTGCACGTCGTGCCGTCGTCAGTGGGCGCCTACGCGGGGCTGAACGGGCCGTTCGTCATCGCCAACAGCCACGACCACCGGATCGCCGGCTACCTCGACAACCAACTCCAGGGCCAAGTGGTTAGCGACCCCGCGGACATCGCGGCCATGATGGCTGCGTGGGAGAACGTGCGCGGCGAGGCGCTGACCCACTGGCAGTCTGTCGATCTCATCACGGAAGTGGCGGAGACATGGAGCTGAATGGCGCGCGGTGGCGCAAGAGCAGCCGCAGCAGCGGCAACGGCGGCAACTGCGTCGAGGTCGCCGACAACCTGCCCGGCGTCGTCGCCGTGCGCGACTCGAAGGACCCGGCCGGCCCGGCGCTCGCTTTCCCGCCGGCGGCGTGGCGCGCGTTCGTCAGCCGGATCGCCGAGCGCCCCTGACCGAGCGGCGGTGTGACCAAAGCGGCGGTAACCGAGCAGCGGTAACCGAGCAGCGGTAACCGAGCAGCGGTAACCGAGCGGCGGTGACCCGGGTCGCGTCCGGGGCGGCGGGGAGACTCCACCGCCCCGGACGACCTGGGGTCACTCCGCCGGCACCGTGGCGGCCTCCAGGGTCGCCCGCGCCCGCCGCAGCGCGCCGGCCCGCCCGGCCGGCGTGCGCGCCTTGAGCAGCGGCAGGAAGATTCCGTACCGGTCGCTGCGGCTCAGGGCCTCGAACGCCACGCGGGCACGGTCGCTGTCCGCGAGCGCCGCGACGAGATCCTCGGGTACGGCGGCGCTGCGCTGCGGGGCGTACGCCCATCGGCCGTCGGCCTTCGCGGCGTCGACCTGCGCGCGGCCGGCGGGGCGCATCCGGCCGGCCGCCTCCAGGGCGGCCACGCGGTCGACGTTGATCCGCGACCAGGGGCTGCCCGGCCGGCGCGGCGAGTAGCGCTGGAGGAAGTGCGTCGCGTCCAGGCGGCGGCGGTGGCTGTCGATCCAGCCGTGGCAGATGGCGACGTCGCCGGCCTGCGCCGCGCTCATGGCGACCGCACCCGAGCCCTTGCGGGGAATCGCCAGCCAGGCTTCGGACCGGGTGCCGGCGTGCGCGGCGAGCCACCCGTCCCACTCGTCGGCGTCCGCGCACCGGATTATCTCGACCTCGTCCACGATCGTCAGCCCTGCCCGGCGAGGATCTCGACGTGGTGCGGGTTGTACATGACGCCCAGCAGGTTGCCGAACGGGTCGACCACGGTGGCGGTCACGAAGCCGCTGCCCCGGTCCTGCGGCGGCTCGTGGGCGGTGGCCCCCAGAGCGAGCAGCCGCGCGAACATGCCGTGCACGTCGTCGACGTGCCAGTACAGGACGACGCCGCCCGGCCCGGACGTCGCGCCCGGCGGCCGGTAGCGGCTGTCGATGAGGCCAAGCTCGTCCTGGTGGTCGCCGAGGCGCCATTCCGCGTAGCCGTCGCGCAGGAAGTACGGCTCGAAGCCGATCAGTTCCGTGTACCAGCCCTTGGCCGCCGGCCAGTCCGCCGCCCAGTAGCTGACGTTGGCCATGCCGCGCAGTCTCGGTGTCTCCGTCATGACCTCACGCTAGGACGGGTTGAGGAACGTCAGCTTCCTCAACCTCGGGCAGAATCGGGAAAATGCTGGAAACCTCGGTACGGCTCCTGCGGCTCCTCTCGCTGCTCCAGCAGCGGCGCGGCTGGTCCGGCGCCGACCTGGCGGCCCGGTTGGCGGTCACCACCCGGACCGTCCGCAACGACGTCGACCGACTCCGGCAGCTCGGCTACCAGGTGGACTCGACCACCGGCCCGGCCGGCGGCTACCGCCTCGGCGCCGGCACCGCGCTGCCGCCGCTGCTGCTCGACGACGACGAGGCGGTGGCGGTCGCGGTCGGTCTGCGGGCGGCCGCGGCGGGCTCGGTCACCGGCATCGAGGACGTGTCGCTGCGGGCGCTGACCAAGCTCGAACGGACCCTGCCGGCGCGGCTGCGCCCGCGCGTCGACGCCCTGCGCACCACCACGGTCTCGGCGGCCGGTGGCGGGCCGACCGTCGACGCCGACACGCTGACCACCGTCGCGGCGGCGGCCCACCGGCACGAACGGCTGCGGTTCGAGTACGCCGGCCACGACGGGAGCACCAGCGTGCGCGACGTCGAGCCGCACACCCTCGTCTACACGGGCCGCCGCTGGTACCTGCTGGCCTGGGACACGGACCGGCGGGACTGGCGCACGTTCCGCGCCGACCGGGTGCGTCCGCTGCCGCCGGCCGGGCCACGGTTCGTGCCGCGCGAGCCGCCGGGCGGCGACGCGGCGGCGCACGTGCTGCGCGGCGTCCGCTCGCGGGTCTGGGCGTACCAGGCGCGCATCCGTTTCCACGCGCCGGCCGCCGTGGTGGCCGAGCGGAGCACCCCCACCTCCGGCGAGATCATCCCGATCGACGACGCGACGTGCGAGCTGGTCACCGGCACCGACTCGCTGCACGACCTGGCCACGTACCTGAGCAAGTTCGACGTCCCGTTCACGGTCCTGGCTCCCCCCGAACTCCACGACCTCCTCCACACCCTCGCCACCCGCTACCTCGCCGCCCTCCCCCACCCACCCCGGCGATCTCGCACTTCGCGCCCGGGCGAAGGCGCGCATTCCGCCTGAAACGGGGGCCGAAAGTGCAAGATCGCGGGGGTCGACGGTCCCCACGGCGGCGGGGATGGGCGGGTAGCGTGCGGTGGTTGGTGGCGGAGCCGGTTCCGTCGTACACATGTTCCATCCACAGGCTGTGGACGGCGGAGGGCTCCGATGGGTTACCAGCTCAGTGCGGTCGTCGCGGACGCCGAGTTGCTCCGCGAGCAGACCCCCGACCTCGACCACGCGGTCCTCGGCGAGCTGCGTCAGGATTTCGCACTGCTGCCGGTCACCTCGCAACTGGTCGAGGAGCTGACCGGGGCGCTGCCCGACTACTCGGTGGCGGAACGGTCGCCGGAGGAGCCGTTCCACCTGGTGCTCTCGGCGGCCCTCGCCGGGGTCCTCGCGCGCTGGTCACGGTCGGGTCCGGTGGCCTATGTGGAGGCGGAGTTCGCTGGCGGCGTCGGCTACCAGTCGGCCGTGGTGTGGCTTGGTGGCGGGGTGAGCTGGGGTCCGCGCGTCGACGGCCACCTCGACGGGCCGCGGGCGGAGTGGCCGCTCAACGCCGCGCTCGTCCGGCTCGGCGCGGAGCCCGGGGCGTGGATCGACCCGTTCGCCGAGCTGGGCCTGCACGTCGAGCGGAGCACCGCCGGGTGGCTCGCGCACGGCCGCCGGCGGCTGAGCGCCGACTACTGGGACGAGCTGGCCGAGGAGTGGGAAAGCCGGCAATCTGGAAACGACCAGCAACCTGAGCGCCCCGGCCCCGTTGGGGACTGGGGGATTCTATGAAATTGCGACAATTCGTCTTCATCGCGACGCTGCTGACGGCTGCCTCGATCGCGGGCAGTGGCGCGCGCCCGCAACTGCCCGAAATGGACGGCCGGCCCGCCGGGGCCCTCGACGTGGTCGGCCTGAACGGGCTCCACAACGTCGAGTTCGGCGACACCGAGGACGAGCTGACCCGGCGGGGCATCCTGCGTACCGACGTCGGCGCCTGCGGCCCGTCCCTCGCCGGACACGACACGACCAGCCCGATCTTCGTCGACGACCGGCTCGTGCTGCTCTGGCTCGGCGACGCGACGCGCACCCCGGAGGGCGTCACCGCCGGCAGCCCCGTCGACGAGGTCTGGAGCCGCTACCCGTCGGCGCGCGAGCTGGAGGCTCCACAGGGGACGCACCGGTTCGCCGGGCTGCTCGCCCGGCGGGGCGACCGCGCGTACCTGTTCCTGCACGACGGGCGTACGGTCCGCAAGATCATCGTCGGGTACGCAGAGTGGGCTGAGCGCCTCTTCGAGGAGGGCCACAGCCCCTGCTGAACTCCGCCGGTCGGTCTTCGACACCAGCGGCGTGCGGTACCGCGGCCCGACCGGCTACGCCTTGCGGATGGACCGGGCGTCGACGGGGTCGGGGGCGCGGCAGGCATGTGCAGCGGAGTGCCGGGTATCCGCCGGACATGGCGCGGTACACGAAGCCCGAGCTGAGAGAACAGCTCAAGGAAGAGATCATGGCTTCCGACAAGGGCGGCAGGCAGGGGCAGTGGTCGGCGCGCAAGTCGCAACGGCTCACGAAGGAATACCAGAAGCGCGGCGGAGGCTACGAGGGCCCGAAGGACGAGCGGCAGAAGTCCCTGCAGCGTTGGGGCGGCGAGCACTGGCAGACCAGGGAAGGCGACACCCGGGCGCGGCACGGCGACGAGACGAGTCGATACCTGCCCAAACAGGCCTGGGAGCAGCTCTCCGACGAGGAGCAGCGCAAGACCGACGCCAAGAAGCGGAAGGAGTCGAGGTCCGGCAAGCAGTACGTCGCCAACACCGAGCGGGCCAGCCGCGCACGCCGGAACGCCACGTCGGTCGGGCGGCTGTCGGAGCTGCCGGTTGCCGAGGCGGCCAAGCTCGTCCGGGGCCTCGACACGAGCCAACTCAAGGCGGCACTGCGGAACGAACGCGACAACAAGGGTCGCAAGACGCTCATCCAGCGGCTGGAGTCGGAACTCGACCGGCGCTGACGGGCGTCCGGGTTACCGCGCCCGCTCGCGTACCGCCGAAACCGGGACCACACGCGGAACGCCCGGTGCGATCCTCGCGGATCGACCGGGCGTTCTCGCTGTTCACGAGCGGTGGCGGTGGGATTTGAACCCGCGGAGGGCGTAACCCTCACACGCTCTCGAGGTCTGCGACCATGCATCCGTGGTGGTTCGGTAGTGGCCGCGAGCAGGTATGACGGTCTCCGACGAATGGAGGCGTGCACCTGCGGACCGTGGCGAACGCGACCACAAATGAGACGCCCCTGCCACGCCGTCGCCTCGACCCCGGTCACCTGTGTGATCGTCCTCAGCCGGGGACTCCTCGGTCGCCCGGCCCGGTCGGTTCCCGCTACGTCCGGAGCCGGTTGGCTATCGCGTGGACCAGGAGGACCACCCAGCCGATCGCGGCAAGCGCGCCGGCCACGGCGAGCCCGGTGAAGAGCAGCCAAGTACTGCCGCCCTGGGCGGCGAAGACACCCCTGCGGGCGCCGGTGTCACGGGCCGCCACGGTGGCCCCCGAGGTCAGCCCATCCGGCCCGTCGTAAACGATGACGTCGTTACGCGGCGTCCCGCCCCCGTCCGGGACGAAGTCGCCGTGCCAGGTGCAGTTGCGGCCGCACGTCTCGTAGCGCGCGGTGAATGTGCCCGCCGTGCCGTCACCGGACTTCGCCTGCAAGGCCGGAGCGACGTCGGGTACGGCGAGGGCCAGCCCGAGGAAGGTGAGGAAAGGAAGCCCAACCCAGAGCAGGAACTTCATCCCCCAGCCAGCTGTCCCATTCGCCACGAGCACACCGTAACGAGATCGGTCCAGCTGTCATGACCACTCACCGCCGCGCGGCACTAGCACACAACTGAGACCAGAACTGAGACCACCAAGCGGAACGCCCGGTCGATCCTCGCGGATCGACCGGGCGTTCTCGCTGTTCACGAGCGGTGGCGGCGGGATTTGAACCCGCGGAGGGCGTAAACCCTCACACGCTTTCGAGGCGTGCTCCTTAGGCCACTCGGACACGCCACCGCCGACGAGGGTACAGGACAGCGGGTCTGGATGCCGAACCGGTGTCCCCGCCTCCGGCCTGGCAGGATCCTTGCCATGAGTACGCACATCGGCGCGAAGCCGGGAGAGATCGCCGAGCGGGTCCTGATGCCGGGCGACCCGCTGCGGGCCAAGTGGATCGCGGAGACCTACCTCGAGGACGCCAAGTGCTACTCGACGGTCCGGGGCATGCTGGGCTTCACCGGGCGCTGGAACGGCGTCGAGGTCTCCGTCCAGGGCTCCGGCATGGGCATGCCCTCCGCCTCGATCTACGCCCACGAGCTGGTCAACGAGTACGGCGTGAAGTCGCTGATCCGGGTCGGCTCCTGCGGTGCCCTGACCGAGGACCTGCGGCTGCGCGACGTGATCGCGGCGATCGGCTCGTCCACCGACTCGAACATGAACCGGATGCGTTTCGACGGGCTGATCGACTACGCCCCGGTCGCGGACTTCGGGCTGCTGCGCACGTCGGTCGAGGTGGCCGAGCGGCGCGGCATCACCATGCGGGTGGGCCCGATCCTGGCGGCGGACGCCTTCTACACCGACCGCCCGGACCTCTACGACACTCTCGCCGACTACGGCGTGCTGGCGGTGGAGATGGAGTCGGCGGCGCTCTACACGATCGCCGCCCGGTTCAAGGCCCGCGCGCTGACCCTGCTGACGGTCAGCGACCACATCAAGACGGGCGAGAAGACCACCTCCGAGGAGCGCGAGCAGACCTTCAGCCAGATGGTCGAGATCGCCCTGGACACGATCATCGCCTGATCCCCCTCCCCTTCGGCTCCGCCGCCCCGTCGTCCGTTGGACGGCGGGGCGGTGTCGTGACGACCGTCACCCGACAAAACTATACGACCGGTCGTGCTTATTTATTAGCCTCTGCCCATGACACTCGACGGACGAGTCGCGCGGGGCGACCGGACCCGCACGGCCACGCTGGACGCCGCCGTGGTGCTGGCCACCGAGGTCGGCCTGCACGGGCTCTCCCTCGCCCAGCTCGCCGACACGCTCGGGGTCAGCAAGTCCGGGCTGTTCGCGCACTGGCGCTCCAAGGAGGCGCTCCAGCTCGCCACCATCGACCGGGCCGTGGAGCAGTGGCAGGAGCGGATCGTCGCCCCGGCCCTGCGCGCCCCCGGCGGCGTACGGCGGCTCTGGGCGTTGCACCAGGCCCGGATCGACTTCTACGCCGCCCGGGTGCTCCCCGGCGGCTGCTTCTTCGCCAGCACCGACTTCGAGTACAACGCCCGCCCCGGCCCGGTCCGGGACCGGCTCGCCGAGGTGTTCGGCCGCTGGGCCGCGTTCCTCGAGCGGCTCGTCCGGGAGGCCGTCGACGCCGGCGAGCTGCCCGCCGACACCGACGTCCCGCAGTTGGCGTACGAGATCGACGCGCTCGGGATCACCGCCGCGCTGCGCTCCCGGCTGCTGGACCCCGACACCGCCTACCGGCACGCCCGCCAGGGCCTGCTGAACCGCCTACGGGCGTTGTGCCCCGACCCCACCCTGCTACCGGAAGGCCGCTCATGAGCCACGCCATCGCCGACCAGCCCGCCGTCGAGTTCGGTCACGTCGAGCACGTCACGGTGCACTTCGACGACCTCGACGCCCTCGGCCTCCTGCACAACGCCCGGTACGCGGTGCTGCTGGAACGGGCCCTGACGCCGTACTGGGCCGCCCGGGGCGTCTCGTTCCAGGGCGGGCAGCGCAGCGCCCCCGACGTGTTCCACGCGGTACGCGAGTTCACCATCACCTACCGCGCCCCGATCACCGGCACCGGGCCCGTGGCAGTGCACTTCTGGCTCGAACACTTCGGCACCAGCAGCGCCGAGTACGCCTACCAGTTCCGCTCGACCGACGGCCGCACGGTGCACGCCGAGGGCCGGCGCGCCATCGTCCGGCTCGACCCGGCGACCCTGCGGCCCGCCCCGTGGACCGAGACCGCCCGCGCGGTGGCCGCGACCCTGCTCCGCCCCGCCCCGACGCCGGCCTGAGCGACCGGAAACGCCCCGGTCGATCGGCGCCCCGGTCGACCGGCGGCGCGGCACCTGGTCGACCTCCGGCCGAGCGGGGGCGGCCGGTGGCCGAAGGGGGCGGCCGGCGGCCGAGCCGGGCGGTCAGCGGAAGAAGGCGCGCAGCAGTGCGGCGCTCTCCGGCTCCAGGACGCCGCCGTAGACCTCCGGCCGGTGGTTGAGCCGGCGGTCGCGCAGCACGTCCCAGAGCGAGCCGGCGGCCCCGGTCTTCGGCTCCCACGCGCCGAACACCACAGTGGACACCCGGGCCAGCACGAGCGCGCCCGCGCACATCGTGCAGGGTTCCAGGGTGACCACCAGTGTGCAGCCGTCGAGCCGCCAGCGGCCCGACCGCTCGGCGGCCCGGCGCAGCGCCAGCACCTCGGCGTGCGCCGTCGGGTCGCCGGTCAGCTCCCGCTCGTTGCGCCCCGTCGCCAGCTCGGCGCCGTCCGGCCCGTAGAGCACGGCACCGACGGGGATGTCGTCGGAGGCGTCCTCGCCCGTGCCACCGGGGGGCTCCGCCGGCCCGGTGACCGCGACCTCCAGCGCCCGGCGCATCCACAGCTCGTGCCGCTGCCGCCGGCCGGCGCCGTCCGGGTCGGCCAGCCCCTCGTGCGCGCCGGGCCCGACCCGGCCGACCGAGCCGGGGGTCGGCTGCCCCGGCCGTACGGTCTCCAGCGCCGGATCGGTGGCGTCGGCCGGCTCCCCGCCGCCGGCCCCCGACCGACCCGGCCCGGCGGCACCGGACGGGTCAGACCTCACGCAGCTCCTCGACCTCGTCGGCGCAGCCGAGCATCAGGCACACCTCGGCGGTCACGTCGGCGGGCATCATGCCCTCCTGCGCGCAGAGGTTGAGCAGCTTCTGCGCGGGGATGCCCAGGTCGGCCAGGATGTCGGCGTCGCCGACCGGGTCGGCCTCGGGGTCGACGGCGGGCTGCTGGCTCTCCTCGTCGCCGGAAGGGGCCGGGCGCGGCTCGTCGGTGTCGTCCACCCCCGTCACCGAGGTCTTGAGGTCTCCCACCAGCAGCGCGCCCAGCCGGGACTCCTCCGCGTACGCCGAGTCGGAGCCGAAGACCCGCAGGTCCTCCCCCTCGTCCAGGCGCAGGATCACCAGGTACGCGTCGTCCGCCTCGACGAAGAGCAGCGACAGGTCGGCATCCTGGTCGACGTCGCGCAGCCGGTCGGCGACGTCGTCGACGTCGGTGACGCCCCGCAGGTTGACCTCGGCCGCGGTCCAGCCGCCGCCGTCACGCACGACCGCCGCAGCGAAGTACGACACGGTCCCCCCAAAAGCCTCGGCACGCCGACCCGTTACGCGTGCACGTTAGCCGGTCGGGTCGGCAGACGACCGGTCAACGCCCCGAAGGGCCGGTCAATCCTGAGGAAACTCTCTCAGCCGGCGACGCGACGGCGGGTGGCGATGAGTTCCCGCAGCCGCTCGCTCCGCACCCGCTGCGGCCGCTCGCGCTGGCGGACCGCCCGGGCACCCGCCAACTCGGCGAGGAGCTGCTGGCGACGACGGCTGCGCTCGGGATCGAGCCGCGGAGTGGTCCAGGCCATACCGCCGAGAGTGCCGAGTCCGTGCGGCCACGTCAAGACGGGATTCGCTGCGCAGCCGACCCGCGACGCAGCGCAGCCGCGCCCGCCGCCCGGACCTCCCCGGGACCGGGGACTACCAAAGCGGCCAGTCCCCGCTCGACGCCCAGCGCACCGCCACGACGGCGGCGGCGATGCTCCACCCGCCGGCGGTGACGATCGCGACCCCGGTGGCCACCCCCCGGTCGCCGGCGCGGACCAGCAGCAGCGCGGCCAGCCAGGCCAGGCCGCCAGCCGCCACCGTCCACCAGGCGTACTCGGACACGCTGCGGCCGAGCAGGCCGAACAGGAGCAGCCAGACGGTCGCCGCGCCGCCGCCCACGGCGACGCCCACGCCGGTGACCGGGTGCGGCTCGCGGTAGGTGGGCCGCGACGGCGGCCCGGCGGGGAAGAGCCCCGAGGGGGCACGCGGCGCCGGGCGCAGGTCCGGGTCGGGCGGGAAGGCGTACGGTCCGGTCGTCACCTGCGCCTCCCCTCTGCCGTGCGGCTCGTCCCACCGTACCGACTCTGTCAGGATGTCCGGATGCCCTCGCCGACGATCCGACGCCGCCGCGCGCGTCCGGCGTACCCGGTCCTGCTGCTGCTCGTGCCGGTGCTGGCCGCCGGCTGCGCGACGAGCCGGCCCGGGACGGCACCCGGCACCCCCCGCCCGAGCCTGCCGGCCACGGCCGCGCAACCGGCGCCGTCGTCCGCCGTCCCGACCGACGCCGCCCCGACCGGCCCGTCGGCGGTGCCGACCCGCGCCGGGCTGCCGCACGTCTTTCCGGTACGCGCGGCGAACGTCGCCTACCACCCGACCCACTCGGCCTACCCGGGGACGGACATCTTCGCCGACTGCGGCGAGCCCGTGGTGGCGGTGACCGACGGCCTCGTCCTGGAGGTCAGCCGGGTGGACCGGTTCGACAAGCGGGGGCCGCGAGGGCCCTACAACGGCGGGCTGTCGGTCTCGCTGCTCGGCGACGACGGGGTGCGCTACTACGGCTCGCACCTGCGCCGGATCGCCGACGGGATCGACGCCGGCGTGCGGGTGCGGGCGGGGCGGCTGCTCGGCGAGGTCGGCCGGACGGGCAACGCGAACAACGTCTGCCACCTGCACTTCGGCATCTCCCCGCCGTGTACGGGCCGGGACGGCTGGTGGATCCGGCGGGGCGTGGTCTGGCCGGCGCCCTACCTGAACTCGTGGCGGCGCAAGGGCAACCGCGAGCCGGCCGCCGAGGTGGCCGCGTGGCACCGCCGGCACGGCTGCCCGAAGGCCTTGGCGACGACCGGCTGACCGCGCCGCAGGTCGTCCCTGCGACCGGCGGCGCGGAGGCGTATTTTCCTTGGAATGAGCGCCCGGGACCCGATCGCCGATCTCCGCCGGATCGCCTTCCTCCTGGAGCGGGCGAACGAGGCGACCTACCGGGTCCGGGCGTTCCGGTCGGCGGCCACGGCCCTCGCCGCGCTGCCGGCGAGGGAGGTGGCCGAGCGGGCCCGCACCGGCAAGCTCACCGAGCTGTCCGGGGTCGGCGACGTCACCGCCCGCTGCGTCGCCGAGTCGCTCGCCGGCGAGGAGCCGGTCTACCTGCGCCGGCTGGTCGCCACCGAGGGCACCGACCTCGACGCGGCGGCGACCGCGCTGCGCACCGCGCTGCGCGGCGACTGCCACACCCACTCCGACTGGTCCGACGGCGGCTCCCCCATCGAGGAGATGGCGCTCGCCGCGGTCGAGCTGGGCCACGAGTACCTGGTGCTGACCGACCACTCGCCCCGGCTGAAGGTGGCCCGGGGCCTGACCGCGGACCGGCTGCGCCGCCAGCTCGACCACGTCGCGAAGGTCAACGAGGCGCTGCCGGAGGGCTTCCGGATCCTGACCGGCATCGAGGTCGACATCCTCGCCGACGGTTCGCTGGATCAGGACGAGAAGCTGCTGGCCCGCCTCGACGTGGTGGTCGGCTCGGTGCACAGCGGCCTGAACGACGAGCGGACGAAGATGACCCGGCGGATGCTGGCCGCGATCGCGAACCCGCACCTGGACATCCTCGGCCACTGCACCGGGCGGATGGTGTCGTCCCGGCCGGCCGGCGTGAAGGGGCCGGGCGACCGGGCGCACCGGCCGCGTACCCGGTCGGAGAGCGACTTCGACGCGGACGCCGTCTTCGCCGCGTGCGCCGAGCGCGGGGTGGCCGTGGAGATCAACTCTCGGCCGGAGCGGCAGGATCCCCCGAAGCGGCTGATCCGTCGGGCCCTGGAGGCCGGCTGCGACTTCGCCATCAACACCGACGCGCACGCCCCGGGGCAGCTCGACTGGCAGCGGTTCGGCTGCGAGCGCGCCGCCCTCTGCGGGGTGCCCGCCGACCGGGTGGTCAACACGTGGGACGCCGACCGGCTGGTCGACTGGGCGCGCGAGCACGCCGCGCGCTGAACCCTCGCCTCGCCGGCCGCCCCGGGCCGGGGCGCCCCGTCGACACCGCGCGGCGCCGCCCAGCGGTAGGTGGCCCGCGCAGCCCGCCCGGCGACGTCGGCCGGGGCCGCTCAGCGAGGGGTGGCCGGCACGATGGCCGGCGCGGGCGGCGCGGCGGCGTCGGCCGCCGGCGGACGCCGGCCGATCAGGCCCTGCGAGACGGCGACGCCGAGCAGCACGATCAGTGCGCCGACCGGCTGGTGCCAGGTGAGCCGCTCGTCGAGGGCGAGGGCGCCGATCAGCACCGCGAAGACCGGGATCAGGTAGGTCACGGTGGAGGCGGTGCTCGCCCCGGCGACCCGGATGTTGCGCATGTTGATGACGAAGGCGAGGCCGGTGCCGAGCGCGCCGAGCGCCAGCACGCTGGCGACCACCTCGACCGAGAGGCCGGTCGGCGCCGGCGGCGCCCCCGCGACGAACGGCGCGACGACCGCGAGCTGGGCCGCCGCCATCAGCAACTGCGCCGCCGAGAGCGAGAGCCCGGAGTGCGCACTGCCGGCGACGAACTTCTTCTGGTACGGGATGGCGACGCCGTAGCAGGCGGCGGCGCCGAAGCACATCAGCTGCCCGACGAAGTGCGCCCCGCCCACGCCCTGCCAGACGCCGAGCACCACCAGCACGCCGACGAAGCCCAGCGCCAACCCGACCGCGCGGCGGACGGTCAGCCGCTCGGTGCGGAACACCAGCACCGCCAGCGGCAGCACGATCAGCGGGGTGGTCGCGTTCCAGATGCCCGCGAGCATCGACTCGACCCGCTGCTCGCCGTAGCCGAAGAGGGTGAACGGCACGGCGACGCCGAACGCGGCGACGACGGCCAGGTGCGCCCAGACCCGGGGCTCGGTGGGCAGCCGGTCACGGAGCACGGCGAGCACCACCAGCAGCGTCACCGCGCCGGCGACCACCCGGTAGAGGGTGAGATGCAGCGGATGCAGCTCCTCGACGCCGACCTTGATGAACAGGAAGCTGGAGCCCCAGATCGCCGCCAGCGCGACGAACCCGGGCAGCCAGCTCCGCAGCGCCGCCCGGTCAGGGGTGATATCCGCTGTCACTCCTGACACTCTGCCGCAGCCCCACGACAATGTCCCGCGACTTTCGGACGCCGTGTCGACCGCCACAGCAACCGACTTACATTGGAGACGTTGACCAGCCGAGGAGGTGGCCACCCGATGGCGATGCCGATGCGGTTCGACCCGCTCACCGATTTCGACGGGATGTGGACGACGCGACTCGCCGACCGTTACCTCCCGCTGCCGGAAGTGCCGGCCGCGCGTTACGAGTGCATCGACGGAAGGCTGGTCATGACACCCGCCGAGGTGGGCACCAACAGCTACGGGGAAGCCAAGCTGATCCGTCTCCTCGGGCCGGCCGCGGAGACCGCCGGCCTCTACGTGTACGGCCAGGTGAACCTCACCTTCACTCCGCAGCGGTGGATCCAGCCGGACGTGACCGTCCTGCACACCCTCCCGGCGGACGACGAGGAGGACCGCTGGATCCCGGTGAAGCTGTGCACGATGGCCGTGGAGTTCGTCTCCCCCGGGAGCCGGCGGCAGGACTTCGTGGACAAGCCGCGCCGCTGCGCCGAGGGCGGGGTGCCCTACTTCATGCGGATCGAGATCACCCGACGGCTGCGGCACGTGTCGGTCGAGCTGTACTCGCTCGACGAGGAAGGTGCGTACGTCATCCTGGCGGAGGCGCTCGGCGGGCAGCGGCTCCACGCCGACGCACCGTTCCCGATCGACTTCGACCCTGCCGACCTGCTGCCCTGAACACCGCAAACACTCTCGACAACTCGGCGGTCGCGTCGCGTAGGGTCGCAGCGTGGGACGAATCGATGACCTCGCGAACCGGTACGTGGCCGACTGGGCGCCGCTGAGCCCGACCGGCGCCACCTACGTCGGCATTGCCGGCTACGACGGCCAGCTCGACGATCTGTCACCGGACGGATACGCGGCCCGGGCCGGGCTGATCCGACAGACCCTGGCGGACCTGGACGTGACCGAGCCGGAATCAGAGTCGGAACGGACCGCCAAGGAGGCCATGCAGGAGCGGCTGGGCCTCGACCTCGCCCGCTACGAGGCGGGCGAGACGACCAGCGAGGTGAACGTGATCGCCAGCGGCCTGCACGAGGTCCGCATGGTGTTCGACCTGATGCCCACCGAGGGCGACGACGCCAGGGCCAACATCGCCGCCCGGCTGAACGGCTTCGCGGGCGCGCTGGAGGGCTACAAGGCGACGCTGCGTGAGGCGGCCGCCGCCGGCCACGTCAGCTCCCGGGTGCAGTTGGTCGAGGTCGCCAAGCAGTGCGACATCTGGACGGACCCGGATGGCGACAACTTCTTCCACGGGCTGGTCGAGCGGCTGGACGCCGACGGCAGCCTCGGTGCCGAGCTGCGCCGAGGCGCGGCGGCGGCGACCGCGGCGACCGCCGAGTTCGGGCAGTTCCTCCGCACCGAGCTGGCCCCGCTGGGCCGGGAGAAGCAGGCCGCCGGCCGCGAGCGCTACGAGCTGGCCTCGCAGTACTTCCTGGGCGCCAGGGTCGACCTCGACGAGACGTACGCCTGGGGGTTCGAGGAGCTGGCCCGGCTGGAGGCCGAGATGCGGGCGGTGGCCGCCCGGATCGTCGGCCCCGGCGCGACCATCGACGAGGCGGTCGCGGCGCTGGACGCCGACCCGGCCCGGACCATCCAGGGCAAGGAGGCGTTCCGGGACTGGATGCAGGCGCTCGCCGACAAGGCGATCAGCGACCTGAACGGCACCCACTTCGACATCCCGGAGCAGGTCCGCCGGATCGAGTGCTGCCTCGCCCCGACCAGCGACGGCGCGATCTACTACACCGGCCCGAGCGAGGACTTCTCCCGCCCCGGTCGCATGTGGTGGGCGGTGCCGCAGGGCGTCACGGACTTCTCCACCTGGCGCGAGGTGACCACCGTCTACCACGAGGGCGTGCCGGGTCACCACCTCCAGGTCGCCCAGACCGCGGTCCGCGCCGAGCTGCTCAACCGCTGGCAGCGGCTGCTCTGCTGGGTCTCCGGGCACGGCGAGGGCTGGGCGCTCTACTCGGAGCGGCTGATGGACGATCTGGGCTACCTGGACGACCCGGGCGACAAGCTCGGCATGCTCGACGGGCAGGCGTTCCGGGCTGCCCGGGTGATCGTCGACATCGGCATGCACCTGGAGCTGGAGATCCCGAAGGACAACCCGTTCGGCTTCCACCCGGGCGAGCGCTGGACACCGGAGCTGGGCTGGGAGTTCATGCGGGCGCACTGCCGGGTGCCGGACGAGAACCTGCGCTTCGAGCTGAACCGCTACCTCGGCTGGCCGGGGCAGGCCCCCTCGTACAAGGTGGGCGAGCGGATCTGGCTCCAGGCCCGCGACGAGGCGAAGGCCCGCAAGGGCGCCGACTTCGACCTGAAGGAGTTCCACCGCCAGGCGCTCGACCTGGGCTCGCTCGGGCTCGACCCGCTGCGCAGGGCGCTCGCCCGCCTCTGAGGTGCGGTGCGGGGCCGGAGGGACACCGGCCCCGCACCTCGATGTCGGAGGACCGTCGCCCACCTGCCACGGTGGGCGACGCCCGGCGACCTGCTACCGGTCCCCGGCCTCGCCGTCGCCGCCCCGCACGGGCGCCCCGGACGTGACCTCCTGCTGCTCCGCCGACGCGGCGGCGTCGCTGTCGTCGGCGCGGTGCCGCGCGGCGGCGGTGGCCCGCCGACCCGAGAGCACCAGCCAGAGGCCGACGAGCAGCGCCAGCGCACCGATGACCGCCAGCCCGAGCGGGATGGTCCGACCGATCAACTGCAACTTGTCCCGGTTGTTCCCGGCGGACTCCACGCTGTTGGCGATGGTCTGGTCGGTGTAGACGAAGTCGGCGTCCAGCAGCGCGGTGGCCGTGCCCTGGTCCGGCACCAGCGTCTTCTTCTGCTGCTCCCGCACCTTGACGAAGTTGCCGCTGACCGGCTCGACCCAGATGGTGCGGGTGTTGCTGTACATCACCTTGCCGCTGGTCGCGCCCGGCGCGAACGCCCCGAGCAGGCCGCTGACCCGGTCGGCCGGCAGGCCCAGGTCGGTCTCCTCGATGACCTGCTGGAACCGGTACGCCTCGATGCCGTCGACCTTCTCGGTGCCGTCGAACCGGATCGGCAGCGCCTTGCGCACGTCACGGTCGAAGTACTCGTAGTCCTTGCGCTCGGTGTGGAACGGGAACTTGTAGACCTGCCCGCCGAAGGTGACCTCGCTCGGCCCCTCCGGCCCGTCGGCCTGGAGGAACTGCTTGTCCCACCCGACCGCGGCAGCGGTCCGCCGGTCCAGCGCCAACTCCGCGGAGTACTGGCTGATCACCTCACCGGTCTGGGTCCACTTGACCGTGCCGTACGCGCCCCAGACGACCGCCTCGCCCTCCAGGTCGCCGGTCATCTCCGCCTCGGTGACGCCGGCCTGCGGCGCCACCTCGGTGGTGGCCTCCAGCGTGCCGGTCTGGACCGTCGGCGGGGCGTCCTTCTTCAGCTGCAGGAACTTCGCGTTCTCCGCCACCGCGACGCTCGGCTTCAGGCACCCCTCGGGCTTGCCCTCCGCGTTGCAGAGTGCGAGGTCGTACGGCAGTTTCGTCACCGTCGGTGCCACGAAGAACGCCGCTCCCGCGGCGAGCACGAGACACAAGACGCCTATCCCGAACAGCAGGGCGCCCAGGCGAGCCTTCACTGATCCTCCCAACAAAGACAGTCAGCCGGTGTCCGGCGAGGGGGTCCTGTCCCTAAACTTGGCCGCAGGTTACTCCCGGGTTACATATTCACGCGACCCTCTGGACGGTTGATGTCTGCCCCCACCACCGATCAGGGCCTCCGCCGGCTGCCCGCGCTCGACGCCGTACGGGTGATCGGCGCGCTGGCCGTCGTCGGGCACCACGTCGGGTTCGCCACGGGCGCGAACACCGGCGACTCGGGGCTGGGCAGCTGGCTGTCCCGGCTCGACGTGGGCGTCGCCGTCTTCTTCGTGCTCTCCGGGTTCCTGCTCTTCCGCCCGTACGCGCACACGCTGGCGACCCGGCAGCGGCCCCCGTCCGCCCGGCGCTACCTGTGGCGACGCGCGACCCGGATCCTGCCCGCGTACTGGGTGACCGTGGTGGTCTGCCTGCTGGTGCTGCCGCAGAACCGGCCGGCGTCCGCCGGCGACTGGTGGCGGCACCTGGCGCTGGCCCAGATCTACGAGCCCCGGCAGTTGCGGCACGGCCTCAGCCAGACGTGGAGCCTCGCCACCGAGGCGGCCTTCTACCTGCTGCTCCCGCTGCTGGCCGCGCTCCTGCTCGGCCGGCGCTGGCGTCCCGGCCGGACGACCGTCGTCATCGTCGTGGCGGGGCTGGCGGTCACCGCCGGCTGGGTGGCCCTGATGGGGCTCGGCCTGCTCGACCTGGGCCTGCACACCATGTGGCTGCCGTCCTACGCCGGCTGGTTCGGCGCCGGCATGGCGCTGGCCACCGTCCACGTGTCGCTGCGCACCGGCACCGGGCACCGGTGGCGGTGGCTGGACGACCTCGGCACGGCGCCGCTGGCGTGCTGGTCGGTGGCGCTGGCCGCGCTGGCCGTCGCCACCACGCCGATCGGCGGGCCCCGGGACCTGGCCGAACCCACCGCCGCCCAGTTCGGGCTGAAGATGGCGCTGTACGCCGTGGTGGCGGTGATGCTGGTGCTGCCGGTGGCGTTCGGGCCGGACACCCGGACCAAGGCCGTCCTCGGCGGCGTCGTCGGCCGGTGGCTCGGCCGGGTCTCCTACGGGCTGTTCCTCTGGCACCCCTTCGTGCTGGAGGGGATCTACCTCCTCACGGACCGGCCGAACTTCACCGGCGACACGGGCCAGATCTTCGTGCTCACCGTCGCCGGCGGGCTGGTCCTCGCCGCGCTCAGCTACTACGCCGTCGAGCGCCCCTTCCAACGCTGGAACGGGCCGTGGCCGCGCCGCGGCGGGAGCACGACCGAGAACCAGAGCACCGTCACGGCCGCGACCGCCGCCAGTTGAGGCACCGCCGCGGTGTGCCCGCCGCGGGTCACCGCGTACCAGCCGGCCAGCGCGAAGCAGCCCACCGGCAGCCAGCGTCCGGCCACCCGGTACAGCCGGTGCAGTCGGTGCCGGTCCGGCGGGTGCAGCTGCGGCTCCAGCACGTGACCGGCCAGCACACCGGCCGCCGCCAGCAGCGCGACCGCGACCGCCGCCAGGCCACCGAACAGCAGCAGCGCCACCCCACCGAAGAGCAGGGCGAGCAGTCGGTGCCGGCGGCGGCGCGCCGGAGCCGCCAGCGGTGGCGGGACACGCCGGCTCGGCAGCGCGGCGGCCACCCCGACCCCGCCCAGCAGGATCGCGCCGACGCCCAGCGCCACGACGTAGCCGTCGTCCGGGGCGAACCGGAGCAGCACCTCGCCGGAGAAACCGGCCGGCACCAGCCAGCCCTGCTGCCAGCCGTCCACCACGAACGGGGTGAGCCGCCTGCCGCCCGCGGTGGCCTCCCACCCCGCGTTGGCGTTCTCCCGCAGGGCCAGCACCCGCTGGCCCGGATACGCGTCCAGGTGCAGCGACCGCCGGGTGGCCGCCCAGCCGTCCACCCGGACCGGGGTCTGGGTGGCCTCCGGCACGCCCGCCGTGCCGGCCGCGCCGCCGTCGGTGCGCCCCGGAACGACGGCGTCGGGGGTGAGGACGAGCCGGGCCGGCGTTGCCAGGCGGCTCGCCGTCGCCACCACCCGCACCTCCCCGCCGGCCAGCGGCAGCGGATCCTCCGCACGGGCGCCGCAGAGCACCGCGTCCACCTCGCGCAGCTCCACCAACTCCCGCCGGCTGGCCACGAGCGCCGTCCGGCGCCGGTGGGTCCCGACCTCGACGGTGGGCCCGGTGCCGCAGGGAAGCGTGACGTGCTCCTCCGGGTCGTTGCGCAGCACCGGGCCCTCGGGCAGCACGATCAGCTCGCCCACGCCGACGGGCAGGCTCCGCGACAACCGCCGGTACGGGTCAAAGGTGTTGGCCGGCACGACGTCGGAGATCAGCACGGTGATCTGGTCGGTCTTCAGCGGCCGGTCGAAGACCAGGCTGCCGCCCTCGTCGAAGACGCCGCCGCGCATGCCGCCGTCCCCGATCACGGTCGCCTGCCACGGGCGGGCGGCCGCTGCCGTGGGTGGCAGGGTCACCTTCAGCCCGGCGATCTGGCGCGCCTTGGGCCAGGTCAGGCGCAGCCACGGCTGCCGGTCCGACGCGGCGGCGTACCACGTCGTCGCCGGGTCGCCGTCGACGACCGCGCCCGGCCGGGCCGCGGGGTGGGGAACGCCGATGCTGGAGGCGGCGACCGCCGGGCTGACGCCGCGCGCGACGGCCGCCTCGCCACCGCCGTCGAGCAACGCGTTCAGGGCACTCCCCGCCCGGGGGCGTACCCGCAGCGCCACGTCGTAGCCGGCGGCGATCGGCAGGCTCAGCGTCCGGTCGATCCGGTCGCCGTCCTCGGACTCCCTGGCCAGCCCGCCGTCGCAGATCGGCCGGCCCTCGTCGAAGACGCAGGGCGAGGCGCCGGCGGCGGCCGTGAGCACCACGGCCGCCGGGGCGGCGCTGGCCGGCGGCGCCGGCACGGCCAGGGTCCGCTCGACCCGCAGGCCGGGGATGGACAACTCGGCGATGCCGACGCCGCCGAAGCCGGCCCGGATGTCGAAGACCTGGTCGACGGAGACCCGGATCCGGCGGGTCGGGTGGCCGGCGGGCACCGTGACCTGCACGCTCTGGCCCGGGTTCTCCACCACCGCCTGCTGGTTGCCGGCGGCGACGGTGATCCGGGTGGGCAGGGAGTCGGCGCCGGTGTCGAAAACGAGCCCCACGTCGCGGACCACCTGCGGCTCGGTCAACTCCACCTCCAGCCACTGCTCGGTGGCCAGGGTGCCCGGCGCCGAGCGCCAGGAGGTGGCGAGGCTGCCGTCGAGCGCCGCGTACGGCTGGTGCGCCGGCCGGCCGCCGACCAACGGCTGGGCGTCCGACCAGGAGCTCGACGCGGTGACCGACTCGATGCCGAGGTAGCGCACGGTGGTCGCCTGGTCCTCGCCCCACGGCGGCAGGTAGTCCCGGGCGGGCGCGCCGAGCCGCGACTCGTCGGCGGGTGTCATGGTCGCCGAGGCGTTGTCGTGTGGTTGGCCGAACGCGACCTCACGCCGACGCAACCCGTCGGTGAGCACCACCGGGCTGCCGGCCAGCCCCGCCGGCCGGTCCCCCGCCAGCACCGTCGGGGCGTCCGAGAGCCGGCCGGCCGCGGCGACCTGGAGCAGCGACTCCGGCCCGCCCACCACCGTGGTCAGTCCCTCCGTGTCGTACGCGACGACCGGGCTGACCGGCTTCTCGACCTCGTACACCTCCAGGGCCCGGACCTTCACGTCCAGCCCGTGGTCGACGAAGTTGCCGGGCAGTTGGCCGCCGCCGACCTCCGGCCCGAAGGCGCGCACCGCACGGATGCCGGGTGAGCGTTGCAGCGCCTGCCGGACCACCACCGGCTGGGTGGCCCCGGAGCGCCCGTAGTCGAGATCGGAGCGGAGCAGCAGGTACCGCACGCCCGAGCGGGCGAGCAGGTCGGCCAGCCCGGCGGAGCCCTCGCCGTTGGCCAGCGCGGCCTCGACGGTGTCGAGCAGGCGGATCGTGCCCGGCGGGGTGAGCGGCACGGAGCTGCGCACCGCCCAGCCGCTCTCCAACAGGGGCTGGGTGACCTCGTCGCTCGGGCTGCCCCAGAGGTAGCGGGGGAAACGGGCGGCGGGCACCACCAGCACCCGGTCCATGCCGAGGTTGCGGTCCAGCCAGGACGTCGCCTGGTGCCAGTAGCCGGGCACCTCGCGGAAGCTGCCCTGGGCGGGCAGCCCGGCGGCCAGGGCGGGCGCGGCCACCCCGGCGACCGCGACGAGGGCGGTGCCGGTGACCAGGGTGGCACGCAGCCGCACCGGCTGGAGCAGGCGGGGCAGGCCGGGGTTCAGGTCGGGCCGGTCGGCCGCCCGGGCCGCCCGCGCCACCAGCCCGAGCAGGTGGGCCAGGCCGAGGATGAGCGGCAGCCGGAGCACCACGTCGAACTTGTGCACGTTGCGCAGCGGTGCGCCGGCCGCGTCGAGGAAGTCCCGCTGCGTCTGCGCGCCCAGCCCGTCGACCGCGCCGACGTGACCGAGCCCGACCAGGGCCAGCCCGACCAGCAGGCCGGTGATCAGGAGACGCCGGTGCGGCATGCCCCGCCGGGCCAGGCCGACCAGGCCGAGGCCGGCGACCACCAGGGTCGCGACGACCAGCGGTCGCTCGGTGGCCAGCCGCCAGCCGGCAGACCAGGGCGGCCCGTACGCGCCGTTGAGGTACGCGTGCCAGTGCGAGGCGCCGCGCAGCACGGTGGTCGTGTCGGTGGGTGCGGTGGTGACCGGCGCCGTCTCGATGTAGTCGAGGAACGGCGGACTGTACCGGCCCAGCAGGAGCAGGGGCACCAGCCACCAGGCGGTCGCCGCGCCCACCGCCAGGCCCCAGGCGGCCAACGCCGTGATCCGCAGCCGGAACGGGTGCAGGCCGACCAGCAGGAGGCCGGCCAGCGGCACGACGGCCAGTACCGCCGTCGCGTTGACGCCCCCGGCACACGCCACCACCAGCGCGGACCGGGTGACCGCGCGGCGCACCGACCCGCCTCGGGCCAGCCCCACCAGGGGCACCAGCACCCAGGGGGCGAGGGCGCTCGGCCACGCCTCCACCGAGATCGGGCCGAGCTCGGTGACCAGCCGGGGGGAGAGCGCGAAGGCGACCCCGGCGACCAGCCGGGCCCCCGGCGTGCCGACGTGCAGCCGCTCGGCCAGCCGGACCACGCCGGTGCAGGCCACCGTCATGAGCAGCGCCCACCAGAGCCGCTGCACCACCCAGGCCGGGATGGCGAGCAGCTTGCCGAGGAGGAAGAACGGGCCCATCGGCCAGAGGTAGCCGTACGCCTGATTCTGGAGCTGGCCGAAGGTCCCGTCCGGGTCCCAGACGTGCAGGGCGCGACTCAACCATCCGGCCGGATCGACCGCCAGGTCCACCTTGGTGTCGATGGCGATCAGGCCTGGATCCTGGAGGAACGCCAGGGCCGACAAACCGAGACAGACCGCGACCAAGCGAAGACGCCACACCCTTGTCGATGTGTCGTCCGGCCGGTCGGTCAGCTCCGGACGGGCCGGCGCCTGCTGCATGTCGCCTCCGATGGGGCATTGCGGGGGGCGTGACGAAGCCCATAGTGTGACGCGACGCGAAGACTACTCGGCAGTAGGAGTAAGTGTGGAAGCACCGCCTGCCGCCAACCGGCACGTACTTTTCCTCAACTGGCGTGACATCCGGAACCCCGAGGGCGGCGGCTCGGAGGTGTACGTCGAGCGGATCGCCGGGGAACTCGTACGCCGGGGCCACCGCGCCACGCTGCTCTGCGCCACGCACTCCGCCGGTCCCGCCGAGGAGGTCACCGCCGACGGGGTGCGGGTGCTGCGTCGCGGCGGGCGGCACACCGTCTACCTGCGTGCCGCGTTGATCTACCTGGCCGGAGCGCTGGGCCTCGGGCCGCTGGCCCGGCGCCGGGGTGGCCGACCGGACGTGATCGTGGACGTGGGCAACGGCCTGCCCTTCCTCTCCGCCCTGTACGCCCTCTGTCCGGTGATCGCGCTGGTACACCACGTGCACCGGGAGCAGTGGCCCGTGGTGCTGGGCCGCTGGCTGGCGCGCTTCGGCTGGTGGGTGGAGTCCTGGCTGGCCCCGCGCGTCTACCGCCGGTGCCGGTACGTGACGGTCTCCGAGGCCACCCGCCGGGAGCTGGCCACCCTCGGCATCGATCTCGCCCGCATCGCCGTCGTGCACAACGGCACGCCGGACATGCCAGTCGGGCCGGTGCCGCGCACCCCGCACCCGTCCCTGGTGGTGCTCGGCCGGCTGGTGCCGCACAAGCAGGTCGAACTGGCCCTGCACGCGGTCGCCGGGCTCGCCGGCGAGCTGCCCGGCCTCACCCTCGTGGTCGCCGGTCAGGGCTGGTGGGAGCCGCACCTGCGCCGGCTCGCCAGCGAGCTGGGCATCACCGACCGGGTCCGGTTCACCGGCTTCGTCAGCGACGCGGAGAAGGGGGAACTGCTGGCCAGCGCGTGGGTCGCGCTCACTCCCTCGCTGAAGGAGGGCTGGGGGCTGACCATCGTGGAGGCCGGGGCGGTGGGCACGCCGACGATCGCGTTCCGCGGCGCCGGCGGGGTCGAGGAGGCGCTCGTCGACGGCGAGACCGGCCTGCTCGCGGACGACGTCGACGACTTCGTCGCCAAGGTGCGCGTGCTGCTCACCGACCACGCCCTGCGTACCGCGATGGGCGCGGCGGCGCGGGCGCACGCGGCCCGCTTCACCTGGCCGGTCTCGGGCGAAAAATTCGCGGCCCTCGTGGCGAGGGCCGCGAACGTTCGGGTGGTGGTGCCGGCGGAGCAGATGGAGCCGGTGGAGCCGTCCTACCTCGCGCCGTAGACCAGCGGCTTGTTGGCGCCACCGCTGCCACCGTCCGAGCTGGTCCGCGCGGACTGCTCGGCCTTGGCGGCCTCGGACGACGAGGTGCCGGTGAGGGTGGTGGCCAGCGCCACCGACCCGATGACGCCGAGAGCGACCGCGATCACTCCGGCGAGAACCAACGAGAGAGCACTGCGCATGGTGCTGACTTCCTCCTCGTGAGCTGCGTGCGCGGGACGTTACCACCAAGTAGCGACGGTGGGGAGGGCCACGAGGACGATCGATACCAGCCGGTGGGCGCGCTCGCGGCCGGTCAGCCGCCCGCCATCGGGTTCTCGTACAGGGTCAGGTCCGTGCCGGCGTGCACCTCGCGGAGCCCGACCAGCATCGCCGGGTCCACCCGGTGGCCGCCGGCCACCCGTTGCACCACCACCCAGCGCACACCGGTGGCCGTCACCGGAGCACCGGTGGCGAGCACCCGCCGCACCTGCGCCGCCCGCGGATTCTCCCCGCTCACCTCGCTCGGGCCGACCCAGAGCGTGTCGTCGACGAGGACGTCGGCGTCGACATAGCGGGGCAGCGGGTCGAGCGCCGTCCGACCGCCGTTCCACGGGTACGCCCGGTAAGCCCCGAACGGCAGCGAGAGCACCTCGCCCGGCCGGCCGTCGAGGCGGGCGGCGACGGCGTTCCAGTCCGCCGGATAGGCCACCGGTCGCAGCCGGCCGGCCGCGCCGAACGCCAGGTCCGGCAGCACCACCACGGGCAGGACCAGCGCCCCGGCGAGCACCGCACCCGCGCCCACCCGACCGACCCGACCCGCCGCCTCGGCCAGCCGCTCCACGCCGAGCGCGAACCCGACGGCGACCAGCAGGGCGTACGGGACGAGGAACTTCTGCCCGTCGCGCAGCACCCCGGCCCCCGGCACCGTGGCCACCGACCACTCCAGCAGCCCGCCCAGGCCGGGCAGCACGCCCAGAGCGGCGAGCAGGAAACCGCCGGCCGCCAGCCCGGCGAGCCGGTGCGCGAGCCCACCCGACCACCGGCGGCTCAACGTCCGGTAGCCGAGGACCGCCACGGCCAGCACGACGGCGGTGGCCACCGGCGCCAGCGGGGACGAGCGGCTCTCCGGCGTCGTCTGCGCGTTCCAGATCCCGCCGGTGCCGGCCAGCGCGCCGAGCGCGCCACTCCAGTTCTCCGCCCGCGCCGCGAACGCCGCCACCCCGTCGGGGTCGGTCCGGGCATCCGCCCGGGTCAGGGCCGCCGCCACCAACCAGGGCGCGTTCAGCAGCAGCACGAGCCCCACCGCAGCCGCCCCGACCCGGCCCCCGGCCCGCCGCGACGCCAGCACGACGGTGCTGGCCAGGGCGATGAGGCCGCCGGTCGGGGTCACCGCCGCGGGCACGGCGGCCAGCACCAGCAGCGGCAGCGCCCGCCGCCCACCGGCGCGCAACCGGAGCACCGCCGACACCAGCCAGGGCAGCGACGCGTACGCCAGCAGCAGGCCCCAGTGCCCGATCAGCAGCCGTTCCGCCAGGTATGGCGTCCACGCGTACCCGACGGCGGCCACCAGCCGGGTGACCGGGTGCCGCGCCGGCACCAGCAACCCGGCGCCGACGGTGGCGAGCAGCAGCACCGCGACCAGCACCAGCCGCTGCACCAGCCAACCGGGCACCACCTGACTGGCCAGCGACACCAGGGCGTCCAACGGCACCGCCCGGGGCAGCGAGTCGGACGGGACGACGAGTTCCGCGCGCCACGGCTGGTGCGGCACGAAGACCATGTCGTAACTGAGCACGTATCCGGGAGCCGCCAGCGGAGCCAGCACCAGCAGGGTGACGGCCAGCCCGAGCCCGGCGAGCATCGACCTCTCCCGCAGGGTTGACCTCCTCACTACGCTGACCGGGCGTGGCACCGGCGTGGCGCCACTGTACGCGCGCCCGCCGCACAGCCGGGAGTGCCGGCGACCCGGGGCGGTGATGGGAACGGATTCGGACAGGCGCGGCCGGGCGACCGGTCTCGGCGCCGCAGGGGTGGCGGTGACGCTGGCCGGCGTCTTCGTCAACGGGCTGGCCTACGTGGTGCCCGTCCTCGGCGCCCGACACCTCGACCCGGCGGAGCTGAGCGCGCTGGCCACCCTCCTCGCGTTGGGCGCGATAGGCGGTGTGGCCGGCACCGGGCTGCAGATCGCGGTCGCCGTGCACCGGGCCCGCCACGGCCACGCCGCCACCACGCGACCGACCCTGCTCACGCTCGTCGTCACCGCCGTGCTGCTCGCCGTGACGCTGCCGGTGGCCGCCGTGCAGCTCCGGCTGGCCGCCCCGGCGGTGCTGCTGCTCGGCGTGCTCACCGTGGCGGTCGTCGCGGCCGGCCGCTGGCTCGGCGAGTTGCAGGGCGACCAGCGCTTCCTGCGGCTCGCCGGCGGCATGGCGCTGCTCGGCGCCGGACGCTACGGGGGCATGGTGGCGGGGCTCTCGCTCGGCGGCGGGCTCACCGGGTCGCTGCTGGCCGGGGCGGTCACCTCGGTCCTGGTGCTCGCCCTGCTGGTACGCCTCAACCGGGGCTCCGGCATCGACCCGACGGCACCCTCGCTCGCCACCCGGACCGTGCTCACCGCCAGCGGCGCCACGCTGGCGATGCTGGTCGTCTCGTACGTGGACCTGCTGCTCGCCCGCCGCTTCCTACCGCCGGACGTCTCCGGCACCTACGCCGTCGGCACCGTGCTGACCAAGGGCGCCCTCTGGGCGCCGCAGGTGGTGACCGTGATCGCGCTGCCCCGCCTGGCGAAGGGTGACCGCCGCGCCCTGGTCACCGCGCTGGCCCTGGTCGCCGGCGCCGGGGCGGTGCTGGTGCTGGGCTCGGCGCTGGCCGGCGGGCTCGCCTTCCGCCTGGCCGGCGGCCCGGCGTACGCCGGGTCCGGCCGCTACGCCCCACTCTTCGCCGCCACCGGCGCACTGTACGCGGTGGTCTTCATCCTGGTGAACGCCCGGGTCGCGGCATCGGCCCGGTGGCCTGCCGCTCCACTGTGGCTGTCGACGGTGGTGTACGTGGCCGCGGTCGCGACCGTCGTGCCACGGAGCATCGCCGGGATCGCCGGGGCGGCCCTGGTGACGGCGGCCGTCACCGCCGTGGCGACCGGGCTGCTGACGATGGCCCACGAACGCGGCGGCAGGGCGAAACCCGCCCGGACGGCCACTACCCATCCACCGGGAGCACATGTCACAGTGCGGGACGGATAACCAGGAGACGGGGGTTTCTGGTGAGCGTCAGCATGGCCACGACCGGATCCCGCCGACGGGAGGCCCGTCCGCACACCCGCTGGCTGCTCGTGCTGTACGCCGCCGCGCTGGTGGTCAGCCTGACCGCCGGCGTCCCCGGCCGGGCGCGGGCCGAGGGCGGCATGTCGGCCGAGCGGCTCACCGCCCTCTTCGACCGCTACGGCGACACCTCGGGCCGGTGGAACGGCGCCGACCGGACAGCCTCCGTCCGACTCCCCGACGGCCGGCTGCTCTGGCTCTTCTCCGACACCTTCCTCGGCCCGGTCGATCCGGACGGTTCCCGGCCCGACACCGCGTCGTTCATCAACAACTCGATGGTCGTGCAGCAGGGCGAGGAACTGCGCGAGACCGTGCACGGCGGCACCGCCGAGGAGCCCGCTTCGCTGGTGCCACCACCGGCCGCCGACCAGTTCCACTGGGTCGGCGACGCCCAGGTCGTCGGCCAGAGCCTCCAGATGCTGGTCAACCGCTACCGCCGGACCGGCGCCGGCCCGCTGGACCACGTCCTGCTGGGCACGTCGCTGGCCACCTTCGCGTTACCCGGCCTGGCTCCCACCGCCGTCCGGCCGCTGCCGCTGGGGCAGCGGATCTCCTGGGGCTCCGCGCTGCTCCGCGACGGCGGGCACACCTGGATCTACGGGACCGAGGCGAGCGGCGACACCAAGTTCGCGCACGTGGCCCGGGTCGCCGGGGACGATCTCACGGGCCCGTGGGAGTTCTGGACGGGCAGCGGCTGGGCGTCCGAGGTGGACCGGTCCGCCCGCGTCCTCAGCGGCGTCGGCACGTCGTACGGCGTGCAGCGGGTCGGGGACCGGTACGTGCTCGTGACCCACGAGAACAACCTCGTGTTCAGCGGCGACCTCGTGGCCTACTCCGCCGCCGGGCCGACGGGGCCGTTCGAGGGGCCGGACTACCTGCACAGCGCCGCGGAGACCGACGCCGGGCACCTCGTCTACGACGCCGACCTGCACCCCGACCTGGCCCGCCCGGGAAAGCTGCTGATCTCGTACAACGTCAACAACGTCGACGACGCGGTGACGTACGCCGACGCCGGCGTCTACCGGCCGCGTTTCGTCGAGGTCGACTGGCCCCGCCCCCGGCCGGACCGGGCCGACGTGCCGCCAGCTCCGGCCGCGCTCACCGCCGACGCCCGGGGCGCGGGCAACGCCGAGCTGCGCTGGCGTCCCGTCAGGGCCGATGACGACCCGCGTTACCTGGTCCACCGCCGAGACGTGACCGCCGGCCAGACCCACTTCGTCCGCATCGGCGAGCCGACCGCCGAGCCCCGCTTCTCCGCCGACTTCCTCGTCAACGGCCACGAGTACGAGTTCCGGGTGACCACGCTCGGGCGCCGGGGCGAAGGCCCGCCGTCGCCGGTGGCGCGGATGACCGCCACCGTGCCGCCACCTGCGCCGCCCGGCGGGCTGCGGGCGACGGCCGGGCGGACCGGGGACGTCGCGGTGCGCTGGGACCCGCTGCCGTTCGTCCAACTGTTCCGGCTGTACCAGCGCGACGTCACCTCGGGTCAGCGGGCACCGGCCCTGGTCGGCACGTTCACCGGCACCAGCGCGACCGTCGACTCGCTGTGGCACGCGCGGACGTACGAGTTCACCGTCGTCGCGGTCGGCGGCGGCGGGGACAGCCAACCCTCCGCGCCGGTCCGGGCCACCGCGTTCGTCACCCCGCCGGCCGCGCCGGCCCGGCCGACCGCCAGCCCCCAGCCGGACGGCGACATCCGGCTCAACTGGGCCGGCCTCGGACCGGGCGTCTCCTACCGCGTCTACCGGCGCGACGTGACGGCGGGCGAGACCCGCCTCGGCTCGCCGTCGCTGGACACCAGGGCGAACCACCTCGCCCGGTACCTCCGACACGACCACGAGTACGAGTTCGCCGTCAGCGCCGTGAACAGCGGCGGCGAGGGGCCCCTCTCCCCGCCGGTCCGGGCCCGGGCGCGGTTCACCGCGCCGAAGGTGGTGCCGGCCGGCCTGCGGGTGACGAAGATCGGGCCGGGTCAGGTGGAGCTGGCCTGGCGCTCGACCAACCCCGACGGATGGCACCGCGTCTACCGGCGGGACCTCACCGCCGGGGAGCGGGAATTCACCGAGGAGAAGGTGGCCGTGCAGGGCACCGAGGCCACCATCCACCAGCTGCGCAACGGCCACGAGTACGAGTTCGCGGTCGCCGCCGCCAACCAGGCCGGTCCGGGTCGGCTGAGCAGGCCGGTCCGGGCCACGCCGCGGCTGCCCACGCCGGGCGGGCTGGCGGTGACGGCGAGCGGCAACGGTGAGGCGCGGCTGAGCTGGCGTCAGGCCGGCCCTGGCCTCGCCTACCGCGTCCAGCTCCGGGATGTCACGTCCGGTACGAGCTGGCGGACGGATCCCTATCCCGTGGCCGGAACCGACTTCACCGCCGTACTGCTGACCCGGGGCCACCGCTACGAGTTCCGGGTCGCGGCCACCGACGGCGTCGACACGGGTTCGCCGTCCGCGCCCGTCGCCGTGCTCGTGGAGTGAGTCAGGCTCCGGCGGCGAGCCAGGATCGGAGCAGGTGGTGGTCGATCGAGTCGACCCGGCCGAGCGGCCACCCGGCGGCCACCCGCTCGCGCAGCTCGTCCCGGGTGAACCAGCGCGCCTCCAGCAGTTCCTCGCCGTCCACCCGCACCTCCTCGGACGCGGCGGTGGCCCGGAAGCCGACCATCAGTCCCGCCGGGAACGGCCACGCCTGCGACCCCACGTACGTCAGGTCGGTCACCGTCACCCCGGCCTCCTCGGCCATCTCCCGCCGGACGGCGTCCTCCAGGCTCTCGCCCACCTCCACGAAACCGGCGAGCGTCGAGTACGCCCCCTCGCGCGCGCCCGCGTGCCGGGCCAGCAGGCAGCGGTCCGGGGCTCCGGGCGCCTCGACCAGCACGATGACCGCCGGTTCGATCCGGGGAAAGAGGAGCCGGCCGCAGTCCGCCCCGGTGCAGGACCGGACGTGTCCCCCGCCCCGGGCCACGGTCGACGCCCCGCAGGCGCCGCAGAAGCGCTGCTGCCGGTGCCAGTGCAGCAGCCCCCGCGCGTACGCCTGGACGGCCGCCTCGGCCGGACCGAGCCGGCCGACCAACGCCCGGACGTCCACGGCGGCGCCCGCCCCGGCCGCCTCGACGGCGGCGGCCTCGGACAGGCCGGAAAGGTCCACCGCGAAGACGGCCGACGTGTCGTCGCCCAGGCCCAGGAAGGCGGTCTCGTCGGCGAGGGCGAGCACCCCGGCCGCCAGGTCGCCGGTCAACCGCACCGGCACGTCCTCCGCGACCAGGCAGCGGTCCCGCCAGAACGGCAGGACGACGCTGCCCGGGTCGGCCATCAGCGCCGCGATCCGCTCCGGGTCGGCGCGCAACTCCCCCGCCCGGTCCAGCCAGCCGCCGCCGTACGCCAGGACCGCCTCGTCCGCTCGCATGCCCCTACCGTGCCATGGCCGCCGCCGCGCCCCGCGCCCGGGCGGCCCCCCGCCAACACGCCACGCGACACGCGCTGCCGCAACGGGAGGGGCGCAGACTGCCGCCGTGCCGGGCCGCCGGTTACCGTAGGTGTCTTCCGGGCGGGGCGCGCGCTCCCCCTTGTGGTATGCCCCGATCGAGGTGACCGTGACGCTGTACGGCGAGAAGAACCCACCCGCCGACGACCGGCCCACCGTGCAGGTCACCGCGGTGACCTGGCCGGGTGAGGAGCCGGCACCCGTCGTGCCCGCCGGCCGACCGGGCGGAGGGCCCCGGTCGCGCCGGGTCCGCCTGCTGCTCGCCGCCGGTGTCGCCACGGCGGTGCTGGCCTCCGTGGCGGGGGTGGGTGCCTACGCGTACGCCGGTGACGTGCCCCGCGGGACGACCGTGCTCGGGGCGGAGCTCGGCGGAAAGAGCCGCGCGGACGCCGCCCGGGAACTGCGGGCGGCGCTGGACCGCCGCGCCGCCGAGCTCGCGGCCCCCCTGTCGGTACGCGTCGGCGAGCGGACCGCCGAGATCGTCCCGGCCGAGGTCGGCCTGGCGGTCGACGTCGACGCCACCGTGGCGGCGGCGGCCGAGGCGGACGCGCACGCGGTCGACCGGCTCGTCGGGTCCCGCGCGGTCCAGCCGGTGGTGACCGTGGACGTCGCCCGGCTCGACGCCGCCCTGAAGAAGGTGGCCGGCGACCAGGGCCGGAAGATGACGATGCCGGCGATCACCTGGAAGGGCACCACGCCGAAGGCGGTGCACCCGAAGCCGAGCCTCGCGCTGGATCCGGAGCGCTCCGCGCAGGTGGTGCGGGAGGGCTGGCTGAGCCGCCAGCCGGTGACCGTGCCGCTGGTCGAGACGCACCCGGCGACCACCGCCGAGGAGGTGGACCGGCTGGTCGCCGAGCTGGCGGAGCCGGCCGTCGCCGCGCCGGTCACGCTCACCACCGACAAGGGCTCCGTGCAGATCCCGCCGAAGGCGATCGCGAGGAGCCTGCGGTTCACCGCCGACGAGGCCGGCAAGCTGACCCCACAGGTCGACGTGAAGCGGCTGCGCGCCGCGCTCGGCGACGACCTGGCGACGATCGAGGTGCCGCCGAAGGACGCCCGGATGACCATCTCCGGAGGCAAGCCGAAGGTCGTCGACGGCAAGCCGGGGCAGCAGCTCGACAGCGCCGCCCTCGGCCGCGACCTGCTGGCCGTCCTGTCGAAGGCGGAGGACCGGAAGGTCACCGGCGAGCTGAAGCCGGCCGAGCCGGAGCTGACCACGGAGAAGCTGGCCGGGCTCGGCATCAAGGAGCGGGTGTCCACGTTCACCACCCGGTTCACCGGTGGGCTCTCCTCGCCGCGCAGCCAGAACATCATCACGATCGCCAAGGACGTGGACGGCACGGTCGTGCTGCCCGGCGAGACGTTCTCGCTCAACGGGCACACCGGTGAGCGCGGCTACGCCCAGGGCTACCGGGACGCCCCGGTCATCCTGAACGGCAAGCTGGTGCCGGGCGTGGGCGGCGGCACCTCGCAGTTCACCACCACGCTGTTCAACGCGACCTACTACGCGGGCCTGGAGGACGTCGAGCACAAGCCGCACTCGTACTGGTTCAGCCGGTACCCGGCGGTCATCGAGTCGACCATCTTCTGGCCGGACCTGGACTTCAAGTTCCGCAACAACACCGAGTACGGCGTCCTGATCGACACCTCGTACACGTCCAGTTCCATCACGGTGTCCGTCTGGAGCACCAAGATCTGGGACAGCGTGAAGACGGAGTACAGCCTGCGGCGCAACATCACCCAGCCGAAGACCGTCTATCTGGAGCCGGGCCCCACCTGCATCCCCGCCAGCGGCAGCCAGGGCTTCACCCAGGACGCCTTCCGGGTCATCAAGAAGGACGGCAAGGTCGTCAAGCGGGAGAAGTTCACCTGGCGCTACGACGCCGAGCCGCGCTTCATCTGCGCCCGCGAACCGTCCTGACGTCCGTCCCACTCCCGCACGTCGCTGCCCCGCCTGCCCCGCCGGCGGGGCAGTTCCTTTCCGGCGTACGCACACCCGCGCGGGCTCTGTTCCTCACCAGGCGGCGGATCTCGGACGGGTACGTGACTCCTTCGCCCTGATCGGGCGTGGGCCTGCCTCGGTCCGCGTCCCGTTCTGTGTGGCGGCCCGGGTGGGGTGGGGGTGGGCGCTGCCTAAGGCGTTTGTTGCGGTGTCGGGGTGGGTGGGGGTGGGCGCTGTCTGAGGCGTTTGTTGCGGTGTCGGGTGGGTGGGGGTGGGGGGGGGGGGGGGGGGGGGGGGGGGCGGGGGGGGGGGGGGGGGGCGCCCGCCCCCGCCCCGCCCCCCCCCCCCCCCCCACCCCCGTCGAGGTCACCCACCGCCCGCGCCTCCCGGCCCGCGTCCACGCCCACGTTGCGGGCCCGCGATAGGCCTTCTCCCTGTCTGCGGGGAGTTGTCGTCCGGCTCGACCCAGCCCAGCTCGGCAGGGCGATGCTCGACAACCATGGCAGCCACGGTGGTCGCGTTCATGCCCATGTTGCGGGCCTGCGGCAGCGCCCTTTCCCCATGTCGGCGGGATGAACTTGCCCGGTCCGCGGGTGCCTTCACCGCATCCCACCGGAGCGCTGTTCCGCGTCAGCGGATGAACCCCCAATGCGTTCAGGGCCACCCCGAAAGGGGTGGCCCTGAACGAAAGATTGTCCGGCGGTGTCCTACTCTCCCACACCCTCCCGAGTGCAGTACCATCGGCGCTGGAGGGCTTAGCTTCCGGGTTCGGAATGTAACC
>NZ_JBIDBG010000012.1:0-209795 GCF_043202855.1 Micromonospora sp. NPDC048063 | reverse complement strand
AGAGCCGTGCTCGACGCCACCCACCGGACCAGCCGGGATGCTCATGCAACCCCAGGACCACCGGGCTGATCAAGCACCGGAGTCCTTTACATGAGCCGCACCGGGCCGGACCGCCCGGCAACCCGTGCCGTACGGGTTGCCGGGCGGCGGCACAATGGCCGGATGCCCGTCGTCGAGGCGGTGGCGACCGTGCCGGTGCCACCCGAGTTGGCCTTCGCGGTCTCGCAGACCACCGCGCCGGTGCGCTACCGCTGGGATCCGTTCGTCCGGGAGCAGCGACTCGTCGACGGGGCGACCCGCCCCGGCAAGGGCGTTCGCACCTTCACCCGCTCCCGACACGGGCTGACCATGGTCAGCGAGTACGTCTCCTGGGCGCCACCGAGCCACGTCGGCATGAAGATGGTGAGCGGCCCGTGGTTCTTCGAGATGTTCGCCGGCGGCTGGCGCTTCGCGCCCGCGGTCGCCACCTGGCGGTACAGCTTCCGCTGTCGTCCGGCATTCCTGAGTCCGGTCGCCGACCGGGTCGGGGTCTGGCTGCTCCGCCGGGACATCCGCCGCCGGATCGCCGGTTACGCAGCCGGCTGCACCGACCCCGAGGTGCTGGCCGCCGCCCGCCGCACCCTCACCGACTGAGCAGCACGCCTCAACCCGAATGCCCGACCGACCTGCCCGAGTGGGTGATGATCAGTTGATGGAAAACCAGGCGTAGACGGCCCTGGGCAGCGGTTTTCCATCAATTGATCATCGGGCCGAGCCGGCCGAGCCGGCTGAGTTGGGCGAGTAGGGGGCGCGGTGGAACGGCACCGGCGGGGGCAGGGGGCGGCACAATGTTTCACGTGAATCATGAGCCGGGCGCCGAGATCCACCACACCGACCCGTTCGCCGTGCCCGCCGGGCAGCGCTCCCCCGTACGCCGGTTGCGGGGCCGGCTGGCCTCGCCGGTGACCCTCTGGACGGCGCCGGGGCCGGCGGGCCTGACGGTGTCGTCGACGCTGGTGGCGGAGGGCGAGCCGGATCGACTGCTCGGCCTGGTCGACCCGGAGTCGGACCTGTGGGCGGCCGTCGAGTCCGCCGGCCGCTTCGCGGTGGCCCCGCTGAACCCGTCGCACCGGCAGCTCGCCGACCGGTTCGCCGGCCTCTTCCCGTCGCCGGGCGGTCTCTTCGCCACCGGGGCGTGGACCGACACGCCCTACGGTCCGGTGCCGACCGACGCCGGGGGCTGGGCGGGATGCCGGCTCGACGCCGCCCGCGAGTACGGCTGGGGCCTGCTGGTGGAGGCCACCATCGAGGCCGTCGAGCTGACCGGGGAGACGGATCCGCTGCTGCACTACCGGGGCCGGTACCGCGAGCTGACCTGACGAGGACCGCCACGTCCCGGACGACTGACTGCGGACGACCCGGTCCCGAGCCACCGGCTCGTGGCTCGTCATGGCCGGCGACCACCGGTTCGCGGCTCGTCGTGGCCGGCGACCACCGGTTCGGGGCTCGTCGTGGCCAGCGGCCACCGGTCCGGGGCTCGTCGTAACCGGCAGCCGCCGGTTCGTGGCTCGTCGTGGCCAGCGGCCACCGGTCCGGAGACGGGACCGGTGTCGGGCCGGTGGTTCGACCCCGACGACCGTTCAGCGGAGTGAGCTGCGTCACTCGGCGCAGCCACCGTGCCGTTCGGCGCAGCCGCCGACCGGCGTCGATCTCAGCCTTCCCCGGCGGGGAACGCGCTTTCTACCGTGCGCGAAAACCCCCGACGCCTGTGAAGGTGGTGATCCACAAATGTCCACGGACACACCCGCGTCCGCCCCCTCCGCGTCAGCGGCGGACCGGTACCTCGCCGTACAACGGTCGGACGAGTTCGCCGGGTTGCGTCGCGCGCTGCGCGGCTTCGTCTTCCCGATGACCGTCGCCTTCTTCCTGTGGTACGCGCTCTACGTGATCCTGTCCGCGTACGCGCGGGACTTCATGGGCACGAAGCTCTTCGGCAGCAACATCAACGTCGCCCTCGTCTTCGGCCTGCTCCAGTTCGTCTCCACCTTCGTGATCGCCTGGCTCTACTCGCGGTTCGCCGACCGCAGGATCGACCCGGTCGCCGACCGGATCCGCGCCGAGATCGGGGAGGTGACGCATGAACACGGTCCTCGCGGCTGAGGCGGGTAGCACCACGGCCCGCAACCTCACCATCACCCTGTTCCTGGTCTTCGTGGCGGTGACCCTGGCCATCACCATCTGGGCCAGCCGGCAGACCAAGACCGCCACCGACTTCTACGCCGGCGGGCGGTCCTTCTCCGGCTTCCAGAACGGCATGGCGATCGGCGGCGACTACATGTCGGCCGCCTCGTTCCTCGGCATCGCCGGCATCATCGCCCTCTACGGCTACGACGGCTTCCTCTACTCGATCGGCTTCCTGGTCGCCTGGCTGGTGGCCCTGCTGCTGGTCGCGGAACTGCTGCGGAACTCCGGCCGCTACACGATGGCCGACGTGCTGGCCTTCCGGATGCGCCAGCGCCCGGTGCGTACCGCCGCGGCGGTCTCCACCATCACCGTGTCGATCTTCTACCTGCTGGCCCAGATGGTGGGCGCGGGCGCGCTGGTCGCGTTGCTGCTCGGCATCAAGCCGGGCACCACCTTCCTCGGCATGGACGCGGACACCGCCAAGGTCGCCACCATCATCATGGTCGGCGCCCTGATGATCATCTACGTCACGGTGGGCGGCATGAAGGGCACCACCTACGTGCAGATCGTCAAGGCGTTCCTGCTCATGAGCGGCGCGCTGGTGATGACCGTGCTGGTGCTGGCGCACTACAAGTTCAACCTGTCGTCGCTGCTCGGCGATGCCGCCGCCGCCTCCGGCAAGGGGAGCGCCTTCCTGGAACCCGGGCTGCGGTACGGCGTCGACACGCCCGGCGACGCGCTGAAGACCTTCTACAGCAAGATGGACCTGCTCTCGCTCGGCATCGCGCTGGTGCTCGGCACGGCCGGCCTGCCACACATCCTGATCCGGTTCTACACCGTCCCGACCGCCAAGGCGGCCCGCAAGAGCGTGCTCTGGGCGATCGGCATCATCGGCACCTTCTACCTGCTGACCCTGGCGCTCGGCTTCGGCGCCGCGGCGCTGGTGGGCGGCGAGGCGATCACCGCACAGGACAAGGCGGGCAACACGGCGGCCCCGCAGCTCGCCGAGGCGCTCGGCATCGACTTCCTCGGCGGCGACCTGGGCGGGGCGACCCTCCTGGCGATCATCGCGGCGGTCGCCTTCGCCACGATCCTGGCCGTGGTGGCCGGCCTGACCCTCGCCTCCTCGTCGAGCCTGGCGCACGACTTCTACGCCAACGTGATCAAGAACGGGGCGGCGTCGGAGCGGCAGGAGGTGCGGGTCGCCCGGGTCTCCGCCCTGGTGATCGGCGCGATCTCGATCGTCCTGTCGATCTACGCGCAGAACCTGAACGTGGCCTTCCTGGTGGCGCTCGCCTTCGCGGTGGCCGCCTCGGGCAACCTGCCGGCGATCCTCTACAGCCTGTTCTGGAAGCGGTTCAACACCTCGGGCGCGGTCTGGGCCATCTACGGCGGCCTGCTCTCCGCCGTCCTGCTGGTGTTCTTCTCGCCGGTGGTCTCGGGGGCGCCCACCTCGATGTTCCCGAACCATGACTGGCAGTGGTTCCCGCTGTCCAACCCGGGCATCCTCTCCATCCCGTTCGGCTTCCTGTGCGGCTGGTTCGGGGCCGTGATCTCGAAGGAGCACGACGAGGAGAAGTACGCCGAGCTGGAGGTGCGCGCACTCACCGGCGCCGGTGCCCACTGACCCCACCCGACGGAGGGGCCCCCGGCGCCGGGGGCCCCTCCCGCCACGCCCGGTGCGGGACCGGGGCGATGGGTAGGCTGACCGGCATGAACGTTGCTGCGCGCTTCGGAACCGGTCACCGCGTCCTCGTCACCGGCGGCGCCGGTTTCGTACCGTCACACCTGGTCGACGCACTGATCGCCCGCGGCTGCACGGTGGTCGCCCTGGACAACTTCGTCACCGGGTCCAAGGAGAACGTCGCCCACCTGGCGGACGAGCCGAGGTTCACGCTGGTCGAGGCCGACATCTCCGACGGGCTGCCGACCCACCACCCGGCCATGGCCGAGCGGTTCGACGCCATCCTGCACATGGCCTCCCCGGCGAGCCCGACGGACTTCGAGAAGCTGCCGGTGGAGATCCTCCGGGTCGGCTCGGTGGGCACCCTGCACCTGCTGGACCGCGCGGTCGCCGACGGCGCCCGGTTCCTGATGGCCTCCACCTCCGAGGCGTACGGGGACCCGAAGGAGCACCCGCAGCGCGAGACGTACTGGGGCAACGTCAACCCGATCGGCATCCGCAGCGTCTACGACGAGGCGAAGCGCTTCTCCGAGGCGGCCACCATGGCCTACCACCGCAGCCGTGGGCTGGACGCCGCGATCGTCCGGATCTTCAACACGTACGGCCCCCGGATGCGGCCGGACGACGGCCGCGCCATCCCGACGTTCATCTCCCAGGCGCTGCGCGGGGAGCCGATCACCGTGCACGGCACCGGCAACCAGACCCGCTCGATCTGCTACGTGGCGGACCTGGTCCGCGGGATCCTGCTGCTGCTCGACTCCCGCGAGACGGGGCCGATCAACTGCGGCACCGAGCACGAGATGAGCATGCGGCAACTCGCCGAGACGATCGTGTCACTCTGCGGCAGCAGCTCCGAGGTGACCTA
Source organism: Micromonospora sp. NPDC048063 (assembly GCF_043202855.1). Taxonomy (NCBI): domain Bacteria; kingdom Bacillati; phylum Actinomycetota; class Actinomycetes; order Micromonosporales; family Micromonosporaceae; genus Micromonospora; species Micromonospora sp. NPDC048063. The sequence continues at coordinate 205,083 of NZ_JBIDBG010000012.1, read as the reverse complement.
CATCACGCGCAGCGCCGACGACCCGGAGATGCGCCGCCCCGACCTGACTCTCGCCCGTGAACTGCTCGGCTACGAGCCGACCGTGGCGCCCGAAGACGGCCTCCGGCGCACGATCGAGTACTTCCGCGAGCGGCTAGGGTAACCGGCCGCCCGGGGGGACGCCGACAAACGCCGGCTTCGCCTGGAGGCGACTGTGGCCGGACGTACGTACCCTGAGTTACATGTCAGCGACCACGCCCGCCGGTGTCCCGCTCCCGTACCTGCACCGCAGCGCCGGGCGCGCGTCGGTGCCCGGCTCCGGCCGGGACGCCGCCGGCCGCGCCCGGCCGGCCGAGGCCCGCTGGTACCCGTCGCCGGTCGAGGCGCGGGCCGGCGGCCCGGGTGGCCCGTCGGGTCCGGGTGGCCCCGGCCGACCGGGCGGTCCCGGCGGCCCCGACCGCCCGGGGCGGCGCGGCGCGCGTCCCCGTTGGGGCCGGATCGGCCTGGTGGCCGGCGTCGCCGTGCTGGTGCTCGCGCTCCTGGGCGGGGCCGGCGCCTGGTTCTACGCCCGGAGCCTGAACGACGACCTGGCCCGCACCGACCCGTTCTCCGAGATCACCGGTGGCCGGCCGGCCAAGGCGGTGGACGGCGCGCTGAACATCCTGCTGGTCGGCAGCGACTCGCGGGACCCGGACGCCCCGGTGGACCAGTCCAGCAAGTGGCGGGCCGACACGATCATCGTGATGCACATCCCGTCCGACCACCAGCAGGCCTACCTGGTCTCCATCCCCCGCGACCTCTACGTGCCGATCCCCGAGGGCGCCAACGCGGAGTGCGGCTCCGGCCAGCGCGGGAAGATCAACGCGGCGTTCGCGTTCGGCGGGCTGCCGCTGGCCGTCCGGACGGTGGAGTGCTTCACCGACGTGCGGCTCGACCACGTGATGGCGATCGACTTCGCCGGCTTCAAGCAGGTCACCGACGCCCTGGGCGGCGTCGACCTGAAGGTCGAACGGACCATCACCTCGATCCACAAGCCGTACCGGACCTTCACCAAGGGCACCAACCACATGGACGGCGCAGAGGCGCTGGACTGGATCCGGCAGCGCAAGCAGTTCCCGGACGGCGACTTCGCCCGGATGCGCCACCAGCAGGAGTTCCTCCGCGCGCTGATGGACAAGGCGGCGAGCACGGGCACGCTGACCAATCCGAAGAAGCTGAACGACTTCCTCAAGTCGGTGACCGCGGCGGTCACCGTCGACGAGGGCTTCTCGCTGGTCGACATGGCGGTGCAGTTCCGCAACCTGCGGGGCGAGAACCTCACCTTCGTGACCAGCCCGCACGTCGGCAGCCAGACCATCAACGGGGAATCCGTGGTGGTCTCGGACAAGGAGAAGGCGCTGGCCATGTACAAGGCGATGTCCGCCGACACCATGACCGCGTGGGTGCAGGCCAACCAGAAGGCCGACGGCACCGGGAACTGACCCGCTCCGCATCGGCGCCGGCCCCCACCGTGATCGACGGACGTCGTCGCGGGTCGGGGGCCGGTTTCGCGTTTCCTGTGAGCCAACGGCCGACCGGTCGTATCGATCTGGACGTTTGGACAGTTTTCCTGGATGACGGCGGGGACAACGCCAATTGACGTCCCGACGAACTACCCAGGACGGGAAAGCGTCCGTACAGTGATCCCGCCCCCTGATCACGCGAGCTGGAGCACGCATGCCGGTTCAGACCAGCCGTCGCCCTCCGGCGGTGGAGTCCCCCGGCGGCCCGGCGCGGGCCGCCACGACCACCCCGACCCGGCCCGGGAAGGGCGGTAAGACAGGCGGCGGGCCCGCGAAGAAGCGGTCGCGCCGCAAGGACCCGCTCTGGGCCCGACTCACCCTGATCCTCGGCGCCGTGCTGATGATGACCAGCGGCGTCGCGATCGTCGGCAGCAAGGCCCTGATCAGCAAGGCCACCGGCAGCATCGCCCAGCGCAACCTGCTGGGCGACGCGGGCAAGTCGGACGCCGAGGGCGGTGCCAACCTGGACGGCCCGATCGACATGCTGCTCCTCGGCGTGGACGCCCGGGAGCGGTGGGCCGCCGACGACGTCCGGGCGGACAGCATCATCGTGCTGCACATTCCGGCGACGCACGACCAGGCGTACATGATCTCGATCCCGCGCGACACCGAGGCGGAGATCCCGGGCCACGGGACCGACAAGATCAACGCCGCGTTCCAGTTCGGCGCCCGGAACGGGGGCGGCTGGGAGGGCGGCGCGCAGTTGATGGCCAAGACCATCAAGAAGCTGACCGGGGTCAGCTTCGACGGCATGGCGATCATCAACTTCGGCGGCTTCAAGAACATCATCGACACCCTCGGCTCGGTGCGCATCTGCGTGAGCCAGGAGGTCACGTCGATCCACATGTCGTACGTCGACGGCAAGCCGATGTGGAACGCGGACGCCAAGAAGACCGGCAAGCGGATGACCCCGGTGGTGCACAAGAAGGGCTGCCGGGAGATGGAGGGCTGGGCGGCGCTGGACTACTCCCGGCAGCGCAAGACTCTCAAGAACGGCGACTACGACCGCCAGCAGAACCAGCAGCAGCTGATCAAGGCGATGGCGAAGAAGGCCACGGAGAACGGCACGCTGACCAACCCGCTCAAGCTCAACGAGCTGATCAAGGCGGCCGGCAAGGCGTTCATCCTCGACGCCGGCGGGGTACCCGTCGCGGACTTCGTCTTCACCATGCGCGGCGTCACCGGCAACGACCTGGTCATGCTGAAGACCAACGGCGGCACCTTCCACGGCGACGGCAGCCGGGAGACGCTGAGCCAGGAGACGCTGGACATGTTCGGCGCGGTCAAGCAGGACAAACTGGCCGAGTTCGTCTTCGCCAACCCTCAAGTGATATCCAGCCGCACCTAGCGCCGGCCCTGCCCGGCCCGCCCGAGCGCCCGGCGGCCGGGCAATTTCGGTGAAGCGGCCCGGGAGCACGGAGCCGCCCGTAGCCTGACGTGAGGGAGATTCACGTACGGCCGCGGGGAGGAGTCACGTCCAGATCGGCGCGCGACGGTCGGGCACGGACCGGGGCCGACACCCGGGCCGCCCGGCCGCGCCGCGCCCGCTGGCCCCGCGTCCTGCTCGGCCTCGGCCTGGCCGTGGTGCTGCTGGCCGGGCTCGCCGTGGTCGGCCTCCGGGTGCTCGGCGACCGGTACGAGCGCACCGTGGTGCGGGAGCAGTTGCTCGACCCCACCGCCCGCCGGGAGCGGACCGACCCCGACGGGCCGCTGAACTACCTGCTCGTGGGGACCGACCGGTGGCAGAGCGGCAGCGCGGCGGACCGCCGGTCGGACAGCATCCTCATCGTGCACGTGCCGGCCGGCGGGCGCGAGGCGTACCTCGTCTCCGTCCCCCGGGACCTGCTGGTCGCCATCCCGCCCGGCAACGGCTTCGGCGGCGGGCAGGACAAGGTCAACGCGGCGTACGAGCACGGCGGGGGCGGCGAGCCGGGCACCCGGCTGCTCTCGGCCACCCTGGCCCGGCTGACCGGGATCCGTTTCGACGGCGCGGCCCTGATCGACTTCTCCGGCTTCCGCAAGGTCATCGACCTCCTCGGCGGGGTACGCATGTGCGTGGACACCGAGGTCCGCTCGATCCACACCGACCGGGTCTTCCACCCCGGCTGCCAGCAGATGGACGGCGGCGAGGCGCTGGACTACGTCCGCCAACGCTACGACCTGCCCGGCGGTGACTACGACCGACAGACGCACCAGCAGCAACTGCTCCGGGCCCTGCTGGAGCGCACGAGCGAGACGTCGCTGCGGACCAATCCCGTCAAGCTCGACCAGGTGATCCGGGCGGTGGGCAGCTCGCTGACCGTGGACACCAACGGCGTACCGCTGGAGGACCTGGTCCGCGCAGTGCGCGACCTGCCGGCCGACGCGCTGCGCGGCGTGCAGGTCCCCTCCCACCCGCAGACCATCGACCAGGTGTCGTACGTGGTCCTCGACAACGGCGGGAACGGGCTGTTCGAGGCGGTCCGCGGCACCCGGGTGCCGGAGTGGGCCCGGGCCAACCCCCGGTGGGTCACCCGGCTGTGACGCGCGGGATGCCCCACCTCGCCGCACCGACCACCCGCCGACGGTCGGCCGGGCGAGGTTCTAGGCTTGGCGCGTGTTCGGACCCCAGGTTCCCACCGTGACCGTGCCCGAGATCGCCGACGACGCCTACCTGCTCGACGTCCGGGAGGACGACGAGTGGGCCGCCGGCCACGCTCCCGGCGCGCACCACCTGCCGATGATGGAGCTGCCGGCCCGGATCGCGGAGGTCCCCGCCGACCGCGACGTCGCCGTCATCTGCCGCTCCGGCGGGCGCTCCGCCCAGGTCGTCGCCTACCTGATGCGCAACGGCTGGGACCAGGTGCGCAACGTCGCGGGCGGGATGGACGAGTGGGCCGCCGCCGGGAGACCCGTCGTCGGCGGGAACGGGCAGCCGGGCCACGTCCTCTAGGCGGACGGGATGGGCGAACCCCTGGTCTTCGCGCACCGCGGCTCCTCGTACGACCTGCCCGAGCACACCCTCGCCGCCTACCTGCGCGCCCTCGACGAGGGTGCGGACGGGCTGGAGTGCGACGTCCGGCTGACCCGGGACGGGCACCTGGTCTGCGTACACGACCGCCGGCTCGACCGCACCAGCAACGGCCAGGGCCTGGTGAGCACGCGTACCCTCGCCGAGCTGGAGGCGCTGGACTTCGGCTCCTGGCACCCCCGCTGCGTGCCCGCCGACGGGGACGAGGTGCTGGACGAGTCGCACACCCGGCTGCTCACCCTGGAGCGGCTGCTGGACGCGGTGATCGCCGCCGGGCGGCCGGTCCGGCTGCTCGTGGAGACCAAGCACCCCTCCCGCTACGGCGGCGACGTCGAGCGCCGGCTCGTCGCGCTGCTGCGCCGGTACGGCCTGGCCGAGCCGAAACCGGACGATCCGGTACGCGTCACCGTCATGTCGTTCTCCGCGCTGGCCGTACGCCGGACGCGGGAGCTGGCCCCCGCGCTGCCCACGGTGCTGCTGCTGGAGGTGCTGCCGCCCTGGCTGCGGGCGGGGCGGCTGCCCTTCGGCGCCCGGATCGCGGGGCCCGGCGTGGCGCTGGTGCGGGCCCGCCCGCAGCTCGTGCCCGCGTTGCGGGCGGCGGGCAACCAGGTCTACGTGTGGACCGTCAACGAGCCGGCCGACCTGGACCTCGTCCTGTCCGCCGGGGTGGACGGCATCATCACCGACCGGCCGGCGCGCGCGCTGGCCCACCTGGGCCGCTGACCGCGCGCCCGGACCGCGTCCCCGGCCCGCCCGGCCCGACGCGGGCGGCCCGGACCGATGGGCGGGATCCGGCCGGGCAGGGGTGTCCGGAAACCGACCGCCGGGGCACACTCGGGGCATGCCGGAGCGCACCGACCTCTCCGCTCTCATCGCCGGCCACACCGCGGTGATCGACTCGATCAGCTCCGGCGGCGCCGGCGTCCCCGTCCTCACCCAACTGCTCCGAGTGGTCCGGCCCGCGCTCGACGCGGCGGGCATGGCCTTCGTCGAGTTCGCGCCGACCGGTGGCCGGGTGATCGCCGCCACCGGCGCCGTCGAGTGGATCATCGGCCGCCCCGTCCCGCCCGACGACCCGGCCGTCGCCTGCCTGCTCTCCGGCACCCGGGTACGCCAGGTCCGGACGGACCGGCTCACCGGCAGGCTCGCCGGCGAGCTGGCCGCACGCGGCCTGCTCCGGATGGTGGTCGCCCGCGCGGAGATCGGCGGGCTGACCGTCGGCAGCCTGCACGCGCTCTACCCGGGCGAGGACGGGACGCGGGACGCCGGCCGACACGACGCGATGGGCTACATCGCCTCCTGCATCGCCCACATGTACGGCGACCAGACCGGGCTGCCGGTGCACGGCGACGGCCCGGTGGTGGCGGCGCTGGCGGACGGGCTGGCCGTGGTCGACCGGGACGGGCACGTGCGGCTCTGGAACCCGGCCGCCGCCCAGGTCACCGGCCGTTCCGCGGCCGAGGCGCTCAACCGGCCGCTGCCCTTCCCACTGCCGCCGTCCGGGCAGGTGCTCGACCACCGGTTGCCGGACGGCCGCTGGCTCAAGATCACCTCCGGGGAGCTGCCCGGCCCCGGCACCCTGCACGTGGTGACCTTCCGCGACGTCACCGACCAGCAGCGGCGCGACCACGACCGGGACCTCTTCGTCGCCGTGACCAGCCACGAGCTGCGTACGCCGGTGACCGTGATCAAGGGCTACGCCGACACGCTCACCGACCACTGGGAGTCGCTGACCGAGACCGACCGGCGGCAGGCCGCCCGGGTCATCGGGCAGCGCGCCAACGAGCTGGCCCGGCTGGTCGACCGACTGCTCTCCGCCGCCGCCGAGCCGGGCCCGGGCGACGAGCCGCCCGCCCCGTACGACCTCGGCGACGCGCTGCGCGCGACGGTGACCGACCTGCCGGCGGAGCTGCGGCACCGGCTCGTCCTCCGCCTCCCGGCCAACCTGCCGAAGGCGCTCGGCCACCGGCCCAGCCTGGCCACCGTGCTGACGGAGCTGTGCACGAACGCCGGCAAGTACTCCCCGCCCGACTCCCCCATCGAGATCAGCGCGGACGCGGACGGGGCGACCGTCTCCTTCCGGGTCAGCGACCGCGGCATCGGCATCCGGCCCGAGCACGTGGAGCGCGCGTTCGACCGGTTCTGGCAGGGCGAGTCGGGCGACCGCCGCCGCTATCCCGGGGCCGGTCTCGGTCTCTATCTCGTCCGCCGGATCGTTGAACAGCAGAATGGATGGGTATTCCTCCGGCCGAGGGCCGGTGGCGGTACGGTCGCAGAGGTGCGGCTGCCGCGCGGGGGACCGGCGACGGGCGACGGGGCGTGAAGGGGCGAGGGTGTCGACGGGAGCTGCCGAACGGGCATGGTGCGTGGTGGTGCCCCACCACGCCACGGGGGCGCGGCAGGCGCGGCACCGGCTCGCCGACGAGCTGACCGGCGTCGTACCCCCGCCACTCCTGGCCGACCTGGTCGCGGTCCTGGCCGAGCTGGTCGGCAACGCGGTCCGGCACGCCGACCCGCTGCCCGGCGGGGTGGTCCGGGTGGCCTGGCGACTGCGCAGCTCCGCCGCCGGCCAGCAGGTGCAGCTCCGGGTCACCGACGGCGGCGCCGCCGCGGGCCCGCGGATGCGGGTGGCCGACACGGACGCCGTCGACGGCCGCGGCCTGCACATCGTCGCGGGGCTGGCCGACCGCTGGGGCGTCGAGCGCGACGGCCTGGGCCAGAGCGTGTGGGCCGAGTTCGACCCGGCCGACGTCACCCGGTCGGACCTGGCCGTCGCCGGCTGACCGCCCCCGACAGGCGGGTCCTGCCCACGCCGGCCGGCTGCGGCCTCTAGGCTGTGTCGCCGTGAGCAAGCGTCGAAAGAGCCAGCGGGCCGCCGAAGCCACCCCCAAGCGGGAGAAGGTGCGCGACATCTTCGTGCCCCGACCGTTCGAGGGGCTGACCGACGAGCCGGAGTGGATCGCCCTGCGCGAGCTGGTGCCGGCCGCCTCCGCGCCGCTGCGGCTCGCCCCCGCCCTGGTCGAGGAGTTCGGCGACCGCGAGGTCGTCCTCGCCACCGTGCTGCCGATGGCCGCGCCGGCCGTGACGAAACCGGACGGCCGGGTCCTCGTCGGGCTCCAGCGCCACCAGCAGTCCGGCGACGTCTCCCGGGACCTGGCCGAGGCGCTGCTCTGCGCGCTGCGGGCCGAGCCGGGCAGCCCGGTGGCCGTGCCGCCGCTGCCCGGACCGGGCCCCCGCCTGCAGGACGTCCTGGTCGACGGTCCGCTGGAGATCACGATGCACGACGGGTTCGAGTTCTGGCTCGACCCGGGGGCCGGCGACGACCCGAACGTGCAGGCGTCCCTGGAACGCGCGAACGCCGCGATCTACCCGACCGTGCGGCTCACCGCCGCCCCGGCCGCGTACTGGTGCCAGGTGCCGGAGAAGGCGCACGTGCGCTGGGTGCTGCCCGACGACGAGGACGCCGCGCTGGACGCGCTGGCCCGGCTGAGCGTGGCCGGCACGCTGACGCTCGGCGAGAACACCCGGTTCGCCGGCATGTTCCGGGCGCACGGTCGGCTGGTGCCGGTCTGGGACCTGCCCGAGGACGTCCCGGCTGCCGACTGGGAGCAGCCGGTCGCCGAGTTCGCCAAGCGGTACGCCGAGGCGCTCGCCGACCCCGCCCCGCTGGACGCCGCCGGCCGGCGCGCCCGGCACGGCCTGCTCGGCCGCCAGCTCACCCTGCGCTGAGCCGCCACGCCCCCGCCGACGCTGCGGGGCGCCCGGCAGTGCCGTGGCCCGGCGGCGCCCGAGGTGTTAGGAAGGGCCCCTTCCTCTACCGTAAGCGTTAGGAAGGTGCCCTTCCTTACCCGGCAAGCGGCTCGCGGACCAGGGGGCAGGACATGCAGCGCGGCCCGCCCCGGCCGGAGCCGAGTTCGGAGCCGGCGATCGGGATGACCTCGATGCCGGCCCGCTCCAGTTGCGCGTTGGTCTCCGTGTTGCGCTCGTAGCCCACGCAGAGCCGGGGCGCGAGGGCGAGGGTGTTGTTGCCGTCGTCCCACTGCTCGCGTTCCGCGGTGACCGGATCCAGGCCGGTGTCGATCACCCGGAGCTGGGCCAGGTCCATCGCGTCGGCGGCGGCCCGCAGGAACGGCGCCGGACCGTCCACCCGCGGGTCCTCCCCGTCCGCCCCGGCGATCACCGTGTACGCCGACAGGGTGTGGGCGACGTTCGGATACATCAGCACGGCGTCGACGTCCACCATCGTGCAGACGGTGTCCAGGTGCATGGTCGCCCGTTCCTGGGCGATCGGCACGACGAGGATGGTGTGCGCCAGCCCGGCGGCGAAGACCTGCCGGGCGAGGCGTTCCGCGCCGGCCGGGGTGGTCCGCTCGCCCACGCCGACGGCCAGCACCCCGGGCGCGAGCAGCAGCACGTCGCCGCCCTCCAGGTGCTCCAGCTCGGGGTGGTAGACGAACTCGGTGCCGGCGAAGCGCGGGTGGTGCCGGTAGATCGCATCGGTCAGCGTGCTCTCCCGCCGCCGGGCCGGCATCGCCAGGCTGGTCACCCCGACCCGGTCACCGATCCAGAGCGAGGAGTCCCGGGTGAAGAGCAGGTTGGGCAGCGGGTCGATGACGAAGTCGTGCCGGTCCATCAGGGTGTAGACCAGGCCGCCCGGCCGTTCCCGGCTGACCCGCAGTTCCTCGTGGGCCAGCCCGGCGATGAGCACGTCGGCGAGCGCGGCCGGGTCGAGGTACGCGAGGTGGTCGGCGACCCGGGCGCGCAGCGAGTCGCCGAGCCGGGGAGAGCGCAGCGCCTCCTCGGTCAGCTCGGCCCGCGCGTCGGCCACGGCGAGCGTCTCGGCCAGCAGGGTGGCGAGGTAGAGCACCTCGACCCCGCGCTCGCGCAGGGCGGCGGCGAAGGCGTCGTGTTCCTCCTGTGCGCGCCCCACCCAGGGGATGGCGTCGAAAAGCAGCGAGTCGTTGTTGCGTGGCGTGAGCCGGGCGAGTTCCGGGCCGGGCCGGTGCAGCAGCACGGTGCCGAGCCGGCCGACTTCGCTGTCCACGTAGTGGGTCACCATCGCAGCGTAGGGCAGGGTTTGGCGGCATCCGATAAAACAGTGGTGGATGAATATGGCATTCATCCGCACTCACTCCGGCGTTCCAACTTGCCGACACGGGGGACTGGCAACGTAGGGTAGTGAGGACATAACTTCGAGGGACCTTTTGCCGGAGGTCGCGATGACTGTCTTTCCCGCTCGTCGAACCGTACCGTCCGCCCGGGCACTGCCGCCCGCGGCGGTGCCACATCCCCGCGTGGAGTCGCCGGGGGTGCTCGCGCCGGTCCGTCCGTCCCCGTTGGAGTGGGCCCGCCGCCGTCGGGCGGAGCGGGGCGCCCGCCGGCTGGAGGCGGCCGGCGCGCGGGCGCTCGGCCAGCTCGACCACCTCGGGCCCGCCTGGCACGTCATCGAGTGGCCCCGCACGGACGTGTCCGACCTGTTGCTCGACCACGAGCGCGACGAACGCGCCGGCTTCCTCGCCATCGGGCCGAGCGGGCTCTTCGCGGTCACCATCGCCGACCACGGCCGGGCCCGGGTGCTCGTCGCCGGCGACGTGGTGCAGATCAACGGCAAGCGACCGCCCTACGTGGCGGAGGCCCGCCGCGACGCCAAGCGCGCCAGCAAGGCGCTCTCCGACGCGGTGGGGCTGCCGATCCCGGTGACGCCGGTGCTGACGTTCGTCGGCTCCGGCGTCATCAGCGTCTACGGCCTGCCGAAGGACTGCCTCATGGCCACCCACCGCGAGCTGGACCGCCTGCTCGTCGCCGGGGGCAGCCGGATCAGCCCGGCCACCGCCGAGAAGCTGTCCCGGGTCGCCCAGCACCCGGGCACCTGGATGAACGGCTCCTACCGGCCGGCCGCCGACTACCGGTGGTACGAGGACGGCCGAACGGCCGCTGACAAGCCGGCCGGCCGGCGGTAACGTCACCGGCGACGCCACGCGGCCCGGATGCCGGTCGGCACCCGCCGGTCGCGCCGTCGCCGGCCGCCCGGTCGGGGCACCCCGTCACCACCGGCGCCCGGTGGCCGCGGCGCGGTCGGCGACATCCGCGGCGACCGGCTAGCGTGGACAGACCGTCGGTGTACATAGGAGGCGCGGTGGCCCACGTCGAACTCTCGCTCTCTGAAGTGTTCGCGCCGGCGGCGGGGACATCGACAGGGCTGGGGTCCGACAACTTCGGGCAGTGGTCGTCGACCGTCTCCCACGCCGACGAGCCGTGCCTGCTGATCGACGCCGAGACGAGAGTGATCGCCGTCTCCGCCTCGGGCTGCGAGCTGCTCTGCCTGGGCACCCCGGAGGACGTGATCGGGCTGCCGCTGCTCGACGGCGGGCTCCGGCTGCTCGACTTCACCGCCAACCGGGGCGAGCTGACCGAGCCCGAGATCGACAAGATCCCGCCGCTGCTGGCCCTGTCCTCCGGGCGCCTGGCCCGAGGGCTGCTCCGGGTCCAGGCCGCGTCGGCCGACCGGCCGGACTCGACCGTGGACGCGATCTCCACCCCGGTGCTCACCGACGGTTCGGTCGCCGGTTCCCTCACGTTCTTCTCCGAGGTCTGACCTGCGGCGGGATGTGGTGTTCGCCGCACGCGGCGAATCTGGGGCGGGCGCTCTCCGAGGCCGTAAGGTGCCCTCATGCTCGATATCGCTCTGCTGCCGGGGGAGTACGCCGTGTGCCGGATGGCCGCCGGCTCCGCCCTGCCGCCCGAGCTGACGGGCGGGCTGAGCGGCGGCGACGTCGTCACGGTGAGCTGGACCGCCGACGGGATCTCACTGATCTGCCCCGCCGACCGGGTGCCGGAGCAGGCCGCCACGGAGACGGCCTGGCGCTGCCTGTGGGTCGCCGGGCCGCTCGACCTGGCGGTGAGCGGCACCCTCGCCGCACTGGTGGACCCGCTCGCCGCCGCCCGGGTCAGCGTGGTCGCCTTCTCGACGTACGACACCGACTACCTGCTGGTTCCCTCGGTACGCCTCGGCGAGGCGACCGCCGCGCTGGAGCGGGCCGGCCACCGGGTCCTCCTCGCCTGACCTTCACCCGGCCGCCGGTTCCTCCTAGGATGGGCTCGGCCTCCCGGCCGCAGCGACGCTCCCCGATGTCCCGAGGATCGGCCCGTGCCGCCCACCCCCTCGCGCCCCGCCGCCCCCGACCACCCGACCGGCCGCCCCGTCCGGCGCGGCCGGCTCCTGGCCGCCGTGCTGCTGGCCGCGGTGCCGCTGGCCGGCTGCGGCACGCCGCCCGAGCTGCGGAACACCGCCCCCACCACCGCCCCGAGCCGCGCCGCCCCGAGCCCGGCCGGCACACCCACCTTCGCACCGACCTCGCCCCCCGCCACCGGCCTGCCCGGGGCGGCCACCCCGACCGCCGACTCCGGCCTGGTCGCGGTGCCGTGCACCGACGGCCCCTCCGGGAAGCGGGTCGTCGACCTGGTGCGCGGCCGGGGCGGGGTGCTCCCGAACGGCGCCCGGGTGCGGGTGCGGACCGGCCCGCTCTGCGCCGGCGGGTGGCACTACACGGTGCTCGACGTGACCGGGCACGAGGACCTCCAGGTGGTCACCGAGGGCCGGGCGGGCGCTCCGCGGCTGGTCACCGCCGGCACCGACGTCTGCACGGTCGAGGTCCGGGCCGCCGGGCCGCCCGGCATCCGAACCCTGGTCTGCGACGGCGGGTCGGCCGGCATACCGGGTGCGTAGGCTGTCGCCATGCCGGGAACACCGCCGACGCGCTTCGTCTACCTCGGGCCCGAGGGCACCTTCGCCGAGCAGGCGCTGAACACCATCTCCGCCGCCGAACGGGGCAGCCGCGCACCGGCCCGCAGCGTGCCGGAGGCGCTGGACGGCGTACGGGCCGGGGAGGCGGACGCCGCCCTGGTGCCGCTGGAGAACTCGATCGGCGGCGCGGTCGGGGTGACCCTGGACGAGTTGGCCGAGGGGGAACCTCTGGTGATCACCCGTGAGGTGATCCTGCCGGTCGAGTTCGTGCTCGCCGCCCGGCCCGGCACGGCGCTCGCGGGGGTCCGCAACGTCGCCGCCCATCCGCAGGCGTCCACCCAGTGCCGGGGTTGGCTGCGCGCCCACCTGCCGGACGCGGTCGTGGTCGACGTGCTCTCCAACGGCGCGGCCGCGGCCGGTGCCGCCGCCGGCGAGTACGACGCGGCGATCTGCACCCCGATCGGGGCCACCCGGCACCGGCTCGACGTGCTCGCCGACAAGATCGCCGACCACCCGGACGCGGTGACCCGCTTCGCACTGGTGTCCCGCCCCGGCCCGCCCCCGCCGCCGACCGGTGACGACGTGACCTCGCTGGCGGTCTACATCGCCCACGACCGGGTGGGCGCGCTGCTGGCGGTGCTGATGGAGTTGGCGGTCCGGGGCGTCAACATGAGCCGGATCGAGTCCCGCCCGACCGGCGAGGCGCTCGGCCGGTACGTCTTCTTCCTCGACTGCACCGGGCACGTGGCGGACGTCCGGCTCGGGGAGGCGTTGCAGGGGCTGCGCCGGGTCTGCGCCGACGTGCGTTTCCTGGGCTCGTACCCCCGGCACCGCTGGACCGCGGCGGCGGGCGACCGGCCGGTTCCCGCGCCGCCCGGCCTCTCGGACGCCGACTACGCCGACGCCGCCGCCTGGCTGGCCCGCCTGCGCGCCGGCGACCTCACCTGACGCGACACCGCCCCCGATCGCGGCGGACCCGGCGGGGCCGGGCGAGACGCGGGCGGGGGCGGTGCGCGTGCGGGGCGCGGGTCAGCTGAGCAGGCCGCCGAGCAGGCCGCCCTGCTGCTCCTGGGCGCCGCTGCCCATGATCGGCGGCTCCTCGGAGGGCTGCACGACGACGAAGCCCTGGCCGGCGAAGCTCATCGTGAACGCCTCGCCGGTGCGCCGGCCGAGCAGCGTGCCGAGGCCGAGCTGCTCCGCCCGGTGGTAGCCGGTCTGGAGGTTGGCCGACCAGCAGACCGCCGCCTGCGGGTCGACGTAGGTGGGCGCGTCGACGTTGAGCACGACCGGCGTGCCCTTGGTGGTGATGGCGATCCGACCGTGGCCGGTGAAGACGCAGTTGAACAGGCCCGACGAGGAGGCCATGCCGGCCCCGCCGACCATCCGGATGTCGTACTGGAGGGTGGAGTCGAACGCCAGCACGCTGGAGCCGTTGATGGAGAGCGCGTCGCCCGGCTCCAGGTCGATGACGTGCACGTCCTTGGCGAAGTCGGCGAGGAAGACGTCACCCCGGCCGGTGACCTTCATCAGCGGGACGCCCTCGCCGGTCAGCTTCTGCTTGAGGAACTTGCCGAGCCCCCCGGAGCCGAGCGCCTGGAACTGCACCTGCCCCTGGTAGGCGACCATCGACCCGACGCGGGCCATCGCCTCGCCGTTGAGTTCGATCTTCAACATCTTGGAGTTCTGCAGCCGCATGCCGGGCTGCGCGGACTCCTTCTCCAGGTTCTCCGCGGAGAAGAGCTCGCTGCGCATGGAAGTGCCTCCTGATTTCGCGATGCCTGGACCGACGGTAGGCGTACGCCGCAACCGCCGACCACCGGCCGACCGGCCCGGCCCGGACGCCGGTCGGCGCGGCCCCCGGCCCGCCCGCCGGTGGCGGCATCGGTCGCGCGCCCGCTAGCCCCAGCCCAGCTCGTGCAGCCGCTCGTCGTCGATGCCGAAGTGGTGGGCGATCTCGTGCACCACCGTCACCGCGACCTCGTCCACCACGTCCTCGTCGTCGTCGCAGAGGCGCAGGATCGGGTTGCGGTAGATGAGGATGCGGTCCGGCAGCACGCCGGAGTAGTCCCAGCCCCGCTCGGTGAGGGCGTGGCCCTCGTAGAGGCCGAGCAGGTCCTCGCCGGGGGGCGGGTCGTCCTCCACCAGGATCACGACGTTGCTCATCAGGGCGAGCAGTTCCTCGGGCACCTCGTCGAGCGCGTCGCCGACCAGCTCCTCGAAGCGCTCGCGGCTCATCTCCACCGGCACCCGCCCATTCTGCCCGACGGCGCGGCCCGCGCGGCCCGGCCAAGATCGGCGCGCCTCCACCGGAAGGGTGGCTCCCCGTGGAGGCGTACGCCGACGGAGGAGGCGGTCAGGAAGCGAGGCGGGCGGTCAGGGTGATCTGCGCGCCCGGGGAGAGCAGCCGCGAGATCGGGCAGTTCTCCTTGGCGGTCTCGGCGAGCTTGGTGAACTGCGCCTCGTCGATGCCCGGCACGTCGCCGACCGTGTCGAGCTCGATCCGGGTGACGGTGAACCCGGCGTCGGTCTTGTCCAGGTGGACCTTGGCGGTGGTCTCCACCGAGGAGGGCGGCGAGCCGGCCTCGGCGAGGGCCTTGGAGAACGCCATGGAGAAGCAGCCGGCGTGCGCCGCGCCGACCAGCTCCTCCGGGTTGGTGCCCTCACCCTCCTCGAAACGCGACTTGAAGGAGTAGTTACCCTCCAGCCCGCCCTTGCCGGTGCGGACCGTGCCGGACCCCTCGGTGAGGTTGCCCTGCCAACGTGCGGAAGCGGTACGGATAGGCATGCCCCCGACGCTATCGGAAAGGGCACCGACCGGCGACCGTTCACGCTCCGCGTCCCCGGGTGCGTACTGTGTCATGATTCGGCTCAGGCCCGCGAACGCGGAAGGGTGGCCGATGTCCCAGGATCTCCCCATTCCCCGCCAGGACCACCGGTCCGACGGCACCGCCGTCGTGGAGTGGGGCGGGGCGGAGGCGGCCCCCGCGGGCCGGCTCGGGCGTACGCTCTCCGGCCTGGGCCGGGACCACCGGCTGCCGCCGCTGCTGGCGGCGCTGGGCGCGGTGGCCGCCGTCGCCTCGCTGCTCGGCGAGTGGCAGGTGATGACGATCCCCGACGCCGGCCCGCAGGGCAACACGCCGGTGCGGGTGCCGGGCGGGGTGTCCGACATCGGCGGCTTCGGGGTCGGCTACCTGGTCGGGCTGCTGGCGCTGGCCTGCGCGGTGACGCTCGCGCTGCGCGGCACCGCTGCGGTGCGGCGCAATGTCCGGCTCGCCGGCCTGACCCTGGCCGGGGCACTGCTGGCGCTGCTGGCCGCGACCGCCGCCTCGCTGGACGAGGCGGGTCAGCGCGTCTTCTTCTACTCGACGGACGACGGGTTCCGGGTCGAGTACGGGCGGGGCCTGGTGGCGGCGTTCGTCGCGTGCGTGCTCTTCGCGGCGGCACTGAAGCTGGCCCCGGTCGGGGCGGCCACGCCGGACGAGGAGGCCGCCGACGAGGCAGCGGCCACCGACGAGGGGGAGCCGGTCGACCGGCGCCGCCGGAGTCTCAGGGCCCGCGACCTGGCGGACGACGCGCTGCCCCCACCGGCCGACCTCACGGTCGGGCCGGCCGTCCCCTTCGCCCGACCCGAGCCCCGGGACTGACCCGGCCGTCCGCCGCGCCCTCCCATCCGGCCCGCAGCCGCACCCGGCGCGCTCAAGCACCCGGCGCGCTCCGGCACCCGGCCCGCTCAGGGGGCGGCCCAGCGGACCTCGCCGTCGACCAGTTCGTCGGTGGCGCGCAGGCCGAGCCGCTCGGCCACCCGGGCGGAGGCCCGGTGGTCGGGGTGCACGTGCGCGACGAGCGCCGCGATGCCCTGCTCCGCCAGCCAGCCGACCATGCCGGCCGCGGCCTCGCCGGCGTAGCCGCGGCCCTGCCGCGGTGCCACGACCACCCAGGCCAGCTCGGCGACCGGCCGGTCGCCGTCGAGCCGCACGGTGGCCTGCACGGTCCCGACCGCGTCGCCGGTGTCCCGGTGCCGCACGACCCAGTTGAGCCAGCCCTCCCCGCCGTCCGGGGACCGCCCGACCGCCTGCCGGCGGTAGCGCTCCCGCAGCTGCTCGGGGTTCGCCGGGCTGCCGCCCGTGTACTCGTGCAGGGTCGGGTCGTCGAGGAGCGGGGCAAGTTCCTCGGCGTGGTCGACACGGAGGGGCTCCAGCAGCAGCCGCTCCGTGCCGATGATCTCCGCCACCGGCCAGTCCCGCTCTCCCATCCGCCCACCGTACGGCCGCCCCGCCGGACCGGGACGGGGACACCCGCGGGCCGTCGTCCGTTGGCACCGACTTCGCCCAAAGGCAATGGTCGGTACCTGCCGCGCGAGGTACGGTTGCTGCCCGCCGTCACTCAGGGTCGAGGCATCGACGACCGAAACGGCTGGTTGCGGCGGCGGCGGGCAAAGGAGGAACGATGACCCGCCCGGGCCTGCCCAAGCTGATCGCCACCGATCTCGACGGGACGCTCGTCCGCAGCGACGAGACCGTCTCCGCGTACACCCACGGGGTGCTGGACCGGGTGCGTGCCGCCGGGATCCCGGTGGTCGGCGCGACCGGCCGCGGTCCCCGGCTGGCCGAGCTCACCCGCAACGACATCCGCGCCGCCGACTTCCTGGTGATGGCGGGCGGCGGTCGCGTGGTCGACCAGAGCGACCCGGCCGGGCCGGTGGTGCTGCGCGACGAGCGCCTCCCCGCCGAGGTGCTGGCCACGCTGCTCGCCGACCTGGAGGTGGCGGTGGGGCCGCTGACGGTGATGGTCGAGGCGTCGGACGAGCACGACGCGCCGCTCTGGGGCGACTACCACCCGAGCTGGCCCTACCAGGACGCGTTCGAGGCGCGCAGCCGCGCCGAGTGCCTCTCCTGCGACGTGATCAAGGCGTTCGTCCGGACCGCCGACCACCACGTCGACGAGCTGCTCGCCGTCGCCCGGGAGGTCGTCCCGCCGGAGGTCGCCACGCTCACCCAGGCGGGGCTGGGCTTCGTGGAGATCTGCCCGCCGGGGGTGGACAAGTCCACCGGGCTGGCCGTCGTGGCGCAGCGGCTCGGCGTCGACCCGGCCGAGGTGCTGGTCTTCGGCGACATGCCCAACGACCTGCCGATGTTCGCGTGGGCCGGCTGGGCCCGGGTGGCGGTCTCCAACGCCCACCCGACGGTCCGCGCCGCCGCCGACGAGGTGACGCTGCGCAACGACGACGACGGGGTGGCGGTGTACCTCGATCGGCTACTGTCCCGCTGATGGGAGAAGCACCTCGGCTGATCGCCACCGACATCGACGGCACCCTGCTACGGGACGACCGCACCCTCAGCCCGCACACCGCCGACGTGCTGGCGCGGATCTCCGCGCGGGGCACGCCGGTCGTGCTGGTCACCGGCCGTCCGATCCGCTGGCTGAAGCTCGTGTACGACCAGCTCGCCGAGCCGCTGCCGGCGATCTGCGCCAACGGCGCGGTGGTCTACGACTCGGCCGCCGACGAGGTGCTCCGGGCCGACCCGCTCGCGCCGGAACTGCTCGCCGAGGTGGCCCGGCGGCTACGCGCCGAGGTGCCCGACATCAGCTTCGCCGTGGAGATCGTCGACAGCCGGCAGATGCGGCACGAGGCGCACTACCCGCTGCGCTGGGACGCCGACCACGAGGCGATCCGGGCGGTCGAGACCCCGGAGGAGCTGCTGTCGGCGCCGGCGGTGAAGCTGCTGGCCCGGGCCGCCGACCAGGACCCGGACGCCTTCGTCGCGCTGGTCGCCGGGGCGCTGGAGGGGCTGGCCGAGGCGACCCACTCGTCGTACTCGGGGCTGGTGGAGATCTCCGCCGCGGGCGTGACCAAGGCGGCCGGGCTGGCGTGGTACTGCGCCCGGCTCGGGATCGACGCCCGGGACGTGCTCGCCTTCGGCGACATGCCCAACGACGTGCCGATGCTGACCTGGGCCGGGCGGGGGGTGGCGGTGGCGAACGCGCACCGCGCCGTCCTGGCGGTCGCCGACGAGGTGACCTCGGCGAACTCGGCGGACGGCGTGGCGGCGTACCTGGAGAAGGTCTTCGGGGTGGGCTGACGGCCGGCCGTGGCCCGGCCGGCCGTCACGCTCAGAGGTACTGGCCGGTGCTGTGCCCCTCGCCACCCTGCGGCTGGCCCATGCCCGGCATGCCCGGCATCACGCCGCCGGGGCCGCTGGGCAGCGCCTGCCGGCCCGAACGCATCTGTTCGAGCTGGACCCGGGCGGCCATCTGCTGGGCGACCAGGGCCGCCTGGATGCCGTGGAAGAGGCCCTCCAGCCAGCCGACGAGCTGGGCGTGCGCGATGCGCAGCTCGCTCTCACTGGGCGCCTTCTCCTCGGTGAAGGGCAGGGAGATCCGCTCCAGCTCGTCCCGCAGCTCGGGGGCGAGCCCCTCCTTGAGCTCGACGATCGACCGCTCGTGGATCTCCCGCATCCGGTGCCGGCTGGCGTCGTCGAGCGGGGCGGCCTTGACCTCCTCCAGCAGCTGCTTGATCATGCTGCCGATCCGCATCACCTTGGCCGGCTGCTCGACCAGTCGGGTGGGGTCCTCGCCGGCGGCCTCGTCGGTCTGCACGGTGCCGACCGGCCGCCCGTCCGGGCCGACCACCACCACCGTTCCGGAGTGACCGGTGCCGTCCTGGCCCGGCTCGTCGTTCTGTCCAGCGGAGTGCGCTTCGGTCATGGGGTCCATCTTTACCCAGCCGCACGGCACACCGCGCCCGGGGACCGATCCCCGACGCCGGATCGGCGGGTGATCCGCGCTACGGTCGCGCCATGCCCGCCGACCCGCGCGCCGTGCTCAGCCGCCCCGCCCCGGCCCCGGACGCCGCCGTCTCCTACGGCGACCACCCGGACCAGGTCGCCGACCTGCGCCGACCCGCCGGGTCCGGTCCGGCCCGGCCGCTGGTCGTGGTGGTGCACGGCGGCTTCTGGCGGGCCGAGTACGACCGGCGGCACACCGACCCGCTGGCCGCCGCGCTGGCCGCGCTCGGCCACCCGGTGGCCCAGGTGGAGTACCGCAGGACGGGGCAGCCGGGCGGCGGCTGGCCCGGGACACTGACCGATGTGCTGACCGGCGTGACGGAGCTGCCCCGGCTGGCGGCCGAGGCGTTGCCCGGGCGGGTCGCCGCCGGGCCGCCGGTCCTGGTGGGCCACTCCGCCGGCGGGCACCTGGCGTTGTACGTGGCGGCGACCGCCCCGGCCGCCGTCGGGGGCGTGCTGGCCCTGGCCCCGGTGTCGGACCTCGCCGAGGCGTACCGGCTGGATCTGGACTCCGGGGCGGTGGCCGACCTGCTGGGCGGCGGCCCGGCCGACCTCCCCGACCGGTACGCCGCCGCCGATCCACGGTCGCTGGTGCCCATTCCGCTACGGACAGTAGTCGTGCATGGTGCGCTGGACGAGCAGGTGCCGGTGGCGATGAGTCGCGAGTTCGTCGCGGCCGACCGGGCGGCAGGTGGCGACATCGGCCTCGTTGAGCTGCCAGAATGCGAACATTTCGGGCTCATCGATCCGGAGTCGACGGCATGGCCGGAGGTCACGGCTGCTCTTCGATCTCTGCTGGAAGGTCGCTAAGCATTGACGGAGCGTCGCTGACCCGGTAGAACGCCGAGGGGGCGCGATCCGCCCTGCAACGCTCCCTGGAAGGAACCCGGTGTCGCAGATGAACCGCAGGCGGGCACTCCAACTGCTGGCCGCGCTCGGAACGGCGGGCCTCGCCGCCGGCTGCGGCACCGACACGGCCGAGGGCGAAGCGGCCGACGACGGAAGCCCGATCAAGATCGGCCTCATCGCGCCCACCAGTGGAGGTCTCAAGGCGATCGGCGACGAGATCACCAACGGCTTCCAACTCTTCCTCGACCTCAACGGAAACGGCCTGGGCGGGCACCCGGTCACCCTGCTCACCGCCGACGAGGGCGAGAGCGTGAAGACCGGCAAGGCCGCCGTCGAGGGGCTGCTGAAGCAGGGCGTGCTCGCCCTCACCGGCGTGGTCGACTCGAACGTCATGTTCGGCATCCGGGACACCGTCGAGCAGGCCCGGGTGCCGCTGATCGGCTCCAACGCCTCGCCGACCAGCCTCCAGAGCGTCGTCTACATCTGGCGGACGTCGTACGTGCTGGACGAGGCGGGCCGGGCACTGGGGCGCTACCTGCGGGAGCAGTTGGGATCCTCGGCGCGGCTGGCGATCGTCGCGCCGGAGAACGCCGGCGGCCAGGACGTGGTGCGGGGCTTCAAGCAGGAGTTCGGCGAGTCCGACCCGCGCATCAAGGACCCGGTGACCTGGACGGGCGTCTTCACCAACCCGTCGAAGTCCGCGTACCGGGCCGACATCCGCACGGCGCTGAGCCGCAAGCCCGACGCCGTGTTCTGCTTCTACGCCGGGCCGGCGGCGGTCGAGTTCATCAAGCAGCTCCGCATCGAGGGCTTCACCGGCAGGGTCTACGCCCCGGGCTTCCTCACCGAGGGCACGGTCCTGGAGAGCGTGAAGGCCGAGGATGCGACGGGCATCCAGACCGCCCTCAACTACTCGGCCGACCTGAACAACAACGCCAACCGGCGGTTCGCCTCCGCGTACCGCAAGAAGCACGGCACCTCGCCCACCACCTACGCCATGGCCTCGTACGACGCGGCACAGGTGCTCGACCAGGCCATCCGGATCGCCGGCGTGACGCCCAACCCGCAGCAGGTCAACCTGGCGCTCGGCAAGATCGGCCAGATCGACAGCCCGCGCGGGGTGTGGCAGTTCAACCAGCCGCGCACGCCGCAGCAGAAGTGGTACCTGCGCGAGGTGCAGCTCGACGGCCAGGTGCTGTCGAACGTGCTGGTCACGGAGCTGGCCACGCTCGGCTGAGCGCCCCGCACCACACGCGAGGGGGGCCGGCCTCCCCACCCGGGAGGCCGGCCCCCCTCGTCGTACGCCTCGCGCGGCTCGGCTCAGTGGCGCAGCTCGGCGATGCAGCACTTCACGCTGCCGCCGCCCTTCTTCAGCTCGGCCAGTTCGACGGGGACCGGGTGGTAGCCGGCCGCCTTCAGCTTCCCGGCCAGCCGGGTCGCCGCGCTGTTGAGCACCACGTTGAGCCCGTCGCTGACCAGGTTCAGGCCGAAGGCCAGCGCGTCCTCGTCGTCCGCGACCACCGCGTCGGGGAAGAGCTGGGCGAGCACCTTCTGGCTGGCCGCCGAGAAGGCGCCCGGGTAGTAGACGATGTTCTCGTCGTCGATCGACGCCAGCGCCACGTCCAGGTGGTAGAAGCGCGGGTCGACCAGGCGCAGCGACACCACCGGGCGGCCGAGCGCCTCCTGCGCCTCGGCGTGGGCCGGCAGCTCGGTGCGGAAGCCGTGCCCGGCGAGGACCAGCCCGCCGTGCGCCTCGGGCAGGTACGCGAAGTCGCCCTCGCCCTCGTTCGTCTCGCTCGGCGCGATGAACCGCCAGCCCTGCGACTCGTAGAACGCCCGGTGCGCGGCGGCCTCGGCGGCCCGCTGCTCGTGCTTGAACTGCGCGCCGTAGACGATGCCGTCGACCACGAACGCGCCGTTGGCCGCGAAGACCATGTCGGGCAGGCCCCGCTCGGGCGTGAGCAGGTGCACCTCGTGGCCGAGGCCGACCAGGGTCTCCCGCAGCCGGTCCCACTGCTTGACCGCCAGCTCCGGGTCGACCGGGGTGCTGACGTCCATCCACGGGTTGATCGCGTACTCGACCGCGAAGTGCTCCGGCGAGCACATGAGATATGTCCGCTTTCGCGGGACTCGCTGCTGGTTCACGGTGACCAAGGGTAGGTACCGTTGAACTTTGGTAACAGCCACAACCATTGCTTCCCAGAGGCGGAACGTTGCAGATAGATGCCGTAGACCAGCGGATCATTGCGTTGCTCGTCGCGGACGCCCGCGCCTCGTACGCGGACATCGGACAACGGGTGTCACTCTCCGCCCCGGCGGTCAAGAGACGGGTGGACCGGCTGCGGGCGGCCGGGGTGATCCGGGGTTTCACGGCGGTCGTCGACCCGGCCGCCGTCGGCTGGACCACCGAGGCCTTCGTCGAGCTGTTCTGCGCGGGCCGGACCACGCCGGCCCAGATCGGGGTCGCCACCCGCCGGCACCCGGAGGTGGTCGGCGCGTACACGGTCTCCGGCGAGGCCGACGCGCTCGTCCACCTGCGGGCCGCCGACATCGCGCACCTGGAGGCGGCGCTGGAGCGGCTGCGGGCCGAGCCCTTCGTGACCTCCACCCGCAGCACGATCGTGCTCTCCCGACTGGTCGAGTCCCCCGGCGTCGGGCCCTCCGGCGGCTGACCGCGCCGAGCCGACGGGCCCGGGGCGCGGCGGAAAGCGGCGCGGAAGGTCCGGGCGGGTCGGAACCACGCGCCGCGCGGCCGCGTCGAACCGGCCATGAGACGGGGAGCACACATCCTGGCGGCCGGCACGCTGGCCGCCCTCACCCTGCTCGGCGGGAGCGCGATTCCGCCGCTGCCCGGCGATCCGCCGCCACGGCACCTGCCGGCCGCGCCGGTGCTGGTCTCCTTCGACTCCTGCGCCGACGCGCTGGCCGGGCTGCGGGCCGCCGCCCGCGCGTCCGTCGGCCCGTGGGGATTCGGCGGCGGCTGGCGCACGGGGGTCGCCCTCAGCGCGGTCCCGGACGCCGCGCGGGCGGAGGCGGCGGCCGCCCCCGAGCACTCCACCACCAACAACCACGAGGCCGGCGCGGACGAGCCCGACCTGGTCAAGACCGACGGCCGGCGGATCGTCACGGTCAGCCGGGGGCTGCTGCGGGTGGTCGACCCGGCCGCCCGGCGGGAGACCGGGCGGGTCGACCTCACCGGGGCGCTGCCGGAGCTGAAGTGGGGGCAGCAGAGCCTGCTGCTGCACGGCGACCGGGCGCTGGTGCTGGCCCAGGTGGGCGCCGGCGGGGCCAGGGAGTTCGCCGGGTCGCGGATCGCCGGCGTACCGCGGCTGATCCTGGTCGACCTCGCGGGCCCGCCGCGGGTGCTCGGCACCTACCGCATGGACGGGAGCCTGGTCGACGCCCGGCAGACCGGGTCCACCGCGCGGGTCGTCGTCCGCACCCGGCCCCGGCTGGAGTTCCCGTACGCGAAGCGCGGCACCGACGCGGCGCGGACGGCGGCGAACCGGGCGGTCATCGACCAGGCCGGGGTGGAGGCGTGGCTGCCGGCGTACGAGTGGACGGCCGGCGCCCAGCGGCACACCGGGCGGGTCGGCTGCGACCGGCTGAGCAGCCCGCCCACCTGGTCCGGCACGTCGATGTTGACGGTGCTGAGCTTCGACCTGGCCGCCGACCGGCTCGGCGACGGCGACCCGGTCAGCGTCGCCGCCGACGCGACCACGGTCTACGGCACCGGCCCGAACCTCTACCTCGCGGGCAAACGCCCGGTCACGGGTCGGCCCGCCGGACCGCGCTGGGACCGGCCGGCGGGCGCACAGGTCACCGAGATCTACCAGTTCGACACCGGCGCGCCAGGCCGTCCCCGCTACCTCGCCGCCGGCACCGTGCCGGGGTCGCTCGTCAACCAGTACGCCCTCTCCGAGTGGCAGGGGCACCTGCGGGTCGCCACCACCACCGGCGATCCCTGGGGCGCCCGCCCAGGCTCCGAGTCCGGCGTGCACGTGCTGCGCCGGGACGGCGACGCGCTGACCCGGGTCGGCGCGGTCACCGGCCTCGGCCCGGGCGAGCGGATCTTCTCCGTGCGCTACCTCGGCGGCTCCGCGTACGTGGTCACGTTCCGGCGGACCGACCCGCTCTACGCGGTCGACCTGACCGACCCGACCGCGCCCCGGGTCACCGGCGAGCTGAAGATCACCGGGTACTCGGCGTACCTGCATCCGCTGCCGGACGGGCGGCTGCTCGGCGTGGGCCAGGAGGCCGACCGACGGGGGCGGACGCAGGGGCTCCAGGTCTCCCTGTTCGACGTCCGCGACCCGGCCCGGCCCGCCCGGCTCGACCAGTGGCACGTGCCCGGGCAGTACTCCGCGCTGGAGTACGACTCGCACGCCTTCCTGCACCGCCCGGAGACCGGCCTGGTCGCCCTCCCGGTCGGCGACGACGTACGCCTGCTGCGGGTCTCCGGGAGCGACATCGGCGAGGTCGGCACGGTGTCCCACCCCGGCGGGGCGGGCGCGGTGACCCGGTCGTTGCTGGTGGGTGACGTGCTCTGGACCGTCTCCGACGCGGGCCTGCGGGCCACCGATCCGACCACCGCCCGGAGCCTCGACTGGCTCCCTGTGACCTGATTCACCCTCCCCGGCGGGTGGGGCCCGGTTTCTCGGGGTTTCCGGGCCCCACCCGTCTCAGCCGAGGATGCTCACTGTCAGAGGTACATGCCGGTGCGGTGCTCACCCTGGTCGCGCCTGACCGCCTTGTCGCCCTCGCCGAAGAAGCGCTTGCCACCGAACTCGCCGTGCAGCCGGTCGTCCAGCTCGTCCGCGAGCCCCGTCATCACCTGCACGGCGAGCATCAGGTGGGTGGCCTGGAAGTTGCGGCCGAAGACCGGGATGGACGCCCACACGGTGTCGTCGGCGCAGTAGAGCCGGCCGATGGGCATCCGGTTGGTCAGCTCGGAGAGCTTCACGTAGAGCCGCTCGGTGGGCTCGACCTCGGTGAGCACCGGGGAGAAGACGTCCACCAGCGGCGGGTTGTCGCGGACCCGGACGAAGACCATCGCCGAGCCGGCGCGGATGTTGATGTCACCATCGGAGTCGACCTGCAACCGGTCCGAGTCCGACTTGAGCATGGTCGAGACGACCGTGCGGACCCGCTCGGCGAGCGCGGCCACGTCGCTCTCCGGGGCCTGGGCGGCGGTCGCCGCGGCGAGCGCCTCGTCCAGGTCGGCCTCCACGTCGCGGTCCGGGCCGAACTCGCTGCGCGCGGTGCCCAGCGGCTCCACCGGCAGCGGCTCCCCCTCGGCGTCGTGGATCAGGTAGACGAGGAAGGCGGGGTGCGGGGCGCCGTAGACGTCGCGCAGCGTCCGGGTGATCAGGGCCGCCAGCCGGGTGGCGTCGGCGGTGTTGCCGTCCAGCCCGAAGTGCTCGCCGGAGCCCGCCACCACGCCGGGCGGCGACCAGCCGAGGGCGATCATGTCCGCCACCGCGGCCCGGTCCAGCCGGTAGCCCTGCGGCAGGGTGGCGTTGCCGACCGCGCGGGCCGCCAGCCGGCCCTCCTCGCCGACGTCGACACTGACGGAGTAGACCGCGTCGCCGGTGCCGGAGGCGGTGGGGTCGAGCGTCAGCTCGACGTGCGTGCCCGTCGGCAGCGCCGCCAGCCGCTCGGCCAACGCCCGCGCGAACTCCCGCCACGCCTGGGTCACCTTCGCCCGCAGGTCGGCCGTGGTGGGCTCGTCGAGCAGGATCGGCTCGTGGTGTGCCGGCAGGGTGCCGGGCGGGTCACCGTTCGGCGCCGAGGGGTGGTCTGCCGTCATGATCGCCTCCGTCCGTCCAGGTCACCCTACCCACGCAACCGGGGGGACGAATCAGCCCGACAGTGATCGGACAACGACCTCAGGCGGGGCCCTCGCCGGGGCGTTCGGCGCCCAGTTCGACCGGCCACGAGGCGGCCAGCGCGGTGAGCCGGGCCGAGGCGCCCGCCGGGTCCGCGCCCCGGCCGACCGCCAGCCCGAGGAGGTACGCGGTGACGGGCGCGCCCGGCCGCAGCACCTGGTGCGCCACGTCCTTGGCCAGGTCCAGCACGGCCGGCACCGGCACCTGGGCGGGGTCGAGACCCAGCTCGGCACAGGCCGCCGTCACCCAGTCGTCCATCACCGTCATCGCGCCCACTCCTCCGCCCGGCGTACGTCCTCGTCAGTGTCGCAGTCGAACCAGGGCGGCGGGCCGGCACCGGTCCACGGCACGTCGCGGACCCGCAGCCCGGCCAGCAGCGCCCGGATCGGCGCACCGGCGAGCGGCGGGGCGCCGCCCCGCCCGGCACGGGTGGCCGGCTCAGGGGCGGTGGCCGGCTCAGGGGCGGTGGCCGGCTCGGTGGCGGCCCGCTCGGCGGCGAGGCGGTCCAGGGCGGCGCGCAGCGGGACCACCCGCCACACCCCGCAGAGCGTCTGCCGCCGCCCGTCCTGGTCGACGTAGCAGGCGCCGTCGTGATCGGCGTCGAGCCGGTCGAGCAGCCCGCCGACGGCGGCACGGGTGAGCAGGGGCAGGTCGGCGGCGAGCAGGGCGACCACCGGCGTACCGGGGTCGAGCAGGGCCAGCCCGGCCGCGGCGGCGGCGACGGGGCCCCCGCCCGGCGGCTCCTCCCGGGTCACCCGCACCCCGGCGGGCACCGGCCCGCGCGGGCCGACCACGATGCGCGGGGCGGCGTCGGCGACGGCGGCCAGCACCCGGTCCCGCATGGGCCGGCCGCCGACCACCCGGGCGGGCTTGTCCACGCCGCCCATCCGGCGGGCGGCCCCGCCGGCCAGCACCACCGCCGCGTACGCGTCCACCCGGCCACGGTAGCCGCACGGCGGCCCGGGCACGGGGTGCAGGATGGCGGGATGGGACGGGCGACTCACCGACGCGGCGTGCTCCGCATCGACCTCGACGCGGCGGACACCGGCCGCACCTCGCTACGCCGGCAGGACGCTCTCGCCGTGGAGGAGCCGCTGGAGATCCGGGTCGGCGCGGCGGGCCCCGGCCGGCGACGGCCGCTCGCGGTGACCATGCGTACGCCCGGCGAGGATCTGGACCTGGCAATCGGCTTCCTGCTCACCGAGGGGCTGATCCGTGCCGCCGACGACGTGC
This sequence comes from Micromonospora sp. NPDC048063, assembly GCF_043202855.1. Lineage (NCBI taxonomy): Bacteria > Bacillati > Actinomycetota > Actinomycetes > Micromonosporales > Micromonosporaceae > Micromonospora > Micromonospora sp. NPDC048063. The sequence goes on along the minus strand of NZ_JBIDBG010000012.1, from coordinate 178,033 downwards.
ACACCGCGCAGCTCTGCGCCGGCGCGGAGACGCCCAACACGTACAACGTGGTGGACGTGGTGCTCGCGCCCGGCGTGCCCGAGCCGGCCACCGACCCGGCCCGGAACTTCTACACCACCAGCTCCTGCGGGGTGTGCGGCAAGGCGAGCATCGACGCCGTGCGTACCCGGTCCGTCTTCGCGGTGGGTGACGACCCGCTGACTGTGCCGGCGGCGGTCCTGGCCGAGCTGCCGGACCGGCTGCGGGCGGCGCAGCGCGGTTTCGACCGCACCGGCGGGCTGCACGCGGCGGCGCTGTTCACGGCGGACGGCGAGCTGGTCGTGCTGCGCGAGGACGTCGGCCGGCACAACGCGGTCGACAAGGTGATCGGTTGGGCGGTCCGCGAGCGGCGGCTGCCGCTGGCCGGGCACGTGCTGCTGGTCTCCGGGCGGGCGAGCTTCGAGCTGACCCAGAAGGCGTGGATGGCCGGCGTGCCGCTGCTCGCGGCGGTCTCCGCGCCGAGCAGCCTGGCGGCGGACCTGGCCGAGGAGGCCGGGCTGACCCTGGTGGGCTTCCTGCGCGACCGGACCATGAACGTCTACGCCCACCCCCGCCGGATCACCGCCTGATCCATGTGCCGAGCAGTTCCCACCGGGCGGCGGCGGCCCAAGCCAACAGGAGGCCGGCGATGTCGGGCGGCCCGGGACCGGTCGAGTCGGCCCGCGGGACGCACGTCCGCTACATCCTTCGACGGATGCCCCTGTCTGGGGTGGGTGGTGGAACGCTGTCGAGCTGCCCCGTCCATGAGACCACCCGCGTACCGGCTACCCGCGGGCCCGCGCCCACCCGGTGAAGCGCTCGGCCAGGTCGCCCGGTGCCGGGGCGCGGTCCGACGCCGCGAGCTGTTCGCCCGCCTCCGCCTGGAGGGTAGCCAGGTGAACCAGCAGGGCCGCCCGGTCCGTCCGGTACTCGGCGAGCAGCCGCAACTTCGCGGCGGAACACGGCCAGGCGATCCCACAGGCCGCGCAGCGCCAGGTGGGCCGGGTGGGCAGATGCTCGGGGCGCCGCCGACTCACGCCGTCACCCGCACGCGGGAGATCGGGCGGCGGGCCGGGGCAGCGGCCGGGGGCGGCGGCGTACGCCAACGCACTCCCTCGCACCGCACGTACAGCGAGCGCCGGTCCACGGCGTCGCCGCGCGCGTTCAGCTCGTAGACGTCGATCCAGCACCATCCGTGGTACGTGTGCCAGTCGGTCAGGACACGGATCACCCGCACGGTGATCGGGCGGACGAACTGAGGGCTCGCGGATCGGGTCAGGCACAGAACGTCGCCGGAGGTGATCTCTCGCGGGCTCACCGTCTTTCCCTTCGTCCGTCGGCTGGAGGAGGGGGCCGCCACGGATGCTCGCCCGGCGGCGGCCCCCTCGCCGGCACGACCGGCGGGCTTCGGGTGCCTCCACCGGCTCGCGCCGCCTACAAGGCACCTTGCCGAGGGTTGCCAGACAGTGACACCGCGTAGCAGTCTGTACCGGAATCATTCGGGACGTTCGAGTGAGGGATCGGGATGAACCGGGCGGTACAGGTAGCGATGGCGAAGGCCGGTGAGACTGCCGAGAGCCTTGCAGCTCAAGTCGGCGTTGACCCGAAGACGGCGGCGCGGTGGGTGAGCCAGGGACGAATTCCGCAGACCCGTCACCGTGCCCGGGTCGCCGAAATCCTGAACAAGGACATAGAGGAGCTTTGGCCGGACGCACTGAAGCGCCGCGAGCCGGCATGGTTCCAGCCATGGACGGACATCGAGCGCGAAGCGGCTGGGCTGCGGTGCTATGAGTCGACCGTCATTCCCGGACTACTTCAGACCGAGGCCTATGCCCGCGCGGTGCTCGCGAGTGGCCCCCTGATAGCCGACGCAGACGGCTACGTCGAGACGCGGCTACGGCGGCAGGCTGCGGTGTTTGAGCGGCCCCGGCCGCCCCTGGCGGTCTTCGTGATCGATGAGGCAGCGTTGCGCCGAGGCGCGCCGGCAGTCATGGTGCCGCAGCTCGACCACCTGGCAGCGATGGCCGAACGGCCTAACGTCATGGTGCATGTCCTTCCGCTGGACGCGGGCCTCCACCCAGGCCAGGCGGGGCCGTTCGTGATTGCCACGACGAGGGACGGCGAGGATGTCGGCTACCTGGATGATCAGGCAACTGGACGCATCACTAATGACGTTGCTCCGCTGTGGGCCGTGTGGGATACCGTGAGATCGGTCGCGCTCCCGCGAAACCAATCCATCGACTTCCTAGAGGCAAGATCATGGCTGACCTGACCGGCGCGCGGTGGCGCAAGGCCACCCGCAGCAGCTCGAACGGCGGCAACTGCGTCGAGGTCGCCGACAACCTTCCTGGCGTCGTCGCCGTACGCGACTCGAAGGACCCGGCCGGCCCGGCCCTCACCTTCGGGCCAGCGGCGTGGCGCGCATTCGTCGCTCGGGTCGCCGAACGGGCCTGACCGCCCCCGCATCTCCGCACGGCGCGAACCGCGACCGTCGTCGCCGGAACGAAACGGTGCGGTGGCCGGCCGCACGACGCCCTGCCGGCAGGCTGCCGCTCCGGGGCCCACCGCCGTCCACCCCGCCCCGAACAGCGGGCACGACGGGCGAGACGGACGCGGCCGGTCCGTGGTTGACTGCCCGGCATGGAGCTGGGCGTCGGCGAGCAGCAGCTTCCGGCCATCCTGGACCTTCCGGCCGGGCCGGCCCGGGGAGCGCTCGCCGTGCTGCACGGCTCCCATGCCGGCACGCGGTCCCACTTCCTCTACGAGCACCTGGCCCGGCTGCTGCCGCCGGCCGGCATCGCGGTGCTGCGCTACGACCGGCGCCCCCGGGTCGACGGTCACGACGTGCCGCTGACCGCCCAGGCCGACGACGCGGCGGCAGCCCTCGACGTGCTGCGCCGGCAGGTCGGCGACGCCCCCGTCGGGCTGTGGGGGTTCAGCCAGGGGGCTTGGGCAGCCGCGTTGACCGCCAGCCGGCACCGGGTCGACTTCCTCGTGCTCGTCGGGTGCAGCGGCGTCAGCCCCGCCCGGCAGATGCGGTACGCCACCGCCGAGCAGCTTTGCCGCCACGGGTACGGCGACGCCGACCTCGCCCACCTGAGCCGGCTGCGTCGGGTCGCAGAGACGTACCTGCGCGGCGGGCTGCCCCGGTCGGTCGCCCAGGCGGAGCTGGACGCGGCCGTCGAGCGGCCCTGGTTTCCGCTGGTGTTCCTGCCGCGTGAAGTGCCGGAGCCGGGTGCCTGGGCCGACATGGACTTCGACCCGGAGCCGGTCTTCGCGGAGCTGTCCTGCCCGGTGCTGCTCTGCTACGGCGAGACCGACGCCTGGATACCGATCGAGGAGAGTCTGGCGGTGTGGCGCCGGGCCGCCCGCGCCGCCGAGCTGGCTGTCGCCCGGCTGACCGGCTGCGACCACGCGCCCACCCTGGACGAGGCCGACGACCTGGCCGGAGTCAGCCCGCAGTACGAGCAGATCCTGCTCTCCTGGCTGGGCCGGCGGCTTCCTGCCCGGGGATGACCCGGGCCGCCATGCGTCGGCCCGGCGGCGGATCAGCGGGGCCCCCGGCGGGTGCGCCTGCGGCGTAGCACGCCGGGCACCGCGACCGCCGGCCAGCCGTCCAACGCGGACGGCGGCACGCCCCGGCGGAGCAGGTCGTCGAGGAGCAGCGCCAGCGAGTGGTCGGGGTGCTCGGCCAGGCCCCGTTCCAGGGCCACCGCCGCCAGTGCCCCCTGCCCCGCCCGCCAGGCCGCGAACGCCAGCAGCGCCGCCGGCGCGGCGATCAGCTCCGGCTCGGCCCGGCGCAGCACGTCGGTCCAGAGCGCGATGTCCTCGTCCCGCCCGTCCGTGCGCTCCCACGCGTGGTCGCGGACGGTGACGTGGGTCAGCAGCAGGCTCAGCCAGGCCACCTCGTCGTCGCCGAGCCGCTGCCCCCGCCGGTGCCGGCGCAACGCGCCGCGTACCGCCGCCACCCCGGCGGCCCGGACCGCCCGCCCGTCGCGCAGCTCCGCCGGGGGCGTCTTGTCGAGCAGGGCCGCCAGGCGCCGCTCGGCGCGGACGGCGGCCCGGCGCATCGCCACCCGGCCCGGGCCGTCGACCGGGGCGACCTGCGCGACGAGGGCGGCCCGGTCGGGCAGGGCGACCTGGCCGGCGAAGACGGCCGCCGCGCTGACCTCGCTGGCCCCGGCGTCGAAGCGGGTGCCCTCCGGCGGGCAGCACTCCGGCTCCGTGCAGACGTACGACCAGTAGCGGCCCTCGGTGACGCGGAGGGCGTCGAGCACGGGCAGCCCGGCCACGGCCAGCGCGGCGCGCACGGCGTCGACGGCCGGGGTGACCCGGGCGGCCGGGCCGTAACCCAGGACCGTGGCGGTCTCGGCGCCCTGCCGGGCGATGACGCCGGCGAGGTGCCGGGCCGGATCGTGCGGGTCTGCCAGGTCGGGCAGGTCGGCGCGGGCGGCGAAGGTGATCCGGCGGCCCCGCATGGCGACCACTACCACGCTGTCGGCCGGGTGGAAGCCGAGCAGGTACGGCACGGCGGCGATGAGGTCGGCGGGGGAACGGACGGCGAGCCGGGGGCGGTCGGTCGAGGTCATGCCCGCAGCCTGCGGCGCGGGCGCACCGGCCGGCTGACCCTGTGGACGACACACGGGTTATCCACAGACACGGAGAGTATCGCCGCAGCTCACCGGGGAACCTGTGGCGCGAACGACGCGCGGTGAGGGTGAAGCGGCTACGTTGCCGTCATGGATCTGGCGTACCTGCGGGCGCATCCGGAGCACCTGCCGACCTTCCTGACCCACCAGCGGATCCGGGAGACGCCCGTCTCCGGCGGCGACATCTGCGCCGCCTCCCGGTTGACCCTGGACGACGGCCACTCCGTCTTCGCCAAGACCTGGCCGGAGACCGCCGGAAGGCCCGTGCCCGAGGGCTTCTTCGCCGCCGAGGCGGCCGGCCTGCGCTGGCTACGCGAGGCGGGCGCGGTCGCCGTACCGGACGTGGTCGTGGCGCTGCCGGAGCTGCTGGCACTCGACTGGGTCGAGCCCGGCGAGCCGACGCCCGAGGCGGCCGAACGGTTCGGCCGGGAGCTGGCGGGGCTGCACCGGGCCGGCGCGCCGGCCTTCGGGGCCGAGTGGGCCGGGTTCATCGGGGCCCTCCCGCAGGACAACACGCCGGACGACGGCCCGTGGTCGCGCTGGTTCGCCGAGCGTCGGCTGGTCCCCTACCTGCGCCGCTCGGTGGACGGCGGCGCGCTGACCGGCGCGGAGGCCGGGCTGGTCGAGGAGGTCGTCGACCGGATCGGCGAGTTCGGCGGGGACGAGCCGCCGGCCCGCATCCACGGCGACCTCTGGCCGGGCAACGTGCTCTGGGGGGCCGACGACCGGGCCTGGCTGGTGGACCCGGCGGCGCACGGCGGGCACCGGGAGACCGACCTGGCGCAGTTGGCGCTCTTCGGCGGCGCGCCCCACCTGGACCGGATCCTCGCCGCGTACGCGGAGGCGTGGCCGCCGGCCGACGGGTGGCGGGAGCGGGTGCCGCTGCACCAGCTCCACCTGATGCTGGTGCACACCGCCCTGTTCGGCGGGGCGTACCGCGATGGGGTCGCCCGCACCGCCCGGTCGGCGCTGGTGCGCGCTACCGTCGACGGGTGAACGCCGCCCCACCGACCGATGGCGTCCTCGTCGACCGGTACGGCCGCGTCGCCCGGGACCTACGCGTGTCGCTGACCGACAAGTGCAACCTGCGCTGCACCTACTGCATGCCGGCCGACGGGCTGCCCTGGCTGGCGGGCCCGCAACTGCTCGACGACGACGAGATCGTCCGGTTGGTCGGGGTCGCGGTGCGGCGGCTCGGGGTGACCGAGGTGCGGTTCACCGGCGGGGAGCCGCTGATCCGGCCCGGGCTGGTCGGCATCGTGGCCGCCGTGGCGGCGCTGGAGCCGCGTCCCCGGATCTCCCTGACCACCAACGGCATCGGGCTGGACCGGCTCGCCCCCGCGCTGCGCGCCGCCGGGCTGGACCGGGTGAACGTCTCGCTGGACACCCTGGAGCCGGAGCGGTTCGCCCGGCTCACCCGGCGCCGGCGCCTCCCCGACGTGCTGGCCGGGCTCGCCGGAGCCACCGCCGCCGGGCTGACGCCGGTCAAGGTCAACGCGGTGCTGATGCGCGGAATCAACGACGACGAGGTGCCGGCGCTGCTCCGCTTCGCCCTGACGCACGGCTACGAGCTGCGGTTCATCGAGCAGATGCCGTTGGACGCCCAGCACGGCTGGGACCGCGCCACCATGGTCACCGCCGACGAGATCCTCGCCTCGCTGCGCCGGGAGTTCGCCCTGACCCCCGACCCCACGGAACGCGGCGCGGCGCCGGCCGAGACCTGGCTGGTCGACGGCGGCCCCGCGCGGGTCGGCGTGATCGCCAGCGTCACCCGGCCGTTCTGCGGTGACTGCGACCGCACCCGGCTCACCGCCGACGGACAGGTCCGCACCTGCCTCTTCGCCACGGAGGAGGCCGACCTGCGCGGCGCGCTGCGGGCCGGGGCGGACGACGACGAGCTGGCCCGGCGCTGGCGCACGGCGATGTGGGGCAAGCGGGCCGGGCACGACATCGACGACCCGACCTTCCTCCAGCCGGCCCGGCCGATGTCCGCGATCGGGGGTTGACCGTGGCGGAACCGACGCGGCCGGCCCGCACCGGGACACCGGCCCAGGCAGACACGGCCCGCGCCACGCCGCCGACCCAGGCCGGCACAGCCCGCACCGGGTCACCGGCCGAGGGTGCCGACGTCGAGGCGTCGCTGACCGTCCGATACTTCGCCGGGGCGCGGGCCGCCGCCGGCCGGCCCGAGGAGACCGCACCCGGAGGCGGCTGCCTCGACGAACTCGTCGTGGAACTCGCCGGGCGGCACGGCGAGCAGCTCGCCGCCGTGCTGCGGGTGGCGAGTTTCCTGGTCGACGGCGTGACCTGCCATGATCGTCGGGCACCGCTACCGGCCGGGGCCACGATCGACGTCCTGCCCCCCTTCGCGGGCGGCTGAGGGAGGCGCACACATGCTGGCGGCACTGGCCTTCGTGGCCACCATGGCGCTGATCACCGGCCTGATCCACCTCTACCTCTGGAAACGGCTGGTGCGCGACACCACCACCCCGGGGCGTTGGCGGCGGATCGGCGGGATCACCGCCCTGGTGCTGGCGCTGCTCGTACCGGCGACCATGGCCGGCACCCAGGCGGGCCTCTACTGGCTCGCGTGGCCGGGCTACCTCTGGCTCGCCGTCATGTTCTACCTGCTGGTGCTGCTCGTGGCGCTGGAGGTGCCGATGCTGGTGGCCCGGCTGGTGCTGCGCCGCCAGGCCGTCGCCGCGGAGCCCACCGCCGCCGCGCCCGAGCCCGCCCTGGTCGGCGCGGCGGGGCCGGCCGATCCGCCGGCCGCCGGCGCGGTCGCGCAGCCGGACCACGACCCGGCCCGCCGGTTGCTGCTCGCCCGCGGGGCGGCGATCTTCGCCGGGCTCACCGCGACGGGCCTCACCGGGTACGGCATCCGCACCGCGCTCGGCCCGCCGCGGCTCGACCGGGTGCAGATCCCGCTCGCCAAGCTCCCCCGGAGCATGGACGGCCTGCGGATCGCCACCGTCTCCGACATCCACCTCGGCCCGCTGCGTGGCCGGGCCCACACCGAGCGGATCGTCGCCGCGATCAACCGCCTGGACGCCGACATCGTCGCGGTCGTCGGCGACCTGGTCGACGGCTCGGTGGCCGAGCTGGGCGAGGCGGCCGAGCCGCTGCGCGGCCTGCGCTCCCGGCACGGCAGCTACTTCGTCACCGGCAACCACGAGTACTACTCGGGCGTCGAGGAGTGGGTCCAGGAGGTGGACCGGCTCGGGCTGCGGGTGATGCAGAACGAGCGGACGGAGATCCAGGCCCGGGGCGGTGTGCTCGACCTGGCCGGGGTCAACGACGTGACCGCCGCCGGCACCGGGCTGGCCGCCCCGGCGGACTACGCGGCGGCGCTCGGCGACCGCGACCCGAGCCGCCCGGTGGTGCTGCTCGCCCACCAGCCGGTGGCCGCGGTGGAGGCGGCGAAGTTCGGCGTCGACCTCCAGCTCTCGGGGCACACCCACGGCGGCCAGATGGTCCCGTTCAACCTCCTGGTGAAGCTCCAGCAGCCGGTGGTCTCCGGCCTCGGCGAGGTCGACGGCACCAAGGTGTACGTCACCAACGGCGCCGGCTTCTGGGGCCCGCCGGTGCGCGTCGGCGCGGAGCCGCAGGTCACCCTGGTCGAGCTCCGCGCCCGCTGACCCATAGCGCGGGGCAGGCGGCTTGTCCAGCACCGGACGCTCAGGTCACGGGTCTGCGTGGCGACCGGCGGGTAATCGAGCGGGCGTGACAGGATGCGGCGTGCCTCCGTTCAGCGCCGCACCCTCCGGTGGCCTCCCGCCGTTCGTCGCGGATCTGCACATCCACTCGAAGTACTCGCGCGCGTGCAGCCGCGACCTCACCCTGCCCAACCTCGCCTGGTGGGCGCGGCGCAAGGGCATCGGCGTGCTCGGCACCGGCGACTTCACCCACCCCGCCTGGTACGACCACCTGCGCGAGACGCTGCACCCCGCCGAGCCCGGCCTGTACCGGCTCAGCCCGGAGGCGGAGCGGGACGTCGCCCGCCGGCTGCCGCCCCGGCTGGCCAGTGAGGCGGAGACGGACCCGGTCCGCTTCATGCTCAGCGTGGAGATCTCCACGATCTACAAGCGGGACGACCGCACCCGCAAGGTGCACCACCTGATCTACCTGCCCGACCTGGACGCGGTGGCGCGGTTCAACACGGCGCTCGGGCGGATCGGCAACCTCGGCTCGGACGGCCGGCCGATCCTCGGCCTGGACTCGCGGGACCTGCTGGAGATCACCCTGGAGGCCAGCGCCGACGGCTACCTGGTGCCCGCGCACATCTGGACGCCGTGGTTCTCCGCGCTGGGCTCGAAATCCGGCTTCGACGCGATCGCCGACTGCTACGCCGACCTCGCCGACCACGTCTTCGCGGTGGAGACCGGCCTCTCCTCCGACCCCGAGATGAACTGGCGGGTCGGCAGCCTGGACCGCTACCAGCTCGTGTCGAACTCGGACGCGCACTCGCCGCCCGCCCTGGCCCGGGAGGCCACCGTCTTCGCCACCGCCCGGGACTACTTCGCCGTCCGGGACGCGCTGCGCACCGGCGACGGGCTGGCCGGGACCATCGAGTTCTTCCCCGAGGAGGGCAAGTACCACGCGGACGGGCACCGGCTCTGCGGGGTCAACTGGTCCCCGGAGCGGACCCGGGCCGCCGGCGGGCGCTGCCCGGAGTGCGACAAGCCGCTGACCGTCGGCGTGCTGAGCCGGGTGGAGGAGCTGGCCGACCGTCCGGCGGGGCACCGGCCCCCGCACGCCAGGGACGTCACCCACCTCGTGCCGCTGGCCGAGGTCCTCGGCGAGATCAACAAGGTGGGCGCCCGCTCGAAGAAGGTCGAGGGGAAGCTCAACGACCTGCTCGCCGCGCTCGGCCCGGAGCTGGAGATCCTCACCACCACCCCGCTCGCCGAGATCGCCCGGGTCGGCGGGGAACTGCTCGCCGAGGGCATCGGCCGGCTGCGCCGGGGCGACGTCCGCCGGGTCCCCGGCTACGACGGCGAGTACGGCGTCATCACCCTGTTCGACCCGGCCGAGCTGGGTGGCGGCGCGGCGACGGCGCAGGAGACCCTCTTCGACGTACCCGTGCCGGCGCAGCGCACCCCCGCGGAGCCGGCGCCGAAGCCGCGGGCCAAGCGCCCGGCGGCAGCCAAGGCCGAGCCGAAGCGCAAGGCCGCGCCGGCCACGCCGCCGCCCCCGATCGCGCCGGCGCCCTCGCCGCACGAGCCGTTCGAGCCGATGCTCGCGGGCATGGAGGAGGTCGGCACCGGCCTGTTGGACCGGCTCGACGCGATGCAGCGGGTGGCCGCCTCCGCGCCCGGCGGGCCGCTGCTCATCGTCGCCGGGCCCGGCACCGGCAAGACCCGGACGCTGACCCACCGGATCGCCTACCTCTGCGCCGAGCTGAACGTCTTCCCGGAGCAGTGCCTGGCGATCACGTTCACCCGGCGCGCCGCCGAGGAGCTGCGGCACCGCCTCGACGGCCTGCTCGGGCCGGTCGCCGAGGACGTCACGGTCGGCACCTTCCACTCGCTGGGGCTGACCATCCTGCGGGAGAACGCCGACGCCGTCGGCCTGCCGGCGGACTTCCGGATCGCCGACGACGCCCAGCGGGCGGAGGCCCGTGCCGAGGCCGGTGCCGACGACGCCGGCTACGCGGCGCTGCTGCGCAAGCAGGACCTGGTCGACCTGGACGAGCTGCTCACCCTGCCGGTCGCGCTGCTGCGGGCCGACCGGAAGCTGGTGCAGCGCTACCGGGAGCGCTGGCGGTGGATCTTCGTCGACGAGTACCAGGACGTCGACGAGGTGCAGTACGAGCTGCTGCGCCTGCTCAGCCCCGCCGACGGCAACCTCTGCGCGATCGGCGACCCGGACCAGGCCATCTACTCCTTCCGGGGCGCCGACGTCGGCTACTTCCTGCGCTTCTCGCAGGACTTCACCGACGCCCGGCTGGTGCGGCTGAACCGCAACTACCGCTCCTCCGCCCCCATCCTGGCCGCCGCGGTGCAGGCAATCGCGCCGTCGTCGCTGGTCCGGGGCCGCCGGCTCGACCCGGCCCGGCTCGACCCGGAGGCCCCGCTGGTCGGCCGCTACCCCGCGGCCTCCGTCGCCGACGAGGCCGACTTCGTCGTACGCACCGTCGACGAGCTGGTCGGCGGGCTCTCCCACCGGTCGCTCGACTCGGGGCGGATCGACGGCCGGTCGACCTCGCTCTCCTTCTCCGACATCGCCGTGCTCTACCGCACGGACGCGCAGGCCGCACCGATCGTGGACGCGCTGGCGCGGGCCAACATCCCGGTGCAGAAGCGCTCGCACGACCGGCTGCGGGACCGGCCGGGGGTGGCGGCCATCGCCCGCGAGCTGCGGCACGCCGACGGGCTCGACGGCTCGCTGGCCGCCCGCGTCCGGCTGGCCGGTCAGGTGCTGGCGGAGCGCTTCGCCGTGCCGACGCTGGACGGCGCCGGCGCGGTACGCCCGGAGGACGTCCGGGCGGCGGTCGACCTGCTCACCCCGCTGGCCCGCCGCTGCGGCGACGACCTGCCGCTGTTCCTGTCCCAGCTCGCCACCGGCGCGGAGGTGGACGCCCTCGACCCGCGCGCCGAGGCGGTCACCCTGCTCACCCTGCACGCCGCGAAGGGGCTGGAGTTCCCGGTCGTCTTCCTGGTCGGCGCCGAGGACGGGCTGCTCCCGCTGCGCTGGCCCGGCAGCACGCCCGACGACGACGCGATCGCCGAGGAGCGGCGGCTCTTCTTCGTGGGGCTGACCCGGGCCCAGGACCGCCTGTACGTCACCCACGCCGCCCGCCGCAGCCGGCAGGGCAACGAGCGCGAGTGCTCCCCGTCGCCGTTCCTCGACGCCATCGACCCGGGCCTCTTCGAACGCTTCGGCGAAGCCCAACCCCGCCGCCCCCGAGACCACCAACTCCGCCTCATCTGAGGGAACGCGCGGGTCAGGGGGTGAGGGTGGCGAGCCAGGCGCCGGTGAGGAGGGCCGGGCCGAGTGGGAGAGGGGTGTCCCGGCGCACCCTGCCGGCGGCCAGCAGGGCGAGCACCACCACGCCGTTGAGCAGGTGCGGCAGGAGCAGCCCGAGCGCCAGCGGCGACCAGCCCAGCCAGCCGAGCGGCAGGCCCAGCACGGCGGCGAGCTTCACGTCGCCGAAGCCCAGCCGCGAGCCGGGCAACAGGGCCAGCAGCGCGTGCCCGGCGAAGCAGAGCCCGGCCCCCGCCACCGCGCCGAGCAGCCGCTCCGGGGCCCCCGCCAGCAGCGCCGCGCCGGTCAGGCCGACGGCGACGACCAGCGCGGCCGCGCCCACCAGCGGGTCGGGCAGCCGCAGGCAGGCCAGGTCGACCACGGCCAGCACCAGCCCCACCGCCGCCAGCCCGAGGAAGGCCGGCAGGACGGGGTCGCCGCCGAGGGCCGCCGCGAGCCCGGCGAACACGACCGCGCCCACCACCGCCCCGGCGACCGCGCCGAACCCGGTGGACGGGCCGACGCCAGCGGCCCGGGCGGGGGCCGCCGGCCCACCGCGGTCGGCCGGCCGACCCGGCTGGCCCGTCGCGGCGGACGCCACCGCCCCGACGGCGGGCCCCGGCCGGGTCGACGCCGGTCGGCCCGTCACGGCGGACGCCACCGCCCCGACGGCGGGCCCCGGCCGGGTCGACGCCGGTCGGCCCGTCCAGTGGCGGGCGACCCGGAGCGCGGCGAGGCCGGCGACGCCGCCGAGCAGCGCCGCGCACGCCACCAGCCCGCCCGACACGGGCCGGACGCTACCGGCGGGACGGCTCCGGCGCGGCCCCCTGGACAGGACGTCGGGGTCTCTCGGTGCTCACGACGAGGGCGACCCCGGCGACGATGACCGCGCCGCCGAGCAGCACCTGCGCGGTGACCGGCTCCGCGACGAACAGCGCGCCGAGCGCCACCGCGACCGCCGGGTTGACGTAGGCGTACGTCGCGACCAGCGAGATCGGGGCGTGGTGCAGCAGCCAGACGTACGCGGTGAAGGCGACCAGCGAGCCGGCCACCATCAGGTACGCGAGCGCGAGCCACGACCGGCCGGTGACCTGGCCCGGGTCGAAGCCGTGCAGCTCGCCGCGCCCCACGGCGAGGACGGCGAGTGCCGCCGCCCCGGCGAACATCTCGTAGACGGTGGCGACGAACGGGTCGGCGGGCATCCGGATCCGTCCGGAGAGAAACGAGCCGATCGACCAGCTGGCGGCGCCTGCGACGATGGTCAGCGCCCCGGCGAGCGGTACGGCGTCCGCCCCGCCGGTCGGCAGCACGAGCAGCACCAGGCCGACGAAGCCCAGCGTCACCCCGGCCAACGTCCAGAACCGGGGCCGGTCGCCCGTGACCGTACGCAGCAGCACCACCAGCAGCGGGACGGTGGCCACGAGCAGCGCGGCGATCCCGGAGGGCACCGCGACGCCCGGCGGGCCGGACTCGGCGAGCGCCACCAGCCCGTTGCCGCCGGCCAACAGCAGCACCCCGACCAGCGCGGCCGAGCCGAGCTGCCGCCGGTCGACCCGCAGCGCGCCCGGGCCCCGGCGCAGCCGCAGCACGATCGCCAGCACCAGACCGGCGGCGGCGAACCGGGCGGCCGCCGAGCCGAGCGGCGGCATCGACTCCACGACGATCCTGATGCCGAGGTAGGTGGAGCCCCAGACGACGTAGACCAGCAGCAGGGCGGTCCAGACCAGGGCCGGCGTGGCGGCGACCGCCCGGCGTGCCCCAGTGCCCGGGTCGGTCCCGGTGGGCGGCTCGGCGACCGGTGGCGGAATCGGTGGGCGTGGTCTCATCGGTGGACACGCTACGGTGGCCTGGGCGTCGGCGTCCCTCGTTGGTGGCCGGCCTCTCACCACTCACGCGGGAGACGTGCATGGCGAACTACGGACCACCACCGGGTCGGGGGGACCCGGCACCGTGGCGTGGGCGGCAGCCGGACGAGGCGTACGGCCCGTCGGCCGCCTCGCCCGGGCGCGGCGGGTGGGACGATCCGCACGCCACGTACCCACCGCCGGAGCCCGGGTACGGCGGTCAGCCGTACCGGCGGGGCGACCCGGGTCACGGACCGGGGCCGTACCAGCAGGGGGCACCGCCTCCCGCCTACGACCACGGTCCCGCCGCGCCGCCGTACGCCTCCTGGCCCGGCTCCGCGCCCCCCTCCCCGTACGCGCCGGGCACCACGTCGCCGCCGGAACGCCGGCGTGCCCGGGGGCCGGTGGCCGCGGTGCTGGCGGCGGTGGCCATGCTGGTCCTCGTCGGTGGCGCGGCGGTGTTCTACCTGCTCGGCCAGGACGACGAGGCGCCGGTGGCCACGCCGAGCGGGCCGGCGCCCGCCGCCGGGTCCGGGGCGCCGGAGGCACCGGCGAGCGCCCCGGCGGCCAGTGCCGCGGCACCCGAGTCCTCCGCCGACCCCCGCTTCGTCGAGGCGGGGCAGTGCGTACGCAACGACGGTCCGACCGGCGGCAAGCCCAAGCTGCTGATCAGTGACTGCGGCCCGCAGACGTACGAGGTGCTACGCCGGATCGACGGCGCGACCAGCGGCGAGAAGGACGCCGCGGCCAAGTGCGCCAAGGTCGACGGCTACACCAACTGGTATTTCTTCGACAGCGAGCTGGACACCCTCGACTTCGTGCTGTGCCTGAAGCAGCGCTGAACCACCGCACCCCTGGGGAAGAGATGACAACCTACGGATCACCCGGCCAGCCGGACGACCCCTACCAGCGCCCGGCCGACAATCCCGGGGGCCTGCCGCCCATCGACCCGACGCTGCCCCAGTGGGGGCAGCCGCCGTCGGCCGCCGCGGAGCCGCCGTCCGCCCCGCAGTGGGGCCAGCCGCAGCCCGGCGGGGAACCGCCGTCCGCCCCGCAGTGGGGCCAGCCGCAGCCGGGTGGCGAACCGCCCGCCGCCCCGCAGTGGGGCCAGCCCGGCCCGGCCGCCGAGCCGCCGACCACGCCGATGTGGAGCCAGCCTCCGGCCCCCGGACCGGCCTACCCCCCGCAGCCCCCGTCCTCCGGGTCGGGCTACCCGCCGCCGCCCACCTCCGGGGCCGGGTATCCGCCCCCGCCGGGGGGTCAGCCGTCGGCGGAGCAGGGTGGCTATCCGCCAGCCGGGCCGTTCCCGCCGGCCGGCCCGACGCCCGCGCCGGCGCCCGGCGCCCAGTGGGGCGCCCCGGCGCCGACCCCCGGCGGGTACGGGACGCCGCCGCCCGCTCCGCCGGCGAAGAAGGGCGGCGGGAAGATCGCCCTGATCATCGGCCTGGTGGTGGTGCTCCTGCTCTGCCCGTGCCTCGGGATCGCCGGCTGGGCGGTCTGGCAGGCCGGCGAGGACGACGACCCGTCGATCTCGGCACCGGCGACGAGTGCCCCCGCAAGTCCGACGGGCGAGCCGACCGACGAGCCCAGCGCGGCGCCGAGTTCGGCGGAGCCGAGCCCGACCGAGGACGACGACGACGATTTCGCCAAGGGCGACTGCGTGGTCAACGACGGCACGTCCACCGACGCCGAGCTGCGGAAGGTGCCCTGCGGCCCCAACACGTACGAGGTGCTGCTGCGGATCCCGGGCACGAGCGACGGTGACAAGTGCAAGACCCGGGCACCGAAGTCGACGGCGAACTACGTGCACGACAACTCGGTGGACTTCCTCGACTACGTGCTCTGCCTGAAGAAGCGCTGATTACCAAAACTAGGGCTGTCTAGCATCGACGCTAGACAGCCCTAGTTTTGTCTCGACCCCGGATCCGGCCGCCGCCGCGACCCGACACGCCGGTAGCCCCATCTACGGATGTCTAGCCCCGCAGCTAGACGGCCCGATACTGTGCGATGCGTGGATCCGGTCCGCAACCCGTACGCACCGGGCGCCGGCCAGCGTCCGCCCGAGCTGGCCGGGCGGGGGCGCGAGCTGGACGTCTTCGACGTCGTGCTGGAGCGCATCGCCCGCGGGCGGCCGGAACGCAGCCTGATGCTCACCGGCCTGCGCGGGGTCGGCAAGACGGTGCTGCTCAACACCCTCCGGTCCCAGGCGATCAACCACCTCTGGGGCAGCGGCAAGATCGAGGCGCGGCCGGACCAGTCACTGCGCCGCCCCGTCGCCGCCGCGCTGCACATGGCCGTCCGTGAACTCGCGCCCCGGCACCGCGCGCCGGACCGGATCGACGCCTTCCTCGGCGTGCTGAAGGCGTTCGCCCAACGGTCCGCGCCGACCGGTCGCGGCGGCGCCGCCCCGAAGCTGCGCGACCGGTGGCAGCCCGGCATCGACGTGCCCGCCGCCAGCGGCCGGGCCGACTCCGGCGACATCGAGATCGACCTCGTCGAGCTGCTCACCGACGCCGCCGCGGTGGCCGCCGACGTCGGCACCGGCATCGCCGTCTTCATCGACGAGATGCAGGACCTCGGCGCGGAGGACGTCTCCGCGCTCTGCGCCGCCTGCCACGAGCTGTCCCAACTGGGCGCGCCGCTGATCGTGGTCGGTGCCGGGCTGCCGCACCTGCCGGCCGTGCTCAGCGCCGCCAAGTCGTACTCCGAGCGGCTCTTCCGCTACCAGCGCATCGACCGGCTCGACCGGATCGCCGCCGACCAGGCGCTCTGCGCGCCCGCCGAACGCGAGGAGGTCGAGTACGAGCAGAAGGCGCTCGACCTGCTCTACGAGAAGTCCGGCGGCTACCCGTACTTCGTCCAGGCGTACGGGAAGGCGACCTGGGACCACGCGCCGCGCTCGCCGATCACCGCCGCCGACGTGCGGGTCGCCGCGCCCGAGGCCGAGGCCGAACTGGCGGTCGGCTTCTTCGGCTCCCGGTTCGAGCGGGCCACTCCGGCCGAGCGCGAGTACATGCGGGCGATGGCCACCCTGTCCCTGGTGGAGGGCGAGGTCGACGGCGGCGGGCGGGACGACATGGACGCCGCCGTGCCGACGGCGGAGATCGCCCGCACCCTCGGGCGCAAGCCGGCCAGCCTCTCCCCGGCCCGGGACGCGCTGATCAAGAAGGGCCTCATCTACTCCGGCGAGCGCGGCACGGTGGCCTTCACCGTCCCCCACTTCGGCCGTTACCTGCGCACCCAGCCGGCCTGACGGGCGGGGTGGGCGCGGGTCAGACCTTCGACCAGGGCGGGGGGAAGAGGACCTCGCCGCGCGGCGACGGCCCTTCGCCGCCGGTGGTCGGCGGGAGCACCAGCGCCTGCCAGGGGTCGCCGAGGCCGGACCAGGGGCTGGTCAGCCCCATCCGGTCGGCCCGGCCGAAGCCGAAGCGGTGGTAGTAGGACGGGTCGCCGAGCACCACCACCAGCCGCTCGCCCAGCTCGGTGGCCGCGTCGAGGCCGGCCTGGACCACCGCCGCGCCGAGCCCGATCCGCCGCCGGTGCGGCGCGACCGCCACCGGGCCGAGGGCCAGTGCCGGGGCGGTGGCGTCGTCGGACCTCACCCGGACCCGGGTGAGCAGGGCGTACCCCACGACCTCGCCGCCG
The DNA here is from genome assembly GCF_043202855.1 of Micromonospora sp. NPDC048063. Classification (NCBI taxonomy): domain Bacteria; kingdom Bacillati; phylum Actinomycetota; class Actinomycetes; order Micromonosporales; family Micromonosporaceae; genus Micromonospora; species Micromonospora sp. NPDC048063. The sequence continues at coordinate 160,911 of NZ_JBIDBG010000012.1, read as the reverse complement.
TACTCGGCGACCATCGCCAGCTCCGGCAGCCAGGCGTCGCTGCCGCGCAGCTCGTCGACCAGCCCCACCTCGGGCGGCGTGGCCACGTCGGGCCGGGCGAAGGCGGCGGCCAGCACGCGACGGACCGCGCCGGTGTCGGCCGGGTCCTCGGGTCGCAGCCGCAGCGTCGTCACGCGGGGGACGTTACCCCTCGTCGGCGGTCCATCAGCGACGGTCGCTCGAATCGGCGTGGCGCGACCTCGCCGGGTCGGCGTGGCGACCAGCCCGGGAAGGTCCACGTGGGCCGATCCGGATCGGCGGTTGCGGGGGTAACCGGGCCGGTGACGGGGTATGACTGACCCATGAAACCCGTACGCTCCCTCGCCCGCGCCATGTTGAGCGGCATCTTCGTGGTCAGCGGGTTGCACAACTTCCAGAACCCGGGGCGGCTGGTCTCGGCCGCGAAGCCCCTGACCGACCGGGTGACCCCGCTACTGGAGAAGGCCGGCCCGCGCATCCCCACCGACACGGAGACGCTGATCCGGGTCAACGCGGTGGTGCAGGTCGGTGCCGGGCTGATGCTCGCCACCGGCAGGTTCGCCCGGCCGGCCGCGCTGGTCCTCGCCGGCACGCTGGTCCCGGTGACCATCGCCGGGCATCCCTTCTGGAACAACGACGACCCGGGAGCGCGGAACAACAACCAGATCCACTTCCTGAAGAACATCGGCCTCTTCGGCGGGCTGCTGCTCGCCGCCGCCGACACCGGCGGCAAGCCCGGCCTGCGGTGGCGGACCGGCCACCGGATCGGCCACTCCCGACGTTCGGTGCAGCGAGCCGTCCGTACCGCCCGCAGAGAGGCCCGGATCGCCGTACGATCGGCAGCGACGGCCCGACGAATCCCCGGCTGACCTGCGTCGATACCTCCCCTCCGCCGGTCCACCACCCGCCAACGCCACGAATTACCTGAACCACCCGGTAGGCGTTAACGCGGTGGAAATGTCAAAAACATGTGTGGGATCGGACACGGTCGCATAACGCGGGAGGCATTAACGTGAGGCGCCGTTCTAGGCTCCGTACCGGACCTGGACGGGTAGGACGACCTTGGTACGGGGGTGGCCACGCCATGCCGGCGACCGTCGGTAGGAGGGTGGACCGCCTCGCCCCAGTCCGTCGCGTAACGCGTGGGATCGATCGTAGGACAGTCGTACGGACCGGCTTCGTGGCCGCCGTCGCCTATGCCGCATGGCTCGCCATCGGCGCTTTCGGGCGGCCGTACAACTTCTTCGACATGAAGATCTACCACGGCGCGGTGGTGTGGTGGGCGAGCGGTCACGAGCTCTACGAGTTCATCGCACCCGGCACCACCCTGGGTTTCACCTACCCGCCGTTCGGCGGCCTGGTCATGCTGCCGATGGCGCACCTGCCGGTCGAGTTGGCCGGGATGGTCAACGCGCTCGCCAGCATCGCCGCCCTGGCGGTCGTGCTCGCCGGTCTGCTCCGCCCCATCGTCGACCGGCTCGGCTGGCCGCTCCCGTTCACCGTGGCGATCGCGACGCCGCTGGCGGTCGCCATCGAGCCGGCCCGGGAAACCCTCGGCTACGGCCAGGTGAACCTGCTCCTCTTCGCACTGATCATGGCCGACCTGATCGGCCTGCGCTGGCGGTCCCGCCGGGGCACCCACGTCGCCGAGACCGACGGCCCGCTGCTGCGCTTCGTCTACAGCGGCGCGTGGGCCGGCGTCGGCATCGGTCTGGCCACCGCGGTCAAGCTGACCCCGGCCCTGTTCATCGCCTACCTGATGATCACCCGACAGTGGCGGGCGGCGGCCACCGCGGTCGGCACGGTGATCGCCGTGACCCTCGGCTCCTTCGCCGTCGTCGGCACCGAGTCCCGGGCCTACTTCGGCGGCGTGCTCTGGCAGACCGAGCGGGTCGGCGCCGCCGACATGACGCCCAACCAGTCGCTGGCCGGGCTGCTGGCCCGGCTCTACGACTCGATCGAGACGCCCGGCCTGCTCTGGCTGGCGTTCGCGGTGCTGATGCTGGCGCTCGGCCTGTCCCGCGCCGCCAACGCGCGCGCCGACGGCGACGAGCTGACCGCGTTCACGCTGGTCGGCCTCACCGCCAACGTGATCAGCCCGATCTCCTGGACGCACCACCTGGTCTGGGTGATCCCCGCGATCATCGTGCTGGCCGACGCCGCCGTACGCCGCCGGGACGCCAGCCGCGGGCTGGCCCAGCGGGCCGGCCAGGGCGCGTACGGCGGGCTGCCGGGGGTCAACGGGCTGCGCCCGCCGATCTGGTACCCGGGGCTGACCGGGCTCCGGCACGGCGTCGCGGCGATCGGGCTCTACCTGCTCTTCCTGGTCTCCCCGATCTGGCCGTACGAACACCAGCTCCCCGAGGTGTCGCACTACCAGGACGGCCTCTTCGGCGCCCTGATGGAGAACTCGCTGGCGCTGGCCCTGATCGTGCTCGTCGCCGCGCTGCCGTGGCGCCCCGGCGCCGAGCCGGCCTTCTACGGCGACCGGATGGGCCGCCAGGCCGCGCTCGGCGTCCGCCGCTGAGGGGTGGGCCGCCCGTCAGGGGCAGTTCACCCACTCCTCGGTGCCGTCGGCGAACACCTGCCGCTTCCAGATCGGCAGCCGCGCCTTGACCTCGTCGACCAGCCGGGCACAGGCCGCGAACGCGGCGGCCCGGTGGGCGGTGCTGACCGCCGCGACCAGGGCCACGTCGCCGATGGCGAGCGGGCCGATCCGGTGCGACACCGCGACGGCGTACACGTCCGGTTCGCTGGCGATCTCGGCCGCCACCTCGCGCAGCACCCGCTCGGCGCTCGGGTGGCCCTCGTACTCCAGGCTGGTCACCGCGCGGCCGTGGTCGTGGTCGCGGACCACGCCCTGGAACGACACCACCGCGCCGGCCCGGCGGTCCGCGACCGCCGCCTCGTGCGCGGCCAGGTCGAGCGGCCGGTCGGTGACCTCGCCGAACGTCGTGGGCCGGTGGTCCGCGAGCCGGCCTGACGCGTCGGTGGTCGGCGCGGTCACCACGCACGCTCCCCGGGCAGCAGCGGCAGTGGCACGACCGGCACCCGGTCACCGGGCTCGCCCGAGGTGCCGGGGCGGATGACGGCGAAGCCGTCCGCGCCGGCCAGCCCGCGCAGCATCGCCGAGCCGACGTGCCGGACCGGGTGGGCGGTGCCGGCGGCCCGGTCCAGCCGGACCAGTGCCAGGTGGGTGTACCGCCCCCGGCCGGGCACCGGCTCGGCGAGCGCGGCGTGCGGCAGCACCGGCATCGGGCGGCCCGACAGGCCGGCCAGGAGCGGGGCGACCAGCGAGACCAGGGCGATGATGGCGGACTGCGGGTTGCCGGGCAGCCCGGCGACGAACCGGACCCGCCCGTCGGCGTCGGTCAGCCGGGCCAGCAGCATCGGGAAGCCGGGCCGCACCGCGACCGTGTTGACCACGTAGTCGGCGCCGAGCGCCTCCAGCGCGGGGTGCAGGTGGTCGACCGGGCCGTGCATCGTGCCACCGGTGGTGCAGACCAGGTCGGCGGTGGCCAGCGCGGCGCGCAGGGCCGCCACGTGCGCGGACAGGGTGTCCGCCACCGGTCCCACCACGTCCGACGGACGCACCACGCAGCCGTACCGGCGCAGCCACGCCGGCACCGCCGGCCCGAGCGCGTCCCGGACCCGGCCGGCGGCGGGCGGACCGGCGGTCAGCAACTCGTCGCCGAAGACCAGCAGCGCGGCGCGCGGCTGCCGCCGCACCAGCAGGCTGTCGTGCCCGCAGGAGGCGGCCAGGCCGACCAGCGCCGGGTCCACCGGCGTGCCGGCGGGGACCAGTTCCTCCCCGGCGTACGCCTCCTCGCCGGGCTCGCGCCACTCCGGCGCGGGCCGCGGCGTGCCGTCGACCAGGCCCTCCGGCGTACGGCGGGACTCCTCGACCCGCAGCACGGCGGTGGCGCCCGCGGGCACCATCGCGCCGGTGGCGATCTCGACGGTCGTCCCGTCGTCGGTCAGCGGCGCCGGGGTGCTGCCGGCCAGCGCCCGCCCGACCGGGCGCCACGGGCCCGCCCCGCGCACCGCCCAGCCGTCGACGCTGGAGGTCGGAAAGGCGGGCAGGTCCGTACGCGTGGTCAACGGCTCGGCGAGGGTGTGCCCGTCGATCTCGGCGAGCGGCCGGCTCACGGTGGCGAGCGCGGCGGCCAGGCCGACCGCGTACACCCGGGATCGGGCCTCCTCCCAGTCGGCCGGCGGGGGCGCGGCGACTGGATCGGCGGCCGGTGCGGTTTCCGTGCTCACCGGCCGAGCCTAGCCGGTGCGGAGTGTCGGTCGCCCCGTCACCTGCACCACTCCCGGTGCCCCGTCGAGCGGGCGGCCGGGGTCGACGTGGCGGGGTGTCAGTGGTCGCCGCCGCGGAGCTGGTCGACGGCGTGGGCGAGGATCGGCCCGAGCACGGCCAGACCGTCCCGGGCCCCGCCGGTGGAGCCGGGCAGGTTGACCACCAGCATCCGGCCGGCCACGCCGGCGAGCCCGCGGGAGAGCGCGGCGGCGGGCACCTTGTCGCGGCTGTGCGCCCGGATCGCCTCGGCGATGCCGGGGACCTCGTAGTCGAGCAGCGCCCGGGTCACGTCGGGGGTGCGGTCGGTCGGGTTGATCCCGGTGCCGCCACTGGTCAGCACGACGTCGACCCCGTCGGCCAGGGCGGCGCGCAGCGCCTCGCCCACCGGCTCGCCGTCGGGCACCACCACCGGGTCGTCCACCTCGCAACCCAGCTCGCGCAGCCCGGCCACGAGCAGCGGCCCGCTGGTGTCGGCGTACACCCCCGCGGCGGCCCGGTTGGACGCCACGACCACCCGTGCCCGGATCACGGCCGGTCCTCCGGGCGGACCCACAGGCCGGTCTTGCCGCCCTCCTTGCGCAGCACCCGGACCGCGTCGACGCTGGCCGCCGGGTCGACCGCCTTGACCATGTCGACCAGCGCCAGCCCGGCGACGGCCACCGCGGTCAGGGCCTCCATCTCCACCCCGGTGCGGTCCGCCGTCCGGGCCGTGGCGGTGATCTCGACGGTGTCGCGGGTCAGCGTCAGGTCGACCGTGACGCCGTGCAGGGCGATGGGGTGGCAGAGCGGGATCAGGTCCGGGGTCCGCTTCGCGCCCATGATGCCGGCGAGCCGGCCGACCGCCAACGCGTCGCCCTTGGGCAGCCCGTCGCGGCGCAGCAACTCGACCACCTCCGCAGTGGTGCGGAGCCGGCCGGCGGCGACGGCCAGGCGGCCGGTGACGGTCTTGGCGGAGACGTCGACCATGCGGGCCGCGCCCGCCGGATCGACGTGGGTGAGCTGCGCGGGATCGGTCACGGCCGCGAGCCTATCCGTCGTACGGCGCGATCGTCGGCCACGGCCCTGGCGTCGGTGTCCCGCCCCGATCCCGCACCGCTGCGTGGGGACCTGCCGTCCCTGGCCGACCGGCTTCCGGCCCGAGCAGGAACTCATCCGCCTTCGGGCCGACGACCAGCCTCGGCAATAACGAATCGGTGAGGCGACTCTCACTGTAAGGCGATCACTTCATGGCCGATCGGAACCTCGACCTTCGGTTCGTTGTACGGAGCGCCGGGTCGGACGTCCCGAATGGACGGGCAGGGTTTCACGAACATATGAACGAAAGGCTCGCGGTTGCTGAGGGTCACGCCTGATCAGCCCTCAGATGAATGGTGCGGTGCCCACCCTGCCGGGTGCGGGTTCGGTGGTTCCGACAGGTCGGTGCAGCGGCTCTGGTCGACAGCCGGCAGTGGCGCCACGACGGTCCGCAACCGGATACGGCCCGAACGGGCTGCTTCCGGGCCGGCGCATGGACAATCGCGCCGCCACGGGGCGCACCGCGCCCGTCGCGCCACAATCATGATCGGCGTTCAAGGGCGCCTTCACGTCCGATGCGCAGAGGCGGACACTGGGCCATTATCTTGCGTTAACCACAAGCGGATAGAAGTACAGCACTCCGTTCCGACGCGGGAACGGAAAGTCACGAAAAGTAGCGCGATTCTCATCCATTGCCCATAGTTACATATATCCCTCCAAAATTGCCTTAACCACCCTTAGGCTGTTCCCGTCGCAGACAACAGCCGCAGATGAGGTCGGGCAGTTAAGCAGGAGGGACAAAGCCATGTCGGCACACGAGTGGCAGTAAGAAGGATTGTGTTCGGCGAGTGACCGTAGGTAGCCTCGACATCTGCTCATCGGGGGCGGGTGGCAAGTCGGGGATGCGGTGACACGACCGAACACGGGCAAGACAGAGGCCGAGCGGCGGCTGACGCTGCACGTCGGCCTCGTCTGCGTTGTGGCCACGGTCGCGGTGGTCGTTTCCCTGCACGCGCTGACGGAACTCGACCTGTCGGGCGAGGATCTGGCGCTCAGCCTCAGCTTGATCTTCATGGCCGCACTCGGCGTGACGATCAAGTGGCGCATCCGGATCCGCGCGACGGTTCACGCGATCTCCTGGAGCGAGACGGCGATCATCCTGAGTCTGGCGGTCGCACCGACGTCGCTGGTCGTCCTGACCACCGGGCTCGGGGTGGCGATCGCCCTGCTGCTCATCAAGCTCCCGCCGCTGAAGGCCGCCTTCGGAGTAGCCAAGAGCATGTTGCTGGCGGCGGGCGCGGGGGCGACACTCCACGCGCTCGGATGGCCGCCATCGCCCACCGAGTTCCCACATGTGGTCGGGCTGATCGGGCTCGCCTACGCAGTCGCCGTGGTCCTCGACGAGCTACTGACCCTCCCGGTCATCGCGCTCGCCACCGGCACCAGGCTCGGGCACCTCTTCCGGGAGGACCTCGGGATGCGCCTGACGAGCGCGGCGGCACGCTTCGTCCTCATCGTCACCACGCTGCTCATCCTGCGCGCCGACCCCCGCCTCCTGCTTGCCGTGCCGCCCCTGGTGCTCAGCCTCCACCTGCTCTACTCCAACCGGGTCAAGGCCCGCACGGAGCAGCAGGCGTGGCAGCGGCTCGCCCGCACCACCGACGCGCTCAACGTGGTCGACCTGGACAAGGTCCTCACCACGGCGGTCACCCAGGCCGCCGAGCTGTTCTCCGCCGACGAGGTGGAGGTCGAGCTGCGCGACGGCGGCCGCACCGTGCGCGGCGGAGCGGGCTCCATCACGTACGACGGGCCGGCCGGCGAGCCGACCGCCACCGACGGCACCGTGGTCCCGGCCGCGCTGGAGGGGCACGACCGGACGGCCGACGTGGGCGTGCTGCGACTGCGTTTCCGCGGCCCCGTGCAGCTCTCCGAGCGGGAGCAGTACACGCTGCGCACCTTCGCCTCGGCGCTCTGCACCGCGGTCCGCAACGCCCAGGCGTACGCCGAGCTGGCCCGGGTCGCCGACGAGCACGCGTACGCCGCCACGCACGACGCGCTGACCGGGCTGGCCAACCGCCGCCACCTGCTCGACCAGGGCACCGAGCACCTCAACACCCGGCACGCCGACGGGGTGACCGCGCTGGTGCTGATCGACCTCAACCACTTCAAGGAAGTCAACGACACCCTCGGGCACGCCGCCGGGGACCAGGTCCTCGTGCAGGTCGCCGAGCGGCTGCGCACCGCCGCCCAGGAGGGCGACCTGGTGGCCCGGCTGGGCGGCGACGAGTTCGCCGTACTCCTGCGGGGTCTGCCGGCCCCGGCGGTGGCCGCGCACCGCGCGGAGACCCTGCTCGCCACGCTGCACGAGCCGTTCGACCTGGACGGCATGCGGATCAGCGTCGAAGCGAGCGGCGGAATCGCCGCCGCGCCCGCCACCGGCGGCATGCCGGAGCTGCTGCGCCGCGCGGACGTGGCGATGTACCAGGCGAAGCGGGCCGGGCAGCGCACCTCGACGTACGCCCCGACCCGGGACACCGCCGACCTCGGCCGGCTGACCCTCGGCGGGGAGCTGCCCCGCGCCGTCGCCGACCACGAGTTCACCGTCAACTTCCAGCCCATCGTCGACCTGGGCTCCGGCCAGGTCACCGGCGCGGAGGCGCTGGCCCGCTGGCGCCACCCCGTCCACGGGGTGATCGACCCGCTGCGCTTCCTGGAGGCGGTGGAACGGTCCGGGCTGCTGCCGGCCTTCGCCGAGGCGATCCTCGACGAGGCGCTGCTCGCGGCGAGCGCCTGGCGGGAGGCCGGCTTCGACGTGCCGGTCGCGGTCAACGTGTCGCCGCGCAGCCTGCTCGACGCCCGCTTCCCCGGCTCGGTGCTGGCCCGGCTGCGGGCCCACGACCTGCCCCCCGACCGGCTGGTGCTGGAGTTGACCGAGACGCTCACGCTCAGCCAGCTCGACGTGGTGGACCGGGTGCTCAGCCGGCTGCGGGACGAGGGGGTGCGGCTGGCGCTGGACGACTTCGGCACCGGTTACTCCTCCCTCTCCCTGCTCTCCCGGATCCCGGTGCACGAGCTGAAGATCGACCGCAGCTTCGTGACCGCCATGGAGGGCTCCGCCGAGGCCGCCGCCGTCATCCGCTCCACCCTCGACCTGGGCCGCAGCCTCGGCCTCGACGTGGTGGCAGAGGGGGTGGAGAGCGAGCCGCAACGCCGGGCGCTCTGGGAGCTGGGCTGCACCGCCGGGCAGGGCCACCTCTTCGCCCGGCCGATGCCCGCCAACACGCTTCTCGCCGCGTTCCGGCGAGGCTCCGGGGGCAGTCCGGGCGCTCTCGCGCCGCCGCTGCACGACGCCGGCGCGGTCATCCGTCTCGCCCCCGGCCGCCGACAGGGCGGGCGCGGCCGCGCCGACCGCCACCTGCCGGCCTGACCGGGAACGGCCGCCAGCCCAGCATCGACGCGTGGCGGTGGCGTGGGCCCGGTCTGCCAGACTGGCGCGCGTGACCGCCGCCCCGACCACCCGCCGCGGCTGGCGGGCCCTCGACTCCGCCGCCGGTGGCCTCGCCCTCGACCTCGGCCTGTACGCCGTGTCGGCGGCGTTCGCCGCGACCACCGCCGCCACGTCCACACTGGTCCCGCACCGGGCCTGGGGCGGCATCGCCGCCGCCGGGTATCTCCTCGCCGCCCTCGCGGCGACCGCCCAGCTCGTGCTGCGCCGGCGCGACCCGCGGTCGCCGCTGGCCGGCCTGCCGGCCCGCTGGGCGGTCACCGGTTTCGCCTGGTTCACCACCGCCCTGCTGCCGCTGGCCTGGCAGAGCGTCGAACGGGCCGGCGGGCGCGGCGACCGGGCGCAGGAGGAGGTGCTGGTCGTCGAGGAGTCCGGCAGGCGGCTGGTCGACACCGGCACGCCGTACCTCGGGCACGACGCGATCGCCGCCCTGCCGCCCGGCGAGCAGCTGCTCGGCTACACCCCCTACCAGCCGGGAATGGCCCTGTTCGGGCTGCCCAGGGCGGCCGTCGACGCCTGGTGGACCGACGCGCGCGTCTGGTTCGCGGTCGGCACCGCGCTGGCGCTGGCCCTCGCGATCCGCGCCCTGGCGCGCGTCGACCGCCCCGCCGGCCACCACGCGGCCGGCGCCGCCGTGCTCCGGGGCGTACAGGCCGCAACCGTGCTGCCGGTCTGCGCGCTCACCCTCGCCACCGGCGGCGACGACCTGCCCGTCCTCGCGCTCTGCCTGCTCGCGCTGGCCCTCGCCGCCGCCGGACGACCCGGCCGGGCCGGCATCGCCGTCGGCCTGGCCGGGGCGCTGAAGCTCTTCGCCTGGCCGGTCGCCCTCGTGCTGATCATCTGGGGGATGACCCGGCGGGCCGGCCTGCGGGTCGCGGCGGGAGCGCTCGGCCTGCCCGTCGCCGCGCTGCTCCCCGCCCTGCTCGTCGACCGCGACGCGCTGGTCGAGAACGTGCTCCGCTTCCCGCTCGGCCATGGCCTGGTGACCAGCCCGGCACAGTCGCCGTTCCCCGGCCACCTGATCGCCACCGCGCTGCCCGCCGGCCGCGCGGTCGCCGCCGCCCTGCTGCTCGCGGCCGGGCTGGCGATCGCCGTCCGGCTCGCCCGCCGCCCGCCCCACACCGCCGTCGCCGCGACGCTGACCTGCGGGTACGGGCTGCTGGCCGCGATCCTGCTGATGCCGTCGACCCGCTTCGGCTACCTGCTCTACCCGCTCGCCCTCCTGGTCTGGGCCGCCGCGCTGCGGCACCCCGGTTCGCCGAACTGGCGGGCGAAGGGCGGCGACACGGCGTAGACCTGAGGCATGACCACCACCTATCGCGACCGCGAAGAGGCGGGCCGGATGCTCGCCGACCGGCTCACCGCCCTGATCGGCGAACCGGACGTCATCGTGCTCGGGCTGGTGCGCGGCGGCGTGCCGGTGGCCCGGGTGGTCGCCGAGCGCCTCGGCGCGCCGCTGGACGTGCTGGTCGTCCGGAAGCTCGGCATGCCGTGGGCGCCCGAGGTCGCCTTCGGCGCGCTCGGCCCCGGCGGCGTGCAGGTGCTCAACGACGTCGTGGCCAGCCGGCTCGGCGCCGACGACATCGCCGAGGTGCGCCAACGCGAGCAGGCCGAACTGGAGCGGCGGGAGCAGCTCTACCGCGCCGGCCGGCCGCCGCTCGACCTCTCCGGGCGCACCGCCGTCATCGTCGACGACGGCCTGGCCACCGGGGCCACCGCCCGCGCCGCCGTCCAGGTCGCCCGCCACCTCGGCGCCCGCCGGGTCGTGGTCGCCGTCCCGGTCGGCTCGCAGGAGGCGTACGAGATGCTGGCCGCCGAGGCCGACCAGGTCATCTGCGCGCAGCACCCGCCGGAGTTCATGGCGGTGAGCGCCTACTACGAGGACTTCCACGAGGTCCCCGACTCCGAAGTAACGGAAGCGCTGACAGCAACCGCGTGACCGGACCGGGTACGGTCGGAGAATGAGCCTGACCTGTCCCAAGTGCCACGGAGAAATGCGCCAATACGAGCGCAGCGGCGTCGTCATCGACCAGTGCGGCGAGTGCCGGGGGATCTTCCTCGACCGCGGCGAGCTGGAGAAGCTGTTCGAGGCGGAGGCCAACTGGAACCGCCAGCAGGGCGCCCCGACCCCGCCGCAGCCCGCCCACCAGCAGGGCGGCTACGCCGGCCAGCCCGGCCACCAGCAGGGCGGCTACGCGCCTCCGCCGCCCCCGCCGCCCGCCCCCGCCCCGCACCAGCCGGGCTACGGCGCTGTCCCGCCGCCCCCGCCGGCCCACGGCTACCCGCCGGCCCCCGCGTACGGGCACGGCCACCAGCACCACGGCTACCACGGGCACTACAAGCGCAAGAAGCACAAGAGCTTCCTGGACGAGATGTTCGGCTGAGCCCTCCGTCGACCGGGCCGGTGCCTCGACCGGCCCGGTCACCCGCGGCCACGCCCGCGCCCCGCACCGCCACTCGCCGGGCCACTGCTAGCCGTGCCGGCCGGCGACCGGCGTGCGACGCTGCATCCCATGACGCACCAGGGGCAGCACTTCGCGCTGGCGCAGGCGTACGACGGGATCATCCGGGTCGTGGCCGACCTCGACGACGCCGACCTGCAACGGCCCACCCGGTGCCGGGGTTGGCTCGTCGCGGACCTGCTGTTCCACGTGCTCTGCGACGCCCAGCGGGCGCTGGTTGCGCTGGCCAGCCCCGCCGAGGGCCCGCCCGACGTGGACGACGTGAGCTACTGGCGCGCGTTCCCGGCCGACGTGGACGGAGCCGCCGCCCGACATGCCTGGTGGGTGCGCCGCTCCGCCGCCGCCTTCGACCGTCCGAGCGGGATCGTCCGGCTCTGGACCGACACGGCCCCCGCCGCCGTACGCGCTGCTGGCGCGGCAGACCCCGACGGCCGCGTCACCACGCAGGGGCACGTGCTGCGCGTACCGGACTTGCTCGCCACCCTGACCACCGAGGCCGTCGTGCACCACCTGGACCTGGTCCTCGACCTGCCCGACGCGCCCCTGCCCGGGGTGCTCGCCACGCGGGTCGCCGTGGCCACGATGGACGGCCTGCTCAGCGACGACGCCGTCCGCCCGGCCGGGTGGAGCGACGCGGAATACCTGCTCAAGGCGACCGGCCGGCTGCCGCTCACCGACCGCGACCAGCTCGAACTCGGTGAGGTCGCCGGCTGGTTCCCGCTCCTGGGCTGACCAGTTCCGGCATCGCCGGAGCGGCGGTCAGCTCAGGTCCGTCGGGCCGGACGCGCGGAAGATGGCAGCCGCCATTATCCGTTGGGCGGTCTCGGCCTTACCCGAAAGAGCAGTGGTGGCGTCCGGAACTGAGGCATGGTGGCCGGAGCCGATCGCGATCTGCGGTAGACGCCGACTGATCCATCCCCGTCGACCACACCACGCCAGAAGTCACGCGACTCCACCAACCGAGCGTTGATCGGTCCCTGGTACCGGCCGAGCGCAACAAGCCGGTCAGCCAGCCGCTGGGACCGAACCGAGAACTGGCACGAGTGATGTGTCGGGCTGGGTGCCGAAATGACGCTCGTCGAACCGAGGAAGGTACGGAGCTTGAGCAGGTGCGCTCGATCCCGTTCGGCGAGCCCGACCGAGATCTGCGGGATGTGGTTCCGGCGGTAGCTGATCGAACCATCGGCGAACAGGAAGCCGATCCAGTAGCAGGCATCAGGTGTCAACTCGTCGAAGGCATCGTGCCGCAGCGTGTGGACAACGCGTCGAAGCGGAACACCGCGCCGGAGGACAAGCCCGCGTACGGAGGGCTCTGTGATGCCGTACGCCGTGGCTAGTTGCCCCAGTGTCACTCCCGCTTGGTAGGCGATGCTCGTCAGACTCTCGCCGGCCAGAGCACGCGTGACGGCCGCGTCCTGCGCGGTCTCCGGCATTCGTGCCCCTAAATGCATCACACGATGGCCATGTCCACAAACCGCGACAGATGGAGCTGCGCCGCAACCGTCACCGTGTCGGTTGGGCCATTCCTGTGCTTGGCAACTATGAAATCCGCCTCCCCGGCCCGCGGCGATTCCTTGTCGTAGTAGTCGTCGCGGTGCAGCAGGATGACAACATCGGCATCTTGCTCAATTGAGCCACTTTCGCGCAAGTCGGACAATTGGGGTCGCTTGTCGGTGCGCTGCTCCGGGCCACGGTTCAGCTGACTCACCGCGATCACCGGGCACTCGACCTCCTTGGCGAGCAGCTTCAGGCCACGGGACAGGTCCGCGACCTCCTGCTGTCGGCTCTCGGTGCGCTTCGGCGAGGTCATCAGTTGGAGGTAGTCGACGACGATCAGCTTGAGGTCGTGCCGCTGCTTGAGCCGCCGCGCCTTGGCCCGGATCTCCATCAGGTTCATGCTCGGCGTGTCGTCGACGAAGAGCGGCGCCTCGCTGATCTCGCCCATGCACCGGGCGAGCTTGGTCCAGTCGTCGTCGGAGAGCTGACCGCTGCGCAGGACGTGCAGCGGCACCCGCGCCTCGGCCGAGAGCAGCCGCATGACGATCTCGACCTTGCTCATTTCCAGTGAGAAGATCGCCGATGCCTGGTTGGCGCGAATAGCAGCATTTCGAGCAAAGTCCATGCTTGCGGTGCTGTTGTGCGTCGGCACCATCGCCCGACCCGCGAGGTAGAGGTGCTCGGGATTGTCCACCGTCACGCACCGAACCGGGACGCTCGGCACCGGTCGGACGTCCACGATGAAGCGGGAATTCGTCCGCACGTCCGAACTGGTACGACGCCTCGCGGCGTGAGCCGAGCGCTTCCGCTCCAACCGGAAGATTGGATCCGGGGTGGAGAAGTTCAGCGTGTACGCGGTCGACGAATCGGGGCTGCGCCCGGGCACCGCCTTTTCCGTGACAGTGCAGCGGTAGCCCAGACTCACCACGAGCTCCCACACGTCCTCGGCGAGCCGCTTGGAGGTGGAGGTGTACTGGAGGTTACCGGCGGGAGCGACCGTGCCGTCGGTGTCCATCAGGCCCGCCAGCAACGCGCGGCGCTGGGGCTCGGAGGCCCGAAGGTACTCCTGCGGGATGTGCTTGTCCGTCGCCACCCCCAGCCGGCGGAGCAGCGCCAGAAACGAACCGTGCACGACCCTGCAGTCCGCGCAGCGCTTGACGGCAGGGTTCTCCCGAAGTGCCCGGGTGGACCGGCCGCAGTTGACACACGTCCGCTCGGTCGATGGCGTCGCCGCTGGCAGAGAGATGCTGTAGAGCATCGGGCCGCTGGGCCGCACCACGAATCCGTCCCGCTCGACAAGGTCCACCATCTCGTCGTCAGCGGTGGTGAACCGGCTGGCGCCGGTGTGCCCGTCACCGAGCCACACGCCCAGGGTGTAGGGCGGGATCAGCAGGTCGCGCTCCGGCAGTCGCAGGGGACCGCAGTTCTCGACGGCGTGGTTCAACCGCCGGTCGGCCGTGTCGGTACGCAACGTCGCCGCGATCTGGGCAGTGGTCACCACACCGCCGTGCCGGACCCGGGCACCGGCATTGACGTGCCGCTCGGCCCGCTCGCGCAGCCCAGTCAGCAGTGGCCCTGCCGGGTACCCCGGTGCGCTCCAGTTCCGCGCCTTCCCCGCGCGCGTCACCAGCCGGCTCACCCGCCCCTCGGCGCCGACCTCCCGCGCGACGGTGTGCAGGACGTTGCGGAACTCAGGGCCGACCTGTTCCAGGGCCTGCGCCACGGTGACGAGGCGTCGGGATTCGGCACCGACCGTCGCCTGGGCGGCCCGCACCCTGGACAACGACGACTCCGGCCAGTACTGACGCGTTCGCTGCTCAGGCTGGCGTCGGCTCGCCCGGGTCGTGGTCTTCCATAGGTGCTCCGCGTCCGCGACGATCACCGTGCCGTCGGAAAATTCAACCTCGTAGCACGGCCGGTCGTACATCACCTCGAAGGCGGCGGTAACGGTGGTCGGGCTGCCATCGGCGGCCAGCAGGCGGTCGCCCACGGCGACCTCGCCCATCGTGGTCCATCCGTCCGGGGTTGGCAGCGGCGTGTCGAGGGCGAGCGCCTTACCCAAACCCGGCCGGCCGGCGACGATGATGAGCTGCCCGGCGTGCAGGCCGTTGAGCAGCCGGTCCAGGTCGGTGAAGCCGGTGGGGACGCCGGTCATCACGCCGCCTTGGGCACCCACCGCCTCGATCTCGTCGAGCGTCGGCTGAAGCATGTCGGCGAGCACCGCGAAGTCCTCGCTGACGCGGCGCTCGGTGACGTCGTAGACCGCCTGCTGGGCGAGGTCGACGATGTCGTCGACGTCGCGGCTGCCGCCCTGACCGGTGCCGTAGCCCAGCTGCACGATCTTGGTGCCGGCCTCCACCAGCCGCCGCAGGACCGCCCGCTCGCTGACGATCCGCGCGTAGTAGGCGGCGTTCGCGGCGGTCGGCACGCTGGCGATCAGCGTGTGCAGGTAGGGGGCGCCACCGATCCGGACGAGGTCGCCGGAGTCGGCCAGCGCCGCCGCCACGGTGATCGAGTCGGCCGGCTCGCCCCGACCGTAGATCTCCAGGATGGTGTCGAAGATGGTGGCGTGCACCGGCCGGTAGAAGTCGTTGGTCTTGAGGATCTCGACGACGTCGGCGATGGCGTCCTTGGAGAGCAGCATGCCGCCGAGGACGCACTGCTCGGCGGCGACGTCCTGGGGTGGGGTCTTGTCGAACTGACCGTCGCGCTGGGGCGGCGGGGACGCCTGGCCGCCGCCGGTACGCTGGTCCGCCCGCATGTCGTCGGTGACCGACACGGGTCCCCCCTCCACTGCGTCGGATCCAAGGCCAGCTCTACCGCCGGGGTACGACAACCTCGACCTGCCGGTCGATCGGGGGTCATCGCACGGCCGGTCGGGGGCCCACCTTACGGAACCCGAGGTCAGCCCCTCAACCGTGGCGGTGGACGAGCCTCGGGACAACCTGTGGATTCCGGTGGACGACCATGTGCGCAGGGTGTGCACAGGCTGTGGACAACGGTTGGGGAATTCCCCCAGGCAAGCCGCTGAGCTGGGAAAACTCAGTCCCCACCCTGTGGATGAAAGTTTTCGGTCGAACTGCCCGGTCGAACGTCCCGTACCGTCTCCAGCGAACGGCTACACCTTGGCAGCGGATCGCGCCATCGGTTGGGGAGGGTCACGCTCCGGCCGTGAGTTACCGGGACTGGGGACGAGACGATGGCCCGCGCGAGCGCCCCCCGGCCGTTGCCTGGGAAGGTCCCCCAGACCCGTCGCCGGCCGACCCCTACGACGGGGACACCGCCCGGCCCCGCGCCCGGAGGCGACGTCGCGGCATCACAGCCGGCCAGCAGGAGTCCGTCGGTCCCTACCTGCCGCGATGGGCGCTCGAGTCCGGCGTCCGCCGCGCGGACGGCGGCGGCCGGCACGCCGCCCCGGACGACGAGGACGACCTCGACCGCCGCCGGGCCGGTGGCGGCTGGCGGACCACGGAGACCACGAGCAGTTGGCACCGGGTCAGCGAGCCGAGCTGGCGGGAGGCCCCGGCGGGCGGCGCGACGCCGGAGTCGGAGCATACCGGGGAGTGGACGTTCGACCGACCGCAGGAGCGGGGCTACTCGGGGCGCCGCCGGGCCGAGGACCGGGAGGCATGCGGATCGGCGGCGCCCTCCTACCCACCGCCGTTGGACCGTGGGACGCGTCGGGCGTACGCGCGTGGCACCCGGCCGGCAAGGTGGACCGCTGGGAGCACTCCGTCGCCGCCGTTCGCTGGGATCAGAGCGACGACACCGGCCAGTGGCACCAGCCGGACAGCACCGGGCGGTGGGAGCGATACTCCGGCGGCGGTGGGTGGGACCGGACGGTGCCGGCGCGCTCCGGCGGGGCACCGCGGAGGGGTGGCCCTGGCCTGGGCAGGACGACCGGGACGAGGGGTCCTAGTCGGGCAGCCGCCTGGCGGGCGACGATCCGCGGTCACGGGCGTTGGGTTCCCTGGCGTCAGGCCTGCCGCGATTCGGGTTGGCGCTGGCCAGCAGCCTGGTCGTGGCGCTGCTGCTGCGCCGGGTCGGCACCACTTGGCGTTCGGCCACGGTGGCGCTGGCTGCGGCGGTGGTCGGCGGTGGCCTCTCGACGGTCATGATCAGCGCGGTCACCGGGCAGCCGATCGGCTGACGCGCCCCATCCGGCCGGGCCGGTTGTCGAACGCGAACAGGGCCCGCACCGGTCGGTGCGGGCCCTGTCGTGGTGCTGTGGTGAGGCGTCAGCCCTGGACGACGTTGAGGTCGAACTTGGCGGTCACCTCGGGGTGCAGCTTGATCCGCACCGGGTAGGAGCCGGTCGACTTGATGTGACCGGGCAGCTCCAGCCGACGACGGTCGAGGACCGGGCCGCCGGCGGCCTTGACGGCGTCGACGATCTCGGCCGGGGTGACCGAGCCGAAGAGCCGGCCACCGTCACCGGCGCGGGCCTTCAGGCTGACCTTGAGGCCCTCGAGCTGGTCCTTGACCTCGTTGGCGTGGCCGAGGTCGCGGATCTCCCGGGCCGAGCGGGCCCGCTTGATGACCGTGACCTGCTTCTCCGCACCCTTGGTCCAGGCGATCGCGAAGCCCTGCGGCAGCAGGTAGTTACGGCCGTAGCCGTTCTTGACCTCGACGATGTCGCCCGGGGCACCGAGGCCGGACACCTCCTGAGTCAGGATGATCTTCATATCGGTGCCTCCTCTCAGCGGGCCGTGGCGGTGTACGGCAGGAGCGCCATCTCGCGGGCGTTCTTGACCGCACGGGCGATCTGCCGCTGCTGCTGCGAGGTCACGCCGGTCACCCGCCGAGCGCGGATCTTGCCGCGGTCGGAGATGAACTTGCGCAGCAGCGCGGTGTCCTTGTAATCGATGTAGGTGATCCCGTCCTTGTCGAGCGGGTTCACCTTCTTCTTCGGCTTGCGAAGTGCAGCGGCCTTGGCCATTGCTCGTGCTCCTGGTTTGCGATCGCGGGCGCTCGGCGCCATTAGAACGGGGGCTCCTCGTCGAAGTTTCCGCCACCCGAACCACCGCGCGAGGGTGCCGGAGCGGCCGAGGCCCAGGGGTCGTCGAAGTTGCCTCCGCCGCCGCCCTGGCCACCTCCACCACCGCCGCCGAAGCCGCCGCCACCGCCGCCGGAGCGGGACATCTTCTGCACCTTCGCCGTGGCGTAGCGCAGCGACGGGCCGATCTCGTCGACCTCGAGCTCGATGACGGTGCGCTTCTCGCCCTCGCGGGTCTCGTACGACCGCTGACGCAGCCGGCCCGAGACGATCACGCGGGCGCCCCGCTGGAGCGACTCGGCGACGTGCTCCGCCGCCTGCCGCCACACGGTGCACGCCAGGAAGAGCGGCTCGCCGTCCTTCCACTCGCCGGAGGCCTTGTCCATGAACCGGGGCGTCGAGGCGACCCGGAACTTGGCGACCGCCGCACCGGAGGGGGTGAACCGCAACTCGGGGTCATCGGTCAGGTTGCCGATGACCGTGATGGTGGTGTCTCCTGCCATGACCATCTCCTCGCGCACTCAATCTGTTCTGCCGTACAGGCTCTCAGAGCCCTCCGACAGCACCGATGAGGCTGGTCCGGGTGAACCGGGGTTGAATGCTTAGCGCATCTCCGGCCGGATGACCTTGGTGCGCAGCACGGACTCGTTGAGCCGCAGCTGACGGTCCAGCTCGGCCACCGCCGCAGGCGTCGCCTGCAGGTCGATGACGGCGTAGATGCCCTCGGCCTTCTTGTTGATCTCGTACGCGAGGCGCCGGCGGCCCCACACGTCGGTCTTCTCCACCGAGCCACCCGCGGTCCGGATCACGTTCAGGTACGTGTCGAGCGACGGGGCGACGGTGCGCTCCTCGAGGCTGGGGTCGAGGATCACCATGATCTCGTAATGACGCAAGACGTGCTCACCTCCTGTGGGCTAAGCGGCCACGGTCCTTCCGTGGCAGGAGGTCGTGCGTCGTGGCCCACGCCGGTCCCGGGGGAACCCGGCCGGACGCGGACAACCGGACCAGGATACCCGGTCCGGACGATCATGCCCGGGGTGGTCGGTCCACCCGCCCCGGGCAGAGGCGACGGGGGCCCGCCTCGACGTCGCTGTCGATGCGAGCCCCCGTGCACGAGGCCGCGGGGCGTCCCGTCCGCATTCCTTGGGTGGGACCTGGGGAGGAACGACCACACCGATGAGGTTGGACCGGGGACGCCCCGCGGAGCTTTATCGTGTTGTTACCCGACGTTACAACGGCTCTTGACCCTTGTCGGCGTAAATGGCGGATTTCTCCGAAATTTTTTGGCCGACCCGGGTACTGGTTCCGGGGCCGGCCCCCGTCGCGCCGGGCCGCGCGACGGGGGTGCCCCCGCTTCCCGGGCGGCTCGGCCACCCGGCGGGCGACCTGCGGCCGCCTCGCCCGGGAGCACCAACCGTGGATCCCACTCACATCAACGACCGCCGACGCCGGGAGGTGACGCCGGCACACCTCCCACTCCCCACCGCCGTCGCCCCGGCTGTCGGCGCGGCGACGTAGGCTCCCGTGCATGCGTATCGGAGCCCACGTCGATTCGACCGACCCGCTGGCGGAGGCGACGGCCCGAGAGGCCGGGGCCGTGCAGTTCTTCCTCTCCGACCCGCAGGGGTGGAAAGCCCCGAAGCCCCGGGAGGACGCGGAGCGGCTGCGGGCGGCGGACGTCGACCTCTACGTCCACGCGCCGTACGTCATCAACGTCGCGACCCTGAACAACCGGATCCGGATTCCCAGCCGGAAGCTGCTGCTCGGGCACGCCCAGGCGGCCGCCGCCGTCGGCGCGAAGGGGCTGATCGTGCACGGCGGGCACGTCAACGCCGGGGACGACCTCACCGTCGGTTTCGACAACTGGCGCAAGACCTTCGCGTACGCGGCGGACTCCGGCGGCTTCGAGCTGCCGGTCCTGATCGAGAACACCGCCGGCGGCGACAACGCGTGCGCCCGGCGGCTCGACGCGCTGGCCCGGCTCTGGGACGCCGTGGGCGACTACGAGGTGGGCTTCTGCCTGGACACCTGCCACGCGCACGCCGGCGGCGAGGAGCTGCTCGGCCTGGTCGACCGGGTCAAGGCGATCACCGGACGGATCGACCTGGTGCACGCCAACAACTCCAAGGGAGCGTTCAACTCCGGGCAGGACCGGCACGACAACCTCGACGGCGGGACGATCGACCCCGAACTGCTGGTGGCGGTGATCCGCGCGGCCGGCGCGCCGGTGGTCGTCGAAACCCCGGGCGGCGTCGAGGGCCAGGGTGCCGACATCGCCTTCCTGCGTGACCGGCTCGGCGCGGAGAGCCCCGCCGCATGACGACCGACCAGTCCGCCACCGGTGGCCCCCGCCCCGCCGCCGGCCCGTCGGCGGCTTCCGGCGACGACTCGCCGGCCGGCCCACCCCCCGGCCCGACCACCTCCACCGAAGCCGCGCGCGCGGGCGTTCCCGACGGGGCCGACCCGGCCAGCGGCACGGGTGGCGGCACCGCGCCGACGGCCGGTGCTCCCGCCGGGACCCGCTCCACCGACAAGGACCCGGTCACCAGCGACGCCCGCGGCACGAGCGGCCGAGACAACGACCGGCCGGGCACCGCCAGCGGCACCGGCGACGCCAAGGCCGGCGACGCCACGAACAGCGGAGACGCCAGGACCAGGCTCGGCGATGCCGGAGCCAAGCCCGGTGCCGCCGGAACCAGCGACGATGTCACCACCGACGGCGACGTCAAGGCCGTCGCCGGTGACGCCGGCACCACCGGCGACGGCAGGGCCAAGGACGCCGACGGCAAGGACCGCGAGGACGGTGCCGCCGAGGCCGGTGCGGCCAAGGCCGGCACGGACAAGGCCGGTGCCGCCAAGGAGGGTGCCGCCAAGGACGACACGGACAAGAACGGCGACGGCAAGGAGAGCGGCAAGAGCGAGGAGGGCGGCAAGGAGGCGGGGAAGCCGGACCGGTGGGCCGCCTTCGCGTCCGCCCCGGAGCCCCGGCCGAGCTGGGTACGGCGTGCCGCCCGGGCGGTCGGTCGCGTGCTGATCCACGAGTGGACGCTCGCGACGCTCGGCTCGCTGGCGCTGGCCGTCCTGATGACCTGGCCGACCATGCGCTACCCGTTGCACACCCTCCCGCAGGACTACTGGGACCCGAGCCTGCAGGCGTGGCAGATGGCCTGGTCCGGGCACATCCTGCTGACCAACCCGGCGCAGCTCTGGCAGTCGAACACCTTCTTCCCGGAGGACTGGAGCTTCGCCTTCTCCGACACGCTGCTCGGCTACGCCCCGGCGGGCATGATCGGCACCGGCCCCGAAGCCGCCGTGCTGCGCTACAACATCATGTTCGTGCTGGCCCACGCGCTCGCCACGCTCGGGGCGTACGCGCTGGCCCGCCAGCTCGGCGCGGGCCGGATCGGCGGGGCGGTGGCCGGGGTCGGCTACGCCTACGCGCCCTGGCTGCTCGCGCAGGCCGGGCACCTGCACGTGATCTCCAACGGCGGCATCCCGCTGGCGCTGGCCATGCTGGCGCGGGGGCACGGCTACTCGCTCCGCCACGGCTACCGCCCGGAGCGCCGGCACGACGGCTGGGTCTACACCGGCTGGCTGGTGGCCGCCTGGCAGCTCAGCCTGGGCTTCGGCATCGGGCTGCCGTTCGCGTACTTCCTCGGCGGCGCGGTGGTCGTCGCCGCCGTGACCTGGTACGTCCGGCGAACCTGGTTCTGGGCCGTGAAGCGCCCGTTCGGGCGCCGGCTGCTCGCCGCGGACCTGGTCGGCGGGCTGCTCTTCGCCGGTGTCGGCGCGCTGCTGGCGGTTCCGTACTTCACCGTGAAGGAGCAGCACCCGCAGGCGGAGCGGACGGTCGCCGACATCGGCATCTTCTCCCCGCCGGCGAGCGGCTTCTTCACCGCGCCCGCCGAGTCGCGCATCTGGGGCGAGTTGCACGAGGGCGCGCGGGCGGCGCTGCCCTGGCACCCGGAGATGACCCTGCTGCCCGGGTTCGTGCTCTACGCCCTCGCCGCCGGCGGGCTCTTCTTCTCCGTCTGGAAGCTGCGCCACCGACTGCTGCTGCTCGCCGGCGTGGTGGTGACCATGGTGCTCGCCATGGGCACCCGGTTGTTCGACGGCACGTACACCTACGTGCCGCTCTTCGAGCACCTGCCCGGGTGGAGCGGCCTGCGCACCCCCGGCCGGCTGATGCTCTGGACCACGCTGCTGCTCGGGCTGCTCGCGGCGGGCGCGGTCAGCGCGTTCGCCACGCGGGTGCGGGAGATCTGCGCCGAGCGGATCCCCTCCTGGCCGGGCCCGTGGCTGCGCCTGGCCACCCTGCTGCCGCTGGTGCTGGTGATCACCGAGGGCCTGAACGTCACGCCGCACCCGGTCGTGCCGCAGCAGCCCGCCGCGATGCGGACCGTGGCCGGCCCGCTGCTGGTGCTGCCGAGCAGCCAGAACCTCGACCAGCCGGTGATGCTCTGGTCCACGACCAGGTTCCAGGACGTGGTCAACGGAGGCAGCGGCTTCACCCCGCACCAGCTCGACGAGGTGCGCCGGGTGACGCTCTCCTTCCCGGATCAGACCAGCGTCGACTACCTGCGCATCCTCGGCGTCCGCAACGTGCTGCTGATGCGCGACCAGATCGCCGGCACGCCGTGGGAGGTCACGGTCGACGCGCCGGTCGACGGCCTGGGCATCACCCGCGAGGAGATCGGCCAGGTGGTGGTCTACCGGCTCTGACCCGCGTGCCGCCGGCCACCCGGGTGTGTCTCACCTCGGGTGGCCGGCGAGACGGGTCACGCCGGCAGGGGTGCCGGCTCGGCGGGGGCGGTGGGCCGGCGTCGCCAGCGGTCGAGCCAGGGTGCGTCCGGCGCGCCGTCGAGGGGACCGCCGTCCGGGTCGTCGGCGTACGTGGCCCGTACCGGGTCGTGTTCCGGCCGCAGGATCTCCCGCACGACCAGCACGCAGAGCACCACCACGGTGGTCAGGCGCAGGGTGGCCGCCAGCACGAAGACGCCCTCCGGGAAGACCGGCTTACTGGTCGACGCGCCGAGCAGTTCCCCGTAGAAGGCCGCGAAGTAGCAGACCTCGGCCACCTGCCAGGCCAGGAAGGCGCCCCACCTGGGGCGGGCCAGCACCACCAGCGGCAGCAGCCAGAGCACGAACTGCTGCGACCACACCTTGCTGAAGATCAGGAACGCGGCGACCACCAGGAACGCGAGCTGCGCGAGCCGGGGGCGGCGCGGCGCCAGCAGCCCCAGCGCGGCCACCCCGAGGCAGGCCATCCCGAAGAGGGCGTACGACAGGGTGTTCAGCGCCGGAATGTTGACGTTCAGCCACTCGAAGGGCCCGAGATCGGCGGGGTTGGCGCTGCCGACCTTGCCGTCCAGGTAGCGCCCGATGTACCAGAGGGTGCCCCAGTCGATCGGCCGGGTCGAGTTCAGCTCGAAGAACCGGTCCCAGTTCTCCCGGTACGGGACGGCGACCGGCAGGTTCACGGCGACCAGGGACACCAGGGCCGCGCCGATGGCGGTGAGGGCGGCGCGGAGCCGCCCGGCGCGCAGCGCCAGCAACAGGATCGGCCAGAAGATGAACAGCGGCCACATCTTGGCCGCCCCGGCGAGGCCGAGCAGGACGCCAGCGAGCAGGGGCCGACTGCGGGCCCAGGCGAACAGGCCGAACGCGGCCAGCCCGATGGCGAGCAGGTCCCAGTTGACCGTGGCGGTGACCATCAGCGCGGGGGCGAGCGCGAAGAGCGCGGCGTCCCAGGGTCGTCGGCGGCGCAGGGCGAGGATCACCGCCACCGTGGCGACCGCCAGTGCGCCGAGCACCAGCGCGTTCAGGTTGTAGAACCACTGGCCCTGGTTGATCCCCGGGTCGTTCTCGCCGAGGGCGTGCACGGGCAGGCCGAGCGCGCCCATGAAGTAGCCGGTGAGCACCGGGTACTCGACGGGGTGGTCCCGGTAGGGGACCGCGCCCTCGTTGAGCCGCTCGGCGTAGTAGAGCGCCAGCACGTCGGTGTAGCAGAACCGGGTGTACTGCACGTTGTTCTGCCAGGCACCGTCCTGGCAGGGCGACTTCTGCACCCAGTGCAGCGCCAGGGTCAGGCAGACCAGGGCCAGGACGATCCTCGCCGCCGTCCAGAACCGGCTCTCCCGCCCGGCGGGTCGGTCGAGCGCGACGGCGTGGTCGCCCAACGGGCCGCCGATGACGCCGGAGACGCCCCGGACGAAGCCGTCGGACCGGGACGGGTGGTCGGCGGCACCGGCGTCGTCGATGCCTCGCGTCGGCTGCGTGCTCATGAGGGTGCATCCTGCCGTACGACCGGCCTCCGCGTCCCCTGCAGCACCCGACACGTCGGTACGCGGAAACGCCGCCGGCGGCCGGAAAGGTGCTCCGGCCGCCGGCGGCGTTCGTGGCTCAATCGTCGTCGGGTCGGGGTGTGAGGCTCGGGAGTAGCCCGTCACCGCCACCCCCGCCACCCGGCCGCGGGTCAGTCGGGTCGGTGGGCCCGGTGGGACCGCCCGGGTTGTTGCCGCCGCCGTTGTTGCCACCGCCGTTGTTGCCGGTCGGCGGGCAGAACGGGTTCAACGGGTCCGGGCAGTTCGGCGGGGTCGGGGGCGGGGACGGCGGGGGCGTCTCGCCGTTGCCGGAGTTGGGGTCGCCGATGTTCGCCGCCGGCGGGAAGTCCTTCTTCTCCCGATAGTCGTCTGAGGTCTTGTGCGCCTCTTCCATGAACCGCTCCCAGATGTCACCCGGGAGGTTCGAACCACTGACCCGACGGCCGTCCTTCAGCTTGAGCGGCAGTCGGTTCTGCAGGTTGCCGACCCAGACTGCGGTGGCGATCTGTGGCGTGTAACCGATCATCCAGGCGTCGCCGTTCTCCGGGCTGTCCGGCTTCTGCTCCCAGGTGCCGGTCTTGGAGGCCGCCTTACGGCCCTCCTCCAGCCGGTGGTTGACCTGCGCCGGGTACTGCTCCAGCACCGAGGTCACGTCGGCCACGACGTCCTTCTCGATGCGCTGCTTCGGGGTGAGCTTCTCCCCGCCGATCTTCTTCCACTTGCCGGTGATCTCGTCCCGCTCCTCCACCGAGTAGAGGAAGTGGGCCTTGTTGTAGACCCCCTCGTTGGCAAAGGTGGCGACGCCGTTGGCGTGGTCGAGGACGGTGACCGGGTACTGGCCGTAGCCGACCACGTGGAAGAACGGGCTCGGCGCGATCTTCTTCGGATCGGTCTTGGTCAGGTCGTACGCCTTCGCCGGGTCGGTATCCGTCCGCCACATGGTGGTGACACCGGCGTCGGCGGCCATCTTGATGACCTTGTCCGGCCCGATCTCCTGGGTCACGTGGTAGAAGGGCACGTTCAGCGACTGCAACGTGGATTCCTTCAGGGTGCAGGAGTCGCCGCACCTCGGGTTGTCGTTGCCCGCGTTGCTGACCTTGAACTCGGTGCCCTCCGGAGTGAACGCCCGGCCCTTCCAGCGCGACTCCAGGGCCTTGCCCTCCCTCAGGGCCGCCGCCAGCGTGTAGATCTTGAAACTGGAGCCCGGCGAGTGGCCGCCGGTGACGTTCCCATTGGCGTCGGTGTTCTTGCCGGCGTAGTCGGTGCCGGTGCCGTTGTCGCCGCCGTAGTAGGCGAGCACCCGGCCGTTGTCCGGGTTGATGGCCACCACCGCCGCCATCAGGTTCTTCGGCTGGCCGGCGAGCTCAGAGCCCTTGGTCTTGCGCTGGGCCGTCTCGACCGCCGCCTTCTGGATCTTCGTGTCGATGGTGGTGCGGATCCGGTAGCCGCCGGACATCAGCGCCTGCGAGCAGAGCTTCTTCTGCTCGGTGACCTTGGATTCGTCGTCGACGCAGAGGCCCTGGTCCCGCATCTCCTGCTTGACGTAGTTGATCACGTTGCCGTACGGGGTGTTGACGCCGTAGTCGAGGCCGGCGCCGCCCTGGTTCGGCTTCTTCAGGGTCTTCGTTGGGTACTCGGTCGGCGCCGCCGGCTTGCCCGCGGCGTTCAGCCAGCCCTTCTCGACCATGCCGCTGATCACGTAGTCCCACCGGGACTTGGCCTCGGTGGGGTTGACCGCCGGGTCGTAGCCCTTGTGGCCCGCGCCGGCCTCCGGCTGCTTGATCAGCGCGGCGAGGACCGCGCCCTCGGCGACGCTGAGGCTCTTCGCCGGCTTGCCGAAGTAGGTCTGCGCCGCCGCCTCGATGCCGTGCGCGCCCCGCCCGAAGTAGATGATGTTCAGGTAGTGCTGCATGATCTCGGGCTTGCTCTTCTGGTCGTTCAGCTTCGAGGCGAGGATCGCCTCCTTCACCTTCCGGGCGTAGGTGTCGTCCTTCAGGTTGTCGTAGGCGTTGCGGGCGTACTGCTGGGTGATGGTCGAGGCACCCTGCTTGTCGCCGCCGGTGAGGTTGTTCCACGCGGCGCGGGCGATGCCCTTGTAGTCCACACCGGAGTGCTCGTAGAAGTTCCGGTCCTCGGCCGCGGCGACCGCGTCCTGCACGTGCTTCGGGATCTGGTCGATGGTGACCAGGGTCCGGTTCTGTGTGCCGACCTTGGCGATGGGCGTCTTGTTGTCGAACGCGTAAAGGGTGGTCGCCTGCGGCGGCGTGGTGTCCTCGGGAAGCACGACGCTGGTCGAGTAGTAGGTGAAGCCGACCACGCCGAGGCCGGCGAGCATGATGAAGACCGCGAAGGCGGCGATCAGCATGTTCACCCGCTTGCGCTTCTTCGCCCGTGCCGGGTCGCCCGCGCCACGACCGCCGCGGCCGGGGCCGGTCGGCCCCCCGGGCCCACCCGGGCCGCCCGAGACGCTCGCCCGCGCCGACGCCCGGCCCGCGACGCCGCCGACGGCCGCCGACCCGACGCTGGCCCGCCCGGCCGAGGCGGCACCGACGGCCGCGGCGCCCACCGTGGCGCGGCCGGCCGATCCGCCGGCCGCCGGGGAGACCGGCACCGATGCGCGGCCCGCGCCCGCCCGGCCCGCGCCCGGTGCCGGGGAGACCGGGACGGAGGCCCGGCCGGCGCCGGCACGGCCGGCGGAGGCGGAGCCCACCGAAGCCGATCCGGCGGCCGGACCGCCGCGCGGCGGCACGGACGCCGAGCCGCCGACCGAGGCCCGCCCACCGGCGGCACCCCGGGGCGTGACCGAGGCACGGCCGGGTGCCGTACCCTCCTGTGCAGCCGACCAACCGCCCCCGCGGGCGTCACCGCCGGAGTCGCCGTGCCGGCCCGGAATCTGGGCCCGCCCGCGCGGGGAACTGGGATCGCCGTACGAGTTCATTCCTCACACCCTGCCGTCGCGGTGTGGCGCGATCGCGCCGCCACCGGTTTGCCGTGAGATGGGACACCCGCCGGGCGCGGCACAGGTGCGCCGCAGTCGACCGGTGTCAGTTGTGAATCAATCGGGCCAATCAGACCAACGAGTCGTCGGTCACCCCGGGCGCGCGCATGCTGGCCGGGGTCGGCCGATCGAGCCAGGATCACCGTTGCGCCTCTCGCCTCCGTCGACCGACCGCACCGGTGCCCGAGGCGGCCGCGCCGCCCACCGCGTCCTGCTCCGGCCCGCCCTCCGGGTCCCCGGCCAGCCCGTCCCGGCCGAGCAGGTACTGCTCGACGAGATGGTTCCAGTCACAGCCGAGGCACACCTCCACCACGAAGACCTGGAACTCACGCAGCGTCATCGCCAGCACGGGCAACTCGGCCAGCGTCCGGGCCTGGCCGGCGGACTGCTTGAGTTCGTCGCCGTAAATGTAGTGGACGCGCGTCAGGTTCTCGCTCCGGCAGATCGGGCACCGGTCGTCGGTCGGCTCGCCGTGGTAGCGGGCAGCGTTCTTCAGGTACGGCGACGCGTCGCAGACGTCGTACGTGCCGACCCGACCGGCGAGGAGCTCACGCAGCACCGCTCGCTTCCGGAGCGAGTAGTCCACCACCTGGCGCTGCGTACGCATGCGGAAGAGGGTACGCGGTCTCGCCGGACGGGGCGACCACGGTGACGATGCGTGACCAGAGAACCGCGGAAACGGGGGTTTGCCCTGATCACGGTGATCCGCTAGCGTGCGATGTATCGGTCCGATACATCGCGGCGGTTACCACTCCGCGTAGAGGGTACAGAGAGGATGGCCCGTGCTCGAGCTCGCCATCCTCGGCCTCCTGCAGGAGTCTCCGATGCACGGCTACGAGCTGCGCAAGGAGCTGACCGCCAAGCTCGGAGCGATCCGGGCGGCGATCAGCTACGGCTCGCTCTACCCGACCCTGCGTCGGTTGCAGGCGGCGGGGTGGATCACCGAGGCCGCCGAGACACCCGCCACCGCCGAGGAGGTTCCCGCGCTGACCAGCCGACGAGGTCGGGTGGTCTACAAAATCACCGCGGAGGGCAAGGAACGCTTCGCCCAACTGATCGCACAGGCCGGGCCCGAGACGTACGACGACACGGGCTTCGGCGTGCACTTCGCGTTCTTCGCCCGGACCGACCAGGCGACCCGACTCCGCATCCTGGAGGGTCGCCGGCGAAAGATCGAGGAGCGTCGCGAGGGGCTTCGCGACGTGCTCGGCCGGGCGGCCGAGCGCCTCGACGCGTACACGCTGGAACTGCAGCGCCATGGCTTGGACGCCTGTGAGCGCGAGGTCCGCTGGCTGGAGGAGCTCATCGCCAACGAGCGCTCCGGCCGTGCCCCGACGGTCCTGGAAACCGGGACGGCCGGCGGCCGACGAGAAGACAACAGCCCGCCTCCGCCTGGAGAGTCCAGGAAAGAGCGGCCGTGATGAAGAAGAAGGAGGCAGACGCTATGGGCTCCGTCCGCGTCGCCATCGTCGGTGTGGGTAACTGCGCCTCGTCCCTCGTGCAGGGCGTGGAGTACTACCGGAACGCCGACCCGAACGACCGCGTCCCGGGTCTCATGCACGTCACCTTCGGCGACTACCACGTCTCGGACGTGCAGTTCGTCGCGGCGTTCGACGTGGACGCCAAGAAGGTGGGCATGGACCTCGCCGAGGCGATCGTCGCCAGCGAGAACAACACCATCAAGCTCTGCGACGTGCCGCCGACCGGCGTGACCGTGCAGCGCGGCCCGACCTTCGACGGTCTGGGCCAGTACTACCGCGAGATCGTCGAGGAGTCCGACGCCGAGCCGGTCGACGTGGCGCAGGCGCTGCGCGACGCGCAGGTCGACGTCGTCGTCTCCTACCTGCCGGTCGGCTCCGAGCAGGCCGACAAGTTCTACGCGCAGGCCGCGATCGACGCCGGCTGTGCGTTCGTGAACGCCCTGCCGGTCTTCATCGCCTCCGACCCCGAGTGGGCGAAGAAGTTCGAGGACGCGGGCCTGCCGATCGTCGGTGACGACATCAAGAGCCAGGTCGGCGCCACCATCGTGCACCGCGCGCTGGCGAAGCTCTTCGAGGACCGCGGGGTCGAGCTGCTGCGCACGTACCAGCTCAACTTCGGCGGCAACATGGACTTCATGAACATGCTGGAGCGCAACCGGCTGGTCTCGAAGAAGATCTCGAAGACCCAGTCGGTCACGTCCCAGATCCCGCACGAGATGAGCAAGAGCGACGTGCACATCGGCCCGTCGGACCACGTGCCGTGGCTCGACGACCGCAAGTGGGCGTACATCCGCCTGGAGGGCCGCTCCTTCGGCGACACCCCGCTCAACGCCGAGCTCAAGCTCGAGGTGTGGGACTCGCCGAACTCGGCCGGCGTGATCATCGACGCCGTCCGCGCCGCGAAGATCGCGCTGGACCGGAAGATCGGCGGCCCGATCCTGTCGGCCTCGTCGTACTTCATGAAGTCCCCGCCGGTGCAGTACGCCGACCACGACGCGCACGCCGCCGTCGAGGCGTTCATCGCCGGTGACGTCGAGCGCTGACGCGCCGACCACCAGCACCACCGAAGGCCGGGTCCGCACGGACCCGGCCTTCGCCGCGTCCGGCTCTCCCACCGCCGTACGCGCGACGACCACCGGTGTCACACGGGGTCGAGCGATCGGCGACGCGCGGTTAGGCTGACCGCCGTGACGTCCGTCCCACGCCCCGGCCGCCGCCGAGCGGCACGATGGGCGATCGGCGCGGTCACCGGCACCGTGCTCCTTCCGGTCCTCGCCGGCTGCGCGGCTCCGGGCACCGGTCCAGGCACCGGTCCAGCCTCAAGCAACAGCGCGGCGTCGGCCCTCCCGGCCACCTCTGCGGCGATCACCGAAGCCCGCTGCGTCCGCGCGGCAACCCCCGTCGCCCGCCCCGGCGAGGTCGCCCGGCCCGGTACCGCGACCGCCACGCCGAGCCGACCGGGCAGCGGACAGCCGCTGACCGACGAGCAGCGGCGCGAGGAGTTCCGCCGTCAGCAGGCGGCCAACGACGCCTTCCGGCAGCGCGGCACGCTCGACGCAAAGGCGGCCAGCGGTGCCCGAGCCTGCGCGGCGGAGGTGCTGAGGCGCCTCAACCTGCTGACCGTCGGTGGCCGGGACGACCCCGGGGAGGAATCCGTCCGGCGGGCCGTCGCCGCGACCGGGCTGGCCGGCGTCACCGTCCGGCCGCCGGGTCGGCTCGACCTCGGCCCCGGTGACGGCCTGCTCTTCGCGGGATGGACCGGCCGGGCGTGCGTGTTCGGCAGCGTCCGGGCGGGCGACGTCGCCGTGGAGATCGGCACCCGCATCGCCGACGGCGGCTGCCTGCCCGCCCCGGGCTGACCTCGCGGGGGTGCCGGCGGGCCGGCTCCGCCCCAGATCAGCACCAGCCGGGCGCGGGGCAGCCCCGCGTCAGGACCAGGCGCGTTGCAGGGCGACCCCGGCCTCCAGTTCGAGCAGCTTCACCTTGCGGTCCAGGCCGCCGCCGAAGCCGACCAGCTTGCCGCCCGCCCCGACGATCCGGTGGCACGGCACGAGCACCGGGATCGGGTTGCGGTTGCAGGCCACCCCGACCGCGCGGGCGGCGCCCTGGTCGCCGAGCCGCCGGGCCACCTCGCCGTAGGTGAGCGTCTCCCCGTACGGGATGCGGGTCATCTCCCGCCAGACGCCACGCTCGAAGTCGGAACCGCCCGGCACCGCCAGCGGCACCGCGAACTCGGTCAGCTCGCCGGCGAAGTACGCCCGCAGCTCCGCCACGGCCTGCCGGGCCGTCTCGTCGCCCGGCTCCTCGTCGGCCGTGTCGACCCGGCCGAAGTGGGCCCGGCACACGTGTGTTCCGTCGGTGGCGATGGAGAACTCGCCGATCGGGGAGTCGAGCACGGTCCAGCGCATCCACCCATTGTCCCCGGCGGCCCGACACGGTCGACGGCCGGACAGCGCCGTGACGGCGAAGCGGTTCCGACAACCGCGTAACGCCACGGACATCGACGACGCCGGATAAGTGGAGTTGATCTCCGCTCCGGTCCTCACCATCCGGGAGGGCCGGCCCTGCGACGTGAGGACGCCATGCGATCCCATCCCCTGTCCCGCTCGATCCGACGTATCTTCGCCACCTCGACCGCCACCCTCGCCCTGCTCGGGGCCACGGCGGCGCTCGCTCCGGCCGACGCGGTGGCGGCCGGACGCACCCAGCCCGACCTGTTCGTCGATCTGCTGATGACCGACCACTACAACCCGGCGGAGGGCGAGACCTTCCGCGCGCAGATCGACGTGCGCAACGGCGGCACCGGTGAGTCCGACCCGCTCAGCGTCACTGTGTCGGTGCCGGCGGGGCTGCGTACGACGGCGCTCACGGCCACCGACGGATGGAACTGCGCGGTGGTGGATGAGGCGAGCTACACCTGCGCCCACCCGGCCCTGCCCGCCGCCGGACGGGCCCAGCGGCTCTCGCTGCCGTTCGTGGTGGCCGGCGCCCAGCCCGGCTCCCGGGTGCCGATCACCGCGACGATCGCACCGCAGCGCCAGGAGTCCGACACCACCAACAACACCAGCTCGGTCACCGTGGCGATCTCCGGGACCTGCGTCGTCCGGGGCGTGGTCTGGCACGACCTTGACCGGGACGGGCAGCGCGACGAGGGTGAGCCGGGCATCGGCGCCGGCCCGGACGGCGTGCTCAGCGTCCGGGTCGGGGCCCGGCAGAACCAGACCACCGGCGGAGGCACGGCCACCGTCAACCCCGACGGCACGTGGTCGCTGACCACCCGTACCGAACTGCTCTACCTGGTCTGGGTCGAGGCTGCCGGCACGTACGGCCGCACCGCCGCCGACGTGGGTGACGACGCCACCGACTCGGACATGGTCACCACGTACCAGTCCGACCCGTACCTGCTCACCTCGAGCGCCGAGTTCTTCGCCGTGCACGGCGGCGAGTACGTGGTCGACACCGGCCTGGTCACTCGTAGCTGAGTCGGTCGCCGCCCGCCCGGAGGACGGGCGGGCGGCGCGGCTCCGGTCCCGAGCCGCCTCCGTCGGGGCTCAGAGCAGGGTGAAGCCGAGCAGCAGGGCACCGGCGCTGAGGCTGGCGCCGCCCGCGACGGTCAGCCAGATCAGCTTGTTGGGCTTCGTGTCCTGCGGCCGGGCCACCGAGAGGAAGAAGCCGAGCGGCATCAGGATCGGCGCGGCCACGAGCAGGGCGCGGATGAGCGTGCGGGTGCCGTCGGACGCGTCGGCCTGGTCGACGTAGGGCAGCACGGCCAGCGCGAAGAGGACCAGCACCCCGGCGTGCGCGTGGCCGGCGGTCCACAGGCCCCGGCGGACCGGGTTGTCGAGGTAGCCGGCCTTGCGCCGGGTCAGGTGCATGAGCAGGGTCAGCCCGCCGTACGCCACCGTGACGACGGTGATCAGCAGGATGCCGGCGGTGGTCAGGGTTGCCGAGGACATGGAAACCTCCGTCTTGTCAATGTCAAGATTGACCGCTCGCCGGAATCTTGTCAACAGCTAGATTCGTGTCCGGCGAGTTCGGCGGCACGTTGCGCCAGATCGGTACGGTGCGGGTCGTGGCCACGGGGACACTGATCTTCCTCATCATCGGCGGCGCGGGCGTCGCGGTGCTGGCGCTCGCCCTGCTCGGCGCCGAGCTGCTGCACTTCGGCAACCCGGACTTCGACGGTCCCGTGTCGGTCGAGGCGGTCGCCGGGTTCACCGGGGCGCTCGGCTTCGGCGCCGCGATCGCCAACGAGTTGCTCGGCGGGCGTACCCCCGGGATGATCGCGGTGGCGCTGGCCGGCGGCCTCGTCGCGGCCGTGCCCACCGCGTGGGCCGCGTCCCGGCTGAGCCGGGCTGCCCGCGACATGCGCACCGACCCCACCCCCACCCGCCACCACCTGGTCGGGGCGCTCGGCCTGGTGGTCACCCCGGTGCCCGCCGACGGCTACGGCGAGGTCCGGGTCCGGGTGGCCGGCCAGCCGGTCAAGCTGAACGCCCGGGCCGACCGACCGATCCCGGTCGGCGCCCAGATCTTCGTGGTCGAGGCGCTCAGCGAGACCAGCGTGCACGTCGAAACCTACTGAACCCCCTCATAGCAGATCAGGACGGTCACATGCCCCTTCTCATCGCCATCGGCGGCGCGGTCCTCCTCGTCATCGTGCTCGTGCTCTTCGTCCTCTCCCGGATCAAGGTCGCCGGGCCGAACGAGGCCTTCATCGTCACCGGCCGCAAGGGCCGCACCACGCAGACCGCCGACGGCGGCCGGTCCACCGACATGTCCGGGCAGAAGGTCGTGCTCGGCGCGTCCGTCTTCGTCCTGCCGGTGGTGCAGAAGCTCCAGTCGCTCGACCTGTCCAGCCGGCGGATCGACGTCGGCATCAAGGGCGCGGTCAGCAAGCAGGGCATCCGCGCCGACCTGCACGGCGTCGCGATCGTCAAGGTCGGCGGCACCGAGGACGCCATCCGTGCCGCCGCCCAGCGCTTCCTGCACCAGCAGGACGAGATCGAGGACTTCACGCGGGAGGTGCTCGCCGGCGCGCTGCGCTCGATCGTCGGCCGGCTCACCATCGAGGAGGTCATCCGGGACCGGGCGGCGTTCGCCAGCGCGGTCGCCGAGGAGGCCGAGCACTCGATGACCAACCAGGGCCTGGTGCTGGACACCTTCCAGCTCCAGGACATCCTGGCCGAGGGCTCCTACCTTCAGGACCTGGGCCGGCCGGAGGCCGCCCGGGTGCTCAAGGACGCGTCCATCGCCGAGGCCCGGGCCCGGCAGCAGGCCGAGCAGGAGCGGCTGCTCGCCGAGGAGGTGATCGCCGAGGCCAACCGGAACCTGGCGCTGAAGCAGGCCGCCATCCAGGCGGAGATCGACGCGGCCAAGGCGAAGTCGGCCGCGGCCGGGCCGCTCGCCCAGGCCGAGCGGGACCAGGCGATCCTCTCCGAGCAGCAGAAGGTCGCCGAGCGCAACGCCGAGCTCAAGCAGCGCCAGCTCGACACCGAGGTGCGCAAGCCGGCCGACGCGGCCCGGTACAAGGTGGAGCAGGAGGCCGAGGCGGCCCGCAACGCGGCCGTGCTAAACGCCGACGCGCAGCGGCAGGCCGTCATCGCCGCCGCCCAGGCCTCCGCCGAGCAGGCCCGGCTCACCGGTGAGGGCGAGCGGGCCCGCCGGGCCGCGCTGGCCGAGGCAAACGCGATCGAGGGCGCCAAGGAGGGCGAGGCCGAGCAGCGCCGCCGCTCCGCCATCGCCGAGGCGGTCGAGCGGGAGGGCCAGGCCGAGGCCGCGGCCATCCTGGCCAAGGGCCAGGCCGAGGCCGACGCCATGGCACGCAAGGCCGAGGCGTTCGCGGCGTACGGCGAGGCGGCGGTGTTGGACCTGCTGGTCAAGGTGCTGCCGCAGGTGGTCGAGGCGGCGAGCGCCCCGATCGGCGCGATCGACAAGATGACCGTCATCTCCACCGACGGCGCCTCGTCGCTGACCAAGTCGGTGGCGGGCAACGTGGCCCAGGGGCTCCAGCTCGGCAGCGACCTGACCGGGATCGACCTGGCGGGCCTGCTGGCGAAGCTCGGCTCGGCGTCGTCCGCGTCCGGCAACGGCAAGCCGTCGGTCGACGCCACGGCGGTCGAGACCCGCTGACGCCACCGGGGCAGCGGTGTGGCCGCTGTCGCGACAGGGCGCCGTCCCCGGCCGGGGGCGGCGCCCTGGTCGTGTGGCCGACTACTCGACGATGCCCTCGTCGCGGGCCCAGCGCAGCAGCTCCGCCTCGGCCTCGTCGCGGTCCAGCGGGCCGCGCTCCAGGCGCTGCTCCTTGAGGTGTTTCCAGGCCCGCCCGACGACCGGCCCCGGCGGCACGCCCAGCAGCTCCATGATCGCGTTGCCGTCCAGGTCGGGCCGGACCCTCGCCAGGTCCTCCTCGGCGGCGATCCGGGCGATCCGCTCCTCCAGCGCGTCATAGTCCGCGGCGAGCTGGGCGGCCTTGCGCCGGTTGCGGGTGGTGCAGTCCGACCGGGTCAGCTTGTGCAGGCGCGGCAGCAGGTCGCCGGCGTCGGCGACGTAGCGGCGCACCGCCGAGTCGGTCCACTCGCCCCGGCCGTAGCCGTAGAACCGCAGGTGCAGCGCGACCAGCGCGGTGACCTTGGAGGTGATCTCCTTGGGGTAGCGCAGCGCCTTCATCCGGGCCTTCGTCAGCCGGGCCCCGACCACCTCGTGGTGGTGGAAGCTGACCCGGCCGTCCGGGCCCACCGCCTTGGTGGCCGGCTTGCCGACGTCGTGCATCAGCGCGGCCATCCGCAGGACGAAGTCCGGCCCGTCGGTCTCGTACGAGACGGCGTTGCTCACCACCGTGAGGGTGTGCTCGTAGACGTCCTTGTGCTGGGCGTGCTCGTCGATCGTGAGCTTCAGCCCGGTCAGCTCGGGCAGGAAGCGCTCGGCGAGCCCGGTGTCGACCAGCAGCCGCAGCCCGGTGATCGGGTCGGCGCCGCAGAGCAGCTTGGTGAACTCGTCGCGGATCCGCTCGGCGGTGATCCGGTCCAGGTCGGCGGCCATCAGGGTCATCGCCGCGTGGACGTCGGGGTGCACCGCGAAGCGCAGCTGGGCCGCGAACCGGGCGGCGCGCAGCATCCGCAGCGGGTCGTCGCCGAAGGACTCCCCGGGCGTGCCCGGGGTGCGGATCACCTTGGCGGCGAGGTCGTCCAGCCCGCCGTGCGGGTCGGTGAAGCGGTGCTCGGGCAGGCTGACCGCCATCGCGTTGATGGTGAAGTCGCGCCGCCGCAGGTCCTCGGCGAGGTCGGTGCCGTACTCGACGATCGGGTTGCGGCTGACCTGGTCGTACGCCTCGGCCCGGAAGGTAGTGATCTCCAGCCGCAGCCCGTCGCGCTGGCAGCCGATGGTGCCGAACTCCCGGCCGGTCTCCCAGATCGACTCGGCCCAGCCGCGCACGATGCGCAGGGTCTCGTCCGGGTGCGCGTCGGTGCAGAAGTCGAGGTCGTCGCCGAGGCGGCCGAGCAGGGCGTCGCGGACCGAGCCGCCCACCAGGTGCAGCTCGTGGCCGGCCCGCGCG
Source organism: Micromonospora sp. NPDC048063 (assembly GCF_043202855.1). Classification (NCBI taxonomy): domain Bacteria; kingdom Bacillati; phylum Actinomycetota; class Actinomycetes; order Micromonosporales; family Micromonosporaceae; genus Micromonospora; species Micromonospora sp. NPDC048063. The sequence goes on along the minus strand of NZ_JBIDBG010000012.1, from coordinate 124,759 downwards.
AACCGGCGGCCCAGCTCGTCGGCGACCGGGGAGACCCGGAGCAGTTCGGCGACGGCGTTGCGCTGCGCGGCGGTGAGTTCGCGGCGGTCGGCGGCGTGGGGAGCGGAGGCTTCGGACATGGGAGCGCCAGACTATCGGTCCCGGCGGGGATGCGGTCCGCCGGGCGCGGGTATCGGGCAACCGTTGACTATCGTCTGTGACGTGCGGGCCCGTGCCCGGCTCGGACGTACCCCCTCTGCCTTGGAGGCGACAAGATGAGCGGCGGTCTCTACCGCAGCGCGAACGCCGCCCAGGGCGGCGCCGCGCCCGGCCGGCCGTCGGACGGCGCGACGTTCATCTCCGCCGAGCCGCTCAACCAGCCGGCCATGGAGTCGACCGCGCCGCCGCAGGAGCAGGTGGCCGAGGCCAGCGCCGCGACCAACAGCGCGGTGATGGCGATCGGCAGCCTCGTCAGCCGGGGTACGGGCTTCCTGCGCACCCTGGTGCTGACGGCCGCGCTCGGCGGCGCGCTGGTCGGTGACGCGTACACCACCGCGCAGATCCTGCCCGGGATGGTCTACGAGTTCCTGCTCGGCGGCATCCTCACCAGCGTCCTGATCCCCGTGCTGGTACGCCGGCGCAAGGCGGACGCGGACGGCGGTCAGGCGTACGCCCAGCGGCTGCTCACCCTCGCGGTGGTCACTCTGGCCGGGGCCGCGCTGCTCGCGGTGCTCGCCGCCTCCTGGCTGACTGAGCTGTACACCAGCGACAACCGCGGCACCGACTACCAGGACCTGGTCACCAACCTGTCGTACCTGATGCTGCCGATGATCTTCTTCACCGGCCTCAGCGCGCTGATCAGCGCGGTGCTCAACACCCGGGGGCACTTCGCCGCGCCGATGTGGGCGCCGATCCTGAACAACCTGGTGGTGATCGGCACCGCCGGGCTCTACATCGCGATCTTCGGCGCGGACATCATCCGGCCGGAGCAGATGACCCCCGGGCGGATCGTGCTGATCAGCGGCGGCACGCTGCTCGGCGTGGCCATCCAGGCCGCCGGTCTGCTGCCGGCGCTGCGCAAGGTCGGCTTCCGGTGGAAGCTGCGCTTCGACTTCCGCGCCCTGGGGCTGGCCGAGCTGGGCCGCCTGGGCGGGTGGATGTTCTGCTACGTCGCGGTCAGCCAGGTCGGCCTGATCGTGCTGTTCAACCTGCTGAACCGGGCGGGCGACGGCGACGCCGGCGCACTGATCTACAACAACGTCTTCCTGCTGTTGATGATGGCGCACGGCATCATCGCCGTCTCGATCATCACGGCGCTGATGCCCCGGATGAGCGCGGCCGCCGCCGACGGCCGCTACGCCGACCTCGCCGCCGACCTGTCCCGGGGCACCCGGACCGTCTCGGCGGTGCTGGCCCCGATTGCCGTCTGCTACGCCGTGCTCGCCACGCCGCTGTCGGTGGTGCTGTTCCGCTACGGCGCGTTCAGCGACGACAACGCGGCCGACACCTCGGTGGTGTTGCTGGTGGCCGCGCTCGCGCTGGTGCCGTTCGCGGTCAGCCAACTGTTCACCTTCGCCTTCTACGCGCTCCCCGACACCCGGACCCCGGCGCTGATCAACATCCCGGTGGTGGCGCTTCGGATCGGCGTCCAGATCGTCCTCTTCGCCGCCTTCGCCGCCCACTTCGCGGCCGCCGGGATGATGATCGGCAACGCCGTCTCCTACCTGGCCGCCGCGATCGCCTCCGCCTGGCTGCTCCGTCCCCGGGTCGGCCGGATCGGGCTCGGCGGGATCATGCGCACTCTCGGCCGGGTCGCGGTCGCCGCGCTCGGCGCGGCGCTGGCCGGTCTACTGGTGGTCGCGCTGCTGCCGGGCGACGACACGCCAACCCGCCTGGAGGCGATCATCCAGCTCGTGGTCGGCGGCGCGGTGATCGGCGGGGCCTACCTCGGGCTCGCGATGGCGCTGCGGATCGGTGAGATCACCGAGGTCGTCGGCATGGTCCGCCGCCGGCTGGGCCGCTGACGCGCCGCGCTCGGGCGCCGGCCGACGACCCGCGGATGGTCTGCACGCTCTGTGAACGAGGATCACCAGCCTGGGGATGCGCCTGTGGATAACTCCACGAATCACGGCTCAGACGCCGGACGGGCCTGTGGATAACCAGCCGTACGGATGAGCATGGCGGCACGGTCGGAGGGAACCGGGGGCGTCGGCGTCGCCGCCACACAGGTCAACCCCTCCGGCGAGCACTTGCGGTCAACGTCTAGATTGGTTAGTACATGTGCCAGCAACGTGGCTGACAACGGTCGCAACCGGACAAGTTGATCGCCGGCTGGCAGCCCGACCCGGGAGCGGCGCGAAGATGACATGTCGGGGAGACCGCCAACCCGGGTAAGGTCGCTCTCGACGGGTACGGCAGGCGCCGACGCTCCGCGTCGACACCGGTCGGCCGGTTCCTTCGAAGGCAGAGCGGGAAGCCACATGCCCAGCAGCGCGGGTCCATCGATCGACACGATCACCGAGGGAGGACGGGTGACCCAGGTCGGCGAGGGTCAGGAGGCGGAGGAGAGCGCTCCGCACGTCATGACCTTCGGTGCTCCCACGGCCGGTGAGATCCTCGCCGAGCGTTACGAGCTGGTCGAGCACATCAACAACGACAGCGCGGGTCGGCTGGTCTGGCGGGGCGTCGACGTCATCCTGCGCCGTCCCGTCGCGGTCGTGCTGCGCTACCCGGGTGGCGACTCCGCCACCGAGATGCTCCAGGGCGCCGTCGCGGCGAGCCGGGTCATCCACCCCAACCTGGTCGGCGTCTACGACGCGATCGACGAGGCCGAGCGGGCGTACGTGGTGCGCGAGTGGGTCGACGGGCGGTCCCTGCGCGAGCTGGTCGCCGACGGCCCGCTGGACCCGGCCCGGGCCACCACCATCGGCAACGCCGTCGCGAGCGCCCTCGCCGCCGTGCACGCCACCGACATGGTGCACGGCAACGTCCACCCCGGCACGGTGATGATCAGTGACGACGGCCGGGTGGTGCTGGCCGACGCGCGTACCGACGGCGACGACAGCCAGCAGAGCGACGTGCGCGCGATCGGCGGGATCCTCTACTTCGCCCTGACCGGGCACTGGCCGCACGCCGAGGCCCCGCTGCGCGGCGCCACCGCCGGCCACGGCCGGGCCGCCATCCCCGACGCCGTCCGCGACGCCGCCGGCGCGATCGCCGCCCCCCGGCAGGTCCGGGCGGGCGTGCCGGCGTACCTCGACGACCTCACCATGGACCTGCTCGACGCCGAGATCGCGCCGCCCTCGTCGGACGTGCTCGCCGCCGAGCTGGCCCGCCTGGACGTGCCGGCCGACGAGCAGTTCCTGGACAACACCGGCCCGCTGCGCTTCGCCGCCGACACCGCCGACGAGCCGTCCCCGCTGGCCGCAGCCGGCGGTCGCAAGGTCGCCATCGGCATCGCCGGCCTGCTGGCAGTCGCCCTGGTGGGCCTGCTGATCGGCATCAGCGCGCTGGGCGGGGGCGACGAGAGCCCACAGACCCCGGTGGCCGCGCCCTCGTCGAACGCGCCCGGCGCCGACGCCACCCCGGCCGCCACCACGGTGCGGGAGCTGAAGATCAGCGGTGCCCGGATCATCGATCCGGACGGCGACCGCACGGAACTCCGCAACGCCGACCGGGTGTACGACGGCGACGAGGACAAGGGCTGGGAGACCCAGACCTACGAGAACCGCCCCAACTTCGGCAATCTGAAGAAGGGCATGGGCGTCTGGGTCGACCTGGGCGAGGAGCACACCGTCAAGTCGGTGCAGGTGTTGCTCTCCGCCCGAGGCGCCTCCGCCCGGCTTCTCACGGGGACCTCCAACCCCCCCTCGTCGGCCTCCGGCGACGCCCAGCTCGTCGCGGAGTACAAGACGCCGATCGGGCAGCCGTTCGAGGAGCACGACGGCACCAAGATGACCTTCAACGGCTTCGACGCCGACAAGAAGTACCGCTACCTGCTGCTCTGGATCACCGAGCTGCCGCCGAGCGAGCGCGGCTACAAGGTCGGCGTCCAGGAGATCACGGTCCAGGGATCGTGAGCCGGCCGCCGCGCCCAGGGCACCGCACCCGCCGGACGTGGTGATGGGCGTACGCGGGGAGCGGACGGGCGGTGGACCGGTGGGCGGAGCGAGCGGCCCACCGGTCGCGTCGTCGGTGCCGCCGGCCGGGCCGACGGACCTGGAACTCCTGCACGCCCACGTGGCGGGCGACCGGGACGCCTTCGCCGAGCTGTTCCACCGGCACCGCGACCGCCTCTGGGCGGTGGCGCTGCGGACGCTCGGCGACCGCGAGGAGGCCGCCGACGCCCTCCAGGACGCGCTGCTGTCCGCCCACCGCGCCGCCGGCCGGTTCCGGGGCGACTCGGCGGTCACCACCTGGCTGCACCGGATCGTCGTGAACGCCTGCCTGGACCGGATCCGGCGCCGGCAGGCGCATCCCACGGTCCCGCTGCCGGACGGTGTCCGGGACGGCGGCTCCGAATCCGCCACGGGCGGCGTCGAGCCGGCGGCTCCCGTCCACGACCACGACACGGCGCTGGTGGTCCGTCAGGCACTCGCCGGGCTGCCGGCCGAGCAACGATCGGCGCTGATCCTGGTGGATGTGCAGGGCTACCCGGTGGCCGAGGTGGCCAGGATCCTCGGCGTCGCCGAGGGCACGGTCAAGAGCCGGTGCGCCCGGGGCCGGGCCCGCCTCGCGGCGCAGCTCGGGCACCTGCGCCCCCGGCCCGCCCCGCAGCAGTCCGAGCCGCCGGGCCCCGCTCCGCAGCGGCAGGAGTCGCCGCAGTCCGCCCCGGCGGCGGGCCCCAACGTGCCGGCCGTCACCGGAGGGAACCCGCGACCGCCCGAGGGCGTCCGATCGGGGTCGGGACGGTCCCGGCGGGATGCCCACCAGGAGGACGCGTGACGGCCGGGGGGTTCGGAGAGGTCGACCACGACCTGCTCGCCGACTACGTCGGCGGGGCGCTGGACGGCACCCCGGACGAAGCACGCGTCGCCCGCCTGGTCGACGAGGACGCGGCCTGGGCGGAGGCGTACGCGCTGCTCGCCCCGGCCCTGGCAAGCGTCCGGGCCGACCTGGCCGCCGCCTGGGCCGGCCCCGCCCCCGAGATGCCCACGGACGTCACCGACCGGCTCGTCGCGGCCCTGGCCAACGCCCCCGCGCCCGACTCCGGCCCGCTCGACCCGACGCCGGCCCGCTCCGATCTGGTGCATCCCGAGCCGCACGACTCCGAGCCGGCCCGCTCCGAGGCCGTCGGCTCCCCCTCCGGGGGCGGCGACGCGGTGCCGGCCGACGAACCGGGAACGGGCAGGTCGGGCGGGGTTGTGCCGGCGCAGCCGCTCGGCGGGTCCGCGCGGCGCCCTGCCGGCGTACCCCGCTCGGAGCCCGGCCGGGGCGCGACCACGGGGCCGGGCCGGCGGCGCCGCCGCTGGTCCCGGCTGGCTGGCCCGGTCGCGCTCGCCGCGGCGTCGATCGCGGCGGTCGGGCTGGGCATCGGCCAGTTCACCGGGGAGCAGGGGGACGGCGCCGCGGACACGGCGTTGTCCCGGCCGACCAGACCGGAGGTCGCCGGCCCCGCCGGCACGCCGTTCCGGGCGGGCGAGCCCACACTCCGCAGTGGGAGGGACTACAAACCCGAGTCCCTGGCCGACGTCTCGCCGACGATGAGGGCACAGCAGTTCAGCGCCGGCCCCCGGCCCGATGCCCAGGCGGAGGGTGGGCGGCTGCCCGGCGACGTGGTCGGCCTCGACCGGCTCACCGACCCGGCCTCGCTGAGCGACTGCATCGACGAGATCGGCGCCGAGCACGGCGGCGGGCCGCTGGTGGTCGAGGTGGTCGACTACGCCCGGTTCCAGGGCCGCCCAGCGCTGGTCGTCCGGTTCACCGACAACAGCGGCGCCCACTGGGCCTGGGTGAGCGGACCGGATTGCGGGGTGCCCGGATCCGGCTCGGACAGCCGCTACCGCACGCGGGTAGGGTGAATTCGCGGCCACCGGACGTTTGACCGTCCACGTGACCTGACCCACCGGATGACCGGCTCGGGAATCCCCGGTTCCTACGATGACGTTCTGCACATCAGACTGCCGGCACCGCGAGGGGCGTCGGCATCGGATCGGCATCGGTGCGCGCGCCGATGGCGAACAACACCTATCGGGAGACGGCAGTGGACGAGGTCCGCAACCTGATCATCATCGGCTCCGGGCCGGCCGGTTACACGGCGGCGGTCTACGCGGCGCGCGCCAACCTCAAGCCGCTCATCATCGAGGGCGTGCAGTCCGGCGGCGCGCTGATGACGACGACCGAGGTGGAGAACTTCCCCGGTTTCGCCGACGGCATCCTCGGCCCCGAGCTGATGGACAACATGCGCAAGCAGGCCGAGCGGTTCGGCGCGGAGTTCCTCACCGACGACGTGACGCGGGTGGAGCTGAAGGACACCGGCAGCGTCGGCTCCGACGCGGTCAGCACCGTCTGGGTGGGTCAGACCGCCTACCGGGCGAGGGCCGTCATCCTCAGCACCGGCTCGGCGTGGCGTCCGCTGGGCGTCCCCGGCGAGCAGGAGTACCTGGGCCACGGTGTCTCGTCCTGCGCCACCTGCGACGGCTTCTTCTTCCGCAACCAGCACATCGTGGTCGTCGGCGGCGGTGACTCGGCGATGGAGGAGGCCAGCTTCCTCACCCGGTTCGCCGAGTCGGTCACCATCATCCACCGCCGGGACTCCTTCCGGGCCAGCAAGATCATGGCCGAGCGGGCGCTGGGCAACGAAAAGATCAAGGTCGAGTGGAACACCGTGGTCGAGGAGATCCTCGGCGACGACGGCAAGGTCTCGGGCGTACGGGTGCGCAACACGCACACCGGCGAGTCCAAGGTCCTCGACGTCACCGGCGTCTTCGTGGCCATCGGCCACGACCCGCGCAGCGAGCTCTTCCGGGGTCAGGTGGAGCTGGACGACGAGGGCTACGTGAAGGTCCAGTCGCCGAGCACCCGGACCAGCGTGCCCGGTGTCTTCGCCGCCGGTGACCTGGTGGACCACACCTACCGGCAGGCCATCACCGCCGCCGGTACGGGCTGCGCCGCCGCGCTGGACGCCGAGCGCTTCATCGCCACGCTGCAGGGCTGAACAACCGAAAACTCCGGAGGAGGGTCATAGTGGGAGCAACGAAGTCGGTCACCGACGCGAGTTTCGCCGCCGACGTGCTGAAGTCCGACAAGCCGGTTCTGGTGGACTTCTGGGCCGAGTGGTGCGGGCCGTGCCGCAAGGTGTCGCCGCTGCTGGAGGAGATCGCCGGCGAGATGGGCGACCAGGTCACCATCGTCAAGCTCAACATCGACGAGAACCCGGAGACCGCCCGCGCGTACCGGGTGATGTCCGTCCCGACCCTCACCGTGTTCAAGAACGGCGAGCCGGTGCAGTCGATCGCCGGCGCCAAGCCGAAGGGTGAGCTGGTCAGGCTCATCGAATCGGCGCTCTGATCTGCACGTACGCACGTCGACCCCGTACCCGGTCCGCCCGGGGGACGGGGTCGACGTCTTTTCCCGGCGCGCCCACCTGAGGTCCCCGGAACGCATAACCTCAACCCCGGGGCCGCCCGGCCAGCCAGCGTCCGTGCAGAGGGGGTCGTGCGTGCGTCCGATCCGACCCGGTGACCGTGGACCCGCGGTCACCGAGATCCGTACGGTGCTGACCGGCCTCGACCTGCTCGCGCCGATGGCACCCGACGTCGACGAGTTCGACGCCCACACCGAACGGGCCGTCCGGGCCTTCCAGCAGTCCCGGGGGCTCAGCGTGGACGGCCGGGTCGGCGCGGAGACCTGGCGGGCCCTGGACGCCGCCCGCTGGCGGCTCGGCGCCCGCACCCTCTACCACTCGGTCCCCGAGCCGCTCACCGGCGAGGACGTCCGGTCGCTCCAGGAACGACTGCTGGAGATGGGGTACGACGTGGGTCGCGCGGACGCGATCTACGGCGTACGGACCTCGCGGGCGGTCGCCCAGTTCCAGCGCGAGGTCGGGCTGACGCCCGACGGCTCGTGCGGGCCGCACACCATGAACGCGCTGCGCCGGCTCGGGCGCAAGGTCGTCGGCGGGCGGCCGCAGTGGCTGCGCGAGTCCGACGCCATCCGGCAGTCCGGCCCGACGCTGGTGGGGCGGACCGTGGTCGTCGACCCCGGTCACGGGGGCACCGACCCGGGCGTGGTGGTGCCGGACGGGCGGCTGCGGTGGACCGAGGCGGACCTGGTGCACGACCTGGCCAGCCGGCTGGAGGGCCGGCTCGCCGCCTCCGGCGTCCGGGTGCAGCTCACCCGCGGGCCGGCCCCGGAGGACTGCCTGCCGGACGTCGACCGGGCCGGGCTGGCCAACTCGCTCGGGGCCGACGTGTTCATCTCGCTGCACCTCGACGGGCACGCCAACCCGGCGGCCGAGGGCGTCGCGACCTACCACTACGGCACCGACAACGGGGTCACCTCGGCGACCGGGGAACGGCTCGCCGGGCTCGTGCAGCGGGAGATCGTCGCCCGTACCGGGCTGCGCGACTGTCGTACGCACGCGAAGGCGTGGGACCTGCTCCGGCTGACCCGGATGCCGGCCGTACGCGTCGAGGTCGGCTACCTCACCTCGCCCGGCGACCGGGCCCGGCTGGTCGACCCCCGGTTCCGGGACCTGGTGGCCGAGGCCGTCGTGGCCGCGGTGCAGCGGATGTTCTTCCCCGTGGAGCGGGACGTGCCCACCGGCTCGATCGACGTGAGCGAGCTGCGGGCGGTCGTGGCCGCCGGCACGGTGGTGGACTGAACGGCGGCCGGACGGGCGTACGCCGGACGGTCATGGGCCGGGCAGCGGCCCATGCTGTCGTGGACCGGGTGGGCGGTCGGCGTGGTCAGCCGGCGGTGGAGCGGGTGGCGGGGGCCGGGCGGACCGGGCGGAGCAGCGTCTCGGGGCTCATCGAGCCGAGCAGCTTCTCCAGCGCGTACTCGACGTCGGACTTCCAGCTCAGGGCCGTGCGCAGCTCCAGCCGGAGGCGGGGGAAGCGCGGGTGCGGGCGGACCGTCTTGAAGCCCACGGAGAGGAAGAAGTCGGCCGGGGCGACGCAGGTGCCGGCCGGGTCCGCCGCGTCACCGAACTTCGCGTCGCCGAACGCCTCGATCGCCTTGATGCCGCGCTTGGTGAGATCCCGGGCGACCCCCTGGACCAGCATCCGGCCCAGCCCGCCACCGGCGAAGGCGGGCACCACGTTGGCCGTCATCAGCAGCGCCGCGTCGGCCGAGACCGGGGAGGTGGGGAACGCCATCGAGCGGGGCACGTAGGCCGGCGGGGCGTACAGGACGTAGCCGGCCGGCATGCCGTCGACGTAGACGAGCTTGCCGCAGGACCCCCACTCCAGCAGCGTCTGCGAGACCCATGCCTCCTTCTCCAGCCCCGGGTCGCCCGCGGCGCAGGCCCGGTCCGCCGAAACCGGGTCAAGCTCCCAGTAGACGCACTGCCGGCACGGACGGGGCACGTCCTCCAGGGTGTCGAGGGTCAAGCTGACCAGACGTCGCGACATTGGCGCATCCCCACATTAGGCTCGGAGGTGAGACCGGCACGGAACGACAACGCCGCCTTCCTGCCCCCGACGAGCGATCGTACGCCGGTTCCGGACGCCACGGGAGGGGACGCACGAATGACCGCCTCCGGGAGGGCCACCGGTGGTCCGCGATGTGGACGCTGGTCACGTCGTAGCGGCCTTCCTGGCAGGGGCGACTAGGATCGACACCCGGCGTCCCGCGTCGCCATGGTCGCCGGTGTCCCGGGTACGCCGGGGCGGGATCCACCCGAGCAGCCATCGAGGTGATGTCATGACCGGCACGACGCTCGACGACTACACCGACCGGTACGCCCGCCGTGTGCGGGGCATGACCGCCTCGGAGATCCGCGCGCTCTTCGCGGTGGCCAGCCGGCCGGAGGTGGTCTCGCTCGCCGGCGGCGCTCCCTACATCGCGGCGCTGCCACTCGACGCCGTCGGTGAGATGCTCGGCCGGCTCGGCGCCGAGCACGGTGTCACCACCCTCCAGTACGGCATCGGTCAGGGCACCCTGGAGCTGCGCGAGCGGATCTGCGAGGTGATGGCGCTCTCCGGCATCGACGCCGCCTGCGGCGCCTCCCCGGAGGACGTGGTCGTCACCGTCGGTGGGCAGCAGGCGCTCGACCTGGTGGCCCGGCTCTTCCTCGACCCGGGTGACGTGGTGCTCGCCGAGGGCCCGACCTACGTCGGCGCGCTCGGGGTGTTCCAGGCCGCCCAGGCGCAGGTGGTGCACGTGCCGATGGACGACGACGGGCTGGTCCCGGAGGCGCTGGAGGCGGCCATCGCCGAGCAGGCGCGCGCCGGCCGCCGGGTGAAGTTCCTCTACACCATCCCCACCTACCAGAACCCGACCGGCGTGACGCTCACCGAGGAGCGGCGGGAACGGGTGCTCGACATCTGCGAGCGCGCCGGCCTCCTGGTGGTCGAGGACGACCCGTACGGTCAGCTGGGCTTCGAGGGGGACGCGCCCGCGCCGCTGCGCGCGCGGCGCCGCGACGGGGTCTTCTACCTCAGCACCTTCTCCAAGACCTTCGCCCCGGGCCTGCGGGTGGGCTGGATCCTGGCGCCGCACGCCGTCCGCGACAAGCTGGTGATCGCCAGCGAGGCGCAGATCCTCTGCCCCAGCGGTTACGCACAGGCCGCCGTCTCCACCTACCTCGGCACCATGCCCTGGCGGGAGCAGCTCAAGGTCTACCGCGAGGTCTACCGGGAACGGCGCGACGCGATGCTCGCCGCGCTGGAGGACCTGATGCCGGCGGGCACCACCTGGACGACGCCGGGCGGCGGCCTCTTCGTCTGGGCGACCCTCCCCGACGGCCTCGACTCGAAGGCGATGATGCCGCGGGCCATCGCCGCGCGTGTGGCGTACGTGCCGGGCACCGGCTTCTACGCCGACGGCACGGGTAGCGGCAACATGCGGCTCAACTTCTCCTTCCCGCCCCCGGAGCGGATCCGCGAGGGTGTGCGCCGGCTGGCCGGCGTCATGGAGCAGGACATCGCCATGCGGCGGGTGTTCGGCGCGGTCGGCCGCCCCGGATCGCGGCGGGGGCAGGCCGGCTCGGACACGCCGGGTCCCGACTTGGCATGATTCCGGCATGGCTCCCACCGCTGCCGACCGTTCCGTCGTGACCGACTCCGCCGTCACCGCCGACCTGCGGGTGCTGGTGCTCGCCGGCGGGCTCTCCTACGAACGTGACGTCTCGCTCCGGTCCGGCCGCCGGGTGCTCGACGCGCTGCGCGCCGTCGGGATGGAGGCCGAGCTGCGGGACGCCGACGTGACCCTGTTGCCGGCCCTGACCGTCGACCCGCCGGACGCCGTCGTCATCGCCCTGCACGGCGCGACCGGCGAGGACGGCTCGCTGCGCGGCGTGCTCGACCTCTGCGGTGTCCCGTACGTGGGGTGCGACGCCCGCGCGTCCCGGCTCGCCTGGGACAAGCCGTCGGCCAAGGCGGTGCTCCGCGAGGCGGGCATCCCCACCCCGGACTGGGTCGCCCTCCCGCACGACCGCTTCTCGGAGCTGGGCGCGGTGGCGGTGCTGGACCGCATCGTCGACCGGCTGGGGCTGCCGCTCATGGTGAAGCCCGCCCAGGGCGGTTCGGGGCTGGGCGCCGCCGTCGTCCGGGACGCCGCGTCCCTCCCGGCCGCGATGGTCGGCTGCTTCGCGTACGACCAGACGGCGCTGGTCGAGCGGTACGTGCCCGGCATGGACGTGGCGGTCTCCGTGGTCGACCTGGGCGACGGGCCACAGGCCCTGCCGGCGGTGGAGATCGTGCCCCGCAACGGGGTGTACGACTACGCCGCCCGCTACACCGCCGGCCGGACGACGTGGCACACGCCGGCGCGACTGGCGCCGGAGGTGGCCGGTGCGGTCGCCGACGTCGCGCTGGCCGCCCACACCGCGCTCGGCCTGCGCGACCTCAGCCGCGTCGACCTGATCGTGGACGCGGCGGGGCAGCCGCACGTGCTGGAGGTCAACGTCTCGCCGGGGATGACCGAGACCTCCCTGCTGCCGCTCGCCGTGCAGGCCGCCGGTCTGGACTTCGGCAAGATGATCGGGACGCTGGTGGCGCGCGCCGCGAAGCGCCGGGCCTGACCCTCCGTTCCTTCCGCCGGCACGGGCGGCCACCCCGCGACCTCGGGTGGCCGCCCGTGCCGCGTCAGTCGTCGGACTGCCTGCCCTCCGGAGCGGCGTCGTCGGCCTCCCGGCTGTCGGCCGCCGGGACGTACGCCTCCTCGGCGGACTCGATCACGGACACCGCCTCGCCGGTGGGGGCGTCGTCCCCAGGCGAGAGCTGCCCGGTGAAGCTGGACGGGGCCTGCCACTGGATGCGCGACGGCTCGGCCAGGGTCCGCCCCCCGAACTCCGCGAGCCAGGCCGCGACCAGGGCGAGATTCTCTCGCCACTGTGCCTCGGAGATGGGCGGCAGGATCGAGTCCCACAGGGAGAGAAAGGTCCCGCGGAGCTGGAGTCGACCGTAGGGCCGGGCGAGGAACCACATGTGCAGGTGCGCCGAGCCGTCGCCCCAGCGGTTGACGTGCACCCTCGCGACCCCGTCCAGGGACCGGATCGCCCGTTCCAGGCGTACGGTCATCACTCCCAGCTCGGCGGCGAGCAGGTTCGGCAGGTCGCCGAGGTCCAGATGCGAGCGGGATTCCAGGATCAGCACCATCGGCAGCCCCGTGGGGCGGTCCATGGCGCGCACCCGCCAGCGCTCGCCCACCCAGATGTAGGCGTCGTCGGGGGCGTTGCAGGCCGTGCATTCCCGGTGCCCCTCGCCCTTGCGGGGCGGTTCGACCGGGACCGGATCATCGAGTTGCTTGACGCGGAGGTCGCCCTCGAAGGGGAAGGACGGCCACTGGGCGAAGTCCGGGACTGAGGGAGGGGTGTCGCGCACGACGCTGACACTAACCGCTTCCGGCACCGGTGTCCCTACCCGAAAGAGCCGACGGCGGCTCTGTGCCGACCGTCCCGAGGTGGCCGCCCAAGGGGCTTGTCCACAGCTATCCACAGGGTGCTGAGACCCGGAACACACCCCGTCATCCACAGGCCAGCAACGGGTTTCACGCGGGGTTTCACGTGAAACGAGGCCCGGCTGTGGATAACTGGTGTGGATAACTTTCGGCCCCGATCCGCACCGTCCGGGCGCCACGAGAGGGCAGCCGTTTCACGTGAAACGCCGGCTGCCCCGGGGACGTCGCGCGAGCCTTCGCGCACTCGGTCGTCGACCCTCTCCGCGCCGTCAACGCCATCCGCCGTTCGGGTCGACGCCGTTCGGGTCGACGCCGTTCGGGTCGACGCCGTTCCGGTCGACGCCGTTCCGGTCGACGCCGTTCCGGTCGACGCCGTTCCGGTCGACGCCGTTCCGGTCGACGCCGTTCCGGTCGACCCCGTTCCGGTCGACCCCGTACGGGTCGACGTCCCGCCCGACGCCGTCCCGCTCGGCTTCATCAGCTCGTCGGCGGGGCCAGTGCGCCGGGCCGGAGCGGGAAGCCGGGCGGCCAGCGTCGGAGCCGCAGGCTGGATGGGGCCACGCTCCGGGAGCCGGGAGCCGGGGTCGGGGTCCGGGTGGGGAAGCTGGACTCCTCCAATCGCTGCCGGAGCCGGCCCGGGAAGCAGGTGTCGCGGGCTCCAGAGGCGGGCCAGGCGCGGAGGCGGGGACCGCACAGGACGATGCCAGGCAACGGAGCTTGGGGGCCGCAAAGGCCGATGCCGGGCACCATAGGCAGGGGCCATACGCCGAAGGCAAGGCTGGACAGGCCGGGCTGCACAGGCCGGGGTCAGGTGCCGAAATATGGCAGCCAGGCACTGGTCGGAAATCAAGGGGCCCGGCGGCGGCGGGGACAAGGCGTGGGCGGAACCGACGGCCGGGAGCCGGGGCCAAGTGCCGAGACCCGGACCGGGAGGGGGCGGCGGTGCCATGAGGCAGCTTCCGAAGGGTGGCGGAGGACGGGCGTGGCCTAGCCTCACCGGCCCACCTCCCTTGAAAGGCGGCGCGGGCGCGCCACCTGTTCGCTGCACCGTTTCACGTGAAACCGCACAGCCCGAGATTCGGCAACCTTGGTGGCAGCGCAACTCCCGCCTCCAGGTTCAAGGTTCGTGGAGCCGGTGCGCGCAGGTTCACGAACCACACCCACCAGCAACGCAGGTGTCGGTGACCGAAGGGAGACCGCCGCCCCGCCACCAGCGTCCACGACCGCAACCGCCTGGCGGGCTTCCCCGGTTTCACGTGAAACCGGGGAGCCACCGCTACCACCAACGTCCACACCCCTGATCCAGGCAGGGGCCATTTGGGGGGCGGACGGAAACGCCTCCTGCTGCCCCACAGCGCCGGAAGCGCGAGCGAGCAGGGTCCGGGTAGGGCGGGCCCACCTCAGGCTCCTGGCGCTCGAATGAGGGGGCACCCCGGCACGGTCGGTGGCGTTGGTTACGCCGCGCCGCCGGAGGCGCCGGCAGGGTAGGCGTACCGCCGCGGGTGGACGCCACCGTCGGACATGGAACGGCCGCGTGGCCCGGTGGGGTCACGCGGCCGGCGGTCGGAGGGTCAGCCCTCCGGCTCCTCCTCCTGGCCGACGCCGATGAGGCCGACGATCCGCTCCAGGTCGTCGACCGTCGCGAACTCGATTGTGATCTTGCCCTTGCTCCGGCCGATGTCCACCTTGACGCGGGTGTCGAACCGGTCGGAGAGCCGGTCGGCCAGATCCGTCAACGCGGGCGCGTGCGGCTTGGGCCGGCGCTTGGCCGTCTCCTTCTTGCCGGCGCTGTCGTCGCTCACCGCCAGCATCACGATCTCCTCGGTCGCGCGGACCGAGAGCCCTTCGGCGACGATCCGTTTGGCCAACTGCTCCTGCGCCGTCGGGTCGTCGAGGCTCAGCAGCGCCCGGGCGTGGCCGGCGGAGAGCACGCCGGCGGCGACCCGATTCTGCACCGGCGCCGGGAGGTTGAGCAGCCGGATGGTGTTCGAGATCTGTGGGCGGCTCCGGCCGATCCGCTGGGCGAGTTCCTCGTGGGTGGCGCCGAACTCCTCCAGCAACTGCTGGTACGCGGCGGCCTCCTCCAGCGGGTTCAGGTTGGCCCGATGGATGTTCTCCAGCAGCGCGTCCCGGAGCATGGCGTCGTCCCGGGTGTCCCGGACGATGGCGGGGATACTCTCCCGCCCGACCGCCTGCGCGGCCCGCCAGCGCCGCTCGCCCATGACGAGTTCGTACTTCTCGTCGTCGAGCTGACGTACGACGATCGGCTGGAGGAAGCCGACCTCCTGGATCGAGGTCTTCAGTTCCTCCAGAGCTGCCTCGTCGAAAATGTGCCGGGGCTGCTTCGGGTTCGGCACGATCATGTCGACCGGGATCTCGGCGAACCGGGCGCCCGGGACCGGGCTGAGCGCGGGCTCGGGCTGCGCCGCGACGGGCGGACTGACCGGCGATGGCGTCGTCTCGGCAGGCGTGCCGACAGCATCGCTGGCGGGTGCCGCCGGCTCAGCCGTGGCGGGGTCGGCGGTCGGCGCCGGTCCGGTCGGGATGAGGGCCCCCAGGCCCCGCCCCAGACCGCCCCGAGGACGGTTCTTCATGCCACGCCTCCCAGCGACTGTTCCGCACTACGCATTCCGGCTCACCGACTCCCTGACGCCACGCTCGGCGATCTCCTGGGCGGCCTCGAAGTAGCTCGTCGCCCCCCGCGATCCCGGATCGTAGGTCATCACGGACTGGCCGTAGCTCGGTGCCTCGGAGACGCGGACGTTGCGCGGGATGACCGCCTGGAGCACCTTGTCGCCGAAGTGGTTCCGGACGTCCTGCTCGACCGCGTCGGCCAGCCGCGTACGCCGGTCGTACATGGTGAGCAGGATCGTGGAGACCTCGAGCTTCGGATTGAGGTGCTGCCGAACCAGGTTGATGTTGTTGATCAGCTGGTTCAGCCCCTCCAGCGCGTAGTACTCGCACTGGATCGGGATGAGTACCTCCTGCGCGGCGACGAGCGCGTTGACCGTGAGCAGGCCGAGCGACGGCGGGCAGTCGATGAAGACGTAGTCGAAGTGGCCCGGGTAGGCCGCGATGGCCCGGGCCAGCCGGGACTCGCGGGCGACCACCGACACCAGCTCGATCTCCGCGCCGGCCAGGTCGATCGTGGCCGGTACGCACCAGAGGTTGGGGATGCCCTCGACCCCCTGGGCGACCTCCTCCAGCGGCACGCTGTTGATGAGGCAGTCGTAGACGTCCGGCACCCCGGTGTGGTGCGGGACGTTGAGCCCGGTGGAGGCGTTGCCCTGCGGGTCCAGGTCGACCACCAGCACCCGGTTACCGTGCAGGGCGAGCGCCACCGCCAGGTTGACCGTGGTCGTGGTCTTCCCCACGCCGCCCTTCTGGTTCGCGACGCACATGACCCGGGTCCGCTCCGGCCGAGGCATCGTCACCTCGCCACTAGGATTCAGGATCTGCACGGCGCGCATCGCCTCCATAGCCAACGGTGGGTCATCCTCTTCGCGCGTCGGGGTTTCACGTGAAACGTACGCGGCCTCGGTCGCGGCGGGCCCGTAGGCGGCGGCCGGGGACGCGGGCGTGTCCGTGACGGGTACGGGTTCGGGGGCGGCGTCCGGCACCGCATCCGGGGTCGGCTGCTGTGGCACGGCCGCCTCGAACCGCGCCGAGGCCGAGGGGTTGCGGCGGATGGGGATCACCCGACCGCCGGCGGAGTTGCCCGGGCGCGGCAGCCCGTCGGAGGCCGGGCGGGCGGCCGGCAGCTCCGGCCCGGCCGGGTCGGCGGTGTCCCGTTGGACGATCGGATCGCAGTCCGGCGGTCGGGTCGACGAACCGTGGAACGGCCCGTCGGGCGACCAGCTCGGGTAGTCGGTTTCACGTGAAACCGGATCGCCCGCTGATCCGGTCACGCGTGGATCGTCGTACCTGCCGTCGTCATGCACCTGTCATCCCTGCCCGCTTCGGATGGTCGGTCCGCACCCCGTCAACCGGCCGCACGTGGTGCTCGCACCGCGGAGCGTGCGGCCGGCGGGAGCGGTCGGGATCCGGTGAACGTCCGTTGCCGCCCGCTCCACACTATCGACGCGCGGCCAGCCTACGGCTCACGGGCGCAGCCGGTCCACGTCGGGTTCTCATCCCTTCCGTCCACCCGTACCGGTTCAACGAAGCAACCGCCGCCCGGGACGCCGGTGGGGCACCCGCTCGGGCGTCGCCTCCCACGTGGAGTCAGCGTCGACGGGACCGCCCGCCGCGCGACCTCTTCGGCGCCTTGGGCCGGACCGGCCTCACCACCCGCTCCCGCACGATCTCCACCACGGTCGTCGGCGGGTCGATGATTCCTTCGCCGCAGCGGTGCATCTCGGGCTCCCCGCCGCCCAGCCGCGCCACCGTCTCCGCGTGCTCGGCGATCTCGTCGGCCGCCGACGCGCCCTTGAGAGCGATGAGCCGACCGCCGGGAACGGCAAGCGGCAGGCACCACGTCGACAGCCGGTCCAGCGGGGCGACGGCGCGCGCGGTGACCACGTCCCCGCTCAGCGGGCCCACCCCGGTCGACCCGGTCGCCGCCTCGTCGGCCCGGCCCCGGAACACCCGGACCGTCTTCGCCAAGCCGAGTTGCTGCACCGCCTCGATGAGGAAGGAGGTGCGCCGGGCGAGGGGCTCGATCAGGGTCACCGTCAGGTCCGGCCGCGCGATCGCGAGCACCAGACCGGGCAGTCCCGCCCCGGAGCCGACATCGAGCACCGCCGAGCCCTCCGGGATCCGCTCGGCCACCGCCGCGCAGTTGAGTAGGTGCCGGTCCCAGATCCGGGGGGCCTCGCGCGGCCCGATCAGGCCGCGGACCACGCCGTCGGTGACCAGCAGCTCGGCGTACGCGGCGGCCAGGTCGATCCGGTCGCCGAAAAGGGTGCGTGCCGCACCGGCCAGCTCGGGCGGCAGCACCGCGTCGGCCGGCGACGGGGCACGGCCGTCGGCCGGCGACGGGGCACGGCCGTCGGTCGGCGACGGGGCACGGCCGTCGGCCGGCGACGGGGCACCGCCATCGGCCGCCGACGGGGCACCGCCATCGGCCGCCGACGCGGCGGCGTCGGAAGGCACGGGCGAGTCGGGCCGGACAGGCGACGGCCCGGGCGGCGTGCCACCCGGGCCGGCCGCGGCACCGGCCGCGGTGTCGTCGTGAGCCACCCGGTCAGTCCGCCGGCCGGACGATGATGCGCCGGTTCGGCTCGACACCCTCGGACTCGCTCTCCACGCCGCTCATCGCGTTGACCACGTCGTGCACGCACTTGCGCTCGAATGCGGACATCGGCTCCAGGCGCACGGGCTCGCCGTGCTCCTTGACCTTCTCGACGGCGTTCTTGGCGACTGCGGCTAGCTCCTTGCGGCGGTTCGCCCGGTAGCCGCCGACGTCGAGCAGCAGTCGGCTCGGCGTGCCGGTCTGCCGGAAGACGGCAAGCCGGGCGAGCTCCTGGAGCGCCTCCAGGGTGGCACCGCGCTGGCCGACCAGGTTCTGCAGCCGACCGCCGACCACCTCGACGACCGGACGGCCGCCGGAGACCAGCTCGTCGATGTCGCCGTCGTAGTCGAGGATGTCGAGCAGGCCCTCGACGTAGTCGGCCGCGATCTCGCTCTGCCGGAACAGTTCGCTCTCGCCGGCGGGCTTCTTCTCCTTGGTGGCCGGCTCCTCGTCGGCCTCCTCGGTCTCGCCGTTCACCGCGGTCGGCTCGGTTCCCTCCTCGTCCAGGGACTGGTCGGCGCGGGGGGTGCTGGTCTCGGTCACGGTCTCATCTCCGTACTCGCTCGGCCGGACCGTCGGGTCCGCTGGTTTCCCGGGGCCGACGGGAGGTCGCCGGTGCCCACGGGCACGTCTGTCGTACGGGCAGTGTCGCCCGTGACCGCGCCGCGCGCGGCGGGTTCCGCCCGGCGCCGGCCGTACGGCGGCTGCACGGTGCGGAACGGGCCGCCGCCGGTCTCCCGACGGCGGCCCGGAGGTCCTCAGCCCTGCCGCTTGGCGGGGCGGCCCTTCTTGGGGTTGGCCGGCTTGGCGCCCGGCTTGGGGCCGGCGACCTTCGGCGCGGCCGGCTTGGCCGGGGCCTGGGGGGCCGGCTTGGCGCGGCCCAGCAGGCCGGTCTTGGCCGGCTGCACCGGGTTGCGGGTCGAGGTGCCCGGCTTGCCGGTGGTGGCGCTCGGCGGCGGCGGGAACTTGCGCAGCACCCACTGCTGCTGCGCCAGGGTGGAGAGGTTGTTGGTGACCCAGTAGATGATCACGCCGATGGGGAAGATGGCACCGGAGACGAGCAGCGACGCCGGGATGCCGTAGAGCATCAGCTTCTGGATCATCCGCTGCTGCGGATCCTCGGCCCAGCCGGTCTTGAGGATCATCTGGCGGCTGGTGAGGTAGGTCGTGCCCATCATCAACAAGACCAGGATGCCGGCGATGACCTTGACGGTGGTGCCGTTGGCGTTCAGCGCCGCCAGCTCGTCGGCCGTCGAGCCGAACTTGCCGGCGATCGGTGCGGTGAAGAGCTTCGCGGCCGAGGCGCTCTCGAACTGGCCGACCGTCCAGCCGTAGAGGGTCTTGCCGCTCTCACTCTTCCCCGGATCGAGTCGGCGGAGCACGTGGAACAGGCCGAGGAAGACCGGGATCTGGAGGACCATCGGAAGGCAGCCCATGAGCGGGTTGGCCTTTTCCTTCCGGTAGAGCTCCATCATCTCCTTCTGGAGCGTCTCCCGGTCACCCTTGTGCTTCTCCTGCAGCGCCTTCACCTGCGGCTGGAGCGCCTGCATCGCCCGCTGCGACTTGATCTGCTTGACGAAGACCGGGAAGAGGATCACCCGAACGGTGACCACCAGGAAGACGATGGCGAGGATCCAGGCCCAGTTCGTGCCGAGCGCCGCCGTGTCCGGCACCCCGATGGCCTCCCAGGCCCCATGCCAGGCCAGCAGGATCCACGAAATCGCGTAGTAGATCCAGTCGAGACTCAATTCTCAGGCTCCAGTCACATCGGCACGGCGGCGTCCGCCCGGCTCCGGCACCGGGTCGTGTCCACCTGGGTGGAAGGGGTGGCAGCGCAACAGCCGCCGGACCGTCAGGCCAGCTCCCCGGACAGCGCCGTGCCGGGCCACCGCCTCCAGGGCGTAGGCGCTGCACGACGGGTAGAACCGACAGCGGGCCGGCAGAGCCGGACTTATCCACCGACGGTACGCGACGATCGGCCCGCTCAGCACCCGGGCACCGATCGTCGCAGGCCGTGGCGCGGCCGGCCCGGCGGTCACCGCGACCGCCGTCCGCGGGGCGCCCGCGCGGCGGCGATCGCCGCGTCCAGGTCGGCGCCCAGTCTCGGGTACGCCGCCTCGGCTGCGGCCGGCAGCGCGCGGACGACCAGGGTGCTCCCAGGGGGCAGTTCCGTCAGCCGCTCGCGGACCAGGTGCCGCAGGCGACGGCGGACCCGGTTGCGGACGACCGCGTTGCCCACTGCCTTGGACACGACGAAGCCGGCGCGGGCCGGCGCGGAGGGTTGCTCCGCACCGCTGCTCCGCGCCGGCTCCGGCGAGGTTGCTGTCGCGGCGTCAGGGGTCGCCGGCAGGCTCAGGTGGACGACGATCGCGCCACGGCCGGCGCGGCGGCCACCCCGGACCGCTGCGGCGAAGTCAGTGCTGCGCCGCAGTCGCTGTGCGGCCGCCAGCACGACTGCCCACGTCCCCCGGACCTGACCCGGTCGGCCTCAGGCCGACAGGCGGGCGCGGCCCTTGGAGCGACGGGTCGAGATGATGGCGCGGCCGGCACGGGTGCGCATGCGCAGCCGGAAGCCGTGGGTCTTCGCGCGCCGGCGGGTGTTCGGCTGGTAGGTGCGCTTGCTCACGTCAGGCTCTCCGTTTTCGTACGCCCGGGCGAGGGGTCGCCGGGGTCGTGTGGTGGTCCAGGCCACCTCGGCGGTGGCCCCCGATCGGTGCTGCCCGGCGATGCGGGACCTCGGCGATGCGGGGAAGCGACCGCGGACAGCAAGCACCCATCACCCTAGCAGAGGGCGAGAGAGCAGCCGATCCAGCCTACGCAGGCGGGCAACCACCGTCAAACACGCTCACCAGGGCGGACACCGGCGCTCCGCCCACGACCGAAGCGGCGGTTTTCGCTGATGTTGCCAAGGGTCGCCGCGCGTCGGCGGTTGATGGCGCGCGGACAACGCTGTTACCGTGCCCGATTGCGGTCAGCGTCGAAAGGTCCGGTCGTCGCTGGCGGGCAAGACCGGACAAGGCAGTGAATCGTTCGGCACGGTGAACCCGCTTCAAGCGCCCGTTCAGGCAGGGGGCAGGTCCGACCCGCATCCGGCGGGCGGCCACAATCGGTACGTACACAGGCTGTGGATAACTTGTGGACGAGGACCGGTCGGCCGTCCGGGTGGGTGTCGTTCCGCCCGTGAACGCGGCGGGCCCGGGGCGACCGACCGGAGAAGACGGCGGCGTCGGCGGAGCAGAGGCGAGGGGGTGGCACGACGGTGACCGGCACGACCGACCTTGCCGCGGTGTGGACGGCGACGACCGACGAGCTCGCCGATGAGATCATCTCCGCGCAGCAGCGGGCGTATCTGCGGCTGACCCGGCTGCGGGCCATCGTCGAGGACACCGCGCTGCTCTCCGTCCCGGACGCCTTCACCCGGGACGTGATCGAGTCCCGGCTGCGCCCGGCGATCACCGAGGCGCTCACCCGCCGGCTGGGCCGGCCGATCCAGGTCGCGGTGACCGTACGCGTGCCCGACGACAGCTCCGGCCGCCCGGCGGGCACCGTCTACCGCAGCGCCCCCGAGCCGCTGGACCACGACGGCGGTGGGCCGCGCGACTTCGGCGACGGGCCGGTGGCGTTCGACGGCGCGGCGGTGGGCCTGCTGGACGGCGCGGCCCTCGACCCCGGGCAGCAACCGCCGCTCATCCCCGAGCAGGCGCACCCGGAGCGGCGGCCGGACGGCCCGGTCCCGGCCGCCCGGCCGGTCGACGACGGGCTCCGGCCCGGCTTGGACGACCGGGACGGCCAGGAGGCCCTGTTCAGCACGGCGTTCGCCGAGCCGCCGCGGCCCGACCGGACGGCACCGGCCCGGCGCGCGCCCGACCGACGCGGCTTCGACGAGCAGGCCGCCCGGCTGGACCCGCCGACCGCGGACACCCGGGGGTTCGAGCCGCGTTACCGCGAGGACGCCGTCTCCCCCCGGGACCAGCACGTGATCCGGGCGCTGCCCCGGGACACCGGCACCGACAGCGGGCCGGGTCGGGGTGGCGTGGATCACCGTCCCGGCGGCCGGGACGACCGGCGGCTGCCCGGCGGGGTCGAGGGCGGCGGCAACCGGCTCAACCCGAAGTACATGTTCGAGACGTTCGTCATCGGCTCGTCCAACCGCTTCGCCCACGCGGCGAGCGTCGCGGTGGCGGAGTCGCCGGCGAAGGCGTACAACCCGCTGTTCATCTACGGCAGCTCGGGGCTGGGCAAGACGCACCTGCTGCACGCCATCGGGCACTACGCCACGACGCTGGGCAACGCCCGCTCGGTCCGGTACGTCTCGACCGAGGAGTTCACCAACGACTTCATCAACTCGCTCCGGGACGACAAGACCAGCGCGTTCCAGCGGCGCTACCGCGACGTCGACATCCTGCTGATCGACGACATCCAGTTCCTGGAGACCCGCGAGCGCACCCAGGAGGAGTTCTTCCACACCTTCAACACCCTGCACAACGCCAACAAGCAGATCGTGATCACCTCCGACCGGTCGCCGAAGCAGCTCGCCACCCTGGAGGACCGGCTGCGTACCCGGTTCGAGTGGGGGCTGCTCGCCGACATCCAGCCGCCGGACCTGGAGACCCGGATCGCGATCCTGCAGAAGAAGGCGGCGCAGGAGCGCCTCTACGCCCCGCCGGACGTGCTGGAGTTCATCGCCTCGCGGGTGTCGAACTCGATCCGGGAGCTGGAGGGCGCGCTGATCCGGGTGACGGCGTTCGCCAGCCTGACCCGGTCCACGGTCGAGCTGTCGCTGGCCGAGGAGGTGCTGCGGGACTTCATCCCCGACGGCGCCGGGCCGGAGATCACCGCCGACCAGATCATGGTCTCCACCTCCGAGTACTTCGGCGTCAGCCTGGAGGACCTGCGCGGGCACTCCCGCTCCCGGGTGCTGGTGAACGCCCGCCAGGTGGCCATGTACCTGTGCCGGGAACTGACCGACCTGTCGCTGCCCCGGATCGGGCAGGCGTTCGGCGGACGGGACCACACCACCGTCATGCACGCCGACCGCAAGATCCGCCAGCAGATGGCCGAGCGCCGCTCGCTCTACAACCAGATCGCCGAGCTGACGAACCGGATCAAGCAGAACACCTGACGCGTACGCCCAACCGTCACGCGCGGTGGGCGAGAAGTGACGGAAACGCCCGGCCGGACCACCGGCCGGGCGTTTCCGTCTCTCCACAGCCGGCCCGGGCTTGACCCTCGACATGGTGGAGACCACACCATCGAAGCCGTGTCCGTCCACCGCCCGGATCGTTGTCCACAGCTCGTTGTCCACCGCCTGTGGATAACTACCGTCCGCACAATCCTCGGTTACCCACAGGTTGTGGAGAAACCCTGGGGACGACGCTGTGGACGCCTGGGGACAACGTCGTCGTTGTCCACCGACGACGGTCCGCCTGTGGGCAAGCTGTTGAAGGTTCTGGGGATGACGCCCGTCGAGCCGGTTCCGTCTGTCCACAGGACTGGGGAGAAAGTCCGTGGATTACCGGTGGACAACCGGTGGACAACGGTGGAAAACCTGGGGGCAGTCGCCGCCTGTGGATCGCGACACGGGTTGTACCCCTGGTTCTCCACAGCCAACCCACCGGTGGATAACGTGTCTGACCTGCGCAGACGGCGGTTCTCCACAGTTTGCACAGGTGCGATGAAGATGACGGGTTATCTCTTCTAAGACAACAAAAACCAATCACCACCGTTGGACTTCCTGTGGATTGGCCGGACCCGCCGTGGGCGGGCCTCCGGCACCGGGAAGTCCACGGGGTCGGGCGCACAGCCGATGCCCGCGCGCCCTAAGGTGCGATGGGTACCCGCACGGACAGGCGGGTCGGTAGGCAGCGGTCGGCATGAGAGAGTTGTCGCTGACGTCGACGCGGAGGCATTGATGAAGTTCCGAGTGGAGCGCGACGCGCTCGCCGAGGCCGTGGCCTGGACCGCGAAGAGCCTGCCCAACCGGCCGTCCGTGCCGGTGCTCGCGGGCGTGATGCTGCGCGTCACCGACGGGAACCTGCAGGTCTCCGGCTTCGACTACGAGGTCTCCAGCCAGGTGACCGTCGAGGTCCAGGGGGACGCCGACGGGGCCGCCCTGGTTTCCGGCCGGCTGCTTGCCGAGATCACCAAGGCGCTGCCGGCCAAGCCGGTGGACATCGCCGCCGTCGGGGCACACCTCGAACTGGTCTGCGGCAGCGCCCGGTTCACCCTGCCCACCATGCCGGTCGAGGACTACCCGTCCCTGCCGGAGATGCCGGAGAGCGCCGGCACCGTCGACGCGGCCGCCTTCGCCGCCGCCGTCGCCCAGGTCGCCGTCGCCGCCGGCCGCGACGAGACGCTGCCGATGATGACCGGCGTACGCATCGAACTCTCCGGCGGCACGCTGGCCATGCTCGCCACCGACCGCTACCGGCTGGCCCTGCGCGAGATGGAGTGGAACCCGGACGACCCCGAGGTCAGCATCAACGCCCTCGTGCCGGCCCGGACGCTGCACGACACCGCCAAGGCCCTCGGCCCGCTCGGCGGCCAGGTCACCATGGCGCTCTCCCAGGGCGCGGCCGGCGAGGGGATGATCGGCTTCGCCGGCGGCACCCGGCGCACCACCAGCCGGTTGCTCGACGGCGCGAACTACCCGCCGGTGCGCTCGCTCTTCCCGGCCGCCCACAACGCCGAGGCCCGGGTGCCCGTCAGCACCCTGATCGAGGTCGTCAAGCGGGTCGCCCTGGTGGCCGAGCGGACGACCCCAGTGCTGCTCAGCTTCAGCGCCGACGGCCTGGTGGTCGAGGCCGGCGGCACCGAGGAGGCGCGGGCCAGCGAGGCCATGGAGGCCACCTTCACCGGCGACCCGCTCACCATCGGTTTCAACCCGCAGTACCTGATCGACGGCCTCGCCAACCTGGGGGCCCAGTTCGCCGTGCTCTCGTTCGTCGACGCCTTCAAGCCCGCGGTGATTTCGCCCGCCGGCGAGGATGGCGAGGTCGTCCCGGGGTACCGCTACCTCATCATGCCGATCCGCGTCTCCCGCTGATCGCGCCCGAGAAGACCCCGACGCACGGAGGTAGGAACACATGCAGCTCGGCCTGGTAGGGCTCGGCCGGATGGGCGGCAACATGCGCGAGCGGTTGCGCGCCGCCGGGCACGAGGTGGTCGGCTTCGACCACAACGCGGAGCTGAGCGACGTCGCGACCCTGGCGGAGCTGGCGGAGAAGCTGGAGTCGCCGCGCGCGGTCTGGGTCATGGTCCCCGCCGGTGTCACCGACGCGACCATCGACGAGCTCGCCGGCGTCCTCGGCGAGGGCGACATCATCATCGACGGCGGCAACTCGCGGTTCAGCGACGACGCGCCGCGCGCCGAGCGGCTCAACGAGCAGGGCATCGGTTACCTCGACGCCGGCGTCTCCGGCGGCGTCTGGGGCCGGCAGAACGGCTATGCGCTGATGGTCGGCGGCGCCCGGGAGCACGTCGACCGGCTCATGCCGATCTTCGAGTCGCTGAAGCCGGAGGGCGAGTTCGGCTTCGTGCACGCCGGGCCGGTCGGCGCCGGGCACTACGCCAAGATGGTGCACAACGGCATCGAGTACGGCCTGATGCACGCCTACGCCGAGGGCTACGAGCTGCTGGCGAAGTCCGAGCTGGTCACCAACGTGCCGGGGGTGTTCAAGTCCTGGCGCGAGGGCACCGTGGTGCGCTCCTGGCTGCTCGACCTGCTCGACCGGGCCCTCGACGAGGACCCGGAGCTGGCCGAGCTGAGCGGCTACACGGAGGACACCGGCGAGGGCCGGTGGACGGTCGACGAGGCGGTCCGGCTCGCCGTGCCGCTGAACGTGATCACCGCCTCGCTCTTCGCCCGGTTCGCCTCCCGGCAGGACGACTCGCCGGCCATGAAGGCCGTCGCCGCGCTGCGCCAGCAGTTCGGCGGGCACGCCGTCCGCAAGCGCTGACCGGTATCCACAGGCTGTGTACGTCCGCCGGCTCGAACTGGTCGACTTCCGCTCGTACGAGCGGGTCGGCGTGGACCTGGAGCCGGGGGCGAACGTCCTGATCGGCGCCAACGGCGTCGGCAAGACGAACCTCGTCGAGGCGCTGGGCTACGTGGCGACCCTGGATTCGCACCGGGTCGCCACGGACGCCCCCCTCGTCCGGATGGGCGCCGCCTCGGCGGTGATCCGCTGCGCCGTGGTGCACGAGGGACGCGAGCTGCTGGTCGAGCTGGAGATCGTGCCGGGCAAGGCCAACCGGGCGCGGCTGGGCCGCTCCCCGGCCCGCCGGGCGCGGGACGTGCTCGGCGCGCTGCGGCTCGTGCTGTTCGCCCCGGAGGACCTGGAGCTCGTCCGGGGCGACCCGGCGGAGCGCCGCCGCTACCTCGACGACCTGCTGGTCAGCCGCCAGCCCCGCTACGCCGGGGTGCGCGCCGACTACGAGCGGGTGGTCAAGCAGCGCAACGCCCTGCTGCGCACGGCGTACCTCGCCCGCAAGACGGGCGGGTCGCGGGGCGGGGACCTGTCGACCCTGGCGGTCTGGGACACCCATCTGGCCCGGCACGGCGCGGAGCTGCTCGCCGGCCGGCTGGAGCTGGTCGCCGCGCTCACCCCGCACGTGGCCAAGGCGTACGACGCGGTGGCGGCGGGCCGGGGGGCGGCCGGGATCGCGTACCGGCCCTCCGTGGAACTGGCGGAGCCGACCACCGACCGGGAGACGCTGGCGGCGGCGCTGACCGCCGCGCTCGCCGAGGCCCGCACCGCCGAGGTCGACCGAGGCACCACGCTGGTCGGCCCGCACCGCGACGAGCTGGCGCTGACCCTTGGCCCGTTGCCCGCCAAGGGGTACGCCAGCCATGGCGAGTCGTGGTCGTACGCGCTGGCGCTGCGGCTGGCCGGGTACGACCTGCTCCGCTCCGACGGCATCGAGCCGGTGCTGGTGCTCGACGACGTCTTCGCCGAGCTGGACGCCGGGCGGCGGGAGCGGCTGGCCGGGCTGGTCGGCGGGGCGAGCCAGCTGTTGGTGACCTGCGCGGTCGACGACGACGTGCCGGCGTCCCTGCGCGGCACCCGGTACGCCGTCGGCGACGGGACGGTGCGCCGTGTCGGATGAGCAGCTGCCCCCCGCCCGCCTGGGCCCGGGGCGTGGCGGGCCGGCCGGCGGCGACTCCGGCAGGACGACGGGTGATCCCGGCGGCGCGGCGGGCGGCGGGGACGCGTCGGCCGGCGCCAGCGGGCCGGAGCTGGCCCGGGCGGTGCTCGACGCGGCCAGGGCCCGGCGGGAGGCGGCGGCGCGCACGCGCCGGCGTGCCCCCGGCGGTGGCGCGGGTGGCGACGGCGACGGCGGCCCGCAGCGTCGCCTGCGCGGCTACTCGGGCCCGGGGCCGGACCCGCGGGACCCGCAGCCCCTCGGCGCGGTGCTCAACCGGCTGGTGAAGGCGCGCGGCTGGCAGCAGCCGGCGGCGGAGGCGACCGTGTTCGGCGCCTGGGAGCGGGTGGTGGGCCCGGAGGTGGCCCAGCACAGCCGGCCGGTCAAGCTGGAGGACGGCGAGCTGACCGTGGAGGCCCGGTCGACCGCCTGGGCCACCCAGCTTCGGCTGCTGGCCGGCTCACTGCTCCAGCAGATCGCCCGCGAGGTCGGTCACAACGTGGTGCGCAAGCTGCACATCCACGGCCCCGCCGCGCCCTCCTGGTCGAAGGGCCCCCGCCGGGTACGCGGACGCGGCCCCCGGGACACCTACGGCTGACGGTCGGGGGACCGCCACGGCTGACGGTCAGTGACCGCCGCGCCGGGCCTCCCGCTCGGCGCGCTTGCGCTCCCGCTGCTCGCGGCTCCACTGCTTGCGGCGCTCCAGGTCCTGCTTCCAGGCCTCGCGGGCCTCGTTGGAGCCACCCTGCACGGCGCCCTGCACCTCCGGCGGGCCGGCCCAGCGCCGGAAGGCCCACGCCATCAGCCAGCCACCCTCGCCAGAGCCCTTCGGAGCCGGCTTCTCGTCGCTCATCGACTGACCCTTCCGTTAGCGCGCAAATAATTAGTACCCCAACCATTGGTACGATACCAACGACGACGAGGAGGTCCAGCCCGTGCCCGACGATTTCGACGGGAATCCCCTGGCACTGGAGCAGCAGGTGTGCTTCGCGCTCTCCGTCGCCGCGCGCGGCGTGGTCGCGGTCTACCGGCCGCTGCTGGAGCCGATGGGGCTGACCCATCCGCAATACCTGGTGATGCTTGCCCTGTGGCAGTACGCGCCACTGTCCGTACGCGACCTCAGCCGCCTGTTGCAGCTCGACCCGGGCACGCTGTCGCCCCTGCTCAAGCGCCTGGAGGCGAATGGCTACGTCCGGCGGGAGCGCGACCCCGCCGACGAGCGCAGCCTCGCGGTGACGCTGACCCCGACCGGCGAGGCCCTGCGGGAGCGCGCGGAGCAGATCCCGCCCGCGATCGTCGAGCGGCTGGGCCTGCCGATCGCGGACCTGCGTCACCTGCACACCGTGCTGACCCGGGTCATCACCGCCGCCAACCGCGCCGGCGCCGCGGCCCCGCCCGACCCGCGTGGGTCGGGTGGGTCGGGTGGGGCGCCGGGTCAGGCGTCGGCGTAGACGGCGAAGCCGCGGTCGGCGCAGCGCCGGTAGAAGGCGGCCAGCACGCTCAGCTCGGCACAGGTGAAGTTCCACTGCGGCGGCGCGCCGCTCTCGTCGCGCAGCGCGTCCAGCCGGCTGTCGAGCCAGCGCAACTGCTGCTCGGCCAGCCGCCCGTCGGCGAGCAGCGACCGCAGCACCTGGCTCACCGAGTCGAAGGTCACCGCCTCGCCGTGCGGGCGGTGGCCCGCCACGAACCGCTCGATGCCGCCGGCGATCCAGGCGCAGCCGTCCGGGTCGATCACCGGGTCCTCGTCCTCGGCGGCGGCGTCGGTGGCGTAGAGCACACCTTCGAGCCCGAGCAACAGGTCCACCAGCTCGGTGTACGCGGTGGCCCGGACGGTGCCGGTCTTGGCGATCAGCTCGGCGAGCGCCGCCGTCGGCGCGGAGATGCGCGGCATGTCGACGATGTCGCCGAAGTCGACGAACTCCGCCGGCGCGACCGGGTCGTAGAAGCGGCCGGTCCGCGGCCACTGCACCGCGACGTTGTCCAGCCCCATCTGGTGTCACCTCTTAATGAGCGTGTGTCGGTTCGATCGGGTCGATCGTCCGGTTCCGGCAGGAAAAGATCAAGGCCGGGCCGTCGGCGCGGCGGGGCGGGTCTCTCCTGGCCACCGGCCGACACCGATCGTCGGCCGGTCGCGCCCCCGATCGGGCCCTGGCGTGTAGGGGGAGTCGCGGGCGGCGCGGTTCGGCCGGCTACGTCGGTCTGAGACGCCTCGCAGGGGTGCCGAGTGGTGGTTCTGTCGCTGCCGCACAGTAAGATTGACCCCGAGACGAAGACCCGGTGCGGAGCGACGAGACACGGGCCCGGTGCGGGGCCCGCGATCATTCTCCATGCCGGTTCGAGCCGATCGCGATCCGCGGGCAACCGCGGCGACCGGCGCGTTCGACCCGTACCCCGGAATTGTCCCCGGTGCCGGTCCGCGTGCCGACGTCGCGTCCTGTCCGCCGAACCCGCGCCCGACGCGCCACCAGGCGCGGACGGCGCGAGAAAGTGGCCGAGGGTGGCAGCGCAGGACAAGCAGGAGTACGGCGCAGAGTCGATCACCGTTCTCGAGGGTCTGGAGGCGGTCCGCAAGCGGCCCGGTATGTACATCGGGTCGACCGGCGAGCGTGGTCTGCACCACCTGGTGTGGGAGGTCGTCGACAACGCGGTGGACGAGGCGCTGGCCGGGCACTGCGACACCATCGACGTGGTGCTGCTCGCCGACGGCGGGGTCCGGGTCACCGACAACGGCCGGGGCTTCCCGGTGGACCTGCACCCGAAGCTGAAGAAGCCGGGTGTCGAGGTGGCGCTGACGGTGCTGCACGCGGGCGGCAAGTTCGACGGCAAGGCGTACGCGGTCTCCGGCGGTCTGCACGGCGTGGGCGTCTCCGTGGTGAACGCCCTCTCCACGAAGATGGCGGTGGAGATCCACAAGTCCGGCTTCGTCTGGCGGCAGCAGTACCACAACTCCAAGCCGACGCCGCTGGAGAAGGGCGAGACGACGGACCGGACGGGCTCCGCGGTCGCCTTCTGGCCCGACGCGGACGTGTTCGAGACGGTCGACTTCGACTTCCAGACCATCTACCGGCGGCTCCAGGAGATGGCCTTCCTCAC
Source organism: Micromonospora sp. NPDC048063 (assembly GCF_043202855.1). Taxonomy (NCBI): domain Bacteria; kingdom Bacillati; phylum Actinomycetota; class Actinomycetes; order Micromonosporales; family Micromonosporaceae; genus Micromonospora; species Micromonospora sp. NPDC048063. The sequence goes on along the minus strand of NZ_JBIDBG010000012.1, from coordinate 94,245 downwards.
CCGCGGCCTCACCATCCACCTGCTCGACGAGCGGGTTCCGGAGGGCGAGGAAGGCAAGATCCGCGAGGTCACCTTCCGCTACGAGGGCGGCATCGCGGACTTCGTCCGGCACCTCAACGCCTCGAAGAACCCGATCCACCGGACGGTGGTCGAGTTCGGCGCCGAGGAGGAGGGCATGTCGGTCGAGATCGCCATGCAGTGGAACGAGTCGTACGGCGAGTCGGTCTACACCTTCGCCAACAACATCAACACCCACGAGGGCGGCACCCACGAGGAGGGCTTCCGGGCCGCGCTGACCAGCGTCGTTAACCGGTACGGCGCGGAGAAGAAGCTGCTCAAGGGCGACGAGAAGCTTTCCGGCGAGGACATCCGCGAGGGCCTGGCCGCGATCATCTCGGTCAAGCTCACCAACCCGCAGTTCGAGGGCCAGACCAAGACCAAGCTCGGCAACACCCCGGTGAAGAGCTTCGTGCAGCGGGTCTGCAACGAGTGGCTGGTGGACTGGTTCGACCGGAATCCGGCCGAGGCGAAGATCATCATCCAGAAGGCGTCCCAGGCCGCCCGGGCCCGGATCGCCGCTCAGCAGGCGCGCAAGCTGGCCCGGCGCAAGTCGCTGCTGGAGTCCGGCTCGATGCCCGGCAAGCTGGCCGACTGCCAGTCGACCGATCCGCGCGAGTCCGAGGTCTTCATCGTCGAGGGTGACTCGGCCGGCGGCTCGGCCAAGCAGGGCCGCGACCCGCGCACCCAGGCGATCCTGCCGATCCGCGGCAAGATCCTCAACGTGGAGAAGGCCCGGATCGACCGGGTGCTCAAGAACAACGAGGTCCAGGCGCTGATCACCGCGCTGGGCACCGGCATCCACGACGACTTCGACATCGAGAAGCTGCGCTACCACAAGATCGTGCTGATGGCCGACGCGGACGTCGACGGCCAGCACATCCAGACGCTGCTGCTCACCCTGCTCTTCCGTTTCATGCGCCCGCTGGTCGAGCTGGGGCACGTCTACCTGGCCGCCCCGCCGCTCTACAAGATCAAGTGGAACAAGCGGGGCGACGACGCGCAGTACGCGTACTCGGACCGGGAGCGGGACGGGCTGATCGCGCTGCGCCAGCAGAAGAAGCCGAACGCGAAACCGGACGACATCCAGCGGTTCAAGGGTCTCGGCGAGATGAACTACCCGGAGCTGTGGGAGACCACGATGAACCCGGCGACGCGTACGCTGCGTCAGGTCACGCTCGACGACGCGGCAACCGCCGACGAGTTGTTCAGCGTGCTGATGGGTGAGGACGTCGAGGCGCGCCGCTCGTTCATCCAGCGCAACGCCAAGGACGTCCGGTTCCTGGACATCTGACGGGGCTCGCCGGGCCGACCGGTCATCCACCGGGCGGCCCGGCGATCCACAGAGTTATCCACAGCATGGCCGGTTTCCACAGCCGTTATCCACAGCACGAAAACGACTCTGAGTCTGATAAGGGTTAACAGTGACCGATATCCCCGAGTCCACACCGAACGAGCCCGAGGTTCCCGAGACGGTCGGCGCCGTCGTCGCGCACGACCGCATCGAACCGGTCGGGCTCGAGGTGGAGATGCAGCGCTCCTACCTCGACTACGCGATGAGCGTCATCGTCGGGCGGGCGTTGCCGGACGTCCGGGACGGGCTCAAGCCGGTCCACCGCAAGATCCTCTACGCCATGTTCGACTCCGGCTACCGCCCGGACCGCGGCTACGTGAAGTGCTCCCGCGTCGTCGGCGACGTGATGGGTCAGTTCCACCCGCACGGCGACTCGGCGATCTACGACGCCCTGGTCCGGATGGCGCAGCCCTGGTCGCTGCGCTACCCGCTGGTCGACGGCAACGGCAACTTCGGCTCGCCCGGCAACGACCCGGCCGCCGCGATGCGGTACACGGAGTGCAAGCTCGACCCGCTGGCGATGGAGATGCTGCGGGACATCGACGAGGACACCGTCGACCTGCAGGACAACTACGACGGCCGGGCCAAGGAGCCCACCATCCTGCCGTCGCGGATCCCCAACCTGCTGGTCAACGGCTCCGAGGGCATCGCGGTCGGCATGGCCACCAAGATCCCGCCGCACAACCTGCGTGAGATCGGCGCGGCGGTGCAGTGGTGCCTGGAGCACCCGGACGAGGACGAGGCCACCACCCTCGACGCGCTGCTGGACATCGTCAAGGGCCCCGACTTCCCCACCCACGGCCTGATCGTCGGCACCCAGGCGATCCAGGACGCCTACCGCACCGGGCGCGGGTCGATCCGGATGCGCGCCGTGGTGGAGGTCGAGGAGGACAAGCGTGGCCGCCCCTGCCTGGTGGTCAGCGAGCTGCCCTACCAGGTCAACCCGGACAACCTCGCCGAGCGGATCGCCGAGCTGATCAAGGAGGGCAAGCTCGCCGGCATCGCCGACATCCGCGACGAGTCCTCCGGGCGTACGGGCATGCGGATCGTGCTCGTGCTCAAGCGCGACGCCGTCGCCAAGGTGGTGCTGAACAACCTCTACAAGCACACCCAGCTCCAGGAGACCTTCGGCGCCAACATGCTGGCGCTGGTCGACGGTGTGCCGCGCACGCTCAACCTCGCCCAGTTCATCCGCTACTACGTCGACCACCAGATCGACGTGATCCGCCGGCGGACGGCGTTCCGGCTGCGTAAGGCCGAGGAGCGGGCGCACATCCTGCGCGGCCTGTCCAAGGCGCTGGACGCCCTCGACGAGGTGATCGCCCTGATCCGGCGCTCGCCCACGGTGGAGGACGCCCGACAGGGCCTGATCCGGCTGCTGGAGATCGACGAGATCCAGGCGACCGCGATCTTGGACATGCAGCTGCGCCGGCTCGCCGCGCTGGAACGCCAGCGGATCCTGGACGACCTGGCCAAGCTGGAGCTGGAGATCGCCGACCTCAAGGACATCCTCGCCAAGCCCGAGCGGCAGCGGAAGATCGTCTCCGAGGAGCTCGGCGAGATCGTCGCCAAGTGGGGCGACGACCGGCGGACGAAGATCGTGCCGTTCGAGGGCGAGGTCTCGATGGAGGACCTTATCGCCCGCGAGGACGTGGTCGTCACCATCACCCGCACCGGCTACGCCAAGCGGACCAAGGTCGACCTCTACCGCTCCCAGCGGCGCGGCGGCAAGGGCGTCAGCGGGGCGACGCTGCGGCAGGACGACATCGTCAGCCACTTCTTCGTCTGCTCGACCCACGACTGGATCCTGTTCTTCACCAACAAGGGTCGGGTCTACCGGGCCAAGGCGTACGAGCTGCCCGAGGCCAGTAGGGTGGCCAAGGGCCAGCACGTGGCGAACCTGCTCGCGTTCCAGGCCGACGAGCAGATCGCGCAGATCATCGAGATCCCGAACTACCAGGTGGCTCCCTACCTGGTGCTCGCCACGAAGAACGGCCTGGTGAAGAAGACGAGGCTCGAGGAGTTCGACTCCCCCCGGTCCGGCGGCATCATCGCGATCAACCTGCGCGACGAGGACGAGCTGGTCGGGGCGGCGCTGGTCGCCCCGGAGGAGGACCTGCTGCTGGTCTCCAAGAACGCGCAGGCGATCCGGTTCAACGCGAGCGACGAGGCGCTCCGCCCGATGGGTCGGGCCACCTCGGGCGTGATCGGCATGCGCTTCAGCGAGGACGACGTCCTGCTGGCCATGGAGGTGGTCCGCGAGGGGCTGGACGTCCTGGTGGCCACGAACGGGGGTTACGCGAAACGTACCCCGATCGAGGAATACCCGGTCCAGGGCCGGGGAGGTAAGGGCGTGCTGACTGCGAAGATCACGGAGCGCCGTGGTGGTCTGGTCGGCGCGGTGGTGATCGACCCGGACGACGAGCTGTTCGCGATCACCAGCAACGGTGGTGTCATTCGGACTCCGGTGAAGCCTGTACGCCGTACGCGTGATCGGAACACAATGGGGGTCAAGCTGATGGACCTTCCGGACGGCGTGACTATCGTGGCGATTGCTCGCAATGCCGACGAGCCTGACGAACAGGACTAGTTGAATGACGGAGACACAGGCGAAGTCGGGGAACACGGGGACCTCGGCCAACCCGGTCGACGAGGAGGCCGCCAAGAGCGGCACACCAGCGACCGGCCGCGCGGCCGTGGGCCGGGCGACTGTCCCCGCCGATGCGCCTGCCCCGAAATTCACCCGGGCCCCCGGCATGACACCGCCGCCGGACAAGCCCTCCGAGGACGCGGACGCGGCGGACAGGACCGAGACGGTGGGGGTCGACAAGCCGGCCCCCGCCGCCAAGCCGACCGCCGCCAACCCGACGACGACCCAGCCGCTCACAGTCGGCGCCGGCCAGCCGACCGGCGCCACCGGCACACAGCCGAGGGTCACGGGCACTGCCACCGGCACCCAGCCCCGTGTCACCGGCACGGCCAAGCCGCAGCCGGACGGTGGCCGGCCGACCGGTGCCGGCCGACCGGCCAACGGCGGCGGCCTGCCGCCGGGCATCAGCGGCGCGGCCGCCGTCGGGGCCGCGCGCGTGGGCGAGGCGGTACGCGCAGCGCGTACGTCGGTCAGCTCGGCCGCGTCGCGCGGACCGCGCCGGGCCAGGCTGAACCTCAAGCGGATCGACCCCTGGTCCGTGATGAAGTTCGCCTTCGCCGTCTCGGTGGTGCTCTTCATCGTCGTGGTGGTGGCCACCTCGGTGCTCTACCTGGCCCTCGACGCGATGGGCGTGTTCACCAGCGTCAACGACAGCCTGACCGACCTGGTCAGCGCGGGCGGCGGCCAGAGCACCAGCGGCTTCCAGATCACCGCCAAGGGCGTGATCCTCAGCTCGGCGCTGATCGGCCTGGTCAACGTCGTGCTGTTCACGGCGCTCGCCACGCTCGGGGCGTTCGTCTACAACGTCTGCGCCGACCTAGTCGGGGGCATCGAGCTGACCCTCGCCGAGCGCGACTGATTCACCTCGGGTAGCCGGGGCACCGCCGATGCGCGGAGCCCCGGCTTCCGTGCGTCGGGGAGCAGGCGCCGGGCGCGTCGTGCCGCGTGGCCGGGCGAAATCGCCTGGGCCGGGCGCGGCGCCTCCGGTAGGTTCAGGGGCGACGGCGACACCCGATGTCCGGGCGGCCCCCGATTTGGGGCCGGGCGGGCGGATGGGTTAATGTTGCTCGTCGCTACGCGGGGCTATAGCTCAGTCGGTTAGAGCGCAGAGCTGATAACTCTGAGGTCGCTGGTTCGATTCCAGCTAGCCCCACCGCACATTCGTCCGACGGCAGTCGAGCGCGAGGGGTAGGCCCCAATGTTCAAGAAGCTTCTGATCCTGGCCGGCGTCGTCGGGGTGGCTGCCGTGGTCGCCAAGAAGATCAAGGCTTCCAGCGACGAGCGCGCCCTCTGGCACGAGGCGACCACCGCGCCCGACCTGCGCTGACCGCACCGACCACTGCCAGCACCGGCGGCACGTCCGCCCCGGGGCCCTAGCTCAACTGGCAGAGCACTGCCTTTGCAAGGCAGGGGTTAGGGGTTCGAGTCCCCTGGGCTCCACCAGCACTTTCCTTGGTTGATCTCGGTCCCGAGTGCAGCCAACGCGGTCACGCCGTCCCCTCCTCGCTCAGGACTCGGTCGATGGCGAGGCCGCGCCGGCAGGACGTGCCCGTAGGTGTCGGCCGTCATCCGGGTTAGTAGGCATTCGGTCGGCCAGGCTTCGAGGGCCCGCGGCTGCGCCGTGAGGTCGACCGGGTGATGAAGCGGCCGAAATCGGCGCGCAAGACAATCCTTCGGCGATCATGGCCGGATGGGGCAGGCATCGGAGCCGGCGCAGTCCGGGAACATCCTGCGTGGCGAGGAGGACGCTCGGCAGGCCAACTTCCTGGAACTGTTCTTCGACCTGGTGCTGGTCTTCGCCCTGCTCGGGGTCGTCAGTCGGATGGTGCCGGACCTTCTCTCGAACAACGTGCGCCAGCAGTGGCTGTCGTTGCCGTACACGATAGTTCTTGCCCTGCCGCTGCTCTGGTTGTGGACGACCACCGCGTACATCACGAGCCGGTTCGACTGCCGCAACCGCTGGATCCAGCTGCTGGTCCTGGCCAGCGCGTTCGGCCTGCTGATCATGGCGACGTCCCTGCCGTACGAGTTCGAGGCACGCGGGGCCTCGTTCGCCGTCGTGTACGTGTTGCTGCATGTTGGACGCCCCTTGCTGCTCCGGCCGCTGTTGCGGGAGCACGAGGAGGTACGGGCGCTCTACACCCGCCTGGCCATCTGGGCGAGCGTCTCCGGCCCAATCTGGCTCTCCGGGGCGGTGATGCACGGGAACCACCGGGTGGCCCTGTGGTTGATCGCCATCACGGTGGACCTGGTCGTGGCGCAGTTCAGCTGGCCGATACCCGGCCTGCGCCGACCAGCCATCAGCGGCTGGGGGATGGCCAGCACCCGACACCTCCCCGAGCGCTACCAGCAACTGCTGCTGATCGCACTCGGCGAGACGGTGGTGTCAATAGGCGTCACCTACGCCAACCACCCCGCCACGCTCGCGACGACGGCGGCCCTGGTGATCACATTCGTCTCGTCCGTGCTGATCTGGCGGATCTACTTCTACCGCGCCGGCCAGGTGCTGGCCGAGGCCGTCGCGATGTCGACGAACCGGGAGATTGCCGGCCGGACGGCTGGCGCTGCCCATGTGCTCATGGTGCTCGGCATCGTCGCCGCCGCGACTGGCTCGGAAATCGTGCTGGCGCATCCTGGTGGGCGGTCCCAGTTGGCCTGGCTGGCGATCATCCTCGGTGGGCCGGCGGTCTTCCTGTTGGGCCGCATTCGGCTGGAACGGATCGTCTTCAACCGGCTCGCCCTGCGCCGGGTCGTCGGCATCGCCGCTCTTGCTCTGCTGGCTCCGCCGCTGGTCTTCGGCCCGCCACTGCTCGCCGCCAGCGCCGCTGCCGTCGTGCTGCTCGGTGTCGCCGTCGCGGACGCTCTACACGCGGCCGGCCGCCCACCGGAAACCCCGTCCCCGTCCGCGTAGCGGGGACAGTTCGCAAGAGGTCCACGGACGGTGGGGTCTCTGGCGCGTGCCGACCGTGTGCTGTCAGGGAGCGGGCCAGGATTGCGGGTGCGGTGAAGCAGCAGGCCATGCTGATCTCGCGTTTCTAAGAGCATGAGATGCGGGAGCTTTCATGGATCCTGAGACGCGGCAGGACTTCACCGCCTTTGTCGCAGCACGGTCGCATGCGCTGTTCCGGACCGCGCTGGCGTTGACCGGTCATCGGCAGCAGGCCGAGGATCTGTTGCAGACGGTGCTGGCCAAGGCGTACCGGCACTGGGGGAAGGTCCGCCATGGTCAGCCCGAGGCGTATCTGCGTCGAGCGCTGTACCGGGAGCAGGTGAGCTGGTGGCGTCGGCCGATGCGGGGCCGAGAAGTCTCTACCGATCAGCTTCCGGACCTGGCCGACACGGACCTCACCGGCCGAGTCGACCTGAGCCTGGCGTTGCGGGCGTCCCTGGATCGCCTGGCGCCGAAGCAGCGGGCGGTACTCGTGCTGCGATATCTCGAGGACCTGCCCGACGAGGAGATCGCCGACATTCTGCGCTGCAAGCCGGCGACGGTACGCAGCCAGGCTTCCCGCGCCCTCGACCGGATCCGCTCACTCTGCCCTGAACTTGACCATCGTCTAGCGCAGGAGGTTCACCAGTGACCACCCAGCTTGAGAACGCCGTTCGGGAAGCGTTCGACCAGCTCGCCGACGCGCCCCCGCCGGCGGACCTGGCTCAGGCCGCGATTCGTACGGCCGGCCGGCAGCGAACCGCGCGCCTGGTGGTGGCCAGCGTGGCCGCGTTTGCCGTGGCACTGGCCGCTGTGCCGCTGGCTATCGGCGTCCTGACCGTCCCCGGCGACGATCTGTCGCCCGCCGGGATGGGCCCGGGACCGGCCGTCAAGCCGTTCGTCGTGACGGCGTACAGCGGGGTCAACAACCCGGGAGATCCGGGGCCGGCGGACGACTATTCGCTGTTGCTCGACCCGGACACCGGTGAGTACGACAAGGTCCCGTTCAACGAGGTGGTGCCATCCCCGGACGGCAGCCAGGTGCTGGTGCACGAGGGCGACAACAGCCTGGCGCATCCGTCGAGGAGAGGGGTGCTGAACCGGGAGAGCGGGGAGGTTCGGTGGTTGCCGGGCAGCGCCGGCTACACCTCGGGTGCCAGCTGGTCGCCGGACGGTCGGCAGATCCTGATCACCAGTCGGCCGAAAGACGGCCCCGGTGCTGGCTTCCTGCTCGTCGACGCCGCGACGCTGGCCGCCCGCCAGGTCGAGGTGCCCGACGTCAGCACGCAGAACACCAACGGATCGGCCTTTGTCTGGACACCCGACGGAACAGAGGTTGCCCTGACCCACTCGGTTTCCGACAGCGAGAGCGAGCCGGGCCGGGTGACTGGTATCGGCTTCTATGACCTCTCCGGCAAGCCGACCCGTACCCTCCGCGTCACCGGCGGCTCGCTCAACGAGGGCAGCGGGTTCTCACCCGATGGCAGCCGGATCGCGCTGGACAACCGGTTCGTGAGCGACCGGATCCAGATCGTGGACGTTGCCACCGGCACCGTCGGACAGGAGTTCTCCGTACCGACCGCCGGAACCGTGGTGGGCTGGTACGACAGCACGCACCTGATCGTGAAGGACTACGGCGATCGGGGCCTCACCGAACGGCCGAGCCTGAAGGTTGTCGACCTGGCCGGCAAGGTGACACAGACGGTACAGCTCGCGGAGGGATCGGACACCGCGCAGCGGGTGCATGTCGGACCATCGCTCGGTACAGCCGCCGAGAAGCTCGCGTTCTGACCGGCTGATCGTTGATCGCGAGAACGGCTCTCCCCCGCCGAGGTGCCCGGTGGCGTACCCCAAGGCGGATGCGTCGGCGGCATGGCCCACGACATCGCGTCGTGGGCCATGCCCCTGGTTCCGGTCCCGCGGGTCAGGTCTGTTCCAAGCTCAACTCATGTCTCGTAGCGGCGACGCACCCGCATGAGCAGCAGCAGTACGAGCCCGGCAGCGATGAGGCTGCCGCCCATCGCGGCGAGCCTGCCGAGCGCCGGGCCGGAGATCCCCGTGTCGGTCACGGGCAGGCTCGGACGGGCTGTCCCGCCGGTCGCCGGGCAGGTCTGCGCCAGGTCGAAGGTGCCGTCGGTGCCCGTGATCACCGCCGTCGCGTTGGTGAGCGCGAACGGATTCACCAACTCCCCGGTCGAGGACAGGCCGGCGGGCGTCCTGATCCACGCCTTGTCGCCGACGATCGCCCGGTCGCCGGCGGGCGTGGTCGTGATGGTCTCCGTGACGGGGCCACCCTCCGTGGCGAACTCGATGGTCAGTGAGGTGAAGGTGCCCTGCTGCTTGGGAGACGGCAGGGCGAAGACCCAGACGTCCTCGCCCTGGAAGGGGCCGCCGCCGAGGTTCGGATCGCATCTCTGAGTGCCGAACGCGGCCGCTGTCGTGCCGACGTCCGCTGGATCGATGTTGATGGTGGTGTCGGCCCAGGCTGGTGCAGCCGGTCCGAGGCCGATCGCGGCGGCCAGGATGGTCGCTGCTCCCAGGCGGGCCAATGTCCTTATTGTCAACAAAATCACCCCGATGTGGTATTTCCATGAACACTTCGTGAAAGTGGGGCGCGACCCGCCGTCAGGTAACCACGGTCGACCCCTGCGTACCGGCTGATTGGGGGTCTTCCCCCACGGGCCCCACGGCCGTGATAAGCAGACGTGCGGAGTTGCGACGCGCGGCCCACGAGCCGGAGCCCCTCACCGGCACGTGCCGCCGTGGGACAGCGCGGTGACATCGGTGGCCGCCTGCGCTCCGCCCGGCCCGGCACGTTAGCGTCGGAGCGTGACCGGATCCCCGCGCGTGCTCGCGGCCGACAGCGGCATCGCCGAGGCCGCCTCCGTCCTGCGTACCGGCGGGCTGGTGGCCTTTCCCACCGAGACCGTCTACGGGCTCGGCGCGAACGCGCTGGACCCCCGTGCGGCCGCCCGGATCTTCGAGGCCAAGGCGCGGCCCAGCTTCGACCCGCTGATCACGCACCTCGCCGACGCGGCCGAGCTGGAGAAGCTGGTCGGGGCGGTGCCGCCGGCGGTGGCGACGCTGGCCGAGCAGTTCTGGCCGGGGCCGCTCACGCTGATCGTGGACCGGCCGGCGGCGATCCCGCCGATCGTCACCTCCGGGCTGGCGACGATGGCGGTCCGGGTGCCGGACAACACGTACGCGCGGGCGCTGATCGCCGAGGCCGGGGTGCCGGTGGCGGCGCCGAGCGCGAACCGGTTCGGTCAGCTCAGCCCGACCCGGGCCGAGCACGTGGTGCGGGGTCTGGGCGCGGCCGTGGACGTGGTGCTCGACGGCGGGCCGACGCGGTGCGGGATCGAGTCGACCATCGTGGACGCCCGGGGCGAGCGGCCGGTGGTGCTGCGGCTCGGCGCGCTGCCGCTGGAGGCGCTGGAGGAGGCCATCGGCCCGGTGACCGTACGCCCAGGCAGTTCGGGGCAGCCGGTCGCGCCCGGCACGCTGGCGGCGCACTACGCCCCGCGTACGCCGTTGCGGTTGGCGTCGGGCGGGGAGCCGCCGGCGGCCGACGGGGTCCGGCGCGGCTTCCTGGCCTTCCGCGAGCCGGCGGCGGGCGACTGGGCGGCGGTCGAGGTGCTCTCCGCCGCCGGTGACCTGACCGAGGCCGCCGCGCGGCTGTTCGACGCGCTGCACGAACTGGACGCCACCGGGGTCGGCGAGATCGTGGTCGAGCCGGTTCCGGAGGTCGGCGTCGGCCGCGCGATCAACGACCGGCTGCGCCGCGCCGCCGCCACCTGGCAGCCGGCGGACTGACGCCCGACCGGGGGCGGGCGGGGCTCGACGCCTCGCGGGCGAGTGGCCCGCGCACCCGGCCCGGTGCATGGGCCGGGGCGGCGGGGGTAGGAGAAACGGCAACAACCCCCGGAAGTGAGGTGTCATGCCAATGCCGACCGCACGCGAGATCATGACGGACGACGTGACCTGCATCCGTGCGCAGGACGACCTCAGGACTGCCGCCAGGCAGATGGCCCAGTTGGGCGTGGGGTCGCTGCCGATCTGCGGGGACGACAACCGGCTCAAGGGGATGCTGACCGACCGCGACATCGTGGTGAAGGTGCTCGCCGAGGGCCGCGACCCGGGCAGCGTCACCGCCGGTGAGCTGGCCCAGGGCGAGGCGGTGACCATCGGCGCCGACGACGACGCGACCGAGATCCTGCGGACCATGAGCCAGCACCAGGTGCGCCGGCTGCCGGTGATCGACGGGCACGAACTCGTCGGCATCGTGGCCGTCGCCGACGTGGCCCGCTCCCTGCCCGAGCGCCCCGTGGGTGACCTCATCGAGGCCATCTCCGAGCGCGGTTGACCGCACGGCACGACCGGTCGCCGCCCTCCGGCCCCGGCCGCGAGGCGGCGATCGGCCGCTGGGGGATCGGCCCCTTGCAGGTTGTTGCCCGACGCGCCCGGACGGCTCCGACCGGCCCGGCCGGGGTCCTGTCGAGCTGCCCCATCCATGAGACCGATGGGCGTGGCGGCCAGGTGAAGGCCACGGGCCGGGCGGCCGGGCCCAGGTGAAGCTCACGGTGAGGCCCACGGCTGACGCCGACGGGCGTGAGGCGGACGGGCCTGCCCCGTCTGTGGGGGCAGCTCGACAGCGTCGACACGGAAGGGCCGACGGCTCAAGCGGCGGTCACCGCTGCGACGCCGCTTCGCCCGCGCCGCCGTCGGATTCGCCCGTATCGCCGTCGGATCGTTCCGCGCCGCCGTCGGATCGTTCCGCGCCGTGCGGGCCGGACTGCGGCAGGCGTTCCACCAGGCGGGTGAGCGCGCCGTTGGCGAAGGTCGCGCCGAGCGCCGAGCCCGTGGCGATGGTCCAGCCGACCGGGCCGAGCGGCGTGCAGCCGAAGAACTGGCTGACCCCCGGCGTCTGCACGACCACCGCCAGCGCCCCGAGCGACGCGGCGGTGGAGGCGAGCACGGCCGGGCTGGTGCCGCCGGCCAGCACGGTCTGCCCGAGCTGGGTGCCGACCAGCGACACCAGCGCGACCGTGCCCGCCCGCCGGGGCCGCCCGGTGTAGCGGGCCAGCGTCCAGCCGGTGGTGGCGCCCAGCGTGGTGGCGGCCGCGCGCAGCCCGATCTCCCGGGTCATCGTCTCGCCGAGGGAGGTGTCCGGCCCCTCCCGCAGCAGGCCGTCGGTGCGGTCCGCGGCCGGGGGCCGGATCGCGATCGCCAGCGCCGGAGCGAGGTCGGTGAGCAGGTTGACCAGGAGGAGCTGCCGCCCGGTGAGCGCCGACCGGCCGGTGGCGGCGGCGGTGAGCACGCTGAACGCGATCTCGCCGAGGTTGCCGCCGACCAGGATGCTGAGTGCGTGGCGTACCGAGGACCACATCGCCCGGCCCTCGACCAGGGTGGCGATGATGGTCTCCAACCGGTCGTCGGTGACCACCAGGTCGGCGGCCGCCCGGGCCGCCGGGGTGCCCCGCTGGCCGAGCGCGATGCCCACGTCGGCCAGCCGGATCGCCGGCGCGTCGTTGGCACCGTCCCCGGTCATCGCGACCGTACGCCCGCACTTCTGCAACGCCTGGATGATGCGTACCTTGTGCGCGGGGGTGCACCGGGCCACCACGTCCGTGGCGGCCAGCCGGGCCGCGAGGGCCTCGTCGTCGAGCTGGTCGAGTTCCGTCGCGGTGACCACCCGCTGCTCGTCGTGGTCGCTGATGGTGGCCGCGATCGCCTCGGCGGTCGCCGGGTGGTCTCCGGTGATCATGATGGTGTGCACGCCGGCCTGGCGGATCCGGCGTACGGCCGGGGCGGCGCTCTCCCGCACCCCGTCGGCGAGGGCCAGGTAGCCGAGGAAGGTCAGGTCGCGCACCTGCTCGTCGGTGACGCCGGGCGACGAGACCCGGCACTCCGCCACGGCGAGGATCCGGTGCCCCGCCCCGGCCCGGTCGGCGAGCGTCGCGTGCAGCCCGGCGCGCCCCTCGTCGTCGAGCGGCTCGTCGCGTCCCCCCGGGGTACGCCAGGCGGAGCATCGGGGCAGCACCGACTCCGGCGCCCCCTTCACGCTGAGCAGCAGCAGGCGCCCGCTGCGCCCCACCGTGGCGTGGTAGCCGCGGGACGGCTCGAACGGCAGGCCGCCGACCGCCTCCCACCCGTCCGCGCCGGTCTGCTCGACGACCCCCGCCGCCTGGGCGCCGTAGCGGACGGCGCGGTCGGTCTGCTGAGCCAGCTCGTGCGGGTCGGCGGCGGCCGGGGTGGCCCGCAGGGCGGTGGCGAGGGTGGCGTGCTGATCGTCGTCGAGTCGGTCGACCGGGGCGTACCGGCTGTCGTCGCCGACCCCGGCGAGCATCAGCTGCCCCTCGGTGAGCGTGCCGGTCTTGTCGAAGCAGAGCACGTCCACCCGGCCGAGCGCCTCGATGGTGCGTGGGTTGCGGACCAGCGCGCCGTGCTCCGCCAGCCGCCGCGCGGCGGCCAACTGGGCGGCGCTGACCAGGAACGGCAGCCCCTCCGGCACCGAGGCGACGGCCAGGTTCGCGGCGGTCGCGGCGGTCTCCGCCAGCGGCACGCCCCGCAGCAGGCCCGCGCCGGCCACCGCCACCGCCGAGCTGGCGGCCAGCGGGATCGCCGCCCGGGTCAGCCTGCCCAGCCGGGCCTCGACGCCGCTCGCCGGAGGGGCCTGCCGGGCCATCGCCAGGCTCCGCCCGGCCTCGGTGTCCGCGCCCGTCGCCACCACCACCGCCGTGCCGTTGCCGGCGGCGACGGTGGTGCCCTCGTAGAGCATCGACCGCCGGTCGGCGACCGCCGCGGCGACGACCGGCTGGTCGGTCTTGCCGACCGGCAGCGACTCGCCGGTGAGCGAGGACTCGTCGGTCTCCAGGCCGGCCGACTCCAGCACCCGGCAGTCGGCCGGGACGGCGTCCCCCGATTCGAGGAGGACGACGTCCCCCGGCACCAGGTCTTCGGCGGGCAGTACCCGTTCCGCGCCGTCCCGGCGCACCCGGGCGGTCACCGCCGAGCGGGACAGCAGCTCGGCAAGCGACCGCTCGGTGTTGCGCTGGTGCACCGCGCCGAGCAGCGCGGACCCGCCGACCACCCCGCCGACCAGGGCGGCGTCGACCAGCGAGCCGAAGGTGGCGGAGAGCACCGCCCCGGCGGCGAGCACCGGCGTCAGCGGGTTGGCCAGCTCGTCGACGAAGGCGCGCAGCAGCCCGGTCGGCCCGGCGGGCTGCCCGGTCCCGCCGTTCCGGCGGCGCTCGGCCTCGGCCGTGGCCAGCCCGCCCGGCGCGGTGCCGAGCTGGTCGAGGACGGCCGAGGCCGGCATCAGGTGCCAGGCGGTGACCGCCGGCGCCGGGGTGTCCGCCCGGTCGGGCAGGCGGCGCGCCCGTACGACGCCGTGCGCGAAGGCCAGCGCGGCCGCGCCGTTCACGGTGGCGAGGGTGCGGCCGGGCAGCAGCTCGGGTGCGGCGGTGAACGCCCCCAGCGCGCCGAGGCCCGTCCCGGCCAGGGCCAGGCCGAGGTTCTGCCGGGTCATCCGGCGGGCCACCCCGGTCGCCTCGATCAGCAGCGCCACCACCCGCAGGTCGGTGCCGACCAGCAGGTGCGCACCCCAGGGCGGCAGGTCCTCCGGGGCGGAGATCCCCAGGCCGCAGTCGGCGACGCCGAGCGCGGCCCGGTCGCCGGAGGCAACCATCACCACCGCCCCGGCGAACTGCAGCGTCCGCACCGACTCGGCCAACCGGTCGCCGCCGGGCAGGTGGGCGTCGGCGAAGCCGTACCGCCGGTCGTCGTCGCCGGCCACGACCACCCGCAGGCCGGCCTGGCGGGCGGCGGTGGGCAGGGCGTCCACGCCCGGCGCGGGCTCCGGGTCGACCCGCAGCACGGCGGCGAGGGTGTCGCCGTCGGCCAGGCCGAGCAGGGATCCGCCGCCCTCGCGCAGCCGGCGGCTGTCGGCGGTGTCACCCGGGTCCTCGGCGTCCAGCGCGTCCAGCGGCCCGAGCCGCCAGCCGTCGGCGCGCCGCAGCTCCCACGGTGCGGCCGGGTCGAACAGCGTGAACGCTCGGGTCGCCACCTGTCCGACGTCCGCCCCGTCCAGCGGCGCCAGGTCCGCCAGTACGCCCCGGTCGGAGCCGAGCACCGCCGCGTCCAGCACCAGCGTGTCGATCCGGTCGAGCTCGCGCAGCACGCTGCGGTCCATCGCGATCACCCCGCGCCGGGCGAGGATCCGGCCGAGCTGCGCGGCGTAGCCCTCGCGGCCGCTGCCGGGAGCCTTCGGCAGCGCGGAGAGCCCCAGCGCGGCGGCCCGCTTCCGGCCCACCACGGGCGCGGCGGCGGCCGCGGCGGCGGCGCCGGCGGTGAGCATCCGGACGACGTACTTCTCGGCCGGGCCGTCCGGCTTCGGGCGGGGACGCTCGACCTTCGGCGTCCGGGCGACGGCCCGCTCCGGGTCCCCGGTCAGCCGTGGCTCCGCCTGCGCCCAGGCCCGGAGCTGGGCCCGCGCCTCACCCCACTGCACCACCCGCTGCGCGCCGTCGAGCACGATCCCGGCCCAGCCGCCGGTCAGGCCCTGCACGACCGCCTCGGCCAGCGGGAACAGCAGGTCGGCGCGCGGATCGGCGCGCAGGCCCCGGTCGGCCAGCGCGTGCAGCCTCGGGTGCAGGTCGACCGCGCCGAGCAGCCCGGCGACCTCCCCGGGCACCGGCGTGAACGGCAGGATCCTCGTGGCGGCGGAGATGGTCAGGCCGAGGGCGTCGGAGGCCAGCCCGCCGAGGGTGCGCGGCGTGCGCGGCCCCTCCTCGGGAGGGTGCGGCGGCGGGATCTCCGGGTCCGGTTCGTGCGGGCAGGTGCGTTCCGCGCGGGCGACGGTCGCGACGAGGTCGCGCAGGCTCGGCTCCGGCGTACCGACGGCCACGACCACCCGGCCCGACGGGGCGTTGACCCGGGCCCATTCCACCCCCGGCAGCCGCTCCAGCGCCGCCTCGACCTGCCGGGCGAGGGTGTCGCCGCCGTCCTGACAGACGCCGTGCACCTCGATGTGGTGCCGCCCGGGCCGGGACCAGACCCGACGCTTGGTCAGCCCGGCCACCCGGGCCAGCCGGGTGGCGGCGGCGCCGACGGTCCGGGACGCCTCGCCGACGACCTGTGGCACGGCGACGGACGGCAGGAGCCGGCCGGCGGCGCGGCCCAGCGAGGTCATCGAGGCGTACGACCGGACAGGCGCCGGCCAGGCCCCCCGCTGCTGCTGCTCCCGCCGTACGCCATCTCGCCTCCCACGCCTCCGCTCCGGCGCCCTGGCTTCCCGGCGGACCGTCCGTTATGCCCTCCGAGCAGGGGAAGTTTCTCCCCACCGGCGGTGCATGGACGGCCGCGCCGGTGGAATCCCGGATCCACTGTCACCGTCATCGGGGAGGCCGGGATGAGCACACTGACGCGACCGCTCAGCGGGGCGCACGAGACGATCCGGGCGTTCACCCGGCGGGTGGAGATCCCGGGCCTGGGGGAGGTCGCCGTCCCGCCGCCGGACAAGCTCGCCTACTACGCGGGCCTCGGGGTGCTCGCCGCGCTCCAGGTCATCGAGTGGCCGCTGGCGCTGGTGATCACCGCCGGCCACCTGCTGGCCGACCAGCACCTGTCCGGGCTGGCGAAGGGGCTCGGGGAGGCGCTGGAGGCGGCCTGAGAGAGGTGGGTCACCCTTGACCTCAATGCGGGTTGAGGTCGGAGGCTGACCCCATGCTGATCGAACTTCTCCGCTCCGGGTTGGTGGGCCCGGCCGACCCCCGGGTCCGCGCCCGCCACCGGCTGCTCCGGTTGCCCCGTCCGGCGGGCCGACGATGACCGCCACGGCGGCGCCGACCGTCCTGGTTCCGCCCGCGGCCGGCCTCTTCGCGCCCCGGCTGCGGGCGATGACGGTCGGCAGCGTCGCGCTGGTCTCGCTGCTCGCGTTCGAGGCGCTCGCGGTGGGCACCGCGATGCCGACCGTCGCCCGCAGCCTCGACGGGCTGGCCCTCTACGGGATCGCCTTCGGGGGCCCGTTCGCGGCCGGCGTGCTCGCGATGGTGGCCTCCGGCATCTGGTGCGACGCCCGGGGCCCCAGGGCGCCGATGTGGCACGGGCTCGTCTGGTTCGTGGTGGGGCTGGTCGTCGCCGGCAGTGCCACGGCCATGGGCGCCCTGGTGGCCGGCCGGATCGTGCAGGGCTTCGGTTCCGGCCTGCTCTCGGTGGCGCTCTACGTCATCGTCGGGCAGGCGTACCCGGAGACGCTGCACCGGCGGATCTTCGCGGCGTTCGCCGCCGCGTGGGTCGTACCGTCGCTGGTCGGGCCGGCGCTGGCCGGCCTGATCGTGGAGCACCTCGGCTGGCGGTGGGTCTTCCTGGCGGTGCCGGCGGTGGCGGTGCCGGCGGTGCTGCTGATCCACCCCGGGCTGCGCGCGATCGGCGCGGCCACGACGACGACGGGACCGCCGGCCGGCGCGGCGGCCCGGATCGGCTGGGCCTGCGGGGCGGGGGTGAGCGCCGCACTGCTGCACATCGGGGGCCAGCAGCGCGGTGCCACCGCCGTCGGCCTGGTGGCCCTGGCGCTGGTCGGTCTGCTGGTCTGCGCGCCGCGGCTGCTGCCGGCCGGGTTCCTGCGGGCCGGCCGGGGCCTGCCGACGGTGATCGGGCTGCGTGGGCTGGCCTCGGCGGCGTTCGTCGGCGCCGAGGTGGTGATCCCGCTGATGCTCTCCCGGGAGCGTGGCCTGTCGCCGACGGCGGCCGGCCTGGTCCTCACCACCGGCGCGCTCGCCTGGTCGGTGGGCTCCTGGGCGCAGGGGCGGATGCCCGCGCCGCGCTCCCGGGCCACCCTGCCGAGAGCGGGGCTGGCCTGCATCACGGCCGGCATCGCCGTGGTGGCGGTCGCCGTCGCGCCGGCGGTGCCGGTGTGGGTCGGAGTGGTCGGCTGGGCCGGCGCGGGGCTCGGCATGGGGCTGCTCTACCCCTCGCTGTCGGTGCTCACCCTGGAGCTGTCCGCCCCCGGCGAGCAGGGCCGCAACAGCTCGTCCCTGCAACTGGGCGACTCGCTCTTCGCGGCGACCGTGCTGGCGCTCACCGGCGCGGTGCTCGCCGCCGGCGCGGCCCCGGGACCGGGCAGCTACGCCGGCACGCTCGCGGTGGCGAGCGGGCTGGCCCTGGTGGGGGTCCTGCTCGCCGGCCGGGTGGCACCCGGGGCGTCCGGAGTTCGCGCGTCCGGCTGAACCGCGTCCTGCTGACCGCGCATCCGGCCGGCCGGGCCCCGTGCCCGCCGGATGCGCGGTGGGCCGGCTCCGGGCTTGCCGCCGTCCGCCCCCGGCCGGCACCGGGGATGTGCGAATCGACCCGGGGCGGACGGCGCGACCGGGAGGATGGGCGGGCGATGAACTTCCTGACCATCCTGCCGATGGCCGTGGTGATGGTCGCCGGGACCCAGCTGGTCGCGGCGGTCTTCCTCGCCTCGGCCGACCGGCCGCGTGCCGCCTCGCTGGGCTACCTGGCCGGCGCGGGGCTCGTGGTCTCGGGCGGGGTGACGGCGAGCTGGCTGGTCACCCGGGCCGTGAAGGTCAACGTCGGGGCCGGTGGGGGCGGACGCCGCGCGGTCGAGAGCCGGATCGACGTGGTGGTGCTGGCGCTGCTGGTCGTCCTGGCGGTGGTCGTCTTCCTGCGCCGGCACACCGCGGGCACGCCGAAGTGGATGGGCGGGCTCCAGCGGGCCGGCCCCGGCTACGCGCTGCGGCTCGGCGTGCTGCTCTTCCTGGCCATGCCGTCGGACGACCTCACGATGGTCACCGTGGGGGCGAGCGCCGCCCGGCACGACCTGCCCTGGTGGCACCTGCTGCCGTTCGTCCTGCTGACCCTCGCGTTGCTGGCCCTGCCCCTGCTGGCGCTGCTGCTGCTCGGGCACCGGGCCGCGACGGTGCTGCCCCGGATCCGGGACTGGGCCCGGCAGCACTCCTGGGTGGTCAGCGAGATCGTGATCGGGTTCTTCGTGCTGCTGACGGCGGCCGACCTGCTCCGGTGAGCCGGCGCACAGCCCGTCACGCCCGTCGGGGCGGCGCCGTCAGCCCTGTGGCCGCGCGGCGGGCGCGGGACGCCGGAGAAGGAGGAAACCATGCGGGTGCTGGTCACCGGGGCGGGCGGTCGGCTCGGGCGGGTGGTGCTGCCGCGGCTGCGCGACGAGGGCTGGAGCGTGCGGGCGACGAGCCGGCGGCCGCGTACCGATCCGTCGGCGGAGTGGGTGGTGGTCGACCTGGCCACCGGGGAAGGGCTGCCCGAGGCGGTGGCCGGCGTGGACGCCGTGCTGCACCTGGCCTCGTCGCCGAACCGGGGGCGGCAGACCCACCGGGTCGACGTGCTCGGCACCCGCCGGCTGGTCGTCGCCGCCGGTCGGGCGGGCGTACGGCACCTCGGCTACGTCTCGATCGTCGGGGTGGACCGGGTCCCGATCCCCTACTACCGGCACAAACTCGCCGCCGAGCAGGTCGTGGCGGCCGGGCCGGTGCCCTGGTCGGTGCTGCGGGCCACCCAGTTCCCCGAGTTCCTCGACGGCATGCTGCGCGGCGCGAGCCGGCTCGGCCCGGTGATCGGCGACCCGGCGGTGCTCGCCCAGCCGGTCGACCCCGGCGAGGTCGCGGGCCGGCTGGTCCAGCGGCTCACGGCCGGTCCGCTGCACGGCGTCGAGGAGTACGGCGGGCCGGAGGTGATCCGCTTCGACGAGGCGGTCCGGGCCTGGAACGCCGCCCGGCGGTCCCGCCGCCCGCTGCTGCCGGTGCGGATCCCGGGGAGGGTCGGCCGCGCCCTGCGCTCCGGCGGCCTGGTCACCGAGGCGACCCCGACGGGTGCCCGGACCTGGGCCGACCACCTGGCCGACACGTACGGGGGAACCGGCGCAAGATGAACGGCCCGCGCGTTCACGTCCGGCCTACCGTGACGCCATGTTCGCCATGGTCGCCACCGTCATCCTCTACGTCGCCGGGTTCGTCTTCCTGTACGGCGTCATCCGACTCGCCATCCGCCACGCCCTGGAGGAGATGGAGGTGCGCCGGATCCAGGCCGAGCGGGCGGAGGAGTTGGCCGCCGCGCGGGACCGGACGCTGCTCCGCGAGAACGGCTTCCTCACCGGCAGTTGACCGACGTCCGACCGCCCGGTGACCGCTTGCCGGGCGGGTAGTCCCCGGGACGGGTGACCGGTCCCCGGGACGGGCCGGGCTCCGGTGGGCGGTCCGGGCGGAGCGGTGCGAGGATCGCAGGCGTGATGGGGACGCTGAAGACCGAACCCGCCCGCACCCGGCTCGACCTGCTCGCCCCGCCGGTCGCCGCCGCCATCGGGCAGTGGCCCGCCGATGCTCCGGTGGACGTCGACGACGTGCTGGTGGCGCCGATCGACGCCGAGCTGGCCGACACCGCCGCCTTCTGCGCGGCGTACGAGGTGGGGTTGGACGTGTCGGCGAACTGCGTGGTGGTGGCCGGCAAGCGCGAGGGGGTCGTCCGCTACGCGGCCTGCGTCGTGCTCGCCACCACCCGCGCCGACGTGAACGGGGTGGCCCGCCGGGCGCTCGACGTCCGCAAGGCGAGTTTCGCGCCGATGGCCGACGCGGTGGAGCTGACCGGCATGGAGTACGGCGGCATCACCCCGATCGGCCTGCCGGAGCAGTGGCCGATCCTGGTCGACTCCCGGGTGATCGCCACGCCACACGTGATCATCGGGTCCGGCGTACGGCACAGCAAGATCGCGCTGCCGGGGCCGGCGCTCGGCGCGCTGCCCGGCGCCCGCGTGGTGGAGGACCTGGCCCGACCGGCCTAGCCGCTGACCGACGTCGATACCGTTGCACGTGAAACATCGGCGTCCGGTCGGGCGCGTCGGTTCAGCCGGCGGACTCGCGGCGCCCCACCTCGGCCAGCGCGGCGAGCAGCGTCTCCGGTTCCTGGGCGCCGGTGACCGCGTACTTGCCGGCCAGAACGAAGGTCGGCACGCTGGTCACCCCGATCTGGCGGGCGGCGGCCAGCTCGGCGGAGACGTCGGCCACCCGCTCGTCGGAGTCGAGGAAGCGGCGCGCCTCCGCCGCGTCCAGGCCGACCTCGCCCGCGAGCGCGGCCAGCGCGTCCCGGGAACCGACGTCGACCCCGTCGGTGAAGTGGGCGCGGTAGAGCGCGTCGACCGTCTCGGCGGCACGGCCGCGTTCGGTGGCCCAGGAGACCAGCCGGTGCGCGTCGAAGGTGTTCGCCGCGACCGCGCGGTCGAAGTCGAGCTTCAGCCCGGCGCCCGCAGCCACCTCGGTGACGTGCCCGAACATCTGCCGGGCGCGGTCCTGCCCGCCGAACTTGGCGGCCATCGCCTCGACCAGCGGGCGCGGCTCGGGCACCGGCGACGGGTCGAGCTGGTACGGCCGGTAGCGGACGGTCACCTCGCCGTCGTACGACTCCAGGGCCTGCTCCAGCCGACGCTTGCCGATGTAGCACCAGGGGCAGACCACGTCGGCGTAGATCTCGATCTCCATGCCGGTTGACAACCCGCAGGTCAGCCGATCTGTTCCCGGACCTGCCGCTTCAGCCGGGCCAGGATCGCCGTGCCGCCGCGCACCCGCAGCGGGCTGATCGCCTGCGCCAGCCCCATCCGCTGGTAGAGGTCGTCGGGGACGGCGAGCACCTCGTCCGGGCTCGCCCCGGCCAGCCCCTCGGCGAGGATGCCGGCGAACGCCCGCGTGGTGGGTGCCTCGGGCGGGCAGTCGAAGAGGGTCTCCACCGTCTTCTCCGGCGTCACCCGGGCGCGCAGGAAGAACGCCGTCTGGCACTCCGGCACCTGCTCCATGCCCTCCCGGTCGGTGGCGCCGGCGGGCAGCGGCGGGACGACGTCGGCGTACTCCAGCAGCATCTCCAGCACCACGTCGCGGGGCGCGGCGGCGAACTCGTCGACGATCTCGGCCAGCCTGGCCGGCATGGAAGACATGCTCCCGAGGTTACCGGTGTTAGGAAGGGCCCCTTCCTCTACCGGAGGCGTTAGGAAGGGGCCCTTCCTTGCACCTCAGACGGTCGGGGCCTGCTCGCTGATCTCGCTCAGCGCCGATTGGGGGTCGAGCTGCATCGCGAGGTCGCCGAGGGAGACGATGCCGACCAGCTTGCGATCGGCGTCGCAGACCAGCACCCGCCGGATGCCCCGCTCCCGCATCAGGGCCGCCGCCTCGGCCGCCGTCGAGTGCTGCTCGATCATCACCACCTCCCGGGTGACGATCGAGCCGATCGTGGTGGCGGCCGGATCGCTGCGTTCCGCCACCGCCCGCACCACGATGTCCCGGTCGGTGAGCATGCCGGCGAGGGTGGCACCGTCGGTGACCACCACGTCGCCGATGTCCGCCTCCTTCATCACCCGGGCCGCCTCGTCCAGGGTGGTCTCGGCGGGCAGGTAGATGACCTGCTTCGTCATCACGTCGCTGACCCGGTAACCGGTCATGAGAGCCTCCAGAGAACATCCGGCCGATCCGACTGCGGTACCCCGTGGCGCGCCCGCTACACGTCGCCGCGCTCCCGGCGCACCTCCGCGACGAGTCGCTCCGCCAGTCCGTCCACCGGCAGTTCGACGCGCTCGCCGGAGGCCCGGTCGCGCAGCTCGACGTACCCCTCGGCGAGGCGGCGGCCGACCACGACGGCGCGGGGGATGCCGACCAGCTCGGCGTCGGTGAACTTCACCCCGGCCGAGACGTGCGTCCGGTCGTCGACCAGCACCCGCAGGCCGTCGGCGGCGAGCCGCCCGCCGAGCTCCAGCGCCGCCTCCAGCTGCGG
Source organism: Micromonospora sp. NPDC048063 (assembly GCF_043202855.1). Taxonomy (NCBI): domain Bacteria; kingdom Bacillati; phylum Actinomycetota; class Actinomycetes; order Micromonosporales; family Micromonosporaceae; genus Micromonospora; species Micromonospora sp. NPDC048063. The sequence continues at coordinate 71,475 of NZ_JBIDBG010000012.1, read as the reverse complement.
TCCCTTCCCGGCGGCGATCAGGTGTACGTCGCACGGCGCGACCGTCGCCGGCCAGACCAGCCCCCGCTCGTCGTGGTGCTGCTCGGCGATCGCGGCCACCGCCCGGGACACCCCGATGCCGTAGCAGCCCATGGTCGGCCGGACCGGCTTGCCGGCCGGGCCGAGCACGTCGACGGCGAAGACGTCGGTGTAGCGGCGGCCGAGCTGGAAGATGTGCCCGATCTCGATGCCCCGCCGCATGGTCAGCTCACCGGTGCGGCAGGCCGGGCAGGGGTCGCCGACCCGCACCTCGGCCGCCTCGATCGTGCCGTCCGGGACGAAGTCCCGGCCGCAGACCACGCCGGTGGCGTGCCGGCCCGGCTCGTTCGCGCCGGTCAGCCAGGCGGTGCCGGGCACCACCCGCGGGTCGACCAGGTAGCGGATGCCGAGCTTCGCCATCACCTGCGGGCCGATGTAGCCGCGGACCAGCTCAGGGTGGGCGTCCCAGCCGTCGAAGACGTCCACGGTGGCCGGCGCGACCGTCGCGCCGAGCCGCTTCAGGTCCACCTCGCGGTCGCCGGGCAGCCCCACCACCAGCAGTTCGGCCTCCTCCGCGCCGGGCCGGCGCAGGCGGAGCACCACGTTCTTCAGGGTGTCCGCGGCGGTCCAGTCGTCCCGGCCGCCCAGCCGGCGGGCGTTGGCCAACTCGACCAGGCTGGCGATGGTCGGGGTCTCGGGAGTGTCGTGCACCTGGGCCGCAGGCTGCGCGTCCGGGTCGCCGGCCGGCGGGGCGGGCGTGGTCACCGCCTCGGTGTTCGCGGCGTAGTCGCAGGCGGTGCAGCCGACGAAGGTGTCCTCGCCGACCGGCGTCGCCGCCAGGAACTCCTCCGACGCCGAACCGCCCATCGCCCCCGACATCGCCCGCACGATCGTGTGCTCCAGCCCGAGCCGGTCGAAGATCCGCCGGTACGCGCCCCGGTGCCGGTCGTACGCCGCCGCCAGGCCCGCGTCGTCGAGGTCGAACGAGTAGGCGTCCTTCATCAGGAACTCGCGCCCGCGCAGCAGGCCGGCCCGGGGCCGGGCCTCGTCCCGGAACTTCGTCTGGATCTGGAAGATCGTCACCGGGAAGTCCCGGTACGAGGTGAACAGGTCCTTGACCAGCAGCGCGGCCAACTCCTCGTGGGTGGGCGCGAGCAGGTGCTCGGCGCCGCGCCGGTCGGCGAAGGTGAAGATGTCGTCGCCGTACTCCGTCCACCGGCCGCTCGTCCGGTACGGCTCGGCCGGCAGCAGCGCCGGGAAGTGCACCTCCTGGTCGCCGATCGCCGTCATCTCCTGCCGGACCACCTCGGTGACCCGGTCCAGCACCAGCTTGCCCAGCGGCAGCCACGTGTAGCCGCCCGGTGCGGCGCGACGGATGTAGCCGGCCCGCAGCAGGAGCCGGTGGCTCGGCACCTCCGCGTCGGCCGGGTCCTCGCGCAGGGTCCGGAGCAGCAGGGCCGACATGCGTAGCAGCATTGGCGCAGCGTACGGCGGGCGCCAACGGGTCGGCGATCCGATTTGTCGCGCGCGGGGAAGATTTTCGCGGCCGGCGGCAACCCCGTCGGATCGGGGTGGCGTCTGGGATGGCGTCACGACCCTGCACCACCTACCCCCAAGGATCGGCTCGTGTGGACCCTCTCCTGAGTGAGTTCGACTCGTTCGTCCGGACCCGCACCCCGGCGCTGCTGCGGTCGGCCTACCTGCTCACCGGCGACCAGCACCTCGCCGAGGACCTCGTCCAGTCGGCGCTGGCCCGGACCCACCGCTCGTGGAACCGGCTGCACCACAGCGGAAACGCCGAGGCGTACACCCGCAAGACCATGTACCACCTGCAGGTCTCCTGGTGGCGGCGCCGCCGGGTCGCCGAGTCGATGCCGGGCGAGATGCCCGAGCCGCGCGGAGGCGACTCGGCCCCCGACCACGCCCAGCAGACCACGCTCCGGCTCACCCTGCGGGCCGCGTTGCAGAAGCTCTCCGCCAAGCAGCGCGCCGTGCTGGTCCTGCGGTTCTTCGAGGACCGCACCGAGGCCGAGGCCGCCGACCTGCTCGGCGTCACCGTCGGCACCGTCAAGAGCCAGACCTCCAAGGCCCTGGCCAAGCTGCGCACCGTCGCCCCGGAACTCGCCGAGCTGTACGTCCTGGAAGGAAGCGCCCGATGAACGACGACCGCCTCCGGCTCGACCTGGCCGCGCTCGCCGACGAGGTCAGCCCGGTCGACCTGCGCGACCGGGCCCTGCGTACCTCCCGTCGGCTCGGCGTCCAGCGCGCCGTCGCCACCTCCGCCGCCGCAGTGGTGATGCTGGGCGCGGCCACCGGCACCGCGTTCGCGCTGATGCCCCGCGACGACGGCCCCGCGCCCGTGCCGGCCACCACCCCTTCGACCACCCTCACCCCGACCCCGACCCCGAGCGAGGCGACGCCGACGACCACCGCCTCCCCGGAGGCCGCAGTGAGCTCCGGGGCGGCGGGGCCGACCGCGACCATCGGGCGGGTCTTCTACGGCCCGCAGCGCAGTGCGGAGGGCACGGGCCCGGTGCGCCTCTGGTCGTTCCGACCGGGCTCCGAGCCCGTCCGGCTTCTTTCCGTTCCGACCGACGCGGCGATCAGCAACGCGGTCGTCTCGCCGGACGGCGAGCGGGTGGCCTGGGTCGACGACTCCTCGTACCTCCACGTCGCCGACGTCGACGGCACAGGCGCGCGGACCTACCGCGGCAACCTCGTCGACCCGGACTGCTGGACGCCGGCGTGGGCGCCCGACTCGCAGCGAGTCACCGTGTTGCGGGTCGTCTCGGCCGAGCCGAGCCTGGTCACCGAGGTCGGGGTGGTCGAGCTGTCGACCGGGAAGTTCACCCGGATCGGCGACCTGCGGGGCTGCCACCCGCTCTGGTCCGCCGACGGGAAGGTGCTCGCCTTCCCCGACGCCTCGTCGGGTCGGGTGACGCTGACGGACCAGTACGGGCGGAAGAGCCGGTCCGTCCCGAACCTGGGCGGGAACGCCGACAGGAGTTGCTTCGACGTCGCGAGCCTCTCCCCGGACGGCTCCCGGATCGCGCTGCGCCTGCGGGGGCCGGGCGAGGAGTCGGGCGACGTGGCGCGGGAACTCGACGTCAACGCGGTGCTCGACACGCGTACCGGCAGGAAGCTCGACCTGGAACTCGGCGGCCGGAGGCTGCTCCAGGCGTACTTCCAGGCGGACGGGACGCTGGTCGCCAGGGTCGGCGCGGGTGACCGCAACGTGCTCGTGCTGCTCGACGGCGACGGCCGGAAGATCAGCGAGACGCCGGAGCCGACGTCCCTGAAGGCGCAGCAGATCCTGGGCGTCGCCGACTGAGCCGGATCTGCCCTGTCGAAGGCGGGCCACCCCTCCCCGGGGTGGCCCGCCTTTCGCGTCGAAAGAGTTCGCGGAATTTCTTCCGGCGACCGGCAACCCCGTCCGATCGAGGTGACGTCTGGGATGGCGTCACCACCGCGCACCACCATCCACAGAGGACAGAATCATGACCGTTGCCGTCGCCCGCGCCGCCCGCAGCACCCAGACCCTCCGGCGGGCCGTGGCCCTCTCGGTGGCCGCCCTGGCCCTCCTCGGCGGCGCGGCCTGCTCCGCTCCGGTCTCGGGGCCGGTCGCCGCCCCCGCCGCCCCCGCCGCCCCGGCCGACCCGCCGGCCGTCGCCCCGGCGGCCCAGCCGGCCGGCTCCTCCACCGTGTCGACCACCGGCAACGGCGGCGCGGCGGGCGGCCCGGCCACCCTCTACTACCTGACCCGTGACGGCGGCAGCCAGTACGTCACCTCGCTGCGCGACGGCAGGGTGACCCGGCACGCGGAGGTGCCGAACGAGCGGTACTGCGTGGGCAACTCGGTCTCGGTGTCGCCCGACGGCCGGCGGGTCGCCTGGGTGACCGGCAACGACCGGGGCGAGGGGCGGCTGACCGTGGCGAACCTGGACGGCTCCGACCGGAAGACCCTGCCGCAGCGGGTCTACTGCCTCGGCAACCACCCCGCCTGGGCCGGCGACTCCGGCTCCATGAAGGTGATCCTGGTCGGCTCGGGCACGAAGGGCCTGCTCGACCTGGCGACCGGCGCTTTCACGGCGCAGACGCCGGAGCAGTTCGCCCGGGACACGGTCCGCTCGGCGAACGGCGACTTCCAGGCGTACCGGGCGGACGACCGGATCGTGGTCCGGGACGCCCGGGGCCGGCTGGTCCGTGCGGTCCGGCACGGCGCGGAGACCGAGGAAGGCGGCTTCACCGTCACCGGCGTCTCCGACGACGGCCGCTACGTCGCCGTCGGCCCGCAGGCCACCGATCCCTCGCGGATCGTCTCGGGCTGGACGCTGGTCGACACCGCCACCGGCCGGAACGCGTCGCTGCCGGTCGAGGCCACCCGCGGCCACCTCTCCCTCTTCCTCGGCGCGGGGGGCGCGATGGTGATCCGGGTGCACGAGAACGGCCAGCCCGCCCGGATCCACGAGGTGAGCGCCTCCGGCGAGGTGACCAGCCGCCCGGAGCCGGCGGCGCTGGGCCGCCCGATCGGTCACCGCGCCTGAGGCGCGGACACGTGCGCCGGTCGGACCCGGCGCCCACCATCGCCGGGGCCGTCGCGACACGGGGCGCGACGGCCCCGGCGTGTCCGGTGGGACCTCCGCCACGTCGGGCGGTCGGCGCGGTGACGGGCCGGGCGGCCCGGTGACAGACTGGCCGGCGTCGACCGGGGCGACAGAGGGAGGCGCGGGTGCGCTGGCGCAGTTTCGTGGCGGTGGGAGACAGCTTCACCGAGGGCATGGACGACGCGTACCCGGACGGCACGTACCGGGGCTGGGCGGATCTCGTGGCCACCCGGCTCGCCGCCGAGGCCGGCCCCGACTTCCGGTACGCGAACCTGGCCATCCGGGGCCGGCTCTTCCCGAACGTGGTGGCCGAGCAGGTGCCGGCGGCGCTCGCGATGAAGCCCGACCTGATCAGCTTCGCCGCTGGCGGCAACGACGTGCTGCGCCGCACCTTCGACCCGGACGCGCTGGTGGCCCGCTTCGACGACGTGGTCCGGGACCTGCGCTCCGGCGGCGCCGACGTGGTCCTCTTCCGGTTTGCCGACGTGATGGCCCGGTTGCCCGGTCAGCGGCTCGTCGCGCCCCGGGTGCAGCTGCTCAACCGGGCCGTCGGCGAGACGGCCGAGCGGCACGGCGCGATCCTGGTCGACCTGTACGCCGACGACGCCTACCTGAACCCGATGCTGTGGAGCACCGACCGGCTGCACCTCTCGGCGGCCGGGCACCGGCGGGTGGCCGGGCAGGTGCTGACCGCGCTCGGCGTGGGCTGCGACGAGGAGTGGCTGATGGTGCCGCCGCACCCGGCGCCGACGCCCTGGCTGGCCGCGCGGGCCGCCGACCTGCGCTGGGCCGGGCAGCACCTGGCGCCGTGGATCAAGCGCCGGCTCACCGGCCGCTCGTCCGGCGACACGGTGACCGCGAAGCGGCCGTCGCTCGGCCCGGTCACGGACTGAGCCGTGCTCACCCTGCACACCGCGCCGCTGCTGCGGACCGCTCCCGACGCCCCGCCGACCGCCGGGGCCGCCGTCGTGGTCCGGGCCGACCGGATCGTCGCGGTCGGGCCGCTGGCCGAGCTGACCGGGACGTACGCCGGGGCCCGGGTCCGCTGCTGGCCGGGCACGCTCGGGCCGGGGCTGTTGCACGACGCCCCGCTGCCGGCCGCCGACACCCCGCGCGAGCGGGTGCACGCGCTGCTGCGTCGGGGAGTGACCGCGGTGCTGGCGCGACAGGTGGCCGATCCCGCGCTGCGGGCCGCCGTGGACCGGGGCGACCTGCGGGTGCTGGCCGCCGCCGTGCCGCCGGAGCTGGTGCCGGGCGGTCGCGCGGACCTGGCCGTGTTCGACGCCGACGGCGCCTGCCTGGTGACCGTGGTCGCCGGTCGGATCGCCCACCGCCGCGCCTGACCGCCGCCCCCGGCATCGCTGCCCGCACCCGTCTCCGGCGACCCGGTTGCCGATGGCGGGCCGCCGGCCCGCGATCCGGCGTACCTTGGGGATCATGCCTGTGCCGAGCGATCCCGATCCCCGACTCCAGTCGTACGCGGACCCGCAGCGGCTCGTCACCACCCAGTGGCTGGCCGATCACCTGGGCGACGAGGGCCTCGTCGTCATCGAGTGCGACGAGGACGTGCTGCTCTACGACACCGGCCACCTCCCGGGCGCCGTCAAGGTGGACTGGCACACCGAGCTGAACGACCAGGTGACCCGGGACTACCTCGACGCGAGGAGCTTCGCCGAGCTGTGTGCCGCCAAGGGCATCGGCCGGGACGACACGGTCGTCTTCTACGGCGACAACTTCAACTGGTGGGCCGCGTACGCCCTCTGGGTGTTCTCGCTCTTCGGCCACCCCGACGTGCGGCTGCTCGACGGCGGGCGGCAGAAGTGGGCCGCCGAGGGCCGGGAGCTGACCCGCGACAAGCCGTCCCGGCCGCGCGCCGACTACCCGGTGCCGCAGCGCAACGACGCGCCGCTGCGGGCGTACCGGGAGCAGGTGATGGCGCACGTCGCGGCGGGTCGCCCGCTGGTCGACGTCCGGTCGCCGGGCGAGTACACCGGCGAGATGCTGCACATGCCCGACTATCCGCAGGAGGGCGCGCTGCGCGGCGGGCACATCCCGGGCGCGGTGAACAAGCCGTGGAAGTCCGCCGCGAACGACGACGGCACGTTCAAGTCGCCCGACGAGCTGCGGGCGATCTACGCCGACCAGCTCGGGCTCGCCCCGGACGACGACATCGTGGCCTACTGCCGAATCGGCGAGCGGTCGAGCCACACCTGGTTCGTGCTGCGGCACCTGCTGGGCTACCCGCAGGTGCGCAACTACGACGGCTCGTGGACCGAGTGGGGCAACCTGGTCCGGGCCCCCGTCGTGAAGGGCGACCAGCCCGGCGGCCTGCCGAGCTGACGCGCCGGCCGGTCCCGCGGGGCTCAGCCGGCGGCGAGGGAGACCGCGCCGTACAGGTTCCGCGTCACGCCGGTGATCTCGACGGTGTCCGGCCGCCAGCGCAGTAGCCCGCCGGGGCTGTGGCGGAGCAGCACCGAGCCGTCGCGGTCCCAGCCGAGCACCTCGCAGCAGCCCTTCCAGACGTCCCGGCCCAGGTTGAGCAGGTGGGTCACCACCCCGGTCCGGGCGTCCAGCACCGCGACCCCCTCCAGCGAACCCGTGTTGCCGGTGGTGATCCAGCCGGCCCGGGCCACCAGGTCGCCGCGCTGCCAGCCGCGCCCGTAGAAATCCTCGACCAGGTTGCCGGGGGGCAGCGCGCGGACGTCGACCGCGCGGCTGCCCCGGTGCGTGCCGCCGCCGCCCCACTCGATCCGCGTCAGGCTCAGCGGCGTACCGCCCAGCTCGAACAGGACGTTCGGCCGGTCGCCCCGACCGGGGTCGGCCGGGTCGCGCAGGTCGGGGGCGGCCGGGTCGGGCGTGACGACGTTCCATGGCGACACCGGCAGCTTCCGGGCGGTGCCCGTGCGCGGGTCCACCTCGTACGTCGTCGCGTCGTCGCCGACGAGCAGCCGGTCGCCGGACCAGAGGACGTGCTCCAGGTAGCCCTTGAGCGGGAACCGGCGGACCGCCGCGGTGGTCAGGTCGACCACGATCACCTCGTCGGTCTGGGCGAAGGCGGCCGTCCGCCCGTCCCGGGAGAGGCTGCCGGCCTTCAGCGGCACCGCCTCGTTGCCCTCGGCGTCGCGGGTCCGGGCCGGGGTGACCACGTCGAGGTCGCGGACGATGCCGTCGTCGCCGAGCACCCGGATCCGCCCCTCGGTGCCGGTCTGCGGGTCGACCGGCTGGTGCAGCGCCAGCGCCCGGCGGACCGGCTTGGCCGAGAGCGTCGCGCCGACCGGGTCACCGAGCCGGCCCAGCGGATCACCGGGGTAGCTCAGCTCGGCCGGCGGCGTCTGCACGGGCGCGGGGTGCCGGGTCGGGCTCGGTGTCGCGCTGGTGGCCGGTGGCGATGGGTCGGTGGGGCGCAGTGCGATTGTCGTACCGCCGGCGAGCAGCGCGACCGCGAGCGCGGCGGCACCGGCGGCGCGGCGGGTGCGCCGGACCCGGCGGGCACGTTCCCAGCCCGCCGTCGCCGGCTGTGCCGGCCGGACGTCCTCGGCGGCCAGGGTCAGCAGTCGGGTCAGTTCCTCTTCCTTCACGACGTCACCTCCATCCCGCTCGCCAGGCCGTCGTCGCGGCCCAGTTCCGGTGCGACCTCGCGGAGCCGGCGCAGCGCCGCGTGGCACTGGCTCTTCACGGTGCCGACGGTGACGCCGAGGGCCTCGGCGGTGGCCGCCTCGGTGAGGTCCTCGAAGTAGCGCAGCACCAGCACCGCCCGCTGCCGGGGCGGCAGGTGGTCGAGCGCGTCGCGCAGCGCGAGCCGCAGCGCCCCGTCGCCCTCCTGCGTCGCCCGTTCCGGCGGGTACGCGCTCAGCCACTCCCGTCGGCGTCGCCGCCACCAGGAGACGGCGTCGCGGTAGAGGATGGCCCGCACGTACGCGGCCGGGTCGCCGTGCCGCACGGTGGGCCAGCGCAGGGCGAGCTTGAGCAGCGCGTCCTGGAGCAGGTCCTCGGCCTGGTGCCGGTTGCCGCAGACCAGGTAGGCCGCGCGCAGCAGCCGGTGCTGGTGGCACTCGACGAAGGTGACGTAGCCGTCCCGCCCGTCGTCGGTCGTCGCCGGTCCCATCCGCCCTCCCCTCCGGCCAGCCGTCGCGTGCGGCGTCACCTGGCAGACGCACGGGCCCCCGGAAAAGGTTGGGCGGTCCCAGCGCCGGATCGCGACGCACCACCGCCAGGCGGTGCCCGGCTAGGCTGCGCCGGTGGCGCAGGTGTGGCGGGACTGGGGCGACGTCCTGCTCGCCGTGCTCGCCGGGCTGCCCCTGCTGGTCCTGGCCACCGCCGTGCTCGCCCGCGGCCGGCGGGACGCCGCGACCGCGCGGGAGGCGTGGCGGCGCAGCGTCGCCGAGGTGGGCGCGATGGCCGGCACCCTGCCCTGGGTGTGGATGATCCTCACCCCGCGCGCCGCGCCCCGCCAGGTCGACGTGGTGCCGCTGCGGGACCTGGTCGACCTGCTGGCCGGGCCGCCGGTGACCGCCGTGGTCCAGGTGGTCGGCAACCTGCTGGTCTTCGCCGCCCTGGGCTTCTTCGCCCCGGTACGGCTGGCCGCGCTGGCCGGCGTCGGGCGGCTGTTCCTGCTCGGCTCGGCCGGCTCCGTGCTGGTCGAGTCGTTGCAGTACGCGCTCGACCTCGGCCGGGTCTCCTCGGTCGACGACGTGCTGCTCAACGCGACGGGGGCCGCCCTGGCCGGCCTGCTGTCCCGGCGGTGGTGGGCGGGGCGGCGGGCGGCACCGGGGCGGACGGTCGCAGCACCCGCCACGCCGCGAGGGTGACCAGCACGAAGACGCCGGCCACCGCCGCCGCCACGGGCCCGACCCCGTACGCCGCACCGCCCAGCCCGGCGAGCGCCGCCCCCACCGGTGCGGTGAGCAGGCCGACCATCCGCTGGGCGGAACCCACCCGGCCGAGCAGGTGGGCCGGCACGTGGCCCTGCCCGTACGCGGCCCAGAGGCTGTTCCACACCGTGGTGCCGGCCGCGAAGACGGCCAGCGCCAGCCCGCCGGGCAGCGGGTGCCGGGCCAGCGCGAGCCCGGTCAGCGCGACGGCCTGGGCGGCGAGCACGGCGCGGAGCGCGGGCACTGTGCCGAGTCGGGCGGCCAGCCTGCCCGCCCCCAGCCCTCCGGCAAGCCCGCCGAGGACGGCCGCCGCGGCGAACAGCCCGTACCCGGCGGGCGGCACCCGCAGCACGTCGAGCGCGTAGAGCACCAGCACCGCCAGCAACCCGCTGATCGCCAGGTTGCTCCCGGCGGTCAGCACGGTGATCCGCCACAGCATCACATCCCCGCGCACCCACCGCACACCCTCGAAGACCTCCCGCCACACCGCCCCCTTCCTCCCGCCAGGCCCCGGCCCCCGCCCGCTCTCCGCGATCTTGCAGTTGTGGTCCTCGTTTTGCGGCGTATTGGCGGGTTTGTCGGGGCGCAACGTGCAAGATCGCGGGTGGCTCAGGGCGAGGGTGAGGAGGGCGGCGGCGGCGAAGGTGAGGGCGTCGAGGGCGAACGGCAGGGGCGCGGCGAGGGCGAAGAGCACGCCGGCGGCGGGGGCGCCGAGGAAGCCCCCGGCCACCGCCGTGCCGGCCTGGAGACGGCCGTTGGCGTGGGACAGGGCGGCCGGCGGCACCACCGACGGCAGCATCGCGAACGCTGCCGCGTCGAACAGGGTGCCGAGCGCGGCGAGCAGGAACGCCGCCGCCACCAGCGCCGCGACGCCGGCCCGGTCGAGGGCGACCGCGACCGCCAGCCCGCCCACCACGGCGGCGCGCAGCCCGTCCACCGCCGCCATCGTGCGGCGGCGGTCCCAGCGGTCCGCGTACACGCCGCCGAGCAGGCCGAACAGCAGCGGCGGAAGCTGCCCGGCCACGGTCACCGCCGCGATCACCCGGGGGTCGCGGGTCAGCGTCGCGGCCAGCAGCGCCAGTGCCGGCGTACGCAGGGCGTCGCCGAGGCGCGAGGACACGGCGGCGGACCAGAGCAGCCGGTAGTCACGGCCGAGCGGGGATGCGGTCATGACGGCGAGCCTCGGGGGTCGACCGGGTCGAGGGTCAAGTCGCCGGGAAAGGGGGACGCGCGTGTCGGTGATCATCGGTACGGTGGGCGCCGGCATCGGATCCGGGGAGCACTCCAGCGTGGACCACACCTTCCAGGTCGACCTCCGTGGCGTGGTCGACCTGCTCAGTCACCACCTCTACGGCAGCCCGCGGGTGTACGTCCGCGAGCTCCTGCAGAACGCCGTCGACGCGATCACCGCGCGCCGCGCGACCGACCCCGACGCGCCCGCGCTGGTGCGCGTCGAGCCTCCGGAGCTGACCGGCGACGGCACGCTGCGGGTGCACGACACCGGCATCGGCCTCACCGAGGCGCAGGTGCACGAGCTGCTCGCCACCATCGGCCGCAGCTCCAAGCGCGACGAGCTGGGCTTCTCCCGGCACGAGTTCCTCGGTCAGTTCGGCATCGGCCTGCTCTCCTGCTTCCTGGTGGCCGACGAGATCCGGGTGGTCACCCGGCACGGCGACCACCCGACGGTGCACTGGACGGGTCACTCCGACGGCCGGTACGCCGTCGAGCTGGCCGCGCCCGGCGCCGGGCGGGCCGAGCCGGGCACCACGGTGACGCTGGTGCCGCGCCGCGACGCCGACCAGTGGTTCGGCACCCCGACGGTGGTCGACCTGGCCCGGCTCTTCGGCTCGCTGCTGCCGGTCACCGTCCGGGTCGGCGACGTGGTGACCACCGCCGGCCCGCCGCCCTGGCCGGCCACCCCGGGCGCGCCGGTCGACCGGGCTGTGCTGGTCCGCCACGCCCGGGAGACGCTCGGCTTCGACCCCTTCGACGTGCTGCCGCTGTCGGTGCCGGAGGCCGGCCTGACCGGGGCGGCCTTCATCCTGCCGAACCCGGTGAACCCGGCGTCCCGGGCCGGCCACAAGGTCTACCTCAAGCGGATGCTCCTCACCGAGCACGCCGACGGGCTGCTGCCGGACTGGGCCTTCTTCGCGCACTGCGTGGTGGACGCCAGCGAGCTGCGGCCGACGGCCAGCCGGGAGGCGCTCTACGAGGACGGCCTGCTCGCGGCGACCCGGGAGGCCCTCGGCGACCAGGTGCGCGGGTGGCTGGTCCGGCTCGCCAAGCACGACCCGCGGCGGCTCGCCGAGTTCCTCCAGGTGCACCACCTCGGGGTGAAGGCGCTCGCTCTGCACGACGACGAGATGCTCCGCCTGGTCGACCAGTGGTGGCCGATGGACACCAACGTCGGCACGCTCACCCTGGCCGAGTTCCGGCAGCGGCACGGGGTGGTCCGCTACGCGGCCAGCCTGGACGAGTTCCGCCAGCTCGCCGCCGTCGCCGCCGCGCAGGACCTGGCGGTGGTGAACGCCGGATACACCTACGACACGGAGCTGGTCGAGCGGCTGCCCACGGTGGACCGTTCCGTGCTGATCGAGCGGCTGGAGCCCAGCGACCTGACCACCCGCTTCGACAGCCTCGACCCGCAGGTCGAGCTGGCCCTGCGGCCGTTCCTCACCGGCGCCCAGCGGGCCCTGGAACGGCTCGGCTGCGAGGTGGTGGTCCGGGCGTACGACCCGGTCTCGCTGCCGGCGCTCTACCTGGTGAGCCGGTCGGCGGCGTTCAACGACCAGCTCGCGGCGACCCGGGACCGGGCCGACGAGCTGTGGGGCGGGGTGCTCGACGCGCTCGCCGCCTCCGCGCCGCCGGACCGGCCACAGCTGGTGCTCAACCACCGCAACCCGCTGGTCCGCCGGGTCACCACGTTGACCGACCCGGAGCTGGCCGGGCTGGCCGTGGAGGCGCTCTACGGGCAGGCGCTGCTGCTCGGGCACCATCCGATCCGCGCGGCCGACGCCGCGCTGCTGAACAGTTCCTTCCTCGGCCTGCTCGGCCGGGCCGTGCCGGGACAGGAGTGATTGTGAGCACCGAGGACGAGGACCTGTGGCGGGTGCTCCGCGAGGTCGGCAACATGCCGTACGGCGCGGGGCAGATCGCCGCCATCGAGCAGCTGCTGCGCCGGGTGGACGCCGGCGACGACCGGGAGCTGGCCTTCGTGACCCGGATGCAGGCCACCACCGCGTACGTCTACGGCGGTGAGCCGGCCAAGTCCTTCGTCACCTTCTCGTGGTGCCTGGCCGAGTTCGACCGCGACCCGCAGCCCTACCACCCGCGCTACGCGCACCAGCTCCTCTGGCACGTCAAGTACATGGTCACCGGCCTGCTCCGGTTCCCCGAGGTGCCACTGGACCGCACCTACGCGGTGCTCGACGACATGGAGCGCCGCTACCGGGAAGGCGGCCACAGCCTCCAGGCCGTCCACAAGCACCGGTTCCTGGTGGCGGACCACCTGGGCGACGCCGACGCGGCCGCGCACTGGTACCGGCTCTGGCAGACCACCCCCCGCGACGAGCTGTCCGACTGCGCCGGCTGCGACCCGACGACCCAGGTGCAGTACCTCGCCGACACCGGCCGGCACGCCGAGGCGGTCGCGCTGGCGGAGCCGGTCCTCGCCGGCCGGCTGAGCTGCACCGAGCAGCCGCAGGCCATCCTCACCGCGCTGCTGGTGCCGTACCTGCGCACGGAGCGCGGGGAGGAGGCGCGCGACGCCCACCGGGAGGCGTACCGCCGGCTGCGGGGCAACCTCTCGGACCTGTGGGACATCGGCAACCACGTCGAGTTCTGCACGCTGACCGGGAACGACGCCCGCGCGGTGGAGATCGTCGAGCGGCACCTGGACTGGCTGGACCGGGCTCCCTCGCCGGCCGCCGCCATGCACTTCGCCGCGGCCGGTGCCGCCGCGCTGCGCCGGGCCGGCGAGCTGACCGTCTACCGGCGGGCGGCCGGCGACCGGCCGGCCGGGGAGATCACGGCGTCCGCGCTCGCCGCCGAGCTGACCGCCACCGCGACCGCGCTGGCCGCCCGGTTCGACGCCCGCAACGGCACCTCGTACCAGTCCGAGTGGGTGGCCCGTCGGCTCGCCGCCGAGCCGACGGGTGCGCACCTGCCGCTCTCGGCCAGCCTGCGCCGTCGGCCCGTCCGGACGGCGCCGGCCGGTCCGGCCGGCGCGGCCGACCGCGCCCCGGCACCGGGGGCCGCAGGCGCCGCCAGCGTCCCGGTGCCGGCCGACGCCGGCGCCGACGAGCTGCTCGACTTCGCCGAGGAGCGGCTGCGCCGCCACGACCGCGAGGCGTTCCGGGCCGCGCTGGCCGCCTGGGACGACCGGTTCGACGCCGGGGAACTCCCGGCAGGGACGGCGGCCCACCGGTTGGAGTTGCGCGCCGCCGAGCTGGGCGACGAGGACGCGCCGGCCACGGTCGAGGCCCACCGGGCGGCGATCGCGGCCTACCGGGAGCTGGGTGACGAGGTTCGGGCGCAGGTCGTCGCCGGCCGGCTCGGCGTGCTGCTGGCCATGGCCGACGAGAGCGCGGACGAGGGGCTGGAGCTGGTCCGGGCGTCCGCCGACGTGCTGGACCGGCGGGGCGACGACCGGCAGCGGGCCGCCGGGCTGGACCGGGTCGCGCTGGCGCTCATGCACCGGGAGCGCTGGGCGGAGGCGCTCGACGCCCTCGACCGGGTGCCGGCCGAGGCGGGCGGCGACCCGTGGCTGGCCGCCCGGATCGCACTGCACCGGGCCCACGTGCTCGAACAGCTCGACCGGGAGGCGGACGCCCGGGCCGCCGCCCACCGGGCCCGTGACCTCGGCCGGGACCTCGGTCTCGGCGACGTCGTCACCGCCGCCTGCCTGGCGTACGCCCGGACGGCCGACGATCCGGCCGAGGCGGTCGCCGCCTGCGACGAGGCGCTGCGGGTGGCGCCGGCCGAGGCGTGGTTGCCGGTGCGGGTCACCCGGGCCCGGGCGCTGATGGCCGCCGGCCGGGCCGCCGACGCGGTGGACGACTTCGCCGAGGCGGTGACCCTCTGCGTCGAGCGGGGCGCGGAGGGGGACGCCTTCCTGCGCTGGGAGCTGGCGAACGCGTACCGGGTCGCGGGCCGGTTGGGCGAGGCGGCCGAGGTCGCGGAGGAGGCGGTGCTCGGGCTCGACCGGCTCGGCGCGCAGGCCGAGGCGGACCGGTGCCGGCACCTGCTGGCCGGCGTCTACGAGGGGCTGGGCGAGATCGACCCGGCGCTCGCCCTGCTGGAGCAGCTCGCCGAGAACCTGGACGGACCGGACAACCTCCCGCACCGGGCGCAGGTGCTGGAGGAGGCCGGCGGGATCCTCTACGACGCCGACCGGGACGCGCTGGCGGCGGGGCGGTTCGCGGCGGCGGCGACCGCGTACCGGCAGGCCGACCTGCCGCTCGACGAACTCCGGGCCCGCCGCCGGCAGGCGTACGCGGAGTTCTGGTCGGGTGACGAGGCGGCGGCCCTGCGCACCGTCGGGGTGCTGGACGGGTTGGCGGCGGCGCTGGCCGGGCAGCCGGACGAGCCGCCGCCGGTGACGTACGAACTGGCGCTGGCGGCCGAGGTCGGGGCGCGGGTGCTGACCGGCGACGGCCGGGAGGCCGAGGCGTACGACCGGCTGGCCGGGGTGCCCGCCCGGCTCCGGTCGATCGAGGCGTTCGGCGAGGCCGCGCAGGTGGAGGTCTTCACCGGCGAGCTGCTGCTGCGGCTGGACCGGCCGGCCGAGGCGGAGCGGCTGCTGCGCGAGGTGCTCGGCGGCCTGCCGGCCGGATCCCGCCCGGTGCAGCAGGCTGCCTGGCTCCTGGCTCGGGCGCTGGACCTGCTGGATCGCCCGGCCGAGGCCGCCGCCCTGCGGGCCGAGTACGACCTCGACCACGAGCACTGACGGTCGCGCCGTCCGGGCCGGGTTTCCCAGGTGCCCGGCCCGGACGGAAGCAACCGGTGGGTAACCGAGCCTCCACGCCGCCCGCGACTCGGTCTACGCTTGCCCGGTGACGGTCGAGCAGCAGGCACGGGGCAGGGCGAGCGGCACCGCGGGGTCGGGCCGGCGTCGGTCCCGCAAGGACGAGATCCTGGAGATCGCGGTCGGCCTCTTCGCCTCCCGTGGTTACCACGGCGTCTCGATGGACGACATCGGTGCGGCCGCGGGGGTCACCGGCCCGGCGCTCTACCACCACTTCGCCGGCAAGGAGGCGATGCTGGTCGCCGCGCTGATCCCGGTCAGCGAGGAACTGCTCGCCGGCGGTCAGCAACGGTCCGCCGGCCACCCCGACGACCCGCGCGGCGCGCTGGAGTCGCTGATCGACTTCCACGTCGAGTTCGCGCTGGCCAACCCGGCGGTGATCGCCCTGCACCTGCACGAGCTGGACCGTCTCCCCGACGAGCCCCGCCGCCGGATCCGCCGGCTCCAGCGGCTCTACGTCGAACAGTGGGTGACCGTGCTGACCGCCCTGCACCCGGGCATGCCCGACGGCGAGGCGCGGGTACTGGCCCACGCCGCGTTCGGCCTGATGAACTCGACGCCGTTCCTCGGCGGCGAGGTGGACCGGCGTCGCCGGGCCGAGCTGCTGCGCGCCGCCACCCTGGCCGCCCTGCTGGCCCACCTCGAACGGTGATCCCGGGCGTCCCGGGGGCGACTCGTCAGTAACCGGGCGGCCGTGGTTACCTGGCACCCGTCCCGACCCCGGACGCTGGGAGGAAACATGATCGAGTCGCTGCTGGTCGCCAACCGTGGCGAGATCGCCCGCCGGATCATCCGTACCGCCAGGCGGCTCGGCATCCGCGCGATCGCGGTGCACTCGGAGGCCGACGCCGGCCTGCCGTTCGTCACCGAGGCCGACGAGGCGGTGTGCGTGGGTCCGGCGAACCCGGCCCAGAGCTACCGCAACGTCGAGGCCATCCTCGCCGCCGCCAAGTCGACCGGCGCGCAGGCCATCCACCCCGGCTACGGCTTTCTGTCGGAGAACGCCGACTTCGCCCGTACGGTCGAATCGAGCGGGCTGATCTGGGTCGGGCCCGGCGCGGACGCGATCACCGCGATGGGCGACAAGATCAACGCCCGGAACCTGATGGCGGCGGCCGGGGTGCCGGTCGCGCCCGGCACCACCGACCCGGCGGCCGACCTGGACGCGGCCGTGGCCGCGGCGGCGGAGATCGGCTACCCGGTGATGGTCAAGGCCGCGGCCGGCGGCGGCGGCATGGGCATGGGCGTGGCGAACGACGAGGCGGCGCTGCGCACCGAGTACGACAAGGTGCGCGCGTTCGCCGAGCGGATGTTCGGCGACGGCTCGGTGCTGATCGAGCGGTACTTCCCCCGGGTGCGCCACGTCGAGGTGCAGATCCTCGGCCTGGCCGACGGCCGGGTGGTGGCGCTCGGCGAGCGGGAGTGTTCGGTGCAGCGGCGCAACCAGAAGCTGGTCGAGGAGTCGCCGTCCCCGGCGGTCTCGCCCGAGCTGCGTGAGCGCTTCCTGGCCGCGGCCGTGCGGGCCGGCGAGGTGGTCGGCTACCGCAACGCGGGCACGGTGGAGTGCCTGCTGGTCCCGCGTGAGCGGGACACGAAGGGTGACGGCTCCGGCTCCGAAGCATTTTTCTTCCTGGAGATGAACACGCGGCTCCAGGTCGAGCACCCGGTCACCGAGCTGGTCTACGGCGTCGACCTGGTCGAGGAGCAGTTGCGGGTGGCCGCCGGCCTGGCCCCGACCTTCGACCCGGACGCGCTCGCCCCGCGCGGGCACGCCATCGAACTGCGGATCAACGCCGAGGACCCGAAGCGCTTCCTGCCCGGCCCGGGCACGATCACCGCGTGGACGGAGCCGACCGGCGACGGGGTCCGCATCGACTCGGGCTACGTGGCCGGCAACACGGTCACCCCGTTCTACGACAGCCTGATGGCCAAGCTGATCGTCAGCGGGACGGACCGCGCGGAGGCGATCGCCCGCGCCCGCGCCGCGGTGGCCGGCTTCGAGCTGACCGGCCCGAAGTGCAACCTTCCGTTCTTCGCCGAGCTGTTGGAGAACGAGGAGTTCCTCTCGGGCGACTACGACACCGGCATCGTCGGCCGGATGCGCTGACCGGAGCCGGCGCCCGTGGGCGGAGTCAGCCGGCGGGGCGGACGAGGCGCTGCTCGTAGGACCAGATGACCAGGTGTATCCGGTCGCGCAGGCCGAGTTTGGCCAGGACCCGGCTCACGTGGATCTTCACCGTTCCCTCGGAGAGAAACAGCCGGGCGGCGATCTCGGCGTTCGAGGATCCTCGGGCCACCTCGAGCAGCACCTCGCGTTCCCGTGGGGTGAGCACGGCCGTCGGATCCGGTCCACCCGCAGGAGCGGGCAGGTGCGCGGTGACGTGGTCGAGCAGCCGGCGGGTGGTCGACGGCGCGATGACCGCCTCGCCGCGATGCACCGCACGGATGGCGGTCAGCATCTCGTCCGCCGGGGCGTCCTTGATCAGGAATCCGCTCGCACCGGCCCGTAGCGTCGCGAAGGCGTACTCATCGAGATCGAACGTGGTCAGGACGATGACCTTGGGCTGCGGTCCAGGGGCGGCGAGCAGTCGGCGGGTCGCTGTCACGCCGTCGACGCGGGGCATCCGGACGTCCATCAGCACGACGTCTGCCGTGGTGACCGCGAGCAGTTGGAGGGCCTGCGCCCCGTCGGCCGCCTGCCCGACCACGGTCATGTCGTCCTGCGCGTCAATGACCATCGCGCCGCCCGCGCGGACGAGATCCTGGTCGTCGACGAGGAACACCCGGATCGTCATGCGGCTTTCTCCACGTCGTAGGGAAGTCGGGCGGTGACCAGGAAGCCGTCACCGTCGAGTCCGGCCGACAACGACCCCCCGACCGCGGTGATCCGTTCCCGCATTCCGACGAGACCAAGGCCGGTTCCCTGGGAGTCGACGCTTCGGCCGCCCCGGCCGCCCCGGTCGCGGACCGTCACGACCAGGCTGTCCCGGGTCCAGTTGAACCGGACCTCTGCCCGGGCGACCGGCCCGGCGTGCTTGGCGGTATTGGTCAGCGACTCCTGCACCGTGCGGAAGACCGCCAGTTCGGCGCCGGGGCTGACGCGTCGGGCAGAGCCCTCTTCGTGGTGGCTGATCGTCAGCCCGGCGGCCCGCACCCGGTCGAGCAGCTGGGGCAGGTCCCGCAGGCCCGGCTGGGGTTCGCGGGTTTCGCGGGCCCCGTTCTCTCCGCTGTCACCCTGGGCGGGAACGCGGCCAGGCTCCGGGGACCGGAGGATGCCGAGCAGGCCACGCGTGTCCGTCAGGGCGAGGCGACCGACGTTCTCGATGGTTGCCAGAACCTCCGCTGCCCGCTCCGGCTCGGTGCGAACGAGAAACTGTCCACCCTTGGCCTGACTGAGGATGACGGAGAGAGAGTGCGCGATGACGTCGTGCATGTCCCGAGCGATCCGGGTCCGTTCGTCGAGGACCGCTCGGCGGGCGCGCTCTTCCTGTTCGGTCGCGGCCTGCCGGGTGCGTTCCTCGAGTAGCGCGAGGTAGGCGAGCTGGGTGCGGCGGTACAGCCCGAAGCTCCACGCCGCGACGACGGTGGCGAGCAACAGCCCGCAGACCGGGATCGGATTCGGCCGGAGCCCGGCCGCCGTCACGCTGGGGTCCGCGACGAACCGGAGGCCGGCCAGGACGGCCGCGACGGCCGCCACGGCGAGCCCCGGCGCGGCGGCACGCCGGGCCGCGTGGACACCCAGTGAGTAGACGGCGACCGGAAAGACCAGTGCGGAGGGCAGGATCAGGAAGAGCCCGCTCGCGGCGGCCTGCAACGCGAACGCGACGCACACCACACCGTACGAGGCCAGGGGCGCCGTCCGCCGGGCCGCCAGCGCGGCATGCGCGATCAACACCCCCAACCCCAGCGGTGCGGCCCGACCGACCGGCATCGACACGAAGGCCATGTACAGCGACAGCGCGGCGACCGGGGCGCCTGCGGTGATCGCCAGCAGGAGATCGGTTCGGGTGGCTTGCCTCCAGCGCGGCATGTGTCCAGCCTAGGCAGCCGACAGGCGAACGCACCGCTCGCAGCTTGGCTGGGTGCGTCGCTGGTATCCGAGCGTTGCGGCACCGAACGCGAGGCCGAGCAGCAGCCAGGACCCGTACACGAGGGCCACGATCCGCGCGGCGCCGTCGAAGCGTACGGGACCGTCGACCAGGCCGAGTGCCTGCGTGATGGTGCCGAGCCCGGCCAGTGCCCCCATGCTGAGCAGTACGCCCGTCGCCGTCCAGCCCCCTGCGAGCAGCATCCACCGCGGAAACACCCGGCCCCACGACTGCACCAGCGCGAGGCCGAGCACCGCGGCCGCTCCGAAGAGGACCAGTTCGGCGATCGGGAATCCCTCGACCGATTCCGTACCGATCGCCGCACGGGCCACCCGGCCGCCGAGTGCCCAGTACACCTTCAGCGCGGGATACGGCAGGACCAGAAGGCAGGCGGCGTAGCCCGACCAGGAGCCCGGTGGGCGCGTCGTGCCGCGGCCACAGCCGGCGCAAGCGGCAGCGGTGGCCCGTGCGTGGGAAAGGGTGGCGGCGGCCAGGAGGGCCGTGGCCGCGAGCGCGGCAGCCCGGGCCGCGAAGCCGGCCCAGTCAACGACCGGTGGCAGGCCCGGCACACCGAGCACGGCGAGTGTGCGCAGCATGTCGAAGACGATTCCGCCGGCGGACCAGATCAGCAGGATCGTGGCGGACCAGGCGACGACCAGCACCGCTCTCCGGGGCAGCCGGACCGCGCCGGGCCGCTGCATGGCCGACGCGACCGACGCACCCAGCACGGCGCTGATCGCCGAGACCCACCAGGGCGCGAACCCCTTGGTGTAGTCGTCGCCTGCCGGCAGGGCCGACTGCGTGACCGCGGTCGCCAGGGCCGCGATGCAGGCGACAACGGTGGCCGGGACCAGCCAACCGCGCTCCGCCGCGCGGGCCCTCACGGACACCGAACCTGTCGTACCAGTGGACATGAATCCCCCTCGATCATCGACAACAGTCGCCTTCGACGATCGCCCGCGGGCCGGGGGTGCGGCATCTGCCGGCAGGCCAGAACGGATATGCCGCGGGGCATATTGACAGGCCCTCGTGTGCGTTTCCTGCCGGCCCGGCCCGGTCAGGGACCGGCCAGGGCCGTGGTGGGTGGGAGCCGGCTGGCGCGGATCGCCGGGTAGCGGCCCGCGAGGGTACCGACCAGCACCGTCGCGCCCAGGCCGCCGGCCATCGCCCAGGCCGGCACCACCGTGGGCCACTGCCGGCTGTACGCGTACAGCGCGGTGATTCCCGCCCCGAGCAGGGTGCCTCCGATCCCACCGAGGACGGAGAGCAGCAGCGCCTCGGCGAGGAACTGGACGCGGATCTGGCCCCGGGTGGCGCCCAGTGCCCGCCGTAGCCCCACCTCCGCCCGGCGTTGCCGGACGGAGATCATCGTCCTCGTCGCGCATCCCGCTCCCGTCACCCGATAGGTGCTCAGCGGGAGGCCGACCGGTTGCACGGGTGGCCGAAGTATTTCCGACGGCCGTCGGCGACGACGGTAGACCGACGATCGGGGCGGTTCCCGGGCGCGTGCGGTGAGCCACCTCGCGGGGGGCGGTATGCGGGTGGGACGCTGGAAGGACCCACGCACCACGTCACAGTGAGGTGACCCCTTATGACGGAACTGCCAGGCTTCGTGTCGATCCGGGAGGTCGGGCCGCGCGACGGGCTCCAGAACGAGGACCCGATCCCGACCGACGCCAAGGTGCGGCTGCTCGACGCCCTCTCGGGCACGGGCGTGCGGCGGATCGAGGCGGTCTCGTTCGTGCACCCGAAGGCGATCCCGCAGATGGCCGACGCCGACGAGGTGTGGCAGCGGGCCGCGAAGGCCGACGGGGTGCGCTACTCCGCGCTGGTGCCGAACACCCGGGGCGCGCAGCGCGCCCTCGCCGCCGGGTTCACCGAGATCGAGGTGGTGGTCTCGGCCAGCGACACGCACAACCGGCGCAACGTCAACCGCTCCACGGAGGAGTCGTTGGACGACATCGCCGAGCTGATCGACCTGCTGCACGGCGCCGGCGCCCAGGCGGAGGTGATCATCGCGACCAGCTTCGGCTGCCCGTACGAGGGGGACACCGACCCGGCCCGGGTGGCCGCCATCGTGGACCGGGTGGTCCGCGACGGCGCCGACCGCGTGGCGTTCGGCGACACCACCGGCATGGGTACGCCCCGCCGCGTCCGGGAGTTGCTGACCGCCGTACGCGACCGCAACGCCCACATCCCCGTGCTGCTGCACTTCCACAACACCCGGGGCACCGCGCTGGCGAACGTGCTCACCGCGCTGGAGCTGGGCGTGACCGAGTTCGACGCGAGCGTCGGCGGCCTCGGCGGCTGCCCGTACGCGCCGGGCGCCAGCGGCAACCTGGCCACCGAGGAGGCGGTGCACATGCTGCACGACATGGGCATCGACACCGGCATCGACCTGGCCGCCCTGATCGAGGTGGCGGAGTTGGCCGAGCGCCTGGTCGGCCGTCAGCTCCCCTCCGGCGTCCTCCGCGCCGGCCCCCGCACCCGCCTGACCCCCCACCCCGCCTGACCCCCACCCCTCCTCCCCCCACCCCCACCGCCACGCGATCTTGCACTTTGTGCCCGGGCGTAAGCCGTAAATGCCGCAAGCGCGGGGCCGAAAGTGCAAGATCGCGGCGCGAGGGGCCGGGGTGGGGGTTGAGGGGTGTCGGGGGTGGGGCGGTGCGGTAGCCTAACGATCGTTCAGGTCGGTTCGGTTGCCCACGAGGCGGCGGGCCACGGTGGCGGCGGTAGGGGGTCGGCGTGACGCTCGACGGTGAGGCTCTGGAGCAGCTGCGCAAGCGGGCCCGGGCCGGCGGTGCGGACAAGTACCACGCGGCGAACGCCGCCAAGGGCAAGCTCTTCGCCCGGGAGCGGGTCGCCCTCCTGGTGGACGAGGGCTCGTTCGTCGAGGACGGCCTCTACGCCAACGCGATGGCCGAGGGCCTGCCGGCCGACGGCGTGGTCACCGGCACCGCCACCATCGACGGCCGCCAGGTCTGCCTCATGGCGAACGACTCCACGGTCAAGGCCGGCAGCTGGGGCGCCCGGACCGTCGAGAAGATCATCCGGATCATCGAGCGGGCCTACTCCACCGGCGTGCCGATGGTCTACCTGGTCGACTCGGCCGGTGCCCGGATCACCGACCAGGTCGAGCTGTTCCCCGGCCGGCGCGGCGCCGGGAAGATCTTCTGGAACCAGGTCCGCGCCTCCGGCTCGATCCCGCAGGTCTGCGCGCTGTTCGGGCCGAGCGCGGCCGGCGGTGCGTACATTCCGGCGTTCTGCGACGTGGTCGCGATGGTCGACGGCAACGCCAGCATGTACCTCGGCTCCGACCGGATGGTCGAGATGGTCACCGGGGAGAAGACCACCCTGGAGGCGATGGGCGGGGCCAAGGTGCACTGCGCCGAGTCGGGCGTCGGGCACTTCCTCTGCAAGACCGAGGCCGACGCGCTCGACGTGGTGAAGCGCTACCTGTCCTACCTCCCGGCCAACTGGACGCAGGCGCCGCCGGTCGCCGAGGCCGTGCCCGCGCCGGAGAAGGCCGACCTCGCCGCGCTGGTGCCGGCGAGCGAGCGGCAGGCGTTCGACATGCGGCGGTACGTCAAGGGCCTGCTCGACGACGGTTCCTTCTTCGAGATCCAGGCGCTCTGGGCCAAGGAGCTGACCATTGGCTTCGGCCGGCTGAACGGCGAGGTCGTCGGCGTGGTGGGCAACAACTCCATGTTCAAGGGCGGGGTGCTCTTCGTCGACTCGGCCGACAAGGCGACCCGGTTCGTGCAGCTCTGCGACGCGTTCAACGTGCCGCTGCTCTTCCTCTCCGACGTGCCCGGGTTCATGGTCGGCAGTGCGGTGGAGAAGCAGGGCATCATCCGGCACGGCGCCAAGATGATCACCGCGATCTCGGAGGCGACCGTGCCGAAGATCTGCGTGGTGGTCCGCAAGGCGTACGGCGCCGGCCTCTACGCGATGGCCGGGCCCGGCTTCGAGCCGGACGCCACGATCGCGCTGCCCACCGCCAAGATCGCCGTGATGGGCGCCGAGGCGGCGGTCAACGCGGTCTACGCCAACAAGATCGCCGCGATCGCCGACGAGGCCGAGCGGGCCGCCTTCGTCGCCGCGAAGCGCGAGGAGTACGAGCGCGACATCGACGTCGTCCGGCTCGCCAGCGAGCTGGTGGTGGACGCGATCGTCGAGCCGCACGAGCTGCGCGCCGAGCTGACCCGCCGGTTCGCCGCCGCCCGCACGAAGGAGCGGCACTTCTCCCGGCGCCGGCACGGCGTCACCCCGGTCTGATCCCGCCGCCGGCCCCACCCGGCCGGCGCGGGCCCGACCCGCACCAGCGACCCGTCCCGGCGTCACGAGCGCCCGGCGGCCCGTCACACAGGAGGAATCCATGGACTTCCGGCTCACCGAGGAGCAAGAGGCGCTGCGGGAGAGCGTGCGGGAATTCGCGCGCGAGGTGGTGGCCCCGGTCATCGCGGAGCACTACGAGAAGCACACCTTCCCGTACGAGGTGATCCGGCAGATGGGCAAGATGGGCCTGTTCGGGCTGCCCTTCGCCGAGGAGCACGGCGGCATGGGCGGCGACTACTTCGCGCTCTGCCTCGCCCTGGAGGAGCTGGCCCGGGTCGACTCCAGCGTGGCGATCACCCTGGAGGCGGCGGTGTCGCTGGGCGCGATGCCGATCTACCGCTTCGGCACGGAGGAGCAGAAGGCGCAGTGGCTGCCGAAGCTGCTCAGCGGCGAGGCACTGGCCGGCTTCGGCCTCACGGAGCCCGGCTTCGGCTCGGACGCGGGCGGCACGCAGACCCGCGCGGTGCTCGACGAGTCCACGGGCGAGTGGGTGATCAACGGCTCGAAGGCGTTCATCACCAACTCGGGCACCGACATCACCGCCCTGGTCACCGTCACCGCGGTCACCGGCATCCGCCCGGACGGCGCCAAGGAACTGTCCACCATCATCGTGCCGGCCAGCACCCCGGGCTTCAGCGTCGCGCCGGGCTACTCCAAGGTCGGCTGGACCGCCTCGGACACCCACGAGCTGACCTTCGACGACTGCCGGGTGCCGGCGGCCAACCTGCTCGGCGAGCGTGGCCGGGGCTTCGCCCAGTTCCTGCGCATCCTCGACGAGGGCCGGATCGCCATCGCCGCCCTGGCCGTGGGCCTCGCCCAGGGCTGCGTCGACGAGTCGATCAGGTACGCGAAGGAGCGCGAGGCGTTCGGCCAGCCGATCGGCAACTACCAGGCGATCCAGTTCAAGATCGCCGACATGGAGATGAAGGCGCACACGGCCCGGCTGGCCTACTACGACGCCGCCGCCCGGATGCTCGCCGGCGAGCCGTTCAAGCGGCAGGCCGCCATCGCCAAGTTGCACGCCAGCACCGTCGCCGTCGACAACGCCCGGGAGGCGACCCAGATCCACGGCGGCTACGGCTTCATGAACGAGTACCCGGTGGCGCGCTTCTGGCGTGACTCCAAGATCCTGGAGATCGGCGAGGGTACGTCCGAGGTGCAGCGCATGATCATTGCGCGCGACCTGGGCATGTGACGTCGCCGGGTCCGGCGGCGTCGGGCAGTCGACCCCCGCCGCCGGACCCGGCCCCCGCGCTTCCGGCGACCGGCCCACGGCGGGCCCCGGCCCCGCGCCCCCGTCGACCGGCCCACGGCCGGGCCCGCTGTCGGATATCCGCACCGCGGCGTCGGCAGGGCGACGCTCGGCTGCCGCCGGTCGCACCCCGTCCGTACTCTTCCTGCCCATGACTCCGGTTCATGATCGTTCGCGGCATCCGGGCGGTCGTACCGGCTTCCCGGAGCTGTTGCGCGGGCACCGGCTCGCCGCCGGCCTCACCCAGGCCGAGCTGGCGGCCCGGGCCGGCGTCGGTGTCCGCACCGTCCGTGACCTGGAGCGGGGCCGGTCGTCCCGGCCGCAGCGCACCACCGTCGAGCTGCTCGCCGGCGCGCTGGAGCTGACCGGTGCCGCCCGGTCGGCGTTCCTCGCCGCCGCCCGGGGGCAGGCGCCGGCCGCGCCGCCGGTCGCCCTGGTCGGCGCGCCGCCGGCTCGCCTCGACGCCGACCACCACGTCGGTACGCCGGTCGCGCTCCCGCTCCCGGTCGCGCTGATCGGCCGGGACACCGACCTCGCCGAGCTGGTCGGGCTGCTCACCGACGGGCGCGGTCCCCGGCTGGTGAGCCTGGTCGGGCTGGCCGGCGTCGGCAAGACCGCGCTCGCCCTGTCGGTGGCCCACGCGGTCGTCGACCAATACCCCGGCGGGGCGGCCGGCGTGCTCATCGGCGAGGGCTCCGACGCCGCCGACGTGCTCGCCGCCTCCGTGGCCGTCTTCGGGGTCGGCCGGATGCCCGAGCTGGCCGCCCGACTCGACGGCCGGCCGGCGCTGCTGCTCGTGGACGCGGCCGAGCGGGCGCCCGATGCCGTCGCCGAGACGGTGCACCGGCTCGCCGGCGCGGTGCCGTCGCTGCGGGTGCTGGTCACCGGCCGACACCCGGTGGGCCTGCCCGGGGAGCGGGTGTGGCCGGTCTCCCCGCTCGACGTACCCCCGCCGGGGAGCGAGCGGGCCGGCCCGTCGGCGCTGGCCGACTACCCGGCGGTGGCGCTGTTCACCGCCCGGCTCGCCCAGGTGCGCCGGGAGCCGCCCGGCCCGACCGAGCTGCCCGCCCTGGCAGCGCTGGTACGCCGCCTCGGTGGCCTGCCGCTGGCCATCGAGCTGATGGCGGCCCGGGGCCGGATCCTCGACCTCAACGAACTGCTCGACCGGTACGGGGACCGCGTCCTCGACCTGGCCACCTCGTCGGGGGCGGCCGAGCGTCCGGGCTGGGACACGGCGGAGCCGAGCCACCCGGAGGGGCCCCGGGCGGCGGTGGCCGAGACGCTGCGGGACGCGGTGGCCACCAGCTACCGCCTCCTCGCCCCCGCCGAGCGGGCCGCGTTGCGCCGGCTCGCCGCCTTCGGCAACCGCTGGTCGGTCGAGCTGGCCGAGGAGATGCTCGCCGACGACGTCGACCGGGACGGCACGGTCGCGGTGGACCCGGTCCCGCTGCTGGACCGGTTCCTGGAACTCGGCCTGCTGAGCGTCCGGGGCACCGGGCCGTTCCGGTTCCGCCTGCTCGACGCCGTACGGGACTTCGCCGCCGAGCAGGCCACCGGCGCCGGCGAGCTGACCGCGATCCGGCGCCGGCACGCCCGGGTCGTCGCCCGCCTGGTGGCCCGGACCGCGCCGGAGCTGGCGGGTGCCGACCTGCCGGCCGCGGTGCACCCGCTGGACGAGGTGAGCGGCGACATCAGCTCCGCCCTGGCCCACGCCGCCGTCGACGACCCGTTGACGGCACTGCGGTTGGCGGCGGCGCTGTCCCGGTGGTGGCGCTTCCGGGGGCGGGACGTCCCCGGCCGGCAGTGGCTGCGCCGGCTGCTGGCGGACCCGCGCACCGCCGACGCCGACCCGGTGCTGCGGGCCTGGGCGTCGCTGGGGGTGGCCCGGCTCGCCGCCGAGCACGGCGCCGGGGCCGAGGAGGTGCCGGCGGCGCTGGCGGCGCTGGCCGCGTTCCGGGACGCCGGCGACGTCACCGGGGAGGTGGAGGCGGGGGCCGTGCTCTGCGCGCTGCTGGTCGCCCTCGGCCGGCACGACGAGGCGCGGGAGCAGGCCGAGGCGGTGCTCGCGCTGGCCGGCCGGGGCGGCCGGGTCCGGGACATGGCGGTGGCGCAGAACAACCTCGCCTGGCACGACATCCGGGTCGGCGACCTCGCGGCAGCCCGCCGCCGGCTGGCTGCGGTCGACCGGCTGGCCGCGGAGTGCGGGGAGCAGCGGCTGCGGGTGCTCGCGCGGGCCAACCTCGCCGAGGTGTCCCGCCTGGAGGGCCGGTACGCCGACGCCGTCGACCAGGGCCGGCGGGTGCTGGAGGCGCTGGCCGACCTCGGCGACCCCGGCGACCCCGGCCACCGTCGCCGGGTGCTCGGCACCGTGGGCCTGGCGCTGGCCCGGGACGGGCGCCCCACCGAGGCGGCCGAGGTGCTGGCCGAGCTACGCCCGACCGCGACCCCGGTGCCGCCGTCGCCGCGTCTCGGGGAGGACGGGTGGCCCGGGGGTGCCCGCTGGGCACCGGTGCGCGGGACCCGCCCCGAGGACGGGATCTGCGCGTTGATCGAGGGGAACCTGGCCCTGCGCCGGGGCGACCGCGATCTGGCGGCGGAGTGGTTCGCCGCCGCCGCGGAGGCCGGCGCCGAGGGCCAGAACCGGCGCGACGTGGTGGAGGCGTTGGTGGGACTGGCCGCGAGCACGGCGGACCCCACCGTGCTGGACCGCCTGGACCGGGCCTGCCGACGCAGCGGCATCCGACTGCTGCCGCAGGAGGAGGAACTGCTCTACGCGCTGACGGCGGGCCGGCGCGGCGGCGGCCCCGCGACCACGTAGACCGGCCGCGGCTGGCCGCGCCGTGGCCGGGAGCGGGTGCGCCCCGCGGAGCGGGCCGGGGTGGCGCGGGCGACGAAGCCCCTCTTGCTACCCCTCGCTCGTCGCCCGCGCCGTCACCCCCCGGTGCGTCCCCACTGCCCGAAGACTAGCCACCGCGCGCTCGCGACTCCGTCCGGTTTGATCGACTATCTCCCGCGGGCGCGGCACTTCTGCCGCTCTTTCTGCCGGTGCCCGGTCGCGCCCTGATCGACCGGTCAGGCCGGGGCGGTCGCGCCGTCCGCGGTCGGGGCCGACTCGCTGCTCCCGGCGGTGGCGCCCGGGTGGACGGCGTCCCGCACCCGGCGCAGGCCGTCGAGCAGGGCGTCCAGCGCCGCCGGCTCGAGCTGGCCGGTGAACCACTGCTCGATGATCCGCAGGTGCCCGGGCATGGTCTCGTCGAGCCGCTGCATGCCGGCGGCCGTGACCACCGCGTACGAGCTGCGCCGGTCGGAGGGGCAGGCGCGCCGGGTGAGCAGGCCGTCACGCTCCATCCGGTCGACTACCCGGGTGACCCCGCTCGTGGAGAGGGAGGTCTGCGCGGCCAGGTCGGTCATCCGCAGTTGGTTGCCCGGCGAGCGGGCGAGCCGGGTCAGCACCTCGAACTCGACGGGCGAGAGGTCGTGCTCCTCGAACTGGGCGGCGAACCGGGCCGACAGGCCGGCGTGCGCCTCGTAGAGCAGGCCGACGGCGGTGATCCGGGGATCGTCGAACGCGTTCTGGTTCACCTGTTCATCCTAGCAGTACTTGACACAGGGAATGTTGTTGGCTCTATAGTTGCTGCAACAGTCGTTGAGCAACTCAATCAAGCTTCCACGGAGGGCAGCTTCATGACCAGCAGCACCGCACCGGTTACCCGCGACTGGGACGGCCTCACCATCCCCAGCGCCGGCACCTACGCGCTCGACGCGGCGCACAAGCGCGTCGGCTTCGTCGCCCGGCACATGATGGTCAGCAAGGTACGCGGTGAATTCGCGGACGCCTCCGCCACCATCACCGTCGCCGACGACCCGCTGCAGTCCTCGGTGTCCGCGACCATCCAGGCCGCCAGCATCAACACCAACCAGGCCGACCGGGACGCGCACCTGCGCAGCCCGGAGTTCCTGGACGCCGAGGCATTCCCGACCCTGGAGTACCGCAGCACCGGCGTCAAGTCCCGCGACGGCAACGAGTTCGTCCTCTCGGGCGAGCTGACGGTCAAGGGCGTCACCCGCCCGGTCGACCTGGAGGTCGAGTTCGAGGGCGTCGGCCGCAGCCCGTTCGGTCAGGACATCTTCGGCTTCTCCGCCTCGGCCGAGATCGACCGCGAGGAGTTCGGCCTGACCTGGAACGTCGCCCTGGAGACCGGCGGCGTGCTGGTCGGCAAGAAGATCAAGATCGAGATCGAGGGCGAGGCCGTCCGCCAGGCCTGATCCGCCGTACCGCATCCGGGCCCGCGCCGCACCACGGCGCGGGCCCGATGCGTGTCCACGGGCAAGAGCACGGCCGGTGCGATTTGTCACGACTCATTCGCGGCCCGGTCCGCGTAGCGGGCCGTACGGGCTGGGTAGAGATGCCGCCGGGAGCGTGCTGGCCGGCCGGCTGCGGCCGTCCCGGCCGCTGGACAGCCGGGTTCCGCCTCTGGTCCCGGCGAGGTCGGCGCTCTTACCGTGGATGGTTCACCACGCGCATTCCGGGCCGGGCGCGGTCCCGACTGCGCCTCGCGCCGGGAGGAAACATGGGCAGGGACGTCGAGCAGGGCGCCTTCTCCCGGGAGGACCGGGTCCGTTACCGGCAGAAGGTCCGGCGGTGCCTGGACGTCTTCGCCCTGATGCTGGACGACTTCGGCTTCGACGCCGACCGCCCCATGACCGGGCTGGAGATCGAGCTGAACCTGGTCGACTCGTCCGCCGAGCCGGCGATGCGCAACGACCAGATCCTCGCCGACATCGCCGACCCGCTCTTCCAGACCGAGCTGGGGCAGTTCAACCTGGAGCTGAACGCGCCACCCCGGCTGATCGAGGGGTCGGGCTTCGCCGACTACGAGCGGGACCTGCGCGGCAGCCTCACCCGGGCCGACGAGCGGGCGACCCGGTCGGACGCGAAGATCGTCCTGGTCGGCATCCTGCCCACCCTCACCGAGCGGCACCTGGTGGTGGACAACCTCTCCACCAACGAGCGCTACCGGGTGCTCAACGACCAGATCGTCGGCGCGCGCGGCGAGGACATCGAACTCGACATCCGGGGTGTCGAGCGGTTGCAGACCCACACCGACTCGATCGCCCCCGAGGCCGCCTGCACCAGCCTCCAGTTCCACCTCCAGGTCGCTCCGGACAGCTTCGCCGACTACTGGAACGCCTCGCAGGCCATCGCCGGGGTGCAGGTGGCCGTCGGGGCGAACTCGCCGTTCCTCTACGGCCGGCAGCTCTGGGCGGAGACCCGGATCGCCCTGTTCCAGCAGGCCACCGACACCCGGCCGGACGAGCTGAAGGCCCAGGGCGTACGCCCTCGGGTCTGGTTCGGGGAACGCTGGATCACCTCGATCTTCGACCTGTTCGAGGAGAACGTCCGCTACTTCCCGCCGCTGCTGCCGATCTGCGAGGACGAGGACCCGGTCGAGGTGCTGCACGGCGGCGGCGTACCGGAGCTGGGCGAGCTGCGCCTGCACAACGGCACCGTCTACCGGTGGAACCGGCCGGTCTACGACATCATGAACGGCCGCCCGCACCTGCGGGTGGAGAACCGGGTGCTGCCGGCCGGCCCGACCGTGGTCGACATGCTGGCCAACGCCGCCTTCTACTTCGGCCTGGCCCGGGGGCTGGCCGAGGCGGACCGGCCGATCTGGAGCCAGCTCACCTTCAGCTCGGCGGAGGAGAACTTCCACGCCGCCGCCCGGCGCGGCATGGACGCCGTCCTGCACTGGCCCCGCCTCGGCGAGGTGCCGGTGACCAAGCTGGTCCTGGACGTCCTGCTGCCCAAGGCCGCCGCCGGGCTGGACCGGTTCGGGGTGGCGTCGGCCGAACGCGACCGGCTGCTCGGCATCATCGAGCAGCGCTGCCGGACGGGCCGCAACGGCGCCGTCTGGCAGACCGAGGCGGTCTGGGCGGCCGAGCGGCACCGGGGCATGGACCGGGACGCCGCCCTGCACCACATGGTGCAGCGCTACGCCGAGCTGCAACGCGGCAACGAGCCCGTGCACACCTGGCCGGTCGACTGACCGACCCGCCGGGGCGGGGCCCGGTGGTGGCGCCGCTGCCCGACACCCGTGAGGTCCGCCTGCGTCCCCTCAGCGGGTGCGGCGGCCGGACCGGGGACGGCGGCCGTCGGGCCCGCGATCCTCCGGGTCGGGGTCCAGGGACGCGGCGGGCTGCCCGTCGGACGTCGGCGCCGCCGGGTCCGCCCCGGAAGCCGGCGCGGCTGCTTCCCCGGTCGGCGCGGCTGCTTCCCCGGTCGGCGTGGCCGGTTCCCCGGCCCGCTCCGGGACGTCGGACATCGGGCGAAGGGCGCCGGTGTCGGCACGGGCCGGGGTGCCGTGCTCCTCCGACACCGGGTGACCGGGCACGACGGACGGCTCGCCGGTGCGCTGCCGGGGCACCGTCACCGGGTCGCGCCCAGCGGCCCGCCGGGCGGCCCGCTGGGCGAGGGCGGCGACCAGGACGGAACCGCCGACCCCGACGATCACCGCGTACGGGGCGGTCAGGTGTGCCGACACCTGCTCCGGGCTGATCGCGGTCACCCTCGGCACCGCCAGGAAGTACGCGATCGCGACCAACAGGGGACCGGCCGCGCCCGAGGCGGCCGCCCCGACCCGCCGGTCGGGGTGCCGGGCGCTGCCCCGAGCGGCCAGGGCCCCGATCACCAGCGCTGAGCCGAGCGACAGCAGCGCCCCGGGCCAGTAGAAGTAGTCCCGGATCCAGAACCGTCCGTCGTCGGAGCTGAGCTGCCAGATGCCGAGTTGGGCGCTGGTCAGCCCGCGCCCGGCCAGCACCCCGTCGACCACGGCGACCACGGCGAGCAGCCAGAGCCAACCCACGGTGGCGATCACGTTGTTGGCGGTGGCCCGCGAGCGCAGCGCCCAGACGGCCGTCGACACCCCGACCAGGACGCCGACCGCCGCGTACGCGGCGGCGACGTTCCGGGGGGAGCCGGTGTCCGCCGCCACGGCCGCCCGCGCCGGCACGGCCACCAGCAGCACGGTGACCAGCGCCCCCACCCCGCCGGCCACGGCGAGCGCGACGTGCCGGAGAAGGCCGTCGCCCGGCCCGGCTTCGGGCTCGACCGCCGTCGCGTCGTCGGGGGCGCCGCCGGGCACCGGGGCGCGGTCGCGCAGCCGCTGGGCGCACACCGCGCCGAAGACCGCCGAGGTGGCCGCGATCCAGGTGGCCCAGACCAGGCCGGCCACCCAGGCGGTCGCGCCGGCGTTGGCGTCCGCCGGTGCCCAGTTGATGATGCCCAGCCCGTAGCCGAAGCCCAGTTGGGCCGCGCTCGCGCCGGCAGCGACGCCGACCGCGATCGCGATCGATCCTCCCCAGCCCCGTCTGGCCATGCCGGGGAGCGTAACGTCCCGTGCTCGGCGCGGCGAGTCGTCACGGTTCCGCCGGGGTGACCGCGACCGCGTCGGGCTTGGCGGGGGCGGGTACGGTCGCCGGTGATCGAGGCGGTGGACGGCATGACGGACGGGTACACGGGCGGGGGCGCCGGCGCGCGGGACGACGCCGGGGCGGGCCGGACGACCACGCTGCTCGGCGGCGGGCTGGCCGTCGTGCTGCTCGCCGCCGTCGGCGCGACGGGTGGCTGGCTCCTAGCCGGCGAGAACGACCGACCCACCCTGCCGGACGCGGCGGCGACGGCTCCGCCCACCGGCACCCGGAGCGCCGCCCACCCGACGCCGGGGCGGTCGACGTCGTCGCCGGCGCGGACGAGCGCGCCGGCCCGCCCCGCCGGCCTGACGGTCCCCGAGGTGGTCGGGGAGGACTTCGCCGAGGCCCGCGACGAGTTGCGTGAGCGGCGGTTGGGCTGGCGACTGGTCTTCCTGGGCGGCGCGGGGCGGACGGTGGAGCGCGCCTCCCCGGCGGTCGGGACGCAGGTGCGGCCGGGGCGCACCGTGACGCTCTACGTGAGCGGTCCGGCCCCGGCCGCGACGGTGCCGGACGTGGTGGGCGACGACTGCGACGAGGCGGGGGACGACCTCGTCGACGAGGGCTTCTACCCGCAGTACGGTTCGGGTCGGACCGGTACCGTCACCCGTCAGGACCCGCCCGGCGACAGCACGGGCAGGTGGAACGACCAGGTGTCGGTCTGGTGCGGTGCGGCACCGGCGGGCTCGGGCTCCGCCACCCCGACGCCGTGACGGAGCGTCCGGCACGCTGATCCCGGCCGATGGCCGTCTGGACCGCTAGGTTGGCGGTCAGGGGCCACGAAGCCCGCCCGGGTCGGGAGAGGGACGTGCGATGAGCGAGCGTCAGCGAGCGAGTCATCGGCGCGGTGCGGTGGTGCCTCGTGTCGGCACGGAGCGAAGCGGAGTGCCGGCATGAGCGACGAACGCCAGGAACCGCCCGCCGGGGAACACGACGACCAAACCCGCCCGCTGCCCCCGTCCGGCGACCCGTCCGCCGGGACGGAGCCGGCCGACCGCACCCAGCGGCTGCCCGGCCCGAAGGGCCCTCCGCCCGCCGGGGGCGACGCCACCCGGTCGATGCCCGTCGACCGCGCCGCCCCGCTGGACCGTACGGCCGCCATGCCGCCCGAGCGGTCCGGCCCGGCGGCCTGGTCCGGGCGCGCGGAGGTGCCGCCGCCCCGGCCGGCGGATCCCCGGGAGGCCGCCGAGTGGTACGCCGAGGAGCCCGGCGGGCGGCGCTGGTGGCTGCCGATCCTGTGGGGGGTGGTCGTGCTGCTGCTGCTCGGCCTGCTCGGGGTCGGGCTGTGGCTGGCCCTCCAGTCCGCGGACGACGACGATCCGGCCGTTCCGGGCCTGTCGCCCTCCCCGTCGGTCACCCGCGCGTCGCCGACGACCCCCGCGCCGACCTCGGCTGTCCCGACCACCCCCTCGCCCTCCGCGCCGCCGACCACCTCGGCGCCGGCGCAGGTGCCGATGCCGCCCGTGGTGAACCTGCCGCTGGCGACGGCGCAGGCGATCCTGGACGACCTCGGGCTGGGTCACCGGGTGGAGTACCAGGAGTCCGACCGCCCCGAGGGCACCGTGATCCGCACCGAACCGGAGGCCGGGGAACTCGTCCCCGACGGGGAGGAGGTCACCCTGGTGGTGTCCCGTGGCGCGGCGTCGCCGACCGGCGGCGAACCCACGCCGACGACGGCCGGGCCGACCGCCACCAGGTGAGCCGCCGCTGACCGGGCGTCCCGGGACCGTCACCGCTCCGGGTGGTGCACGAACGAGCGGCGGCCGGCCGGGTTACCACATCCGGCGTCTGGTTCCGACCAGGCCGAGCCCGGCCAGCGAGATGGCCAGACCGAAGACCCCGGACCAGAAGAGGGAACGGCGGACGTCGTCCGGCGAATGCCGGGCGGCCTCGGCGGTGCCGTCCGACGATCCGGCCGGCACGTCGGTCCCGGGCTCGTCGGCGGCGCCGAGTGCGCCCGCTCCGTCCGGGGAGTACGGGGCGTCGAAGGCGTCCTGCCCGTCGTCGCCGGCCGGCGGGTCGTCGTCGGCCACGGTGATCTCCGGTGCGGGGACCGGGGCGGTCAGCCGGGTGGTGGACGACAGGGCGGGGTCGCGGACCACGACCACGAGTGTCGTGGCGGCGCCGATCAGCGCCAGGATTCCGAAGGCGTAGGCGATGCGGGAGCGGTGGTGCCGCCGCGCGGCGGACTGATTGACCATGGCCATCCCAGGTTCGGGGTCCTGGACGCGCGGGGTGGAACCTGCCGGGGTGGGCGTACCTCATTCTATGGCGGGGCACGCCCCCCGGCTGCCGATCGCGGAGGTCAGCCCACCCGGAGCGGGGTGCGGGCGACGGGCTGGCGCGGTGCCCGCACGGCGTGCGTACGGGGCTCAGGAGCCGCCTGCAGTTGGCGCAGACCCTCCCGCTGGACGAAGATCGACCGCCGGTTGACCGCGTCCCCCGAGGCGTTCAACTCGTAGCCGTCGAGCCAGATCCAGCCGTCGTAGGTCGGCCAGTCGAGCACCCGGATGACCCGGAACGTGATGGGCCTGAGGAACTGGACACTCGCCGCGCGAGTCACGTGCAGTACGTCACCGGAGCGGGGAAGCACATGGGCTCCTGGGAAGGGTCGGCCGGCGGACGGGCCGGCGGGAGCGGGTCGGGGGACGTCTCGGTGGCCGGCCACGGGGGTCGTGCCTTCGTGGACCGGTGGTGCGGGCGGTGGTGGTCGGGCCGTACCCGCTGGTGGCGAACCGCCACCCGACCATCACCCGGCTGCACCGGGTACCGCTCCCGCCGCCACAGCCAACTGGCGTGCAGCGGCGGGGTCATCAACCCGGGGCAGGTCTGGTTGTCGAAGGCC
Source organism: Micromonospora sp. NPDC048063 (assembly GCF_043202855.1). Lineage (NCBI taxonomy): Bacteria > Bacillati > Actinomycetota > Actinomycetes > Micromonosporales > Micromonosporaceae > Micromonospora > Micromonospora sp. NPDC048063. The sequence continues at coordinate 35,964 of NZ_JBIDBG010000012.1, read as the reverse complement.
GGGCGGCCCCACCGGCGCGCGTCCCGGAGCCCGTGGGTTCACCACGGCGGGGGAGCGGACGGAGACGGTGAGTAACCCGTGCCATACGCACAGAGTGCATCAGCGACGTGCTTCATGCAAGTTGCACGTCGACTTTTGCCGATACGCGAGCGGCGCGCGCAAGCGGCGCTTGTAGCCGTTCACGTATCGGCGGCACACTGGGGTCCGGTTTCGCCCGTCGCGGCCGGCCGATGACCGGCACCACCCCCTTGCCGCGAACGACGCCCGCCGTTCGACGGTCGCGCCCCCGGCGGGCGACGGCAGCGGCGCGCGCGACGCGGAGGTGGGCCGGTGAGGGCCGACAGCCGGTGGTCCCGACCAGCGGACGGGGTGGTGAGGGCGTGAGCGAGCGGCGCAGCCCGACCATCCGGCGCCGCCGCCTCGGCGCGGAACTGCGGCGGCAGCGGGAGGCGGCCGGGATCACCATCGAGGTCGTCGCCGAGCAGCTGGAGTGCTCGGCGTCGAAGATCTCGCGGATCGAGACCGGTCACACCACGGCGACGCCGCGCGACGTGCGGGACATGCTCCGGATCTACGGGGTGGTGGGCGCCGAGAGCGACGAGTTGGTGCAGATCGCCCGGGAGGCGCGGCAGAAGGGCTGGTGGCACCCGTACAGCACGGTGCTGGTCGGCGCGTACGTCGGCCTTGAGGCCGCGGCCAGCTCGATCCGCGCGTACGAGCAGCAGGTGGTGCCCGGCCTGCTGGAGACCGAGGCGTACGCGAGCGCGATGATCCGCGCCGCGCGGCCGGACTTCACCCCTGACCAGGTCGCACAACGTGTCCGTGTCCGGCTCGGCCGTCAGTCGTTGCTGACACAGGATGATCCGGTCGATCTGTGGGTGGTGCTCGATGAGGCGGTGGTGAGCCGTCCGGTGGGTGGGGACGCGGTCATGCGTGACCAGCTCAACCGGCTGGTCGAGGTGGCGGAACTGCCGAACGTGACGCTGCAGATCCTGCCGTTCGAGGTGGGGGCGCACGCCGGCATGGACGGGACCTTCACGATCCTCAGCTTCCCCGAGCCCGGTGATCCGGATGTCGTGTACGCGGAGAACGCCACGGGTGGGCTCTTCCTGGAGAAGAGCGACGAACTGCAGAAGTACAGCTTCATCTTCGATCACGTCCGAGCGGCGGCCATTCGTCCGGAGGAGTCCATCGCACACATCGCGAAACTGGCAGAGGAGCCGTTGTGGAAATGGCGACCAAGGGGTTCCCCGTGGACCTGACGCAGGCAGCGTGGTTCAAGAGCTCGAAGAGCGGGCCGAACTGTGACAACTGCGTGGAGGTGGCTTACGTGACGGGGGCGGTCGGCGTGCGGGACTCGAAGGACAAGACGGGTCCGGCCCTGGTCTTCGCCCCGGGCGACTGGCACGCCTTCGTCGCCGGCGCCAGGGGCGGCGGCTTCGGCCGGGACTGACGCGACCGGGAGGTGAGGCGGTGTCCCCGTCCGGCGGGCAGCCGGGCGGGGGCATCGCCGTGCCCGCGTCCGGTCCGGTCGCGAAGAAGCCCGGCCGTCCCGTCGCCACATCGGGCCCGTGTCGTTGTACCCCTCGATACGGCGCTGGTCGACAACCCGCCGCACGAATCGCAACCGAACGAGGCAGGCGAGACGGATGACGACGATCGGGTCAGACAACCTCACCAACGGGCCGGGCAAGCCGGAGCGCTTCGGGGGCAAGTACCGCGGGGCGCGCCGGGACACCGTCCTGACCGAGGTGGTGTCGACCGACACGGAGGTCGGTGGCCGGGAGGCCACGACGGCCGCATCGGAGCAGGCGGGGCCGCTCTCCCTGCCGTCGCTGGATCCGAACCCGTTGACCGAGCCGTCGTTCCCGCCGGGCGGCTGGTCGATGGAGCCGGCCGAGTCGCTGGCCGACCACCCGCTGCTCCGCGGGTTGCTGATGGAGTTGCCGCCGAAGGGCAGCGTCCCGCCGCCCGGGTGGCTCGACCGCTGGTTCGAGGCGACCCGGGCGATCCTGGAGCTGCTATACGTGCAGGGCCCCGGCCGCTCGCGGTGACGCCGGCCGGGGCGGCGCGGCCCGCTCGGCGAGGCGGCTGTGCCGCAGCGCGTGGCGTACGCCGATGGCGGTGACCGCCAGCACCCCGACGGTGATCGCCGGCCCGGTCGCCCCGGGCCCGAACAGCGGTTCCGGGGCGCTCGCCGCCGCCACCGCGGGCAGGATCGCCAGGCCCGTGACCTGCAACGGAAGCCCGACCAGCGGGTGCGCCGCAGCGGCCCGGAGGCCGTGCGGGGCCGGGGTCCCGGGTGCCGCGGCGAACGCCCCCGCGCCCGCCCGCAGCCGGCGCACCCGGCGCACGGTGCAGGCCGCGACGACGAGCGCGGGCGCGGCGGCGAGGGTGAGGCCGGCGGCGGCCCGGTCCGCCGGGGTCGCGCCGGCGCCGGAGAGCCCGGCAACCAGCACGGCGGCCGTCAGGCCCAGGCCGGCCAGGGTCAGGGCGAGCACCCATCCGGTACGCCGGCGCAGGGCGCGGGCGCTGTCCAGCCGGGGCATCCCGTCCGCCAGCCAGCCGGCGGCGAGCCAGACGGCGGCCAGCGGCGCCAGTACGGTGAGGTGACTCTCCATGACGGAGAGCATTGCCCGTTCCCGACGCGCGCGAATCCGGGGCCGGCCCCCGTTCCTCCCGTAACGGCGTCCCGTAGGGGGCATCCTCCCGGTGTTATAGGGAAGTCGACATGTTTGTATCCCGATGACACCGCTCTACCCTCAGCTCGATCGGCACTCATCGATTATCGCCACGGACGTCGATGATCGGGTGCCGGTCGGAGGGAGGTAGAAGATGGGTCTTCCACGCAGGTCCCTACTCGTCGGGGTGGCCACCATGGCCATGGTGGCCACCGCCACGCCCGCCATGGCCGCCGAGCCCGTCGGCACGATCCGGGCCGCGGGCGGTGCCACCGCCGTGGCCGACAGCTACATCGTCGTCTTCAAGGACACCGCGGTCGCCCGCGCCACCGTCGGTGACACCGCGCAACGGCTGGTCGGCCGGCACGGCGGCACGGTGGCCCGCACCTACGGCGCCGCGCTGCGCGGCTTCGAGGTCCGGGTCGGCGCCGGGGCTGCCGCCCGGATCGCCGCGGACCCCGCCGTGGCGTACGTCGAGCAGAACCACACCGTGTCGATCGCCGGCACCCAGACCAACCCGCCGTCCTGGGGCCTGGACCGGATCGACCAGCGGGCACTGCCGCTGGACAGTTCCTACACGTACCCGAACACGGCGAGCAACGTGCACGCCTACATCATCGACACCGGCATCCGGTTCAGCCACAGCGACTTCGGCGGCCGGGCCACCTCCGGCTACGACGCCGTCGACGGGGGCTCGGCCGACGACTGCAACGGCCACGGCACGCACGTCGCCGGCACCGTCGGCGGCTCGGCGTACGGTGTGGCGAAGGGCGTCCAGCTGGTCGGCGTCCGGGTGCTCAACTGCCAGGGCAGCGGCACGAACGCCGGTGTCATCGCCGGTGTCGACTGGGTGACCCAGAACGCGGTCAAGCCGGCCGTGGCCAACATGAGCCTCGGCGGCGGCGCGAACAGCACGCTCGACACCGCCGTGCGGAACTCCATCAACTCGGGCGTGAGCTACGGCCTGGCGGCCGGCAACGACTCGGGTGGGAACGCCTGTAACACCTCGCCCGCCCGGACCGCCGAGGGCATCACCGTCGGCTCGACGACCAACACGGACGCCCGGTCCTCGTTCTCCAACATCGGCACCTGCCTGGACATCTTCGCGCCCGGCTCGTCGATCACCTCGGCGTGGCACACCGGCGACTCCGCCACCAACACGATCAGCGGCACCTCGATGGCGACGCCGCACGTGGTCGGCGCGGCGGCCCTGGTGGCCAGCGCCAACCCGTCCTGGACGCCGCAGCAGGTCCGCGACTTCCTGGTGAACAACGCCACCAACAACGTGGTGGGCAACCCGGGCACCGGCTCGCCGAACAAGCTGCTCTACGTCGTCAACGACGACACCCCGCCGACCAACGACTTCTCCGTCTCGGTCTCGCCGACCTCCGGCTCGACCGCGCCGGGCGGCTCGGTGACCGCCACGGTGGCCACCGCCACCACCAACGGCTCGGCCCAGTCGGTGAGCCTCTCCGCGAGCGGGCTGCCGTCCGGGGCGACCGCCTCGTTCAGCCCGGCCACCGTCACCTCGGGCGGTTCCTCGACGCTCACCATCAGCACCTCGGCGAGCACGGCGCCCGGCACCTACACCGTGACGGTGACGGGCACGGCGGCCTCCGGCAGCAGGAGCGCCACCTACTCGCTGACCGTGACCGGCACCGGCGGCGGCTGCTCCGGCACCAACGGCACCGACGTCGCGATCCCGGACACCGGTGTCACGGTGAGCAGCTCGATCCCGATCTCCGGGTGCGCCCGCAACGCCTCGTCGGCCTCGACCGTCGCGGTGAACATCGTGCACACCTACCGCGGTGACCTCGTCGTCGACCTGGTCGCTCCGGACGGCTCGTCCTACCGGCTGAAGAACAGCAACATCTGGGACGGCGCGGCCAACATCAACACCACCTACACGGCGAACCTGTCGAGCGAGGCGGCGAACGGCACCTGGCAGCTGCGGGTGCGGGACGTCTACGCCGGCGACAGCGGCTACCTCAACACCTGGACCCTGACCCTCTAGGCGCAGTGCAAGGAAGGGCCCCTTCCTATCGCCTGGTGCATAGGAAGGGGCCCTTCCTAACGTCTGCCGGTTCTCTGGTCAGACGGCGAAGGTGGACGGCCGGTCGGCGGCCGGGGGCGGCGGGACCGCCTTCCACAGGCCGGTCTTCTGCCCGGCGAGCCGGGCCAGGTAGGCCGGGTTGAGGATCACGTACCGGCGCCACAGCCGCTTCGGCTCCAGGCCGAGGCGCCAGAACCACTCCAGGCCGGCCCGCTGCATCCACGGCGGTGGCTGGCGCAGCAGCCCGGCGTGGTAGTCGAAGGCCGCCCCGACCGCCATCAGCGGCATGTCCAGCAGCGGCCGCATGGCGTACGCGAAGACCTCCTGGCGCGGGCAGCCCAGCCCGACCAGGACGAGCCGGGCCCCGCTGGCCTTGATCCGGTCGGCGATCTCGACGTCCTCACCCGGCTGCACCGCCCGGAACTTGGACGGCTCCACACCGGCGATCTTGAGTGCCGGGAACATCCGCTCGAGCGCCGGGATCAGCTTCGCCAGGGTCTCCTCCGTCGAGCCGTAGAGGTAGACCGGCAGGCCTTCGTCGGCGAACCGGGACAGCACGTGCAGGGTCAGCGTGGGCCCGTAGACCCGGTCGGTGAGCCCGGCGCCGTGCAGGAGGTTGAGCGCCCAGCGCACCGGCTGGCCGTCGGGGGTGACCACGTCGAAGGAGTTCAGCCGGGCGTTGTGCGCCGGATCCAGCACCCCGGTCATCACCCCGTGCACGGCCAGCGCCGTCAGTGCCAGCGGGCGGCGCTCCTGCGCGGCCGCCACCACCTGCTCGGTCGCCGCGGCGTAGTCGGTGGCGTCGACCAGGACGCCGAGGACGTTCCGCTTGCCCCTGGCGGTCATGCTGCCGGCACCCACTTGTCCACGTTGGCCTCGTAGATCTCGCGCATGATCATGGGAACGTCGTAGACCTGCTTCCATTCCGGGTAGTCGGCCTGGAATGCCTCGTTCGAGCCGATCCACCACTTGTGGTCGCCGATCCGGTTGGCCTCGACGTACTCGGTGACCATCTCCCGGCCGGTGATCTGCTCGGCCAGCGCGAACGCCTCACGGTTGGAGGTGTTGGAGTGCCGGCCGCCGCCGAGGTTGTAGACCGCCGCGGAACGCGGGTTGCGGAAGAACGCCTCGAACGCGGAGACCACGTCCGAGCTGTGGATCGCGTCCCGCACCTGCTTGCCCTGGTAGCCGAAGATCTTGTACGTCCGGCGCTCCATGTTGGCGCGCATCACGTACCCGAGGAAGCCGTGCAGCTCGGTGGCCGAGTGCGCCGGCCCGGTCAGCGTCCCGCCCCGGAAGCAGGCCGTCCGCATGTCGAAGTAGCGGCCGTACTCCTGCACCATGACGTCGGCCGCGACCTTCGAGGCGCCGAAGATCGAGTGCAGGCAGCCGTCGATGGACATGTCCTCGCGGATGCCCTGCTCGTACGGGTGGCCCGGCTCGATCTCCCACCGGGTCTCCAGCTCGACCAGGGGCAGGCTGTTCGGCCGGTCGCCGTAGACCTTGTTGGTGGAGCAGTGGATCACCGGCGCCCCGATGCAGTGCTCGCGCACGTTCTGCAGGACGTTGAGCGTGCCGGCGGCGTTGACGTCGAAGTCGGTGAACGGGTCGCGCACGGCCCAGTCGTGCGACGGCTGGGCGGCGGTGTGGATCACCACGGCGACGGCGCCCGCGTACCGCTTGAAGAGCTTGCCCAGCGCGGCCCGGTCCCGGATGTCGATGCTGTGGTGCGAGTACGCGCTCCCCAGCTCGTCGGTCAGGCGCCGCACGTTCCAGGCGGTCGAAGCCTCCTCGCCGAAGAACTCCTGCCGCATGTCGTTGTCGATGCCGACGACGTCGAGACCGAGGCCGGCGAAGTGCCGGACCGCCTCGGAGCCGATCAGCCCGCCCGACCCGGTCACGAATGCGACACTCACACGCCACTCCTGGTCCTCGGAGGCAGAATCCATCGGAGCATAGCGTGACGTACGGCACGCCCCGATACGCCGCGAGGGCCCCGCATCGCTGCGGAGCCCTCGCGTATCGGTGGGGAAGGGGGGAGTTGAACCCCCACGCCCTTTCGGGCACACGGACCTGAACCGTGCGCGTCTGCCATTCCGCCACTTCCCCGTGGCCTGACCTCGAACACTGTAGTCTGTGCCGGTCCTGCTGTCTCCAGCGGGCCCCGGACATCCTGCGTTGTCCGTGATCATTGCGTCGATCGGTTACCGTCCGTCGAGGCGGTACCGTTCTCGGCGGACGAAAGACTAGCACGACGACAACGGCCCCATCGAACGGGCCGCCGCCAGCCGGCCGAGCGGCGTGTGAGCTGCGGGCGCTCCGGCCGGATACCATCATGTCCTCGGGACCCGAGGAGGAGCCGGTGAGCGTGCTGCAACGCTTCGAGAAGCGTCTGGAAGGCCTGGTCGAGGGAGCCTTCGCCAAGGTCTTCAAAGGGGTGGTCCACCCCGTGGAGATCCTCAACGCCATGCAGCGGGAGGCCGAGGCGCACAAGGCGATCCTGGCCGGTGGGCGCACGTTGGTGCCCAACCGCTACGTGATCGATCTCTCGCCCTACGACCACAGTCGGCTGGCGCCGTACGCTGCCGCGCTGGCCCAGGAGCTGGCCCAGTCGCAGGCGGAGTTCATCGGCGAGCAGGCCTGGACGGTCTACGGCGACGTGATCGTCGAGATCGAACGCGGCGAGGGGCTGGACACGGGCATGTTCCGGGTCACCGCCGAGGTCTACACCGGCGGTGAGGTCGCCCCGGTCTCCGCGCCCGGCTACGACGCCGGCCCGCCCGCCTACCCGGCGTACGACCAGGGCGGCGGCTACGGCCCCCCGCCCGGCCACGGCGGCAGCCGCAACGTGCGGCTGGTCTCCGGCGACGGGCGCACCTATCCCCTCCAGATGGGCTCGACCGTGATCGGCCGCGGCGACCAGGCCAACCTGCGCCTGCCCGACGTCGGCATCTCGCGGCGACACGCCCGGCTGGACTTCGACGGCGGCCAGGTCGTGCTGACCGACCTGGGGTCGACCAACGGCACGATGGTCAACGGCCAGCGGGTCTCCGCCGTCGCGCTCAACCCCGGCGACATGATCCAGCTCGGCACCACGACGCTGACCTTCCGCGTGGACGGCTGATCCGCCTTGCCGGAACTCGTCATCACCGTCGCCCGGTTCGGGTTCCTCATCCTGCTGTGGATCTTCGTGTTCACCGTGGTCGGCGTGATCCGCCGGGACCTGTTCGCGGGGGCCCGGTCGGGCCGGCTGGTGGCCGCCCCGCGGGCGGTCGGGGCCTCGCTCGGGCAGGCGGCGAAACCGGCGAAGGCGAAGCGGGGCAGGGCGGCGCACCAGCTCGTGGTCACCGCCGGTCAACTGGCGGGGACGCGGATCACCCTCGGCGAAGCGCAGATCACCATCGGTCGGGCCGAGGACTCCACCCTCGTCATCACCGACGACTACGCCTCGGCACGGCACGCCCGGCTGGTGCCGCGCGACGGGCAGTGGTTCGTCGAGGACCTCGGCTCGACTAACGGCACCTACCTGGATCGCGCTAAGGTCACCGGACCAACCCCCGTCCCCCTCGGCGTGCCGATCCGGATCGGCCGCACTTCTCTCGAATTACGGCCATGACTCTGACCCTGCGCTATGCGGCCCACAGCGACCGCGGTCTGATCCGAGACGGTAACCAGGATTCCGTCTACGCCGGACCGCGGCTACTCGCCGTCGCCGACGGCATGGGCGGCATGGCCGCCGGTGACGTCGCCAGCAACATCGTCATCGGTGCCATGGCGCCGCTCGACGAGGACGTCCCGGGTGACGCCCTCGTCGACGCGCTGCGTTCGGCCGTGGGCACCGCCAACCAGCAGCTCCGCGACACCGTGGACGCCAACCCCCAGCTGGAGGGGATGGGCACCACGCTCACCGCCACCCTCTTCTCCGGCAGCAAGCTGGGCATGGTCCACATCGGCGACTCGCGGGCCTACCTCCTGCGCAACGGCGAGTTCGCGCAGATCACCAAGGACGACACGTACGTCCAGATGCTCGTCGACGAGGGCCGGATCAGCGCCGAGGAGGCGAGCAGCCACCCGCAGCGGTCGCTGCTCACCAGGGCGCTGGACGGCCGCGACATCGACCCGGAATACAGCGTCCGCCAGGTGCTGCCGGGTGACCGCTACCTGATCTGCAGCGACGGCCTCTCGGGCGTGGTCAGCGCCGACACGATCGCCGACACGATGCGCGAGTACGCCGACCCCCAGCAGTGTGTGGAGCGGTTGGTGCAGCTCGCCCTGCGCGGCGGCGGGCCGGACAACATCACGGTGATCATCGCGGACGCCACCGACCAGGACATCGTCGAGGCGAGCCCGATCGTCGGCGGCGCCGCCGCCCGCGACCGGGGCATGGCGACCTCCGCCGACGTCTCCACCCCCGCCGCCCGCGCGTCGGCGCTCAACGCCCCGCGGCCCCCCGCTCCCGAGGAGCCCGCCGGCGACGACGACGAGCCGGACCGCCCGAAGCGCCGCCCGGTGCGCGCCGCCGCGGCGACGCTGGCGCTGCTGGTGCTCCTCGGCGGGGCCGTCTTCGGCGGCTGGAGCTACACCCAGCGGCAGTACTACGTCGGGGCGACGGAGGAGGGCCAGGTCGCGGTGTTCCGGGGCATCCAGGGCGAGATCGCCGGGATGGACCTCTCCACCGTGCACTCCACCAGCCCCGCCGACCTGGACGACCTGACCCTGGCCGCCCAGGAGCAGGTGAAGCAGGGCATTCCGGCCAAGAGCGAGCCGGACGCCGAGCGTCGGCTGGCCGAGCTGACCAGCGACAGCCCGACCAACCCGAACCTGAAGCCGATCTGCCCGCCCAGCCCGAGCGCGGTGGCCATCACCACTCCGACGCCGACCGCCGGTGCGGCGACGCCGACGCCGACGGCCAGCACGAGCCCGGCGGCCGGCAGCCGTTCGGCGACGCCGGCCGCGCCGACCACCACGCCCGAAGCCACGCCCTCCGACGCCGTCTCGCCGACGCTCGACCCGGCCGCCTGCCGGTCGCCGGAGTGAGCGTCGGCTCGAATCGGAGGACGATCCGTGACCGCAGCGGCCATCCCGGCACCCTCGCCCGCCACCACGGGCGAGCAGCCCGGCGTGCGCCTGGCCCGGTCCCGGCGTAACGCGGAGCTCTCGCTCCTGCTGCTGGCCATGGTGCTGGTGGCCGCGTACGGGGCGATGGTCGAGGCGAACGTGCTCGACACGGTCACCGCCGACTTCTGGCTGCCGGCCGCCGCGCTCACCGCGGTCTTCCTCGGCCTGCACCTGGTGATCCGGTTCCTGGCGCCCTTCGCCGACCCGGCCCTGCTGCCGGCCGTCGCCCTGCTCAACGGCATCGGGGTGGGCTTCCTGCGCCGGCTCGACCTGGGCAGCGCCGCCCCCGCCGAGCGGGCGGACCTGGCCGTCTTCGCTGGCAACGGTGGCCGGCAACTGGCCTGGACGCTCCTCTCGGTGATCCTCGCGGCGGGGCTGCTCGTCGTGATGCGCGACCACCGCTCGATCTCCCGCTACGCGTACACCCTGGGGCTGGCCGGCATCGTGCTGGTGATGATCCCGGCGGTGCTGCCGAGCCGGTTCTCCGAGATCAACGGCGCGAAGCTGTGGATCAAGTTCGGCGACAGCTTCTCGATCCAGCCCGGTGAGTTCGCCAAGCTGGCGCTGCTGGTCTTCTTCGCCTACTACCTCGTGCGCAAGCGCGAGGTGCTGTCGCTGGCGAGCCGCCGCTTCCTCGGCATCGACTTCCCGCGCGGGCGCGACCTCGGCCCGGTGGTCGCGGTCTGGCTGGTCAGCGTCCTGGTCCTCGTCTTCGAGAAGGACCTGGGCACCTCGCTGCTCTACTTCGGCATGTTCGTGGTGACGCTCTACATCGCCACCGAGCGGGTCAGCTGGCTGCTCATCGGCCTGGTGCTCTTCTTCGGCGGCGCCTATCTGGCGTACGTCCTCGGCGACCTCGTCGGCGGGCCGTTCGCGAACTTCTACCTGCGGGCGCAGATCTGGCTGGACCCGTTCGCCGATCCCTACGAGGACGGCTACCAACTGGTGCAGGGCCTGCTCGCGCTCGGCACCGGCGGCATGTTCGGCGCCGGGCCGGGCGGCGGTCAGCCGGGCAAACTGCCCGAGGTGCAGAACGACTTCATCTTCGCCGGCATCGGCGAGGAGATCGGGCTGTTCGGCCTCTCCGCGCTGCTCGTCGTCTATCTGCTGATCGTCGAGCGGGGGCTGCGGGCGGCGCTGGCGGTCCGCGACTCGTTCGGCAAGCTGCTGGCCGGCGGCCTGGCGTTCACCCTCGGGCTCCAGGTCTTCGTGATCGTCGGCGGGATCAGCAAGCTCATCCCGCTGACCGGCCAGACCACCCCGTTCCTCTCCGCCGGCGGCTCGTCGCTGATGGCCAACTGGCTGCTCATCGCGGTGTTGCTCCGGATCTCCGACGGGGCCCGCCGGCCGGTCGGCGGCGGGGGCGGCAAGGCGGCCCGACCGTCCGGCGGCCCGCCGGAGCAGCTGCACGGTGCCCCCACGGAGGTGATCAGGCCGTGAACGCACCCCTGCGCCGCGTGGGCGTCGTCGTGATGGTCCTCTTCGGGTTGCTCTTCGCCAACCTGAACTGGATCCAGGCCTACAAGGCCGACGAATACCGCACCAGCGACTACAACGGCCGGGTCCAGGTCGCCGAGTACGAGCGCAAGCGCGGCAACATCGAGGCGGGCGGCACGGCCCTCGCCACCAGCAAGGAGACCAGCGGCGAGCTGAAGTACCAGCGCACCTACCCGGGCGGCGCCAAGTACGCGCACGTGCTCGGCTACAAGCCGGTCAACCTCGCCGACACCGGCATCGAGAAGTTCGAGAACGACTTCCTGGCCGGCACCAGCGACCAGCTCTTCATCGACCGGTTCAAGGACATGTTCACCGGCGACAAGACCGGCGGCGGCAACGTGCTGCTCACCCTCTCCAAGCGCGCCCAGGACGTCGCGTACGAGCAGTTGCGCAACAACCGCAACGACGTCCCGAGGGGCGCGGCGATCGCCATCGACCCGCGTACCGGGGCGGTGCAGGCGCTGGTCTCCATGCCCAGCTTCGACCCGAACCCGCTGACCGGTCACAACACCAACGAGGCGACGGCCGCGTACAACGCGCTGGAGCAGAACCCGAACGGCCCGTTGAAGAACCGGGCCATCGGCGAGGTGCTGCCACCGGGCTCCACCTTCAAGATCGTGGTGGCCGCCGCGGCGCTGGAGAACGGCATCGGGCAGGACACCAGGATCCCGGCCGGGTCCAGCTACACCCCGCCGACCTCGGGCACGCCGATCCGCAACGCGGCGGCGTCGATCTGCCCGGAGGACGAGGTCACCCTGATGAACGCGGTCACCGAGTCGTGCAACACGGGCTTCGCGCAGCTCGGCGTCCGGCTCGGCGCGGACAAGATCAAAGAGAAGGCCCGGCAGTTCGGCTTCGAGCAGGAGGACCTCACCGTCGGCCAGCTCGGGGAGGGCGGCCAACCGGTGGCGGCCAGCCGCACCGGCAGCATGGAGAACGCCGACGGCGGCGACGACCCCGCCGCGCTCGCCCAGTCCTCCATCGGCCAGCGCGACGTCCGGATGACCCCGCTGCAGGGCGCCCTGATCGCCGCCTCGGTCGCGAACGGCGGCAGCCAGATGCGCCCGTACCTTGTCCGCCAGCTCCTCGGCCCGGACCGCACCACCAGCTACTACACCGCCAATCCCCGGGAGCTGCGCCAGCCGGTCAGCGGCCAGGTCGCTGGCGACCTGCGGGAGATGATGGTCAGCGTCGTCGAGAACGGCACCGGCGAGAGCGCGCGGATCAGCGGCTACACCGTCGGCGGCAAGACCGGCACCGCGCAGTCCGCGCCCGACCGGCCGGACCACGGCTGGTTCATCGGCTTCGCGCTCGACAAGAACGGGAACCCGGTCTCGGCGGTCTGCGTCATGCTGGAGCAGGCCGGCCCGGGCGGCAGCGCCGAGGCGGCCCGGATCGCCGGGCAGATCATGCGCGCCGCCATCGCCGATCCCGGAGGCCGCTGACATGCTCAGCCCCGGGGTGCAGCTCGGCAACCGCTACCGCCTCGACGAGCGGATCGCCAGCGGTGGCATGGGCGACGTCTGGCGCGGCACCGACCAGGTGCTCGGCCGGACGGTCGCGGTCAAGAGCCTGCTCCCCGCGCTGCTCGACGACCCCGACTTCGCCGAGCGGTTCCGCGGCGAGGCCCGCACCATGGCGACGATCAACCACCCCGGCGTGGTCGACGTCTACGACTTCGGCAACGACCAGCAGATCGCCTTCCTGGTCATGGAGTACGTCGAGGGCGACGCGCTGTCGGCCACCCTGGCCCGGGTGGGCCGGCTCACCCCGGCCCGCACGATGGCGCTGGTCGCCCAGGCGGCCGACGCACTGCACGCGGCGCACGTGAAGGGCATCGTGCACCGGGACGTGAAGCCGGGCAATCTGCTGGTCCGGCCCAACGGCACCCTGGTGCTCACCGACTTCGGCATCGCCCGGTCGGACCTGGTCGCCCAGCTCACCGCGGCCGGCTCGGTGCTCGGCACCGCCTCGTACATCTCCCCCGAGCAGGCCACCGGCGGCGTCGCCACGTCCGCGTCCGACGTCTACGCGCTCGGCGTGGTCGCGTACCAGTGCCTGGCCGGCCGGCGGCCGTTCGAGGGCGACAATCCCCTCGAGATCGCCATGCGGCACGTCCGGGAGGCCCCCCGCCCGCTGCCCGCCGACATCCCGCCGCAGGTCCGGGCCGTGGTGGAGCGGGCCCTGGCGAAGGACCCGGCGGCCCGCTGGCCCAGCGCCGCCGCGCTGGCCGGGGTGGCCCGGCAGTTGAAGGCCCAGCTCTCCCAGCAGGCCCGCGCCGGTGGCCGGCCGATCTCCGCGGCCCCGGCGTCGCCCGCCGCCCCGCCCGGCCGCGCCCAGGTGCCGGCACCGGCGGCGCACCCGCGGGTCGCCCCGCACCGGCCGCCGACCGCCGCCCCGCAGCCGCAGCGCCCGCCCGTGGCGGCACCCCGCCCGGCCGTCGTGCCGCACCGCCCCACGACCGTCGCGCCCGCCGCGTCGGTGCCCCGCCCACCCGTGGCCCCGCCCGGCTACCCGCGCGGCGCGGCGACCGTGCCGCCGGCCCGCCCGATGGCGTACGCGGGGCAGGCCGCCCCGCTGGCACCCCAGCCCGGCGGGCGACGGTCCCGGCCCGGGATGGTGTTACTCGCCATCCTCCTGGCCGTACTGGTCCTCGTCTGCTCCGGCGTGATTTCCTACACGTTGCGGGAGAAGTCGCAGCAGTCCGGCGCGGTCACCCCGCAGACGGTGACGTTCGGCGTGCTGCGGCCCGACGGACGCGACGATCCGGCCCGGACGTCGTACCGTCGACAGGAACTGCCCCGGCCGGGCGGCGACGAGACGACGAGCGAAGGACGACAGACGCGATGACAGCGCAGGCCCGCCTGCTCGGTGGCAGGTACCAGGTCGGCGAGCTGCTCGGCTACGGCGGCATGGCCGAGGTGCACCGCGGTCGCGATCTCCGGCTCGGTCGGGACGTCGCGATCAAGATGCTCCGGACCGACCTCGCCCGGGACGCCACCTTCCAGATGCGGTTCCGCCGCGAGGCGCAGAACGCGGCGTCCCTCAACCACCCGGCGATCGTGGCCGTCTACGACACCGGCGAGGAGACCGCGCCGACCGGCGAGACGCTGCCGTTCATCGTGATGGAGTTCGTCAACGGGCGGACCCTCAAGGAGGTCCTCGGCGTCGAGGGGCGGCTCCAGCCGCGCCGGGCGCTGGAGATCTGCGCCGACATGTGCGCGGCGCTGGAGTTCAGCCACCGGCACGGCATCATCCACCGGGACATCAAGCCCGGCAACGTGATGCTCACCCAGACCGGCCAGGTCAAGGTGATGGACTTTGGCATCGCGCGGGCGCTGGCCAGCGGCGCCACCACGATGACCCAGACCAGCGCGGTGATCGGCACCGCACAGTACCTGTCGCCCGAGCAGGCGCGGGGCGAGGCGGTCGACGCCCGGTCCGACGTCTACGCCGCCGGCTGCGTGCTCTTCGAACTGGTCTGCGGGCACCCGCCGTTCGTCGGCGACAGCCCGGTCAGCGTGGCCTACCAGCACGTGCGGGAGGCCCCGCCGACGCCGAGCGACATCAACCCGGACGTCAACCCGGCCGTCGACGCGATCGTGCTCAAGGCGCTGTCGAAGAACCCGCTCAACCGCTACCAGAGCGCCGGCGAGATGCGGGCCGACCTGCTCCGCGCCGCCGCCGGCCGCCCGGTGCTGGCCACCCCCGTGCTGCCGCAGGACGAGACGACGCGGGTCGTCCCGGCCGGTGCCGGCTACCCGGCCGCGCCCGGCGCACCGCAGACCCGGCAGATCCCGGCCCGGGTCGGCGACCCCCGCCGGCGTAGGGCGTCGTCCTGGCTCATCGCGACCTTCGCCGCGGTCGGCGTGCTCGCGGTGATCGCCCTCGTCGCCGCCCTGCTGAACCAGGGCGACGACAAGGTCACCGTTCCCACCGTGACCGGCCTGACGCAGCAGGAGGCGTTCACCCGGATCCAGCAGGCCAACCTGGTGCCCAGGGAGGGCGAGCAGCACTTCGACGCCAACTGCAAGAAGGGCCAGGTGGTCAACCAGACGCCGGCCGCCAACTCGGCCCTGGAACCCAACCAGGAAGTCGTCGTACAGGTCTGCGGCGGCCCCGCCACGAAGGCCATCCCGCCCGCCCTCGTCGGCTCCACCTTCGAGAACGTGGAGGAGCGGCTGAAGAACGAGGGCTTCAAGGTCAAGAAGGAAGAGAAGGACAGCGCGCAGCCGGAGGGCATCGTCCTGGAGGTGTCGCCGACCTCGGGCACGCGGGTGGCGGAGGGAACCACGGTCACCGTCACCGTCTCCAAGGGCAACGTCGGCCGAGTGCCGAACGTGGTCGGCTCCACCGAGAAGGATGCCAAGGACGAGCTGAAGGCCGCCGGCTACGACGTCGACGTCGAGCAGGGCCGGGAGGTGCCGGCGGCCGAGGCCGGGCGCGTCCTCTCGCAGGACCCACAACCCGGGCGCAACCTCGCGAAGGGCAAGACGGTGACGATCGTGGTCAGCGTGCCGCAGGCCGAGCCGACGCCGTCCGACACGCCGAGCCCCACGCCCAGCGGCACACCCTCCGGCGGTGGCGGCGGCTTCCCGCTGTTCCCGACCACCCCACCGGCCCGGCTCTCCGAGCAGTGACCTCCGGCGGGCGACGCCCCGCCGGGATCCGTAGGCCGGGCGTTTGCCGGCCAGGTCCGTCGGCCGGGCGGATGCTCGCCCGGTTCGGGCGGTGCTGTGCACAGAGAGGACGAACGGGGTGGATGCGAGGGTTGCCGCCGGGCGTCACTCGTGAGAGGGGCGACGGGCCCGGCGGGTCGGGCGAACCGGTGGCGGCGACGCCTGACCCGCGCGGCGGTTCTCGCTCTGGCCGCGCTGCTGCTCGCCAGTCTTCCCTGGCTGTGGACCACCGTCGCCGCCCGCGGCCACGTGTACGACGAGGCCGGGGCGCCGGCCGCCGACGTCGTGATCGTCCTGGGCACCGCGGTGGCGGCGGATCGACGCCAACCGGGCGACCGGCTCACCGGCCGCCTCGAAACCGCCGCCGAGCTGGTGCACAGCGGGCGGGCGCGGGTGATCCTCGTGTCGGGCGACGGGGGTGGCACCTCCGGTGACGAGCCGGCGGTGATGACCTCCTACCTGACCGAGCGGCTGGGTGTCGATCCGCGTCGCGTCGTGGCCGACCCGTTCGGCCTGGACACGTACGACAGCTGTGCCCGGGCGCGCGACGTGTACGGGATCGAGCGGGCCCTGGTCGTGACCCAGTCCTACCACCTGTCCCGGGCGGTCACGCTGTGCCGACACCTCGGCCTCGACGCCGACGGAGTGACCGCTCGCTGTCCCGGCTGCGGGCCCGCCCTGCTCGTGGGGAAAGCGGTCCGGGACTACTTCGCCAGCGGCAAGGCGGCATGGGACGCGGTGCGACGCAGGCCGCCCGCGGTCCGCTCACCGACCGACCCGGCGGTGCAGGACGCGCTGAAGGGCTGACCACGCCTTTCGCGGGTTCCGTCGAGGGTCGGGGGCTCGGCGTGGGCAGTCCTGCCGCTCAGCCGGCGGCGAAGGCGGCGCGGCGGCGCGCGTCCACCTCGGCGGCCAGCTCCGGGGCCCGCTCCAGCGCCTCGGGGTGACCGCAGGCGGCGAGCCAGTTCGCCAACATGAGGTGCCCGCCCTCGGTGAGTACGGACTCGGGGTGGAACTGGACGCCCTCGATCGGCAGCGTCCGGTGGCGCATCGCCATCACCACCCCGGAGCCGGTCCAGCCGGTGACCTCCAGCTCCTCGGGCAGCGTCTCGGGCAGCACCGCGAGCGAGTGGTAGCGGGTGGCGGTGAACGGGTCCGGCAGACCGGCGAGCACTCCGACGCCCTGGTGGCGGACCTCGGAGGTCTTGCCGTGCAGCAGCTCGGGGGCGCGGGTCACCGTGGCGCCGAATGCCTCGCCGATCGCCTGGTGCCCCAGGCAGACGCCGAAGATCGGCAGCTCGCCCGCGTACCGGCGGATGACGTCGAGGCAGATGCCGGCCCGGTCGGGGCTGCCCGGACCGGGCGACAACAGGACGCCTGCCGCGCCGGCCCTGCCCACCTCGGCGACCTCGATCTCGTCGTTGCGCCGGACCTCGCAGTCCACGCCGAGCTGGCCAAGATACTGCACGATGTTGAACACGAACGAGTCGTAGTTGTCGATCACCAGGACACGCATCAGGGGGCTCACTCGTCCGGGGAGGGGGGCGGGGTGTTGTTCCGTTCGGTGTCGTACGGCAGGTCGTGCCCGTCGCCGGGCGTCGCCTCCCCGTCGCCGGGCACCACGCCGACGTCGCCGGGTTCGCCGGACTCCTGCGTGACCTGCACGTCGTCGAAGGGCAGCAGGGGCTCGGCCCAGGGGAAGACCACGTACCAGAGCAGGGCCACCATCGCGCTGGCGATCAGCAGGCTGCCGACGAGCTTGCCGGGCAGACCGAAGGGGAGCTTGCGCCAGATCCAGCCGTACACCGCCTAGCCTCCCAGTTCCGCCGGGCGACCCGCCGACTTCGGCTGGGTACGCGCCAACTCGGCGTGGATGATCAGGCGCTGGTAGTTGTCGAACTTCGGGTTGCACGTGGTCAGGGTGAGCATCGACTTGGTCGGCTTCACCCCGGGCTTGCCCGGCACGGGCGCCACCACCTCGACCTGGGTGGGCCGGACGATCCGGCTCTGGCTCACCTTGTAGACGTACCAGTCGGTCTTGCTCTCCACCACGATGGCGTCGCCGTCGTTCAGCTCGTCAAGTCGCCAGAAGGTGGCGCGGTTGCGATGCCCGGCGACGGAGAAGTTGCCCACCTGGCCCGGCAGGGCGCTGGACGGGTAGTGGCCGGGCGCGTACCGGATGTCCTTCTGGGTCACGCCCTCGACCACGACCCAGTTCTTGTCCAGCTTGGGGATGTAGAGCCCCGCCATCGGCTTGCCCTGCACCGGCGGCTTCGGCTTGGTGGGCGCGCTGGCCGACGGCGCCACGGTCGGGTCGCCGTCCGGCCCCCACGCCTGCGCCAACTGCTGGCTGAGGTCGTTCTGGTGGGCGTCGACGATCGCCGACTTGCCCCACACCTCGTAGCCGGCGAAGAGCAGCACCACCATGCCGAAGGTGATCAGCACCTCGCCGGTGATCCGGATGCCGGCGCGCAGCCGGGAGCCCAGCGACGGCCGGGTCAGCTCCGAGTAGACGCTCTTGTAGCCCTCGCCGGTCTGCTCCGGCCGGAGCTGGACGACCCGTTCGCCCCGGCGTGGCCGGGGCTGCTCCGTGCCGGCCTCGGGGATGTCGGGTTCGTCCGTCTTCGGGGGGCGCGGCACGGCTCCCATCAGGGCGGTCGACTCGAACAGGGCCGCCGAGCCGGCCGGCGTACGCCCGGGGACGGCCGGGATCACGGCGGTGGCTCCGGGGTCGGCGGAGCGGTCGGGGACGGTCGGCGAAGCCGGGGTGGACGGCCCCCCGACGGCCGCGCCGCTCTTCGGGATGAAGGCGGTCGGCCCGTCGGTGGCCGGCCGGTCGCCCTGGGCGGCGGCGCGGTCCACGGGCGGACGGAGCGACCGTTCGCCGCCCTGCCCGGCCGCCCGGGTGGCGTCCGGCTGCCCGACGGGGCCGGCCGGCGGCGCCGGGTGCGGCGGGGCGGCCGGCCGGAGCTGGCCGGCGCCCGACCATGGTGGTGGGACGGGGGCACCCCGGCCGGCGGTGCCGGTGGGCGGGCCGAAGTCCACGGGACGGGCCGGCGAGCCGACGTCTGAGCGGCCGGCGGGTGGGCCGAAGTCGCCGAGACCGGGGCGGCCGTGGTCGGCAGGGCCGGGGCGGCCGTGGTCGGGGTCGGCAGGGCCGGGGCGGCCGAAGTCGGTGGGGCCGGGGCGGTCGAAGCCGGCAGGGCCGGGGCGGCCGTGGTCGGTGGGGCCGGGGCGGCCGAAGCCGGCAGGGCCGGGGCGATCGGGCCCGAGGCGGTCCGGATCGGCGGGCCGGGCCGGGTTGACGGTGGTGCGGGCCTGGTCGGCGCCGGGGGCGAACCGGCCGGGGTTCGCGGGACGACCGGGCTCCCACGCGGGGCCGCCCGGGCGCGCCTGGTCGCCGGGCTGGGCGGAATCGGCGGGGCGGGCGGGGTCGGACACGGCGCGCGCCCATTCGCCGGGTTGGCCGCCGGTCGGGCGGCCGTCGCCGACCGACGGGCCGGGACCGTGCGGGCGCGACGCCGGGGAGCGGGGCGGCAGCGCCGGCTCCGGCCAGGCTCCGGCCGGGGCGGGGCGATTGACCTTGGGCAGGAACTCCGTCGGGCCGTCACCGTGGTCGCGGTGCCGGCCGTCGGGCTCCTCCGGCCAGTCGTCGCGGGTCACCGTGGCACCGTCGCCGACCGGAGCGTTGTCGAATCCTCGAACGCCGGCACGGCGACGGTGGAGACGGACTCCTTGTAGCCGAGCTTGTAGACGTCGACCAGGTCCCTGAACAACCGGACTCCCTCGGACTCGGCGAGGGCCCGCTGAAGGGTAGCGGGATCGCCGATTGCTACGATCTTGAATGGAGGGGAGTACACCCGGCCGTGCAGCAGCAGGGTGTTACCGACGCAGCGTACCGCGCTGGTCGACAGCACGCGGACGTTCATGATGGACATGGCCTCGGCACCACCCGCCCAGAGGGCGTTCACCACGGCCTGCACGTCCCCCTGGTGGACGACCAGGTCGTCGTTGGTGGCCCCGGCGGGCAGGGTCCCGTCGTTGCGGCGGGGCGCGTCGTTGAGTTCCACCGTCACCCCGGGGCCGCTGAGCGCGGTGAATCCGGCGGCCTCCCGGCTGGCGGCCGCCCGGTCCTGCTGCTCCTTGATGGGGCCGTCCGAGCTGGCCAACGCCGTGGTGCGGTCCTCGACCTCCCCGCGCAGCGTGGCGGCGCGTTGCTCGCTGGCCGCCACCTCCGCGCGGCGGTCCTCGATGAGCTGGTTGAGCTGGGGGCGCCGGTCCTCGCGTAGGGCGGTGCCGCCGGCGGTGGTCGCCGTGGTGGTGAAGAGCAGCCCGGCCGCGGCGGCGATCAGCGGCACCCCGATCGACCAGCCCGGTCGGCGCTGCCGCGGTCGCCGTGGCAGGAGGCCGGCGACCACCCGCCGGAGCACCTTCTGCCAGGATGCCGCGCCGGATGTGTACTCCACCGAGCGTTCCTTCCCCGTCGTCTGGTTCAGCCCGCGAGGCGGCGGGCCGGGGCGGCGACCCGAACAGTCCCGCCTTTTTCGGTCACTCCGAGCACCGGCCTGACCCCATTCGTGGCTTGGACGGGTCTTCGGGACTACGCTAGCTGTCGAACATTATTGGCCATGGACCGTCGCCCCCGCGCCCGGTTGTCAGGCCGGACGAGGTCGTCACCCCCTCTGGAGAGCGTCGTGCCCAAGTCTCAGGTCCGCAAGAAGAAGGTGTACACCCCGCCGACGGACGTCCGTCCGACGGCGACGGCGGCGACGCGCAAGCCTAGCCCGGTGTGGCTGCCGATCTCGGCGGTCAGCCTCATCGTCTTCGGCATCGGCTGGCTGGTGGTCTACTACCTCTCCGAGCAGGAGTACCCGGTCATGTCGTGGGGTTACTGGAACCTCGCGGTGGGCTTCGGCGCGATGGTCGCCTCCCTGATTCTGCTCTCCCGCTGGCGCTGAGCGGCCCCGCCCGGCGACCGCTTGGCGCCGGGCCACCCGCGCCGCCTGGGGCGGCGCCGCACGTGTGTCACTCGGCGGAGACCCTGACCGGCGGTTTCGGGTCGGGCCACCTATGGTGTGCGCAGGGCGGCGCGGCCGGAGTGCGAGATGACTCACGTTACCGCTGGGTAACCTTGCGCGTAGGCTGCACTGCATGACCGAGCGGAGCGAGGTCATCGACCGGTCCGGTCGAGGGTGCGGTGGCGGCGGCTCGCCGACCGCCCCCTGATCCGGCCCCGGTCGCCGAGCCGCTCGACAGGCAGCAGACCGGGAGGCCAACTCGATGGGCAGCGTCCAGATCGTCACCACGATCCTCGCGTTCGCCATCACCGCCGTGGCGGTGTGGCTTGCGGTACGCGCGGTCATGAAGATGACGGCCGTCATCCGGCTCGGGCAACCCGCTCCGGAGCGGTTCAGCGACAAGGGCGCCCGCACCCGGAAGATGCTGGTGGAGACCCTCGGTCACACCCGCATGCTGAAGTGGAGCGTGGTGGGTGCCGCGCACTGGTTCGTGATGGTCGGCTTCATCGTGCTGTCGCTGCTGGTGCTCGAGGCGTACTTCGAGGTGGTCACCCCGACCGGTGGTCTGCCGATCATCGGGCACTGGACGATCTTCGGCCTGGGCACCGAGATCATCGGCGTGCTGGGCGTGGTCGGCATCATGGTGCTGATGGCGATCCGCCTGCGCAACCGTCCGACCCGTCCGGGTGGTCGCTCGCGGTTCACCGGTTCGACGATGTGGCAGGGCTACTTCGTCGAGTGGATCGTGCTGCTGGTCCTGATCTTCGGGTTCGTGATCCGCGGCTTCAAGGTCGCCACCGACCACTTCGAGTACTCGCTCTGGGCCACCCCGGTCAGCCACGCTGTCGGCGCCGTGCTGCCCGACTGGCAGGACGGGGCCAGCGTCGCGGCGCTCATCAAGATCGTCATCTCGATGACGTGGCTGATCGTCATCTCGCTGAACGTCACCATGGGCGTCGCCTGGCACCGCTTCCTGGCGTTCCCCAACATCTTCTTCAAGCGCGAGCCGGCCAAGCCGGCCGGTTCCGGCCTCGGCGCGCTGCGCCCGATGACGAGCCAGGGGAAGCCGCTCGACTTCGAGGAGGCCGACCCGGAGTCCGACCAGTTCGGCGTCGCCCAGGTCGAGCAGTTCAGCTGGAAGGGCCTGCTGGACTTCAGCACCTGCACCGAGTGCGGCCGCTGCCAGTCGCAGTGCCCCGCCTGGAACACGGGCAAGCCGCTGTCGCCGAAGCTGCTGGTGCTGAGCCTGCGCGACCACGCGTACGCCAAGGCGCCGTACCTGCTGGCCGGCGGCGGCAAGGACCTGACCGGCGAGGAGAAGGCCACCGCCGCGCAGCTCGCCCACGTCGACGTGCTCGCCCTGGCCGAGGGCGACAAACCGCTGATCGGCACGGCCGAGGAAGGCGGCGTCATCGACCCGGACGTGCTCTGGTCCTGCACCACCTGCGGCGCCTGCGTCGAGCAGTGCCCGGTCGACATCGAGCACGTCGACCACATCGTTGACATGCGCCGCTACCAGGTGCTCATCGAGTCGAGCTTCCCGTCGGAGGCCGGCGTGATGCTGCGCAACCTGGAGAACAAGGGCAACCCGTGGGGCGCCCCGCAGAACACCCGCGAGGACTGGACCAAGGGCCTGGACTTCGAGGTGCCGCGGGTCGGCGAGGTCGACGACTTCGAGTACCTCTTCTGGGTCGGCTGCGCCGGCGCGTTCGAGGACCGGGCCAAGAAGACCACCCGGGCGGTCGCCACGCTGCTCAACGAGGCGGGCGTCACGTTCGCGATCCTCGGCGAGGGCGAGACGTGCTCCGGCGACCCGGCCCGCCGGATCGGCAACGAGTTCGTCTTCCAGATGCTCGCCCAGCAGAACGTCGAGACCCTCAACGAGGCGTTCGAGGGCCGGGAGAAGAGCAAGCGCAAGATCGTCGCCACCTGCCCGCACTGCTTCAACACGCTGGGCAACGAGTACGGCCAGCTCGGCGGCGAGTTCGAGGTGGTCCACCACACCCAGCTCCTGGCGCACCTGGTCGCCACCGGCAAGCTCACCCCGGTGCAGCCGGTCGACGGCGGCGTGACCTACCACGACCCCTGCTACCTGGGCCGGCACAACCGGGTGTTCGCCCCGCCGCGTGAGGTGCTGGGCACCGCCATCGCCGGGGAGCTCACCGAGATGCCGCGCAACAGCGAGCGCTCCTTCTGCTGCGGCGCCGGCGGCGCCCGGATGTGGATGGAGGAGAAGATCGGCAAGCGGATCAACGTGGACCGGGTCGAGGAGGCCATGTCCACCGGGGCGCGGACGGTCGCGGTCGGCTGCCCGTTCTGCTCGACGATGCTCAACGACGGGGTGAACGGCAAGGGCGCCGGCGAGCAGGTCGAGGTCGTCGACGTGGCCAGCGTGCTGCTCCGCTCGGTGAAGCCCGAGCAGGCGCCGGGCGACAGGGAGACCGCGCCGGTCGCCGGCTGACGCGTACGTCCTGGAACGCCCGTCGGCGGTGGCACCTCGCGGTGCCGCCGCCGACGTCGTTCAGGAGACGGCGGCGATCTCGGCCAGCCGGCGCTCGACGTGCGAGAATCGCGCCGAGGTGAGACGAGCATCGATGCCATGCTGCTGACCACGCTGCTGCCCCTGGTCGGGTTCGTGCTGCTGACCGGCGGCAACGCGTTCTTCGTCGCGGCCGAATTCGCCCTGGTCACCGTGGACCGGCCCGAGATCGAGCGCCGCGCGACCTCGGGCGAGGGTCGGGCCGCGACCGTACGCCGGGCGCTGCGGGAGCTCTCCTTCCAGCTCTCCGGGGCACAGCTCGGCATCACCCTCACCGCCCTGCTCACCGGCTACCTGGCCGAGCCGGCGCTGGCCCGGCTGTTCACCCCGCTGCTGCGGCCGGTCGCCGGGGACGCCGCCGACCGGTTCACCCCGCTCCTCGCCCTGGCCCTGGCCACCCTGCTCTCCATGCTCTTCGGCGAGCTGGTCCCGAAGAACCTCGCGCTGGCCCGGCCGATGCCCACCGCGCTGGCCACCGCCGGCCCGATGCGCACGTTCTCCCGCACCTTCGGCTGGCTGATCAGGGCGCTCAACGACTCGGCGAACCGCATGGTCCGCGTGCTGGGGGTGGAGCCGCAGGAGGAGCTGGCCAGCGCCCGCTCGCCGGAGGAACTGGGCCTGCTGGCAGCCATCTCGGCACGGGCCGGCGCGCTGCCGCCGGACACCGCGATGCTGCTGCGCCGGACCATCCGCTTCGGCGACAAGCGGGCCGCCGAGGCGATGACCCCGCGGGTGGACGTCGTCGCGCTACGCGCCACCGCCACGGTGGCCGAGCTGCTGGCGCTGTCCCGGCAGACCGGGCGCACCCGCTTCCCGGTGTACGAGGAGACCCTCGACCTCGTGACCGGCGTCGCCGGGGTGCCCGACGCGCTGGGTGTGCCGCCGGCCAGGCGGGGCTCGACCACGGTCGGGTCGGTGGCCCGCGAGCCGGTGTACGTCCCGGAGAGCCTGGACCTCGACGGGGTGCTCGCCGCGCTCCGGGTGGCCGGCGCCGACCTCGCCATCGTCGTCGACGAGTACGGCGGCACCGACGGGGTGGTCACCACCGAGGACCTGGTGGAGGAACTGGTCGGCGAGATCGCCGACGAGTTCGACCCGGACGCGGTGGACGACGCCGGCCCGGTCGAGCTGACCGTGCCGGGCGGGGAGCGGACCGTCCTCGTCGACGGGGTGCTGCGCTCCGACGAGCTGGCCGAGCAGACCGGTTTCCGGCTCTCCGAGGGGCCGTACGAGACGCTCGCCGGGTTCCTGATGGCCCGGCTGGGGCACATCCCGGTGGCCGGCGAGACGGTCGAGGACTCCGGCTACGAGTTCACCGTCGTCGAGGTCGAACGGCACCGGATCGAGCAGGTCCGGGTTGTTCGCCCCGAGGAGCCGGGCGACGATGCCTGAGCTGCTGGTCACGGTGACGCTGCTGCTCGGCAACGCGTTCTTCGTGGGCAGTGAGTTCGCGCTGATAGCGTCCCGGCGCACGGTGGTCGAGCCGTTGGCGGCCACCTCGAAGCGGGCCCGCTGGGCGCTGTCGGCGATGAACCAGATCCCGCTGATGATCGCCGGGGCGCAGCTCGGCATCACCGTCTGCTCGCTGGGGCTGGGCGCGATCGCCGAGCCGGCCCTGGCGCACCTGCTGGAACCGGCGTTCCACGCCGCCGGGCTGCCCGACCGGGCGGTCCACCCGGTGGCCTTCGTGCTCGCCCTCGGCGTGGTGGTCTTCCTGCACACGGTGGTCGGCGAGATGGTGCCGAAGAACATCACGCTGGCCGGGCCGGAGCCGTCGGCGCTCTGGCTGGGGCCGGCGATGCTGGCGTTCTGCCTGGCCACCAAGCCGCTGCTGCTGGCGATGAAGTGGGCGGCCCGCCGGGTGCTGGGGCTGTGGCGGATCGAGGCCACCGAGGCGGTGAAGACGGTCTTCACGGCGGAGGAGCTGGCCGGGCTGGTGGCGCAGGCGCGTACGGAGGGGCTGCTCGACGCCCAGGAGCACGCCCGGATCACCGGCGCGTTGGCCCTGCACAGCCGGACCGCCGCCGACGCCCTGCAACCCTGGTCGACGGTGACCACCGTCGCCGAGGACGTCTCGCCCGCCTCGCTGGAGGTGCTGGCCACCCGGACAGGCCGGTCCCGCTTCCCCGTGGTGCAGCGGTCCACCCGCCGGGTGCTCGGCTTCGTACACGTCAAGGATGTCCTCGGGTACGCCGGGGTGAGCCGGCGCGCCCCGGTGCCGGCGGAGGTCTACCGGCCGCTGGCGGTGGTGCCGCCGGACCGTACGCTCGCCGACCTGCTGCTGTCGATGCGCCGCGAGCGGCGGCACATGGTGCTGGTCAGCGACGGCCGCCGCCCGCTCGGCGTGGTGACGTTGGACGACGTACTGACCGCCATCGTCGGTCGTCGGGCCGACACCCTTGGTACGCAAACGGTCGCGCAGGCGTGATGTGAACGATGGTCGCCTTGATTCCGCTCGGCGCCTTCCCTAGTGTTGGGCACCGGCCGCTGTGGGTCGTCTGTCTCGCCCCTCTTTCCTCGTGCGAGGCGCCCGGCGGTCGGGTTGCAAAAGGAGTCGGTGCCGGTGGCAACCATGCCCCCTCATCGTCACGCACCGGGACGGTCTGCTCGTCCGGGTGGCCTGCGCCGGGCCGCCCACCGTCTGCTCACCCTCCTCGCCGCCGCGGTCGTCGGCGTCGGTGCGCTCGCCGCGCCCGCGTACGCCGAGCCCTCGGTCGACGAGATCGAGGCCGCGATCGACAAGAAGTGGGAGCAGCTCGAACCCACCATCGAGCAGTACAACAAGGTGCGGGCGCAGCTGAAGGTCAACCGCAAGAAGTCGGCGGACCTGGAGAAGAAGATCCAGCCGTTGGCGCTGGAGACCGAGCTGGCGATGGACCGGGTCGGTGACCTCGCCGCCCGTTACTACATCTCCGGCCCGTCGCAGGAGATCGGCGCGCTGCTGGTCAGCGCCAAGCCGGACACGCTCACCGAGCAACTGACCCTCCTGGACCGGCTGGCCGCCCAGGAACGCAAGCAGCTCGAGGGCGTCACCAAGGTCCGCGACAAGTTCGACGCGGAGAAGCAGAAGCTCGACGCCCTGATCGTCGCGCAGACGAAGCAGCAGAACGACCTGGCGGCGAAGAAGAAGCAGATCGACGCCGACATCAAGAAGCTCGAGGCGTCGCTGCCGGTGACCACGGTCAAGACGGAGAAGTGCCCGACCATCAACGGCGTGGTCAGCGAGGCGGCCCGGACCGCCATCAAGACCGCCTGCGCCCAGGTCGGCGACCCGTACGTCTGGGGCGCCACCGGCCCCAACTCGTTCGACTGCTCGGGTCTGACCCAGTACGCCTACAAGGCGGCGGGCATCCACCTGACACACTTCACCGGCGCGCAGTGGAACGAGGGCAAGGCCATCCCGCGCTCCGAGGCGCGCCCGGGTGACCTGGTGTTCTTCTTCAGCGACCTGCACCACGTCGGCCTCTACCTCGGTAACGACAAGATGGTGCACGCGCCCCGGGCCGGCAAGCCGGTCAACGTCTCCAGCATCAACACGATGCCGGTGGCCGGTTTCCGCAGACCCGGCTGATCCCGCGCCACCTGAACGGAGAGGGCCCCCGGTCGAGTAGACCGGGGGCCCTCGTCGTGCTCGGGGACGGCCTGCGCCAGCCCGGGCGAGCGGTGGGTCAGCGGGGCGCGTCCAGCGCGGAGGGCAGCAGGTTCACGTCGTCCAGGTTGACGTACATGACCCGGTGGCCGAACTGGATCTGCACGTACCTGTTCTCGCCGCGGATCACCGTCCAGTCACCCGGCGACGACCCGTCGAACGTGACGGCCCGGTAGTACTCGCCGGGGAGCACCGTGCCGACGGCGTACCGCTGGCCGGCCGAGAGGGTGTACTGGAGCGGGGAGATCGGCTGGTAGGGCACGCCGGCCGGGTAGGCGGCCTGCTCCGGGTAGGCCCGGCCGTAGACCGGGATGGTGGCCTTGCCGGCCTTCGGGGTCACCACGAAGCCCACGGACCACTTCGCGGTCGGCTTCGAGGCGGGGTTGTGGAACCACGCCTTCTGGCCGAGGTACCAGATCGCGGTCCAGTCCCCCCGCACCTCGGCCAGGGCGTACGTCTGCCCGGCGGAGGCCCGGGCGCCGTGGTCGGAGATGTACATGGTGTTCGGGGTGCCGTCGGGCCGCAGCGCGATGTCGTTGACCAGCGGCGCGTCGTGGCTCGGCGCGCTGTGCAGGATCACCGCGGACGAGCCGCGCAGCGGGCAGGGAGCCACCGGCGGGGGCGGGTTCGGCACGCCCGGCGGCTGCCGGTTGCAGCCGGTGAACTGCGGCTGGTTGGTGGCGAAGTCGGGGTCGATGGTGACGAGCCCCGTCTGCGGCGTGGCGGTCGACGTGAACGGCGCCTTGAGCAGGTCGAAGTAGTGCGACCAGTCCCAGTACGGGCCCGGGTCCCAGTGCATGCCGCGCACGGTCGAGGCGACGGTGCCGGGGACGTTGTCGTGACCGACGATGTGCTGCCGGTCCAGCGGGATGTTGTACCGCAGCGCCAGGTGGCGGACCAGCTTGGCGGAGGTGCGGTACATCGCCTCGGTGTACCAGGTGCCGTGCCCCGCGAAGCCCTCGTGCTCCAGGCCGATGGACTTGGCGTTCACGTACCAGTTGCCGGCGTGCCAGCCGACGTTCTTGGTCTTGATGTGCTGGGCGATGTGGCCGTCCACCGAGCGCAGGGTGTAGTGCCAGCCCACCCGCCGCGGGTCCTTGACGAGGTTGACGCTGGGCCCGAAGTAGCCCTCGGTGTCGTGGATGACGATGTACTCGATCTTCTGCTGGGCCGGCCGGTCGGCGAGGTCGTGGTTGCCGTAGTCACCCACGGTCGGGCCGTACTGCACGTAGGGCGCCGGGATCCACTCGCAGGAGATCGTGTCGGGGCACTCCAGCCCGTCGGGCCGGGCGACCTTGCGCAGGCCCAGCCGGTCGAGCCAGGAGCGTTCCGGCTGCACCGCGCGGGCGGCGAGGGTGACCCGCTGCCCGTCGTCGGTCAGCCGGCTGTCGCCGGCGCCGATGGTGGCGTACACCTCGTTGGCGAAGGCCGCCGCGGCGTCGGCGCTGTCCGCGCCGGAGTAGCGGGCCACCGCGCCGTACCAGGCCGCCGGGTCGGTGTCGGCGCCGACCGGGGCGCCGATCTGCTTCTGGTACGCGGCCAGCAGCGCCGCGCCGCCCCGGATGTTCGCCGTGACGTCCGTCCGCAGCGCCTCCTCGCTGGCGCCGGTCAGCTCGGCGGCGGCGTCGAGCGTCCGCAGCGAGGCCTCGGCGGGCGGCGGGGTGTCCGGCGGCTCGTGCGCCTCGGCCAGGGACGGGCGGGAGTCGTCGCCCCGCGGGTCCTCGGTGCCGTCGTCGTGGTGGGTGCCCCCGGGCAGGGCGGCGACGTACTCCGCGTCGGTGAGGTGCATCGGTCCGAAGCCGCCGCTGGTGCTCGGCGTTCCGGCGTTGGTGTCCCAGCGGGACTGCAGGTAGGAGACTCCGAGCAGGACGCTCTCCGGCACGCCGTACTCCGCCGCCGCGGCGGCGTACTGCTGCTGCCGGTCGGTCGTCGGCGCGGCGGCGGCGGTTCCGGCGGCGGTGAGTGGCGTCGCGGCCAGGGCGGCCGCCACGGCGGCGGCCAGCAGGACGCGTCTGCTCCTCGATGTCGCTGACAGGTGCATCAGACCCCCAGGTCGGACGGGCGAATGTGGGGCCACCTTCGCCCCGGGCGCCACCTCCGGTCAATACCTTTCCATGCGTCACTTACCGAAGAAGGAAAATTTCGTCGCCCCGAGTGACACGCTCCACCGGCCCGCATGAGTACGGTGTGTCACGGCGCGATGGGTTGCGGATCGATAACGACCATCTCTACTCTGGTCATTCGTCGGCCGGCGACAGTCCGTCCATCCGGGGCGGTAACGGTCCGACACCGCCGAGTCGCTCCCGAGCGAGCCGGGGACCCAGGTACCCCGGGGTGAATCCGCAGCACCTGCGGTAGGGCGTCCCCTTCCCGCCCGAACCCGTCAGCTAACCCGGTAGGCGGTACGGGAAGAAGGAGTACGGAGCCCGGTGGCACACCATGCCCCGCGGCCACCGTCGGCACGGTCGGCACCCGCCGGCCCGACGACGGCTGCGCCGCGCCCACGCTGGTACCGCTGCACCACCGCCCTCGCCGCCTTGGCCGCGTTCGCCGTCGTCCTGACCGGCGGCGCCACGGCGGCCCACGCCGAACCGACGGTCGCCGAGATCGAGCGCCAGATCGACGAGGACTGGAACAAGCTCGAACCGATCATCGAACGGCACAACGCCACCCGCCAGGACCTGGCCGCCAAGCGCAGGCAGGCCGACGCCCTCGCCAAGCAGATCGAGCCCTTGGAACGGCAGGTCGAGCAGGCGATGGAGGAGGTCAGCGCGCTGGCCGTCCGCGCCTACAAGGGCGAGAACGTCTCCGCCGTCAACGCCCTGCTGGGCAGCCGCTCGCCCGACCAGATGGTCGGCCAGCTCGAACTGCTCGACCGGTTCGCCCAGCACCAGCAGCAGGACGTGCGGCAGGTCGCCGAGCTGCGCGACCGGCTGGCCGAGAAGAAGGCCCCGCTCGACGAGATGGTCGTCCAACTCGGCCGGACGGAGGCCCAGCTCGCCGCGAAGAAGAAACAGATCAACGCCGAGATCGACCGGCTGCAGAAGCGGCGGCTGCGGATCTACGGCAGCGGCGGCGGCGGTTCGCTGCGCCCCGCCCCCTGCCCGGCCAGCTACCCGGGTGGCGGTGCCGGCACCGCGGTCAAGTTCGCCTGCGCCCAGATCGGCAAGCCCTACGTCTGGGGCGCCGAGGGCCCGAACGCGTACGACTGCTCGGGCCTGATGCTCGCCGCCTGGGCGAAGGCCGGGGTATCGCTCCCGCACAACGCCGCGCAGCAGCGCCGGGTCACCGCGACCGTCACCCGGGGCGAGCTGCGCCCGGGAGACCTGGTCTTCTACTACAGCGACCTGCACCACGTCGGCATGTACGTCGGCGGGGGCTGGGTGGTGCACGCCTCCCGAGCCGGGGTGCCGGTCAAGATGAAGAAGGTCGACGACGGCCCGATCCACAGTTACGGCCGCCCCGGCTGAGGTGTAAGGAAGGGGCCCTTCCTAACGCATTCGGTAGAGGAAGGGCCCCTTCCTAACAGGCGGCCGTCGGGTCAGCGGGTCGGCCAGGTGCGCCAGTGCTGCCAGGAGCGGCTCGGGGTCGGGCCGCGCTGCCCCTGGTAGCGCGAGCCGTAGACGGCCGAGCCGTACGGGTGCTCGGCCGGCGACGAGAGCCGGAAGATGCAGAGCTGACCGATCTTCATGCCCGGCCAGAGGGTGATGGGCAGGTTGGCCACGTTGGACAGCTCCAGCGTCACGTGGCCGGAGAAGCCCGGGTCGATGAAGCCCGCGGTGGAGTGGGTGAGCAGGCCGAGCCGTCCCAGGCTCGACTTGCCCTCCAGCCGCCCGGCGAGCTGGTCGCCGAGGGAGATCACCTCCAGCGTCGAGGCGAGCACGAACTCGCCCGGGTGCAGCACGAACGGCTCGCCCTCGGGCACCTCGACCATCGACGTCAGGTCGTCCTGCTGCATCGCCGGGTCGATGTGGGTGTAGAGGTGGTTGTTGAAGACCCGGAAGAGCTTGTCCAGGCGTACGTCGATGCTGGACGGTTGCACCAGCGTGGGCTCGAACGGCTCCAGCGCGAGCGTGCCCGCCTTGATCTCGGAGACCAGGTCGCGGTCGGAGAGCAGCATCGCACCACCTTAGCGAGCGATGTGCGTGGCCTGCGTGTCGGACTACCTGTTCGTACACGTGTTCGATAGAATGTCGGCATGGCTTCCTGGTCCGAATTCGCCGCCGACGAGCCCCGCCTCGCCGACGGGATCCGCTCCCTCATGCAGCAGTACGGGCCGGGCTTCGGCTACCTGGCCACCGTCCGCGCCGACGGCGGGCCCCGGGTCCACCCCGTCTCTCCAGTGATCACCGACGAGGGGCTCTTCTGCTTCGTGGTCGACTCGCCGAAGCGGCGCGACCTGGAGCGCGACGGCCGCTACGCCCTGCACTCCTTCCCGCCCGAGGAGAGTGACGACGAGGCCTACGTCGCCGGCCACGCCCGGCCGGTCACCGACCCGGCCCGGGTCGCCCGGCTGGCCCGCAGCCACCGGGCCGCGCCGCAGGTCGACTGGCGGCTGTTCGAGTTCACCGTCGACGTGGCGATGCTCGCCCGTCGGGAGCCGGGCGTCGCGGGCGGCGCCGGCGAGGGGCACGGCCGGCCCGCCGTCCAGGTCTGGCTCGACCCCGGTGCGGCCGCCGCCGGCACCGCCGCGGTGCCCGAGACGCGGTCCGGGAGTGGTGGCAGCCTCGCCGCCCGCCCGGCCGCCTGAGACGCGGTGCGGCGCCCCGGGCCGTCCCCGTCCGGGGCGCCGCACCGCCCCCACCCCGCCCCGAAGACGACGGCGCCGGCCCCGTCGAGCGGAGCCGGCACCGGTCGTGCGGGGGAACTACGCCGCGCGGTACGCGTTCCAGGCGGTCAGCATGCGGCTGGCCTGCCCGGCGGTGAACTGGTGCATGCAGGAGTCGTAGGTGTAGTCCATGAAGTTGGTGATCGGGTCGACGCCCGGGGCGGTGCAGGTGTCCCGGCCGGTCGGGCACTGGAACGCCGGGGATGCCTCGGGTGCGGTGTCGCTGACGCTGTCACCCGAGCCGGAGCAGCCGCCCTGGAAGGTGTGGTAGAGGTTCAGCCAGTGGCCGACCTCGTGGGTGCCGGTGTCGCCCTGGTTGTAGTTGGTGGCCGTGCCGCCCGGCAGCGACTCGCTCAGCACGACGACGCCGTCCATGCTGCTCAGCTTCCGGGTCGGGAAGGTCGCCCAGCCGAGCAGGTCGTTGCTCAGCTCGCCCAGGTAGACGTTGAGGGTGTTCTTGCCGCCCTCGCGCAGCGAGGTCTTCATCTGCCGCTCGGCCGAGGAGCCCTGCACGATCGGGTACCACGAGGGGTTCGTCACCCGGTTGATCTTCTGCAGCTGGAAGCTGAACGCGGTGGCCGCGCCACCGGTCGCCCCACTGTAGGACTGGTTCAGCACGTCGATCTGCGAGGTGATCATCGAGTCCGGGATGTTGCCGCCGGCCCGGGTGCCGTCCCGCTGGATCACGTGCACCACGACCGGGACGGTGACGGTGGCCGTGATGGAGGCGCCGGCGCCGGTGCGGAACCGGGCGCGCTCGCGCAGGGCGGCGGCCAGGTCGGCCTCGCGCTCGCGGGTCTCCGCCAGGGTCAGCTCGTTCGGCTCGTGCTTGGCCGCGCCGCCCGCCTTGATACGGGAGTCCGAGTGGACGTCGGCCGGCTCGACGCAGACCTCGCTCGGGGCGGCGGAGAAGGCCGACGCGGCCGGTACGACGCCCACGGCGGCGGTGCTGAGCAGCAGCGCGAGGGTCGTCGACGCGACGCCGGCCGTACGCCGGGTCAGCAGGTTGGGACGGAGTCCCATGGGCCCACCTCTTTCTGGCCGGCGCGACAGGGGGTATGTCACGCCGTGGCTGAGAACGTTGGGCAGACGTTACAACCGATCGACGGATTTGAGAACGGCCATATGTTGCAGGGGTGAAACTTTTTCCTGATCGACGCCGACCGGTGATCGACAATTGGCGATGAAACGGTGATTCTCGGTAGCGACTCGCGCTGCCCGATGCTCGGTGGCGCCGATCTTCGGGTGTACCGGTCCGCCGGCCGGTGCGGGCACGGCACAGAACGGATCATGGCCGCCGTGGCAGGGCCAGCTTCCGGGTGGTGGCCGCAAGTCACCCGGGAGTCCGCCGGGCGACACGGTGCGGCGTCGGAGGGGTACCTGGGTGCGCCGACGGGACGTCTCAGGTACAGTGGTGCCGCCTGCGGGTGTAGTTCAATGGCAGAACATCAGCTTCCCAAGCTGACAGTGCGGGTTCGATTCCCGTCACCCGCTCCACGATCGAAGGCCCTGGCCAGGACGCGAGTCCCAGCCAGGGCCTTCGATGTTCCAAGGTAAACGATCATGTCGTGTGCCATTGACGTGCCATTAGCCCCGGTCATCCCCGGCCCCGTCCGGGTTCGCCGACCGCTTCTTGCCCTTCTTGCCGCCCGACTTCTTGCCGGTCGTGTCCTTGGCCTTGCCCGAGCCGTCGGCCGACTTCTTGGCCTTCTTCCGGTCGACTCGCATCGCCTCGTGCAGCGCCTGGGCGATGGCCCGATCCGCCTCAGCCGTGGCGTGCTGGTAGATCAACGCGGCCTGGGATGAGTCGTGCCCCATCCGCGCCATCAGGTCGCGGGTGCTCGCCCCGGTTCGTGCGGCGAGAGTGTTTCCGGTGTGCCGCAGATCGTGTTCCGCAGCGATCATGCCCGCTCAGTTACTCCTTCAGGTATCCGGTGGCGGGGTCGATCCCAGCGAGGAAGTTGCGGATGGTTTCCTCCATCTCAGGCAGGGTCATTGCGGGGCCGGAAGCTGTGAAGCCGTAATTGTGCGGCCCACTGAGCCAGTCGAAGTCGTATGCAACAGGCTTCTCAGCACGCTCACGAATGCGAAACTCCTGCCCGTCGACCGTCATCATGATCGGATCATCGTTGGTATAGCGGGGTCCCGCGTGCTCGGGCGCGGGGCCCGGCTCCGGTTCGGTCGACATGCCTGCTCCCTCTCCTCGGCCACCCCATCGAGAGCGCCACGGTCGGTATTCACGAGACCGGTTCTAGGCCGACCACCTCGACTGCGCGCATCGGTCGAGGGAAGCAGCCCACCATGCCATTAGCGTGCCATTGACCGGGGCCAGGCGGGGCCAGTCGGGGCCACGAGAGACCCCCGGGACCAGGCCGCCAACCCGGTAGCCAGCACCACATCGGCAATTCCCAAGCTGACAGTGCGGGTTCGATTCCCGTCACCCACTCCAGCATGAGGCCCCAGTCAAAACAGATTTCCTGACTGGGGCCTCAATCATTGCTACCACTTCTTACGCTGGCCGTGCCCGCTACGTGCCCGATCCCTGCTCTGCTTGATCTGCGAGCTGAGCGCGTCAGCGATGTGCTCGTCACGCTCGCGGGTGGTGTGCTGATAGATCATCGCGGCGCGGGTCGAGGCGTGGCCCATCCGGGCCATCAGGTCGGCCAGGCTCGCTCCGGTACGTGACGCCAGGGTGTTACCCGTGTGCCGCAGGTCGTGGAAGTGGAAGCCGGGCAGGCCGGGGAGGGTGACCGCCGGTGGCCAACTCCGACCCCGGGAGCCGGGTCGGTGCCGGGGCGAGGTTGGGTCAACTGCGCCACTGTGGCGGTGTCCGTCGGGGGCGCGGTCCGTGACACGAGAGCCGACTCAGGCTGTTCCGGCGGCGTCCGTGCGTCACGGTCCGCTTGACGTGGCGGACCGGTAGGCGGCCGGCTCCCCAGGCACCCGCATTTCCGCAGGTCAGGCAGCCGCCGCAACTCGTCGTGCGATGGCTCGTGCAAAGACCTTTGACGCCCCAGGGAATGATGGCCGCATGAGAGACGCGAACTCCGTTTTTGTCGCCTTCCGCCTGGTGCTCGTGATCTTCTTCCTTCTCCTGTTCGTATTCGGCGTCCGTCTCGCCGTGTCGCGACGGTTCCCCGTTACCTGGGCTCGGCCCGCGCATCCGACGGAGAGCCAGCAATCCCGACAGGTCCGCGTTGGTGTCGGCGTCATGTTGGTTGCCGCGATTCTGCTGATCCTGGAAGGCGCGTCGCTCATACCCATGCCCTTTCTGATCTCGGGCATCTTGTCGGCGGTAGCAATGCTGGTTGCCGTAGCTGCGCTGGCTTGGTCCGTCGTATCGCGGGAGTGACCCAGCAACTAGCCGCGCATGGTGATGTGCCAGGGGGGCGGGTCGGCGGCAGGCGGGATGGCGAGATTGGCATGCAGGTTTCACCCGGTCAGGCCTATTGCAACTCCCGTTAGGCTCCGTTCATGAGAATCATGCACATCCTTGTCGGCGTAGGCAATTGCGTCGTTGCGGTGCTCAATGCCGGAGTATTCCTAGTTTTGCTGGTTCTCGCGCGAAGGTCATCAGTGGTCGAGTGGCGTGGTCGGCAGGTCGGTGACGCAAAGCTGCGTGCTTCCACGCACCTCTGTGTAGCCGTGGTCTTCGGCGCAATAGGCGTAGACCGCCTGCTGCCCGGCCCTTCCAGCATCACCGCTGACGTATTCACAGGGATCTTGATGCTTGCGGCGCTTGCTGTAGCGCTGGCCGTCGAGGTCATCAGGCACCGCCGGCTGCGCGGCGGGCCGAACGTTGCTCCGGCTAAGGGACGTCTCGTAACCGGGTGAAGGCGTTGCCTGGGACGGGGTCGGCGGTCAGCCGGCGAGGATGATGTTGTGGAGGTTGGCGATGCCGG
>NZ_JBIDBG010000011.1:0-228124 GCF_043202855.1 Micromonospora sp. NPDC048063 | reverse complement strand
TCCGGCATCGCCAACCTCCACAACATCATCCTCGCCGGCTGACCGCCGACCCCGTCCCAGGCAACGCCTTCACCCGGTTACGAGACGTCCCTTAGCGATGCTCACCCCAGAGGAGCGCGCCGCCCAAGCGAAGGTCCGATTCGACCTCTACATGCACGTCGACAACGTCTGGGAGGCACCCAAACGCCGGGGAGAGAATTCGGTCGAAGTGCCGGGCTACGGTGCAGTCGCCGGCATGCGGGACCTGCTAATGACTCTATTCGTCAACGCTCAGGACGCCCAGCACGCCGCCGACGACGTTCCCGAGCTCTACAGCGCGAAGGTGGTCGTGACAAAGGACGAGGAGGCATAACCGCCGTAACGAGAGTGGCGAGACTGGCGACGGCAGGCAAAGTGACTGATGCGCGAGAGCTACTCAGTATTTTTTGGCAGTCTACCCGCCCGCATGAGAGCGCGGCCGGCCGAGAGCCAGGCGTGAATGGCAGGACCTGAAATTGGTATAGAACCCTCGTTTCTCCGCCTAACGATGGAAATAAATGCGCCTTCAACCTTGCCGCCGGCTATCGCTCCGTGGACGATGAAGGGCTTCAGCTCCTCGGGCTGGGGAGGCACGCGGATAGCGATAATCTGTTCATCGTCAGGCAAATATATCGCCGCCACTTCTAAACCCTCTACAGGTGGATACACTCGCTGGTCGATCGCTGCTCGATGTCTTTGCGCCGCGTTGCGTCCAAGCCCTCGAAGCGGAGTTGCCTTCTCGATGATCTCCTGGCCGGATTTCCGGCGGGTACGGAAGCCGAGAAGCAACAAGCCTCCCTCTTCTGCATTGGCGAAGCGAGCCACGTCTTGACCAAGCTCAATTTTCCCCGCTTCTGTTTTAAGGCCATAGCCTTGCGACTTCACTTCGAGCGTTGACGACTCTGATTGCCCGACGAGGATGTCAAGCCGGCCGCTTTGTAGCAGATCCCACAGCGACCCTGGATCGAAATTGCCGCCGGTACCCAGTGCGCCAAGAATATCGATCGTTTCGAGGGCTAACCTGCATACGTCGCCGACCCGACGTCCGCGTTTCTCGACCAGTAGGCGAATGGTCCAATGAGCGTATTCCTCGACGCCCTCCGGAAAAATCTCGTAGACACTTGCATGGTGGCGTCGCAGGAGATGGGTAAGCGCTCGCTCGACTTCCTCTTCGTCCGTTTCAATTTCTAGGTATACCTGCACATTGAGAATAAGCTTGAGTGAAAACGTCAACTCCAATTCGAAGTTCATGAGGGGAGTCGCGTCTTCGTAGGCGTATCTATGCGGCAACCTTGTGAAGTGCAAGGTTTCACGCGTGGCGTCGAGATTTTTGCCCATGGCGGAGGGGTCGCCCGTGTAACTGCAAAGACGGACTAGCGCCCGCTTCAGTGAGGCCAATGAGAGGTTCTCAACGACCTCCAAGCCGGCCACCAGCATGGCCGCGCCGTTGTACCGGATTTCGTGACCGTCACTTGTAGCAATCGCTAGGTCGCGAGTGAAGCCCGTTGTAGCAAGAAATCTCGCTTGTGTGGACGGGGCCCCAGATCCTCCGCGAGTTGCCGGCATCAAGCCTCCTCGGCGTACAGGGCGGCGTGGCTCGCGCGCAGTTGTGCCAAGCTCTCAGAAGTGAGGGCGGGACTACGCCGCGGCAAGCCGTCTCGGACGCATTCAGCGAGATATTCGAGAGTTACGATAGATCCCCAGAAATTGCGGTCGAGCCACTCCCGCGACTCGCGACTACCCTGGTGCTTCGACCTTGCCCGTACCGTCTTTAGGTCTAGCAGGAGATCACCCATCGTCGGTGCATCGTCGAAGCTGCTGTAGTCGGCAAACCAAAGCCCTTGATTAAGGCCACCCGCCGCAACTTCCCTTTCTACGAGTTCACTGAAGGCAGGGGCTCGGCGAAGCCCGAGACGCCGCATTAGCAGAAGCGTGGCGGCGGTATGCAATTCCTCTAGTACGACCTCCGGGGCTGTATCGTCGAAGGCCCACGCGCTAATGGTGTCGAGGGTGACTGTCAGGCGGTCTGCCAAATCGTCGTGCTCTTGTCCTAGCCAGAAATTCACGACCATGTACGCGGTTGCGTTACGCTTGCGGAGCAATCGCGGAACGTAGTCCTCGGCATGCCTGTCGTATCCACCGTAAAGCCATCTACTAATTATGTCTACTAATCCATTTGCAGTACGTCTTCGCTCGCTAGGTAGATCCGTCGACTGAAAGCCCTCGGCGACGATTGGCAAGTCTCGGCGGAGGCGATCAACGAGTAATCTCATTCGCGTCCAATTGCCGTCCATGCTGAATCTGGCGAGTTGGCTACTCGGGAATGCTAACCGCCACCTCACGCTAAAGGGGCGAGCGCGCCGCCCAATCGCGGTAGACAATACCCTCAGTAACGGTTGATCCCGCTCTTGAAACCGGAAGTCTCCACCGAAGCCGCCCACGCACTCACTCTAGGTGGTTGACCCGTGAATAACACGCCCGAAGATGTCGTTCGGACGACGCGAGCGGCTGTGGGGCTTAGGGGTTCAGGCTTCAGTCTTACCCGACTTCGTGCCCGATCCGTGCCCGAGGCAGCGGTCAACGTCGGCTAGTAGAGGCCCGTCGTAGGGCTTGGCCGGGTCGCCGATACGTCCATGACCAGCCGGCACCACCCCCGATGGCCGTGACTCAACCCGATTCCCAAGCTGACAGTTCAGTTGGATCAGGACCAGCTCGCCCGCTCTAGCTGGTTCGGGCGGACCCGGAACTGAGTGGTTCCGTCCTCGGCCTCCACGTGGTCGGGAGCAGTGCTAACGACAAGGATCTGGTCCTCCTGCTGACCGACGACATGGCACCTCACGAACGCCGGCCGGGGCAGAGCAGCGCCAGGAAAGATGTCGTCATCCACGAAGAAGATCGGCACCTTGTCGACGAAGAACCAGATTCGTCCGTCGGCATCGACCAGCCGTACACGGACCCACCCCGGCCAGTCTTCGTCGACCCATGCAATCGCCTCGCAGCGCAGCAACCCGGCGGACCTCGTCACCGGGCTGATCCTGCCAGGTCGGTCACGCCTCGGCGGCGCGCGGCTGTCTGGGGCACACAGGGGGCACGAGACACTGTCAAACGTTGGCGATCAGTGTGCAGCCCTGGCAGCCTGCGACGCCGTGTGAGCAGGTGCCGAGCACTGTTCACGCTGGTGAGCCGATCACGGCTCGCAGTTCCGCTTCAACGTCTGAACCAAGCAAACCGTGGGCCGTTACTGATCCGCCAGAAGGTCCGACTTCTCGCTCAACTGCCGCTTGGCCTCCAACTGCTGCTTCGCCGTCAACTGCGCCTTCTCGCTCAATTGCCGCTTCGCTTCCAGTTGTTGTCTCGCTACGAGTGCCGCCTTCTCGCTTAGTTGCCGCTTGGCCTCCAACTGCTGTTTCGCCACCAATTGCGACTTCTTGGCCAACTGGCGCTGGGCTTCGCCGGACCCTTCTTTGCTCATTTATTCCTCCTTCAAGCTTGGAATCTTTTCTATGACAAATTCGCGCTGCTTATCGGTCAATTTCTCAAAAAGTTTGACGGGTGTCAGCTGCTCCATGCTGAAATGTGCGTCGTCGGTAAGGCTAGGATTGATCCCCAGCAAGGCGCGCCGTTTCTGTTCCTCGAATCCTGCCTCACACAGATTCTGTAGGGCGCATGACCGGCACGGCGAGCGGTCACGGTGGGACGACAGGTAGGCCGACTCGCTGATGCAGTACTCCTGGAATTCCGGACCGGAGTACTCGCCGCTTTCGTATGACTCGCCCAACGCTCCTCCACTGCTGGCTGGTTAGCATCCCAAACCCTTACCCGGGTCATCATGACGTTGGGGGACCGACGCGGGGCAGGTTTGGTGCGTTTGCCACCAGTTCGTGCAGGGTTGAGGTAGGTAGCTCTGCTCCTGCGCCACTCCGCAGTTGCGGGCCGCCAGGGGGCTGACCTGATGTCTGCGCCTAATCGAAGGAGCGGCATGTGGCGAGGCTGTACTGGCTGTCGTGCCGTGCCCGCCACGTGCCCGCTACGCCAGTCAACAAGGCGCAGCAACGGGCCGCACCCGCATGTGAGAGCGGACGGGGCGAAGAGTTGTGCTGGTGACCAGCAAGGCCGGCGTGATCTATCGGTAGATCAAGGCACCTTCCAAACTGACGGTGCGCTGGGCCGTCTCTGGGCCGTCTGGGCCGTCACTGGGCCGTCAAACGCCGACCAAAGATGACCGACGACACCCAGCAGCACCCGAAGAAACAGCAGGCCAGCCACCATGTGGCGGCGGCTGACCTGGTGGGCGACGGACGAGTCGACCTGTACGCCGGATTCTGTTAGGGCGACGGTTCGTGGAAGTAGACGGTGGCCGACCACCAGTCACCGTCGGCAGTGACCTCGCTGTGCAGTATGACGTCCTGGACCTCGATGCCGGGCCGTTGTTCGATGCTGTCTGCGAGGCGGCGTAGCAGCGCCGGGACGCTGTCTTGGCCGGGGCCGACTGGGTTGGCTTGCGAGAAGTGCTTGATGGTCCACGACTCCGGTTCAGACGGCATGGCGGCAGTCTGCCAGGGGTCCCGACGGTGGCCATCTCCGGCGGTGTGGGGCACTCCGGTGGACCGTTCGGACAGCTCAGCCCCGTTGCTGGCGCAGCTCATCGACGGCTGGTGGTTCCTCTGGGACGCAGGAGTCAAGCTCCGCCAGCGTGACTGCCGGCGGAGCTTGCTCCAGAGAACTGCTGCGACTAACGCTTTGTCATGAGGTGGAGGGTGTAGAGGACGGTCAGACCGAACCCAACCGCCACTGCGGCGGTAGGGTTCACGAAGGCCAACCAAGCGGCGAGGCCGGCCAAGGCGAGCAGGACAACCAACCGAACGTCCAATGGCGCGGACGGCTCCGGTGCGGCAGCCTTCTTGCTGGATCCTGACTGGGGCATGTAGGTGACCTTTCGGGAGACGTTAGTAGGTGCGGGTTCGCGTCGGGCAGGACGCGAACCACGCGAGTTCTCCTGCTGGGAGTGCAGGCAGGCTTCGCTGCCATTGCTCGTGATGGGGTCCCTCAGGCGGGAACACACCTTCCCAGTTGCGCGGTCCAGGCTGTCGCTCGCGTTTCTTTCGTCTGGAAACTGAGCGAGCCGAGCTTAGGGATTGACTGCTGATCCTCCGCCCCTGCGGCCTTCACCTCCTCCTTCACCTGCTCTGATACAGCTAGCACGATCGGTTGGGTCGTCGTTGCGAGCTGGCGGCGCATGGTCTCCGATTCGATCATGCGGAAGACAAAGGTCAGGTCTCGCCCGATGTAGCCGCCCCGCTCGTCATAGGCGGCGGTGCCCTGATGTACAGCAATGCGGAGTCGGAGGAGTAGACGAGAGGGCTGGCCCTCGTTGTAGTTGTCGAGCGACGCCGTCAAGCGCGGTACAACCTCGGTTAGGACCCGAAGGGGTCCGCACGACAAGACCACCACGGCGCCGTCACCTCGGTCGAGGATCTTCGCGTCTGAGTAGAGCCCCGCGTCTTTGAGAGCGGAGTCCAGGATGGACAGCAGCTGAGAACGCATGGCCATCTGTGCGCTCAGGTCGCGGTCCTCGCGATGGAACGCCTCGATGTCCAGACCGAGAAATGTGAACGTGCCGTGTTGGTACATCGGTCCCCTCCTCCCGGGCAGCTCGCACCGGACACCAAGGACTCAATGGTACTACGCGACAGTCTGAGTGTGAAGAAGTACCAAAGGTGCTGGCCTTCTTACGTGTTCATGCTGGTCAGGGCGGCAAGGGCGGCCACATCGTCGATGACGATCGATCGCCTGCCTGTGGTGATGATCTTTTTGGTTCGAAGCTCTCGTAGGACCTTCGCGACGGCTTCGCGCGACGCTCCCACATACCCGGCAAGCTCGGTCTGGGAGATGTCTGGGATCGGGTGAGCCTTGCCCTGGTCGGGGTTTCGAGGATCAAGGCCCGCCAACTCCAGCAACGTTGCAGCCACGCGGGCGCCTACTGTCAGGGTGGCAAGGTCAACCCGTCGGTGGTCAGCGTCACGAAGTCGCTGAGTGACTTGCAAGAGCAAGAAGCGCATGACCCGTGGATGCCTGTCTAGGAAGGCATTGAAAAGGTCGGCGCTCACGATGGCGCACTCGACAGGCGTGACCGCCACCACGGTCGCCGACCGGGGTTGTCCGTCAAGTGGAGCCATTTCGCCCACCACTTCACTCGGGCCTCTCGTTGCTAGGACTACTTCCTGTCCCTGCGGCCCGGTGGAGACAACCTTGACTTGGCCCTCTTTGATCAAGACT
The DNA here is from genome assembly GCF_043202855.1 of Micromonospora sp. NPDC048063. NCBI lineage: Bacteria > Bacillati > Actinomycetota > Actinomycetes > Micromonosporales > Micromonosporaceae > Micromonospora > Micromonospora sp. NPDC048063. Next base: position 221,830 of record NZ_JBIDBG010000011.1, on the reverse strand, counting down.
GCGTGAGTGGTGGTGTCACCCTCGGAGAACAGGACGGTTCCGGCCGCCAGGTTGACCGGGATGCCCAGTTGTTGCAGCTCAGCCCTCTCCTCGGCGCTCAATGCTGCGCGAAGCTGAGCTGCAGGAGAGTCCGTCACGCCGGGATCCTACTTGCCACAACCAGGAAAAACCAGACACAGGCTGCTGTCGCCAATAGCCTTCGGGAAGTAGAGATCCAACGTCTCGGGGCCCCGGCCGTGTAGGCGGTACCGGTGCATTGCAGAGGCAGCGAAGACGCATCAAGCACGTCATTCCGGGTCGGTACAGAGCATCAGTCGATGCCAGCTGCCTCGCCCGTACCAGCACTGCTCGTCACCAGCTGCTACGGGCCAGCAAGACTCGCCCGGCTCCCCCAGCGGAGGTTGGCCGGGGTCGCCGGCCGCATGGCTGTCGACAGCAACGCTGACAGCAATCGCGCCGGACGGCAGCACGCTGCCGAGCACTGGCATGGACGGCGCTTCGAGCGTGCAGCCGTTTCCGGACGTGTGCGGACGTGATGCACAGAGCTTGTAAGCGAGACGTCATGAAGCAACCGACGCATGCCGCTTGTCATGATCACCCGGCACAGATCCGGCACAACTGAGCGCGAGCAACGGCGGAAGATGCCGGAAACCAGCGGAAGGCGTTTCGGCAGGTCAGAGGCCATCCCGGGGGCAGCGTGGGAGATCGGGACGTCGTGGCGCTTACTTCCAGCGGAAGTGCACGAAGAGGCGACCGAAGTTCTTCGAGTCCTTCTCGACGCGGTGGTAGAGCTGCTTGACGTCCTTCTGGTCGAGGAAGCGCAGCACCCGCTTCTTGAGCTGGCCGGAGCCCTTGCCGGGGATGATCTCGACCAGGGTGGCCTTCTTCGCCACCGCCTCGTCCATGATCCCGCGCAGGGCCCGGTCGATGTCGTGACCCTTGTTGAAGATGTCGTGCAGGTCCAGCTTCAGCTTCATCGCGCAGCCACCGGCAGGTCACGTCCCATACCGCCGATGGTAGGCCGCCCGGCGCGCTCCGCCCCACCCCCGCACGGGTGGAACACCACGGTTGTCATCAGACCCGTTTGACAGCCACGGCGTTCCACTCGTCGCGCGAGCTACCCGGCGGCGCCCGGCGTTGCGCGGCATCCGGTGACGACCGTACGGACGGGGCAGCCCTGTCGAGCTGCCCCGTCCGTGCGCCCGCTCCCCGGGCGTCGGGTCGTCCGCCGTCAGCGACCGCCCGCGACCCGGGTCTGCACCCGGTCCAGGGCGGTGCGGTAGTCGTCGTTGCCGCTGTGCATCGCCGCCGCGATGCGCAGGTGCCGCAGCGCGTCGGCGTGCCGGTTCAGCCGCTCCAGCGTCCGGCCCAGCACGTGGTGGGCGTAGTGGTCGCTGGGGTCGCGGTCGACCAGTTCGCGGAGCTGCTCCTCGGCCCGGTTGAGCTGGGCCGACTGGAAGTACGCCCGGGCCAGCAGCTGCCGCACCGACGAGTTGTCGGGCTCGGCCGCCACGATCGGTTCGAGCAGCCGGGCCGCTCCGGTCGGGTCACCGGCCTCGAAGAACATGGTCGCCCGCCGGTACTCGGCCAGAAGATCCATTCGACCCACCCCCTCGTGTCACGCCGCCACTTCTCCCGACGCTGGCACAACACCCGGCGTACCGCGACTGTTCCCCGGGCGGAACGCGGGCGGGATCAGGTGGGGGCGCCGTGCCGGCCGGCGACCAGATCCCAGGCGCGTACGCCGCCGACGATGCCCGCCGTGTTGGGCACCACCACCACGTCGTCGCCCATCCGGGCGAGCTGCTCGGGCCGGATCAGGCGCGAGTTGCCGCCGCCCAGGTAGAGCCGGTCCCAGCGGAACACCGGGCGCAGCCCGTCCACGACCTGCCGGATCCGGCGGGACCAGAACGCGTCCCCGAGTCGGCGCCGCTCCGGCTCCCCCACGTACGTGTCGTAGGTGGTGCCCCAGCGCACCGGGGCGTGGGACAGCTCCAGGTGCGGGGCGAGCACCCCGCCGTCGAAGAGCGCGCTGCCCAGCCCGGTGCCGAGGGTCAGCACCAGCTCGCAGCCGGTCCCGGCGACCACCCCGGCGCCGTGCACCTCGGCGTCGTTGAGCACCAGCGCCGGCACGCCGAACGCCTCGGCGAGCGCGGTCCGCGCGTCGTACCCGGACCACTCCGCGACCAGGCCCGGGTCGGCCTTCGACCGGGGCCCGGAGCGGGTCACGTAGTGCGGGGTGGCGACCACCACGCCGTGCCGGATCATCCCCGGCATGCCGACGGTCAGCCGGTCCGCCGCGGGCAGCCGGCCGCCCAGGTCGAGCAGCGTCTTGACGAACAGGGCCGGCGGCAGCGGGTACGGCGTGGGCACCCGCAGCGGCCGGGCGCGCATCGTGCCCGCCTCGTCCAGCACGGACCCCTTGATCCCGCCGCCGCCACAGTCGATCGCCAGAGTGGTCACCACCTGAGCAGTGTGCCGTGCGCCTCCCGAGCCTGGTTCGCGATCTTGGACTTTCGGCCCCACGTTCGCGGCTTTCGCCCCACTCGTCCGGGCACGAAGTGCAAGATCGCGGAGGCGGCGGGGGCGGGGAGGCGAGCGGGTGGGGAGGGGTGGGGGGCGGGATAGGGTCGCGGTTGATGAGCGCGACGATGATCGTCAAGGGGCTGGCCGCGGGGCACGGGGACCGGGCGCTGTTCGCCGGGCTGGACCTGGTGGTCGCGCCGGGGGACGTGGTGGGGCTGGTCGGGGTGAACGGGGCGGGCAAGTCGACGCTGCTGCGCACCCTCGCCGGGTTGCTGCCGGTGGAGGCCGGGAGCATCGCGCTCAGCCCGCCCACGGCGAGCGTCGGGCACCTGCCGCAGGAGCCGGAGCGGCGCGCCGGCGAGACCGTCCGGGACTTCCTCGCCCGGCGCACCGGGGTCACCGCCGCGCAGGCCGCGTTGGACGCGGCGACCACGGCGCTCACCGACGGCGCGCCCGGCGCGGACGACGACTACGCCGAGGCGCTGGAGCGCTGGCTCGGCCTGGGCGGGGCGGACCTGGAGGAGCGCGCCGAACAGGTCGCCGCCGAGCTGGGCCTCACGGTCGACCTGGACCACCCGATGACCGGGCTCTCCGGCGGCCAGGCCGCCCGCGCCGGGCTGGCCTCGCTGCTGCTCAGCCGCTACGACGTCTTCCTGCTCGACGAGCCGACCAACGACCTGGACCTGGCCGGCCTGGAGCGGCTGGAGGAGTTCGTCACCGGGCTGCGCGCCGGCACGGTGCTGGTCAGCCACGACCGCGAGTTCCTCACCCGCACGGTGACCCGGGTGCTGGAGCTGGACCTGCACCAGCAGCAGATCCGGCACTACGGCGGCGGCTACGCCGCCTACCTGGAGGAGCGCGAGGTGGCCCGCCGGCACGCCCGCGAGGAGTACGAGGAGTACGCCGACACCCGGGCCGGGCTGGAGGCACGCGCCCGCACGCAACGGGCCTGGATGGAGAAGGGCGTGAAGAACGCCCGCCGCAAGGCCACCGACAACGACAAGATCGGCCGCAAGTTCCGCTCCGAGGCGACCGAGAAGCAGGCGGCCAAGGCCAAGCAGACCGAGCGGCTGATCGAGCGGCTGGAGGTGGTCGAGGAGCCCCGCAAGGAGTGGGAGCTGCGGATGGAGATCGCCGCCGCGCCCCGCGCCGGGGCCGTCGTGGCCTCGCTGCGCGACGCCGTCGTACGCCGGGGCGGCTTCACCCTCGGCCCGGTGACCCTCCAGGTCGACTGGGCGGACCGGGTGGCGGTGACCGGGGCGAACGGCTCCGGCAAGTCCACGCTGCTCGCCGCCCTGCTGGGCCGGCTCCCCCTCGACCAGGGGCATGCCGCGCTCGGCCCGGGCGTGGTGGTCGGCGAGGTGGACCAGGCCCGGGGGCTCTTCCTCGGCGACGCGCCGCTGATCGACGCGTTCCGCGCCGCCGTGCCGGACCTGTCGCCGGCGGACGCGCGGACGCTGCTGGCCAAGTTCGGCCTGCGCGCGGCGCACGTGCTGCGCCCGGCGGCGACCCTCTCCCCGGGCGAGCGGACCCGGGCGGCGCTGGCGCTGCTCCAGGGGCGCGGGGTGAACCTGCTGGTGCTGGACGAGCCGACGAACCACCTGGACCTGCCGGCCATCGAGCAGTTGGAGTCCGCGCTGGCCAACTACCCGGGAACGCTGCTGCTGGTCACCCACGACCGGCGGATGCTCGACGCGGTGCAGACCAACCGGCGGCTGCGGGTGGCCGCCGGACGGATCGCCGAGGATTGATCCGTGCCGACCCGCTCGCGGCGGGTGACAATGACCCCATGCTCAAGTGGGAGTACGCGCTGCTGGTCCGCCGCCGCCAGGCGGCCACCAACGACATCGGCTGGGAGGTCGTCTTCGTCTGGTACGGCCCGGACGGCTCCATGGTCGACGTGACGCCCTACGGCGACACCGCGCTGGCCCACCTGAACCGGGCCGGCGACCAGGGCTGGGAGCTGGTGGCCATGAGCGAGGACCCGTCCCTGCCCGGCAACAACGAGCTGCACCGCTACCACCTCAAGCGGCCCAAGCCGGCCGCCCCGCCGCCTCGGCAGCGGATGCGCGGCGGCGGTCGCCCCCGGCGGACGATCACCGGCTGACCGCCCCGGCTCGCGGCAGGGCGTGTCGCGGGGCATATCGGGCGGAGATCCGGGTAACGGCCCGCGGGAGGTGGACCCGGATGGTCGCGCTGGGACAGACCCCGCCCTCGGCCGAGCGGCTGCGGGCGATCGACGTATTCCTCGCCGAGGCGTGGGCCGACCAGGCCCGGCACGACGACCGGCTGCGCGACCTCCCGGTGGAGGTGCGCTTCGACCGGGGGGTGGCCCACCTCGGCGGCGAGGTCGCGGAGCAGTCCGACCTGCGCCTGGTCCGGGACCGGGTGGGCCGGCTCGACGGGGTGTTCGGCGTCTGGTGCCGGGTACGCGTCGGCGGGCGCGACCCGGTCGTGGTCGACCTGGGCTGCGGCGCCACCAAGCAGTGGCCGGGCAACCTGGGGCTGGACATCTACCCCGCCCCGGGGGTGAACGCGGTGGCCGATCTCTCCGCCTCGCTGCCGCTGGCCGACGACTCGGTGGACGTGCTGTTCGCGGTGCACATCCTGGAGCACCTGGTCGACTTCCTGCCGCTGGTCGACGAGTGCCACCGGGTGCTCCGGCCGGGCGGCGTGCTGCACGTGATGAGCCCGTGGTGGCGGCACGTGAACGCCGTCGCCGACCCGACCCACGTCCGGCTGCTCGACGTGCAGACCGTCAAGGGGATCTGCCTGCAGCGCCCCCCGGGCACCCCGCGCTGGTATCCGCTGCACGTCGGCTGCGACGGCGCCTCGATCTTCGCCGACCTCACCCCGCTGACCCCGGACGCGGCGGGCCCCACCCCCGCCCACCTGGCCCGCTTCTTCGACTGACCCGGCCCGACGGGCAGCCCGGGTCAGCGGCCGAGGGTGCTTTCGCGGGGGGTGAGGCGCCAGGGGGCGGAGAGTTCCCGGGGCGGCGCGCTGCGGTCGCCGTCGATGCGGCCCGCGAGCAGCTCCACGGCCAGCCGGGCGATGCGCTCCTTGTCGGGGGCGATGGTGCTCAGGGTGGGCACGGAGAACCGGCCGTCCTCGATGTCGTCGAAGCCGGCCACCGCGACGTCCTCGGGGACGCGCAGTCCCGCCTCGTGCAGGGCGCGCAGGGCGCCCAGGGCGAGGGTGTCGTTGAAGCAGAAGACGGCGTCGGGGCGTACGCCGGAGGCCAGCAGCGCGCGCATCGCGGCGGCGCCGTCCGCGCGGTGCCAGGCCGACGCGGGCGCCACCAGCCCCTCGTCGTAGTCGATGCCGGCGTCGGCGAGCGCGGCGGTGTAGCCGGCGAGCCGAAGCCGGGCGCTCGCCCCCTCCGGGGTGCGCTGCGAGCCGATGGCGGCGATCCGGCGGCGGCCGAGCCCGACCAGGTGGGCGGTGATCTCCCGGGCGGCGCCCACGTTGTCGATCCCGACGTGGTCGGCGGGGCCGTGGTCGACCCGCTCGCCGAGCAGCACCATCGGGGTGCCGTCGAGCCCGGTCAGGTCCTCCGCGGTGAGCGCCAGCGGGCTGAAGATCAGCCCGTCGATCAGGTGCTCGGTGATGCCGGAGGCGACCACCCGCTCCTGCTCGCGGCCGCCGCCGGTCTGGTCGATGAGCACCGTCCAGCCCAGCTCGGCGGCGGCCGTGACGACGTGCCGGGCCAGCTCGGCGAAGTAGGGGATGTCCAGCTCGGGCACGGCCAGCGCGATCACCCCGGTGCGCCCCTTGCGCAGGTTGCGCGCGGAGAGGTTGGGCCGGTAGTTCAGCTCGGCGATGGCCGCCTCGACCCGGGCGCGGGTGTCGGGCCGGACGTGCACGTAGCCGTTGACCACGTTGGAGACGGTCTTGACCGACACGCCGGCCCGCTCCGCCACGTCCTTGAGCCTGTGTCGCACTGCGCCACCTCCCGCCATGACTGGGGACTTTACCTCGCGACCGGCTCTTTACAACGTTGCTTACAACGTTGTAGAAACCAGGGACACCGGGTGACCGCGGTCACCCGGGACCGCGACGAGGAAAGGTGGCACCCCCTTGCGGACCGCGCAGCTCACGATCGACCCCGCCTTCGCGATCGGGCCGGCCGACCGGCGACTCTTCGGCTCGTTCGTCGAGCACATGGGCCGCTGCGTCTACGGCGGGATCTACGAGCCGGGACACCCGGCGGCGGACGCGCGGGGGCTGCGCGGCGACGTGCTGGAGCTGACCCGGGAGCTGGGCGTCTCGGTGGTCCGCTATCCCGGCGGCAACTTCGTCTCGGGCTACCGCTGGGAGGACGGCGTCGGCCCGGCGGGCGACCGCCCCCGCCGGCTCGACCTGGCCTGGAAGACGATCGAGACGAACGCCTTCGGGCTCGACGAGTTCATGGCCTGGGCCGCCGAGGCGGGGGTCGAGCCGATGATGGCGGTCAACCTCGGCACCCGGGGCGTGCAGGAGGCGTGCGACCTGCTGGAGTACGCCAACCACCCGGGCGGGACGCAACTGTCGGACCTGCGCCGCAAGCACGGCGCCGAGGAGCCGTACGGGGTGCGGCTCTGGTGCCTGGGCAACGAGCTGGACGGCCCGTGGCAGGTCGGCCACAAGACCGCCGACGAGTACGGCCGGCTGGCCGCCGAGACCGCCCGCGCCATGAAGATGATCGACCCCTCGATCAGCCTGGTCGCCTGCGGCAGCTCCAACCGGCGGATGCCCACCTTCGCCTCCTGGGAGGCGACCGTCCTGGAGCACACCTACGAGCACGTCGACTACATCTCGGCGCACACCTACTACGACCCGTCCGACGGCGACCGGGCCAGCATCCTGGCCTCCGCCGTCGACATGGACAACTTCATCCGGGACGTGGTCGCCACGGCCGACCACGTGGCGGCGAAGCGGCGGGACCGGCGCAAGCTCAAGGTCAGCTTCGACGAGTGGAACGTCTGGTACGAGTCCCGCCTCCAGGCCGACCTGGCCCGGCGCGGCTGGGTGGAGGCCCCGGCGCTGATCGAGGACGACTTCACCGCCGTCGACGCGGTGGTGGTCGGCGACCTGCTGATCACCCTGCTCCGGCACGCCGACCGGGTCGGGGTGGCCTGCCAGGCCCAGCTCGCCAACGTGATCGCCCCGATCCGCACCCGCACCGGCGGGCCGGCGTGGCGGCAGAGCATCTTCCACCCGTTCGCGCTGACCGCCTGGCACGCCCGGGGCACGGTGCTGCGCACCGAGCCGGTCGGCCCGGCCTACGAGACGAAGCGGTACGGCGAGGTCCCCGTGCTCGACTCCGTCGCCGTGCACGACGAGGAGACGGGCGGGCTGACCGTCTTCGCCGTCAACCGGGACTCGGCCGACCTGGCGCTGGAGCTCGACCTCCGCGGCCTGCCAGGACTCTCCGTCTCATCCCACCTGAGCCTCGCCGCCGGGGACGACCCGACGGCGACGAACACCGAGGCCGAGCCCGACCGGGTGACGCCCCGGCAGTTGCCCACCCCCACCACCGACGGCGGCCGGTGCGCCGTGCGGCTGCCGGCCGTCTCCTGGAACGTGCTGCGCTTCTCCCCCGCCGCCGGCTGACGCCGGACCGGCCCTGGGCAGGCACAATTCATCCCCGTCCCCCAAGGAGTGAAACCCGCATGATGCAGAACGAGTTGAGCCGGCGGCGCCTGCTCGGCCTCGGCCTCGGGCTCGGCGCCGCCGCCTCGCTGACTCTGGCCGGTTGCGGCGGCGACGACGACAGCTCGGGCCCGGCGGCCGGCAACGGCGGCAAGGACTACACCGGCCCCAAGGTGGACCTGAAGCTGTGGAACGGGTTCACCGGCGGTGACGGCGACATCTTCAAGGCGCTGGTGAACCAGTTCAACACCGAGCACCAGAACATCGCCGTCACGATCGCGACGTACGAGTGGGTGGACTACTACGCCAAGCTGCCCGGCGCCGCCTCCAGCGGCAGCGGCCCGGACATCGCGGTCATGCACGTGGACCAGCTCGCCACCTTCGCCGCCCGGGGCGTGATCACCGAGCTGGACGACGTCGCCAAGGCGCTGGAGCTGAGCGAGGGCGACTTCGCCCCCACCGTCTGGAAGGGCGGGCTCTACAACGACAAGCGGTACGGCATCCCGCTGGACATGCACCCGCTCGGCTTCTACTACAACAAGGGCGTCATGCAGAAGGCGGGTCTGGACCCGAACAGGCCGCCGACGACGAAGGACGAGTACACCGCCGCGCTGACCGAGCTGAAGAAGTCCGGCGTGCAGGGGTTCTGGGTCAGCCCGTTCCAGTTCACCGGCGGCATGACCTTCTACTCCCTGCTGCACCAGTGGGGCGGCAGCGTCTTCGACGCCGAGGCCACCAGGGCCACCTTCAACTCCGACCAGGCCGTCGAGGCGTGCACCTGGCTGGTCGACCTGATCAAGCAGGGCCACTCCCCGGCGAACGTCGGCCAGGACGCCGACTACCTGGCGTTCAAGAGCGGCAAGAACGCCTTCAACTGGAACGGCATCTGGCAGGTCAACGACCTGAAGAAGAGCCCGGAGATCCAGTGGGGCGTCGCGCCCCTGCCGCAGATCGGCAGCACGCCGGCGGCCTGGGCCAACTCGCACAACTTCACCATCGTCAAGCAGCGGGCCAACGACGCGAACAAGGTCTCGGCGGCGAAGGTGTTCATCAACTGGCTCAGCCAGCACTCCCTCGACTGGGCCAAGGGCGGCCAGGTGCCGGCCCGCAAGACGGTCCGGGACAGCGCCGAGTTCAAGGCGCTGACCGAGGTCAACGCGCTCGCCCCCGAGCTGGAGTACGCGGCCTTCCCGCCGGCGGCCCCGGGCCTCGGCGAGGTCATGACGACGTTCTACAACTCGTTCAACGAGGCGGCGCTGGGCAAGAAGTCGCCGAAGCAGGCGCTGGACGACGGGGCGGCCAAGGCCAACAAGCAGCTCGAGGACAACCGCAAGAAGTACGGGAGCTGAGTTCCCGTGGCGGACGTGATCGAGGTCGGGGCGGCGCGCGACGGCGCGCCGCCCCCGGCGGGCGACGCCGCCCGCCGGGGCGCCCCGGCCCGCCGGACGGGGCGGCTGACGCCGTACCTCTTCCTCGCCCCGTACCTGGTCCTGTTCGGGGTCTTCGGCCTGCTGCCGATCGTGCTCGGCCTCTGGCTCAGCGTGCACCAGTGGGACTTCCAGCTCCCCCACCGGCCCTTCGTCGGGCTGGACAACTACGGGGAGCTGTTCTCCGACGACTCGGCCGTCTACGGCGACTGGTGGCAGAGCGTACGGGCGACCGCGATCTTCACCGTCCTGTCGGTGCCGCTGCTGGTGGTCGTCCCGCTCGGGCTGGCGCTGCTGCTGAACCGCTCGTTCCCCGGCCGGACCTTCTTCCGGGCGGTCTACTTCGCGCCGTACGTGCTGGGCGTGGCGGTGATCGGCCTGCTCTGGCGGTTCCTGCTCGACGCCAACCTCGGCCTGGTCAACCGGCTCGCCGGGATGGTCGGGCTGCCGGCCGACACCCCGTGGGTGACCGACGTGCCGTGGGCCTGGGTCTCGCTGGTCGGGGTGACCGTCTGGTGGACCTCCGGCTTCAACGCCGTGATCTACCTGGCCGGGCTCCAGGACATCCCGCCGGAGCTGTACGAGGCGGCGAAGGTCGACGGCGCGAGCGCCTGGGAACGGTTCCGGCACGTCACGCTCCCCGGGCTGCGCCCGGTGCTGCTGTTCGTGATCACCACGACCGTGCTCGCCTCGGCGAACGTGTTCGGCCAGTCGTTCCTGATCACCCAGGGCGCGCCGGGCACGGAGACCCGCACCGTGGTCTGGTTCATCGTCGAGGAGGGGCTGCGGGACAACGACGCCGGCCGCGCCGCCGCGATGAGCATCGTGTTCGCCCTGATGCTGGCGGTGGTGAGCATCGCCAACTTCCGCCTCTTCCGCTACCGGGAAGACTGAGGGGACCGCCATGACGACGCCCACGCGCACCCCCACGCCGGCGCGCGGCGCCGCCCCGGCCGCCGGCTCCCGACCGGCGACCGGGCTGCGCCGGACCGCGCGCTACGCCACCCTGGTGGCGCTCGCCCTGGTCTTCCTGACGCCGCTGGTGTGGATGGTCATCACCTCGCTGAAGACCTACACCGGGGCCCAGCAGATCCCGCCGACCTGGCTGCCGAGCCCGGTCTCCGGGTACGGCTACGAGCAGATCCTGAACAACTCGGCGAACCCGGTGCTGCGCTGGTTCCTCAACAGCATGCTGGCCGCCACGCTGCACGCGCTGCTGGTGCTGGCGACCGCCTCGATGGCCGCGTACGCCCTGGCCCGGATGCGGTTCCGCGGTCGCGGGGTGCTGTTCGCGCTGATCGTCGGGACGCTGTTCATCCCGCCGACCTCGCTGATCATCCCGAACTTCCTGATCGTCGACGAGCTGGACTGGGTCGACACCCTGGCCGTGGTGGTCGTCCCCGGTGCGGCGAGCGCGTTCGGGGTGTTCTTCCTGCGGCAGTTCTTCCTCTCCCTGCCCCGGGAACTGGAGGAGGCCGCGGTGCTGGACGGGGCCAGCCAGTGGCAGATCTTCTGGAAGGTGGTGCTGCCGCTGTCGAAGCCGGCGCTGGCCACCCTCGCCGTACTGTCGTTCCTGACCAACTGGAACGACTTCCTCTGGCCGATCTTCGTGCTGTTCAGCCCGGAGATGCTCACCCTGCCGCCGGGGCTGGGCCTGCTCCAGGGCGCCTACAACACGGACTACCCGGTGATCATGGCCGGGGCGGTGCTGGCCAGCCTGCCGGTGTTGGTCCTCTTCGTCCTCGCCCAGCGGCACATCATCCAGGGCGTCTCCCGCAGCGGCCTGAAGGGATGACGGCCGGGACGACCGGGCGGCGCGGCGCGGCGGCGGTGCTCGCCGCCGCGCTGCTCGCCGCCGGCTGCGGCGGTGGCGAAGACCCTTCGAGTACGGGAGACGACGCGCGCATGTTCACCAACCCGGTCGTACGCACCGACGCGCCCGACCCGCAGGCGATCCGGGTGGGCGACACCTGGTACCTCTTCCACACCAACGCCGCCGGCCGCAACGTCCCGGTGCTCACCTCCCCCGACCTGGTCGACTGGATGCCGGCCGGGGACGCGCTGCCGGAGCTGCCGGCGTGGGCGGAGCCCGGGAAGAACTGGGCGCCCGAGGTGATCGAGCTGGCCCCGGACCGGTTCCTGCTCTACTACACGGTCGCCGGGCGCGAGTCCGGGCGGCAGTGCGTCGGCCGGGCGGTGGCGAGCGCCCCGCAGGGGCCGTACCGGGACGACTCGGCCGCCCCGCTGGTCTGCCAGGCGGAGCTGGGTGGGGCGATCGACGCCAGCCCGTTCCGGGACGCCGACGGCAGCCTGTGGCTGCTGTGGAAGAACGACGGCAACGCCATCGGGGTGGACACCTGGATCTGGTCGCAGCGCCTCTCCGACGACGGGCTGCGCCTGGTCGGCGAGCCGGCGAAGCTGCTGAAGCAGACCGAGCCGTGGGAGGGCAACCTGGTCGAGGGGCCGTTCCTCCACCGGCACGACGGAAAGCTGTTCCTCTTCTTCGCCGCCAACGCCTACGACCGCGCCGAGTACGCCGAGGGCTACGCGGTCTGCGAGTCGCCGACCGGCCCCTGCGTGAAGGCCCCGGAGAACCCGATCCTGGCCACCAACGGGGTGGCCTCCGGGCCGGGGCACGCCTCGATGGTGGTGGTGGACGGCCGCACCTGGCTGCTCTACCACGCCTGGCCGCCCGGTCAGGAGGGCACGGTAGACCCGGGCCGCCAGATCTGGCTCGACGAGGTCGTCTGGGAAGACGGCAAGCCCGTCGTCAAGGGCCCGACGGCGGGACCCCGACCGAAGCCCTGAACCGCGCGGTCGGCGACGGAGCGACCACCAAGGGGTTCCGGGGAGCCCGGCCCGCGCAGGGATCAAGCCTGACCGCCCGGAGCGGGCCGGGCTCCCCGGAACCCCACCCCCCGCAACCTGGCGTGCGCAGGTCGTCACCGTGCGCACGGTGAGACCGGCCACACGGCGGAGCCGGGCCGGACGGACGGATCGATCCGGCGCAGACCCTTGCGCCGGACCCACGAGGTGTGAAAATTTCCTACCAAGCGGCGGATTGCCGACGGCGAATCTTGCCGACAGCGCCGCGATCGACCCCCTGACACGGGAGCCCCAACGAAGGGACACACCGCATGAAGGCAACTCGGCTCGGAGCCGCCGGGCTGGCCGCCGCACTGCTCGGCGCGCTCGTCGCCGCCACCCCCGCGAGCGCTACGCCCGACGCGGCGACCACCGCCTCCACCACCACCTGCGTCACCGACCCGGCCACGCCGAAGCGGCAGTTCCGGGCCATGTGGATCTCCTCGGTCGTCAACATCGACTGGCCGACCAAGGCGTCCCAGACCTCGCCCGACCGCATCGCCACCCAGCAGGCCGAGTACCGCGAGCTGCTGGACCTCGCCGAGCGGCTCAACCACAACGCGGTGGTCGTCCAGATCCGGCCGACCGCCGACGCGTTCTGGCCGTCGCCGTACGAGCCCTGGTCGGAGTACCTGACCGGGGTCCGGGGCGAGAACCCGGGCTGGGACCCGCTGAAGTTCGTGGTCGAGGAGGCGCACAAGCGGAACCTGGAGTTCCACGCCTGGTTCAACCCGTACCGCGTCTCGATGCCGGCCCCGGGCGGCGCCGGCGCGGACATCAGCAAGCTCGCGCCGAACCACCCGGCGCGGGAGCACCCGGAGTGGACCTTCGCCTACCCGCCGGCCGGGGTGGCCGGCAGCCGGCTCTACTACAACCCCGGCATCCCGGAGGTCCGCGAGTTCGTCCAGACCGCGATGATGGACGCCGTCAAGCGGTACGACGTCGACGGCGTGCACTTCGACGACTACTTCTACCCCTACCCGAGCGGCACCCACCAGGTGCCCGACGACGCGACCTTCGCGGCGCACAACCGGGGCTTCACCAACAAGGCCGACTGGCGGCGGGACAACATCAACCTGCTGATCCAGGAGATGAACGCCAAGATCAAGGCCGAGAAGTCCTGGGTGAAGTTCGGCGTCAGCCCGTTCGGCATCTGGCGCAACCAGTCGGCCGACCCGCTGGGCTCGGACACCACCGGCAGCCAGTCGTACGACATCATCTCCGCCGACACCCGCAAGTGGGTCAAGGAGGAGTGGGTCGACTACATCGTGCCGCAGCTCTACTGGTACATCGGCCAGTACCCGGCCGCCGACTACGCCCGGCTGGTGCCGTGGTGGGCGGACGTGGTCAAGGGCACCCGCGTGCAGCTCTACATCGGGCAGGCCGACTACAAGAGCGGTGACCCGGTCTACGGCTCCTTCTGGATGAACCCGCGCGAGCTGTCCGACCACCTGACGCTCAACCGGTCGCACCCCGAGGTGCTGGGCAACGTCCACTTCTCGGCCGTGCAGGTCCGGGCCAACCGGCTCGGCGCGACCGACATCTACGCCGCCGAGCACTACTCGCGGCCGGCGCTGATCCCGACCATGTCGCACCTGCCGTCGAAGCCGCTGCTCATGCCGGTGGTCACGAAGGCCGCGCGGCAGGACGACGGGGTCCGGCTGAACTGGCTCCAGCCGGCCGACGGCCAGGGCCCGCTCGGCACCGCCACGTCGTACGCGATCTACCGCTTCGACGGGACCGACCCGGCCGGCCGGTGCGACTTCGCCGACGCGGCGCACCTGGTCGACACGGTCCGCGCCGACGGCGACTCCCAGACGCAGTCCTGGGTGGACACCACCGCCGAGGCGGGCAAGCGGTACACGTACTACGTGACCGCGCTCGACCGGCTGGCGAACGAGAGCCCGGCCAGCCCGCCGGCGTTCGTCCGCTGACGTCCCACCGAATGCCCCGGGTGCCCCTGGCGCCCGGGGCATTCGTCTGTTTCGGCGTCTGTCACCAATTGTCGATGGGCACGACACCTCCGGGAACGGTCATTGATCGAAACTGATCGAAATCCGGTGACCCGCCGGTAACCCCGTCCCACCCCCGACCCCCCGCGGAGGTAACCGTGCCCAGACGCCTCACCACCCTGCTCGCCTCGGGCGCGCTCGCGCTGCTCGTCCTGCTCGGCGTCGCCTCCCCCGCCGCCGCCGTCACGCCCACGCAGAAGCTGTCCGTCCTGTCGAGCTGGACCCAGACCAGCGCCACCAGCTACAACGCCTGGAACTCCGCCCGGCTGAACAAGGCCGCCTGGGCCGAGTACGCCTTCGACTGGTCGACCGACTACTGCTCGTCGAGCCCGGACAACCCGCTCGGCTTCAACTTCACCCTCTCCTGCTACCGGCACGACTTCGGCTACCGCAACTACAAGGCGATGGGCCAGTTCTCGGCCAACAAGTCCCGCCTGGACAGCGCCTTCTACGAGGACCTGAAGCGGGTCTGCGCCACGTACAGCACCGTCGTCCGGCCGGCCTGCTACAGCCTCGCCTGGACGTACTACCAGGCCGTCAGCGCCTTCGGCTCCGTCGCGGCGGTGAAGCAGGCCGACATCGACCGCGCCGCCCGGATGAAGGCCGACGCCGAGCGCCGCGCCGCCCTCCGCTGAGGCGGGTCGACCGGGGTTCCCGGCCCGCCTCCCCGGGCGGGACGGGCCCCGGTCGACGCCGCGCCCGACCCGAACCGCCGGTCAGGCGTGCTCGGTGTGGCGGTCGGGTGTGACGGGGCGACGGGGCGACGGGCGGGCCCGATCCGCGCCGAACCTCGTCGAATCCGCCGACAGGTCCGGATGCTCCACGCCGAGCGCCAGCGCCGCCGCCTCCTCCAGCCCCAGCTCGGTCCCCTCCCCGTACGCGGCGTCGAAGACCGCGTCGCCCAGCGCCCGGCGCAGCTCCCCCTGCCGCTGCGCCCAGTACGCCCCGTAGATGCCCGGCGTGCAGCGCATGCTCGCCCGCGTCGCCCCCGCCGCGCCGAAGAGGCGGGCGGCCGTCGCCCCGTCGCCCCCGGCGGCGCAGCGCACCGCGACCGCGTTGAGCGTGTCACAGGCCCGGCCGTGGAAGCCGTGACTCATCCGGGACCGGAGCGCCACCTGGAGGTGCTCGTGCGCGGCGACCAGATCGCCGCGGGCCAGGGCCACCATCCCGAGCAGCATGTCGACCGAGCGCCGCCCCCGCTCGACCGGGCGGGCCGCCTCGACCGGGCGGGCCGCACCCAACAGCTCGGCGGCCTCGTCCAGGGCGCCCCGCCGCCAGAGCAGCTCGGCCAGGCTGAACACGGCGAACAGCGCGTCGCCGACCACCTCCTGGTCGTACGCCCAGTCGATGACCTCCCGGCAGACCCGCTCGGCCTCCGCGAACTGTCCCATGTCGACCAACGGGGCCGCCCGCCCGGCGAGGACCCGGGCGAGCAGGCCGGTGTCGCCGGCCTGCCGGGCCGCCGCCTCCGCCCGCTGGGAGAACCGCAGCTCCTCGGCGAACTCGCCGTCCGCGCCGGCGTGCAGCGAGTGCATGTGGTACGCCCCCGCCAGCTCGGCCTCCGGGATCCGCTCCCCGGTCTCGGCGATCCGTCCGTACAGCCGGAACAACCAGAGCCGCCCCTCCCGGGCCAGGCCCCGCTCCCGCCACCACTGGTCCAGGCCCCCGGCCAGCCGCAGCCCCGCCCGGGCGCTGCCGCCGGTCGCGCACCAGCGCAGCGCGGCGCGCAGCTCGCCGGCGAGGGGATCGAGGGCGTAGAGCGACAGCGTGACCGGCTGCCCGTCCGGGCCGAGGTGCGCCCGCTCCAGCGCGTGCGCCGACCAGGCAACGTGCCGGTCCCGGGCGGCCCGCTCCTCCCCCGCCTCCGCCAGCCGCCGGGCCGCGTACGCCCGGATCGGGTCGAGCATCCGGTAGGTGCTGCCCGAGGCGTGCGGCTCGGCCAGCACCATCGACTTGTCGACCAGCACGGAGAGCGGGTCGAGCGGGTCGGCGCCGAGCAGCCACTCCACCGTCGACAGGTCCACCGGGCCGGCGAAGACCGCCAGCCAGCGCAGCAACCGGGCGGCGCGCGGCCCCAGCGTCCGGTACGACCAGGTGACCGTGGCCTGCATGGTGAGGTGCCGTTCGGTGGCGGACCGCTGCACCGCCCGGGTGGCCGGGGTGGGCGGCGGCACCCCGACGGCCGCCGCGACCAGGTCGACCGTGTCCTGCTGGTTGCCCGTCCACGCCCGCTCCACCGGGGGCGGCTCCGGGTTCTCCCGGCCCGCGTCCAGCGTGCCGAGCACGTCGTCGAGGCGCTCGGCGAGCTGGCCGACCGAGAGCACCCGCAGCCGGGCGGCGGCCAACTCGATGGCGAGCGGCAGCCCGTCCAACCGCCGCACGACCCGGCGCAGGTCGGCCGACTCGGCCGGGTCCGGCTGCCGGCCACCCCGGGCCGCCGCCGTCCGGTCCAGCAGCAGCGCGACCGCGTCGCTCTCCGCGCCGTCCGCCGGCGGGTCGACCGACAGCGGCGGGATCCGCCAGACCACCTCGCCGGGCAGGCCGAACGACTCCCGGCTGGTGGCGAGCACCCGCACGCCCACCCCGCCGGCGAGCAGCCGCGAGATCATCTCGGCCGAGGCGGCCGGCTGGGCGTCGCAGGTGTCCAGGACGACCAGCATCCGGCGCGCGGCAGCGTACTCCACCAGGGTCTCGACCATCGGGCGGCCGGGCTCGGGACGCAGGCCGAGCACGGCGGCGACCGCGAACGCCACCAGGCCCGGGTCGGTCACCGCGGCGATGTCGACGAACCAGACGCCGTCCGGGTACGACTCCACCAGGTCGGTGCCCAGCTCCACGGCGAGCCGGGTCTTGCCCGCCCCACCCGCCCCGAGCACGGTGACCAGCCGGTGCGCCTCCACCAGCCGGCGCAGCTCGACGCGTTCGGCCTGCCGGCCCACGAACGAGGTCACCTGGGTGGGCAGGTTGTGCGCGACCGCGTCGGCCGTACGCGGCCGCGGGAACTGCCGCTCGATGCCCGGGGCGACCAGTTGGAAGAGCCGTTCCCGGTCGTCGAAGCCACGCAGCCGGTGCAGGCCCAGGTCGAGCAGGGACGCGCCGGCCGGCAGCGGGTCGGCATGCCGCGCCGTCGACGCCGAGCAGAGCACCTGCCCGCCGTGCGCGGCGGCGGCCACCCGGGCCGCCCGGTGCACCTCCGGGCTGGCGTACTCGCCGTCGCGCGGCTCGGCCCAGCCGGTGTGCAGCCCCATCCGGACCCGGGGCACGGCCTCGGCGGTCGGCCACTGGTGGCTGGCCAGCGCCCGCTGCGCGGTGAGGCAGGCGGTCAGCCCGGCGGTCGCGTCGCCGAACGCGAGGAAGAACGAGTCCCCCTCGGTCAACAGCTCCGCGCCCTCGGTGGCGGCGATCGTCCGGCGCAGCAGGCGGCGGTGCTCCCGCAGCACCGGCCGGTAGTCCGGCCCGAGGAGCTGGGCCAGCCGCGTCGAGCCCTCGATGTCGGTGAAGACGAAGGTCACCCACCCGCTGGGGAGGTGGATCCGTGGCGACATGCGTGGGACCTCCCCCGTGACGTCGGACTCATGCTGCCTGATACTGGATCGTCACGCATCGTGAGAACGGCCGGCCGGGCTCGGACTCAAGGGGCCCGGCGGCCCCGGCGCGGACGAACGGAGTCGGCCGACGGGCGGGCGGAGGCCGACGAGTCAGCAGCCGTGGCCACCACTCAGCAGCCGCAGCCACCGCCGCAGCAGCCACCACCACCGGCCGGAGCGGCCACGCCGCCGGCCGCGCCGCCACCCCGACCGGTGACCGAGACGGTGGAGAGGAGCTTGACGGTGTCCGTGTGTCCCCACGGGCAGGGCGCCGGCTCGCCGGCCTGCGACATCGGACGGTTGACCTCGAAGGTGTCGCCGCAGGCGCGGCAACGGAACTCGTACCGGGGCATGACTCCAGGGTACGGCCGGGCCTGACGCCCGAGGAGACATGGGTGATACTCAACTTGTGGTGGACGGCGAGGACAGATCGACCCATCGGCCCCTGCGACCGGCCGTGCCGCCCGACGGGCCACCCGCCGGCTCCGGGGTCGCACCGGGGTCGTCGGCGCGCCTGCCCCGGCCCCGCCGCCCCTGGCTGAGGTCCGAGGCCCCCGCCGGTGCCGACACCCCGACGACGGCACCCGCCGAGCCCGCTCCGACGCCGACCGGGCCGTCGGCCACCCCCGCCGCACCGTCCGCCCCGGACGTCCCGTCGGCCGCGGCGGCGCCGGCCGCCGCCGGGAAGCCGAGCGCCGACACCGAGCCGCCGGCCGCCGCGAAGCCCGGTGCCGCCGCCGGCACGTCGACCGCCGACACCAAGCCCACCGACACGTCCGCCGCCGACACCAAGCCCAGTAGCACGTCGACCGCCGACACCAAGGCCGCCGGCACGTCGACCGCCGACACCGAGCCCGCCGGCACGTCGACCGCCGACACCAAGCCCGGCGACCCCGGGAGCGGCGCCGGGGGCGGCTCGGCCGTGGCGACGTCGGCGGAGAAGAGCGACCTCGCGGCGACGAAGGTGGACGTGCTCACCAACGGGCCGGCCGCGCGAGCCCGGCGGCGCCGGGTGCCGTTCGCGCACGCCGTACGCCTGCCGCCGCCTCGCCAGGCGGCGGCAGCCGCGGTCCGGGCGACCCGGGACTGGTCGCGGCGCCCCAGCGGGCAGCTCACCCTGCCCGGGGTGTTCCTGCTCGCCCTGGTCGCGGCGACCGCCGCGGCGGGCGCGCTGCTGGTGCCCGCGACGGTCCGCGCGCCCCGTCCGGTCGCCGACGCCGCCTCCGTCGCGCCGACGGCCGGCCCGCAGGAGCCGCTGCCCAACGGGCTGCCGCTGCCCACCCAGACGGTGCCGCCGCTCGGCACGGTGCCGACCGGCCCGGCCGTCGGCGGGGTGACCACCGGCCGGCCGTCGGACGCCCTCGCCGGCTGGGCCGCGCAGGTCGGGCCGAAGGTCGGCATCTCGCCGGTGGCCATGCAGGCATACGGCTACGCCGAACTGGTGCTCGCCCAGACCAACCGCAGTTGCGGCCTGAGCTGGACCACGCTGGCGGCCATCGGTTTCGTCGAGTCCGGGCACGGCCAGGCCAACAACGCCCGGCTCGGGCAGGACGGCAAGGCGCTGCCCGAGATCATCGGCCTGCCGCTGGACGGGCAGGGCAACCGGATGCGCATCCCCGACACCGACGGCGGCCGGCTGGACAAGGACACCACCTTCGACCGTGCGATCGGGCCGATGCAGTTCATCCCCACCACGTGGCAGGAGATCGGGGCTGACGCCGACAACGACGGCGTCAAGGACCCGCACGACCTGGACGACGCCGCGCTCGCCGCCGGCAACTACCTCTGCAAGGGCAGCCGGAACCTCACCATCCCGGCCGACTGGTGGAACGCGATCCTGTCGTACAACGACGTCCGCCAGTACGCCCAGGACGTCTTCGACACCGCCAACCGGTACGGACAGGCCAGCCGCACGTGAAGTGATCGTCCGCATACATTGGAGAACCGGACACTTCCCCCGGGCAGCGGTTAGCGGCAAGCTAGACAGGTGATGGTGCGCGAGTGGGACCCCAGGACCGCGTCGTCCGCCGAGATCGCGTCGCTGCTGGACACGCTCAACGCGGTCCTGGCGGTCGACCTGCCGCGGGATCCACCGTGGCGGGAGAGTTCCCTGCGGGAATACCTCTCCGAGGTGATGCCCGGCGAGCGGCGGATCTCCTGGGTGGCCCAGGCGGAGCCGGCCGCCGGCGGAGCACCGGGACCGATCCTCGGCCAGGTGAACGTGCTCCTGCTCGGCGACATCGGCGTGCTGGAGGTGCTGGTGCACCCCTCCCGGCGGCGCGGCGGGCTCGGCCGTGACCTGGTCCTGGTGGCCGCCCGGCGGGCCTACCAGGAGGGCTTCCAGTCGATCGGGGTCGAGGTGGTCGGCGACACGCCGGCTGTCGCCTTCTACGAGTCGCTCGGCTTCTCGAAGGAATACGTCGAGACCCGAAGCGTGCTCGACCTGTCCGCGGTGGACTGGGTCGAGCTGTCCGAGATGGCCACCGGCATCGGCGCGGGCTACCACCTGGAGTTCTGCCCCGGCGGGCCGCCCGACGACCTGATCGACGCGTACGCCCGGGCCAAGGCGGAGGTGCGCGACGTCGACGACGGCGAGCTGCGCCCCAGCTCGTACGACCCACAGCGGCTGCGGGACAGCCTGGACTGCCTGCACCGGCGGGGCATGAAGCCCTACATCGTGCTCGCCCTCCACGAGCAGACCGGGGAGGTGGCCGGCCTGACCGAGGTGGTGGTGCCCGCCCAGCACCCCACCCGCGCCGACCAGTACGACACCATCGTCGTGCAGGACCACCGGGGCTACGGCATCGACCGGGCGATCAAGGCGCGGATGCTGCTGGAGCTGCGCTCGGCGGAGCCGAGGCTGACCGAGGTGCAGACCTGGAACGCACAGGCCAACGAGGCCATGCTCAAGGTCAACGCCGAGTTGGGCTACCGTGCGGACCGCGAGTGGTGTGAATACAGCGTCGACGTGGCCGAGCTGGTGCACCGCCTCGACGCCGGACGCTGACCGGAGAGTTCACGAAACCGACCGGTGGGGGATGGACGACGGTCAGCGGAGCCCCTTAACGTGCGTTAGTTCCCCGTCCACCCATCGTGGAGGCCCCATGCGCCCGCGCCGCACTCTTGCCGCGCTCGCGACCGCCACCGCCGCCGTGACCGTCGCGGCTGTCGGCGTCGCACCCACCGCGGCCAGCGCCGCGCCCACCGACCTGTTCATCTCGGAGTACGTCGAAGGCTCGTCGAACAACAAGGCGATCGAGCTGTTCAACGGCACCGGCGTCGCCGTCGACCTGGCCGCCGGCGGCTACCAGCTCCAGTTGCACTTCAACGGCTCCACCACCCCGACGAACGTGGCGCTGACCGGGACCGTCGCCGCCGGCGACGTCTTCGTCTTCGCCTCCGCCTCGGCCGCGCCGGCGATCCTGGACCGGGCCGACCAGACCACGACAGCCGGCCTGTTCAACGGCGACGACGCGATCGTGCTGCGCCGGGGCGGCACCGTGCTCGACTCGATCGGCCAGGTCGGCGTCGACCCGGGCACCGAGTGGGGCACCGGCGTCACCAGCACCGAGAACAACACTCTGCGCCGGTTGCCCGCCGTGACGTCCGGCGACACCGACCCCTCGGACGCGTTCGACCCGGCCGCCCAGTGGGCCGGCTTCCCGGTCGACACGTTCGACGGGCTCGGCGCGCACACCGTCGACGGGGGCGGCCCGGTCGATGCGCCGGCGACGCTCACCTGCGGCCCGGCGCTGGTCACCCCGGCCGGCACGGCGGCGGCCCGGGAGGTCACCGCCACCGACGCCGACGACCGGATCGTCGACCTGGCGGTCACCTCGGTCAGCCCGACCCCGGCCACCGGCTCCGTCAGCCGTACGGCCGTCACCCCGGCCGACGCGGTCGGCGGCACCGCCCGGGCCACGGTCGGCGCGAGCGCCGACCTGGCCGCCGGGGCGTACTCGGTGGTGCTGACCGCGACCGACGCGGACGGCGGCACCGCCACCTGCACCCTCGCCGTGCAGGTCACCCGCGAGCTGACGGTCGGCGAGGTGCAGGGTCCGACCACCGACGGCGAGTCCGGCCCGGCCGACCGGTCCCCGCTCGCGCCGGCGTCCGGCAACGGCACCAGCAGCACGCTGTACGACGTGCGCGGCGTGATCACCCAGCTCACCCTGGCGCGTGACTCGTCGGGCCGGGACCAGCGCGGCTTCTTCCTGCAGAGCCGGTCCGACGCCACCGACGGCGACCCGGCCAGCTCGGACGGCATCTTCGTCTTCATGGGCTCGTTCACCTCGCTGATCGGCGGCTACGTGCCGACGGTCGGCGACGAGGTGGTGCTCCGGGCCCGGGTTTCCGAGTACTTCAACTTCACCCAGCTCTCCGGCGCGTCGCTGGTGCGCAAGCTCGCCTCCGGCGTCGACGTGAACGCCGAGGTCGAGGTGGCCGACGCGGTGCCGCCGGTCGAACTGGCCGACGCGCAGCGGTTCTGGGAGCGGCACGAGGGCACCCGGCTGCGGGTGCGGGCCGGCAGCGGCGCCGTGAGCGGGCGGAACGTCTTCGCCTCCACCGCCGACGGCGAAATCTTCGTAATCGACCGGGACGACCCGCTGCTGGATCGCGCCGACCCGTACGCGCGCCGGGTGTTCCGGGACGCGCACCCGCTGGACAACGACCCGGGCCGCCGCTTCGACGACGGCAACGGCCAGCGCATCCTGCTCGGCAGCATGGGCGTCAAGGGCACCACGGGCGACAGCAGCGCGCTGCTCCCGCCCGCCCGCACCTTCGACAAGCTGACCGCCGACGCGGTCGGTGGCCTCTACTACTCGTTCGAGAAGTACGGCGTGCAGGTCGAGCGGGCCGAGTTCACCGGCGGGACCGACCCGTCCACGAACAACCCGCCGCAGCCGGCCAAGCGGTCGGAGGAGGTCGCGGTCGCGACCTACAACGTCGAGAACCTGTACGACTACCGCGACGACCCGTTCGACGGCTGCGACTTCGCCGGCAACGCCGGCTGCACCGGGGTACGCCCGCCGTTCGACTACGTCCCCGGCAGCGAGCAGGAGTACCGCGACCAGCTCGCCGCGCTGGCCGACCAGATCACCACCGACCTGCACTCGCCCGACCTGATCCTCGTGCAGGAGGCGGAGGACCAGGACATCTGCGCGGTCTCCGGCGGTGAGCTGGTGTGCGGCACCACCAACGACGCGGACGGCGCGCCGGACACCCTCCAGGACCTGGCGCTGACCATCGCGGCGAGCGGCGGCCCGGCCTACGCGGCCGCGTACGACCGCAGCGGCGCGGACGCGCGGGGCATCACCGCCGCGTTCCTGTACCGCACCGACCGGGTGTCGCTGGCCGAGGCGACCGCCGGCGACCCGCTGCTGGGCTCGGCGCCGACGGTGCAATATCGCGGCGCGGGGCTGCCGGGCAACGCGGACGTGCAGAACCCGAAGGCGCTCAACGCGGTGCTTCCCGCCGACGTGGACACGTCCACCGGTAAGGACGGCGACAACGTCTTCACCCGTGCCCCGCAGCTCGGCAAGTTCACCGTGGCCGCCGCGCCCGGGTCGACCGAGCGGTACACCCTGTGGGCCGCGAGCAACCACTACTCCTCCGGGCCGGACAGCCGGGTCGGGCAGCGCCGGGAGCAGGCCGCGTACGGGGCCGCGATCGTCACGGCGATCGAGGCGTCGGACCCGGACGCGCGGGTGGTGTACGGCGGGGACCTGAACGTCTTCCCCCGCCCCGACGACCCGTTCCCCGCGGCCGGGGACCAGCGGCTCAGCGCCACGGCCGCGGAGCCCACCCCGTCGGACCAGCTCGGGCCGCTGTACGAGGCCGGCATGCGCAACCTCTGGGACGATCTGCTCGCCGATGCCCCGTCGTCCGCCTACTCGTACAGCTTCGAGGGGCAGGCGCAGACGCTGGACCACCTGTTCGTGAACGGCGCGCTGCACCGGGACCTGGTCCAGATGCGGGCGGCGCACATCAACGCCGACTGGCCGGCCGAGCACGCCGCTGACGGCACGCGCGGCTCCAGCGACCACGACCCGCAGGTGGCCCGGTTCCGGTCGCGGGCCTCGCTCAACGTCGGGGACGTGTCGGTGGCCGAGGGCGACCGGGGCACCCGCCCGCTGACCTTCACGGTCACCGTCTCGCGACCGCTGTCCCAGCCGGTGCTGCTCTGCGCCGCCACGTACGGCACCACGGCCCAGGCCGGCGCCGACTACGACCCCTACGTCGGTTGCAAGGTCCTGGCCGCCGGGCAGACCTCGCTGGCCTTCCCGGTGACCGTGCGCGGTGACCGCAAGCAGGAGGCCGACGAGAAGCTGACGCTGCTGGTGACGGGCGTGCCGGGGCTGCGCCTCGCCGACCCGGTCGCGGTGGGCACCATCGCCGACGACGACTGACGTCGCCCGGACAGCCTCTCCGGCTGCGCGTACCGACGGCCCGCCCGCCAGGAAGCACCTGGCGGGCGGGCCGTCGGCCCTTTCACGGGGCAATGGGCCGACGGGGACGATGGGGGTTCACGGAAACCGGCGATCGTGCCCGCACACACGCGGCGGCGGAGGCACGTTGCGGTACTTGGCCACCCGCACCTCCCACTGGCTGCGCCGCCGCATGGCGTCCCGGACGGCGCGATTGCGGTAGAACGTCTCCGGCGGGCGGGCCAGCCCGTAGAGGTCCGCCCACCACTCCCCGGGCTCGGGGTCGAGGATGGTGTCGAGGTGCGACGGGTAGCGGCGTTCCGCCCCGTCGCGGGTGTCGTCGCGGTCCCGCATCGGTTTCAGCACCCGCCCGAACTCGTCGACCACCGCCAGCCGGAACCCGGCGACCCCGATGACGCGGCGCAGAAGCAGGATGCTCGGCACCAGCCGACCCGCCTCGATCCGCCCCACGGTGGCGTGGTGCACCCCCGCCCACCGAGCCAGCTCCCGCTGGCTCAGGTCGGCGCGACGCCGGATCGCGCGGACGATGCCGGCGGCGGGCCACGGAATGTCGAACGGCTCGGTCAGCAGCACGGGCGGTTCGTCGGAGCGCGGTTGGTCTTCGCAGCCGGGCTGGTAGTCAGAGCCGGGCTGGTCGTCGGAGCGCGGTTGGTCTTCGCAGCCGGGCTGGTCGTCGGAGCCGGGCTGCTCGTCAGGGGACGGCCGGTCGTCGGCCCATGGTGTGGCGAAAATGTCGGTCATCCCGTCACGGTCCCGGCCGTGCGGGCCCGTTCGCAATCCCGCCTCCCCGGCCTGTGGACAACCCACCTACCTGTGGAGAACCGGCAGCGCCCACTTCGACCGGGGCGGCTCCCGGCAACCCCACCAACCCTCACGCTGGGTAACATCCCCAACCGGAAGACTCCATGTGACTGTGAGTGATGGCACTGACGCCGCCGACCGAGCTTCGCGGCCGACGATCCGACTCATCACCGCCCTGACCAGCACATGTCCAAAGAACGCCCCGAGGAGCGGCTAACCCTCTATGCGCCCTTTGCTCTGCACCCACATACGCAACAGACACTCTCGGTTGCCGGCGCGTATCCGGGTGCAGAGCAAAGCGTTCGAGAGAGGGGTTCACGACTCGCTTGATTTGGTCGCTCTGGGTAACGGAAACCGCATGCGTGGACCGGGCACGCATGCGGTGAGCCGACATTGGCGTGCCGTCGCGGGTCGCGGGTCGTGGGTCGCGGGTCGTCGGGCAGGGCTGCGTCCAGCGCGACCTGGCCGGGGCCGGGGCGGGGCCGGGGCGGGGCCGGGGCGGGGCCGGGGCCGTCAGTAGGGCTTCAGTAGCCCTGGCGGAGGAGCTGGGCGGCCTCGACCGCCCAGTAAGTGAGGATGATCTGCGCACCGGCCCGACGGATCGAGGTGAGCGTCTCCAGCATCGCCCGCTCCCGGTCGATCCAGCCGTTCGCGGCGGCCGCCTCGACCATCGCGTACTCGCCGGAGACCTGGTAGGCCGCGACCGGGACGTCGACCGCCGCGCGGACCGCCGACACCACGTCGAGGTACGGCAGCGCCGGCTTGACCATCACCATGTCGGCGCCCTCGGCGACGTCCAGCTCGACCTCGCGCAGCGACTCCCGCAGGTTCGCCGGGTCCTGCTGGTAGGTGCGCCGGTCGCCCTCCAGGGCCGACTCCACGGCGTCGCGGAACGGGCCGAAGAAGGCCGAGGCGTACTTGACGGCGTACGCCAGCACGGCCACGTCCTGATGGCCGGCGGCGTCGAGCGCCCGGCGCACCACGCCGACCTGGCCGTCCATCATCCCGGACGGCCCGACCACCCCGACCCCGGCGGCGGCCTGGGCAACCGCCATCTCGGCGTACGCCGCCAGCGTGGCGTCGTTGTCCACGCCGCCGTCGGGGGTGAGCAGGCCGCAGTGCCCGTGCGAGGTGAACTCGTCCAGGCAGAGGTCGCTCATCACCACCGTGGCGTCGCCCACCTCGGCGACGACGTCACGGATCGCAACGTTGAGGATGCCGTCCGGGTCGATCCCGCCGGACCCGGTGGCATCCCGCCGCGTCGGCACCCCGAAGAGCATGATGCCGCCGACGCCCGCCTGGACGGCCTCGGCCGCGGCCTTGCGGAGCGAGTCCCGGGAGTGCTGGAGCACCCCCGGGAGCGACGCGATCGCCCGCGGCTCCGTCAGCCCCTCCTTGACGAACATCGGCACGACCAGCTCGGCCGGGTCGACGCGGGTCTCGGACACCAGCCGCCGGAGCGCCGCGTTGCGGCGCAGCCGGCGGGGCCGGATCTCGGGGTACGGCATCACGGGCCTCCTGCTACGACGACTACCGGAACCTCAGGGCGGTCGGCCCCTGGACCTTCGAGCCGCGGCGCTGCTTCGCCGGCATGGCGGCGAGCTTCTCGCGCAGCTCGACGGCGTAGGCGGCGAGCGCCTCCACCAGGTCGGGGACCGAGGCGTGCGGCGGCTGGACGTCGACCCGCAGGCCGAACTCCGTCGCCGTCTCCGCCGTCTTGGGCCCGATCACCGCAACAACGGTACGGGCGTGCGGCTTCCCCGCGATGCCGACCAGGTTCCGCACCGTGGAGGACGAGGTGAAGAGCACCGCGTCGAAGCCACCGGACTTGATCGCGTCCCGGATCTCGGCGGGCGGCGGGGCGGCCCGGACCGTCCGGTACGCGGTCACGTCGTCGACCTCCCAGCCGCGCTCGGTGAGCCCGGCGGCGAGGGTCTCGGTGGCGATGTCGGCGCGCGGCAGCAGCACCCGGCCGACCGGGTCGAGGATCTCGTCGTGCGGCGAGAACTCGGCCAGCAGCCCCTCGGAGGACTGCTCCCCCGACGGGATCAGCTCGGGCTGGATGCCGAACGCGCGGACGGCGTCGGCGGTCGCCTCGCCGATGCAGGCGATCTTGACGCCGCCGAAGTGCCGGGCGTCGAGGCCGTGCTCGGCGAACTTCTCCCAGACGGCGCGGACCGCGTTGACCGAGGTGAAGATCACCCAGGCGTACCGGCCGTCGACGAGGCCCTTGACCGCCCGCTCCATCTGGGCCGGGGTCCGCGGCGGCTCGACCGCGATCGTCGGCACCTCGCAGGGAATGGCTCCGTACGCGCGCAGCCGCGCGCTCATCACGCCGGCCTGCTCCTTGGTGCGGGGCACGAGGACCTTCCAGCCGTACAGCGGCCGGTTCTCCCACCAGCTCAGCTTGTCCCGCTGGCCGACGCCCTCGCCGACGGTGAGCACGACCCGGCCGGTGAAGCCGAGCGCCGCCGCGACGAAGGAGTCCACGGTCGACGTGGTGGTGTACTGCGTCTCGCCGGTGCCGTCCCCGGTCACCCCGACGCCGGTGGCGCCGTCCACCCCGGCGGCGAGCAGCCCGTCCCGGATCGCGGCGAGGTCGCCGGCGTCCACGGCCAGGGCCAGCGAGCCCCGGCCGACGGCCGCGGCGAGGGCGTCGAAGTCCAGCGTGCTGACGTCCTCGACGTCGGCCGCCGTGCGTACGCCGGGCAGCGGCACGCCCGCGTAGGTCGCCACGCCCTCCGCCTGGCCGACGCCCGGGACCACCTCGAAGTGCGCGGCGGTACGCGCCACCGCCTGCACCTCCCGGACCACCGACTCGTGGCCGAACGGGTCGCCGGCGACCAGGTGCACCGCGTTCAGCCCGGAGCGGGCCGCCGAGATCAGCACCTTCGCCACGTCGCCCGGCGCGCCCTCGGCCGGGGTGAACTGGGCGTCGGACTTGGCCTGGGCACGGACGGCGTCGAGCAGCGACTCGGGGACTCCCCGGTCGTACACCACCTGGTCGGCGTCGACCAGGGCGTCGTGCGCCCGGCGGGTCAGCAGGCCCGGGTCGCCGGGACCGGCCCCGACGAACGCGATGCGGCCTACGGGCTTACGGGTGCGGGTCATTCTGTGCTCCCAAATTGCTGGGTCCCCGGGCCGGCGTGTCCTTCTTGGCCGAGGATCGAGTCGGCGCCGAGGTCGAGGAGTTCGGCGGCGAGTGCCTTGCCGATCTCCGCCGCGTCGGCGGGCGTTCCGGTGCGGGACAGCCGGAGGTCTCGCGAGCCGTCCGGGCTGATCACCGCCCCGCGCAGGTAGATCTCCTGGACAACATCGCCCTCGGCACCCGAGCCGGTTGGCTCGCCTTCGGCGACGACGGCGTAGGCGGCGACCGGAGCGGAGCATCCGGCCTCCAGGGTGGCCAACAGCGCCCGCTCCGCGACGACCGCAGCGCGGGACGGTGCGTGGTCGAGCACGGCGAGCAGCTCGACCATGTCCGGGTCGTCGATCCGGCACTCCACCGCCAGCGCACCCTGGGCGGGCGCGGGCAGCATCAGCATCGGGTCGAGCGTCTCGGTGATCACCTCGGTCCGCCCCAGCCGGGCCAGCCCGGCCCGGGCCAGGACGACGGCGTCCAGGTCGGCCTCCGGGCCGAGCACCCGGGCGAGGCGGGTGTCGACGTTGCCCCGGATCGAGGCGACCTCCAGCTGCATCCCGAGAGCGTGCAGTTGGGCGATGCGGCGCAGCGCGCCGGTGCCGACGGTCGCGCCGGGCGGCAGCTCGGCGAGCGTCCGACCGCCGCGGGCGACCAGCGCGTCCCGCGGGTCCTGCCGGATCGGCACCGCCGCGATGTGCAGCCCGGCCGCCGTGGCGGTGGGCAGGTCCTTGTAGGAGTGCACCGCGAAGTCGATGGTGCCGGCGGTCAGCGCGTCGCGCAGGGCGGAGACGAAGACGCCGACGCCGAGCCGGTGCACCGGCGCGGAGGACCGGTCGCCGGCGGTGACCACCTCGACCAGCTCGACCGGGCGGCCGGTGGCGGCGGTCAGGGCCTCGGCGACGTGGCCGGACTGGGCCATCGCCAGTTTGCTGCCCCGGGTACCGAGGCGCAGGGGCGTGCTCATCGCTCACCTCCGGTGGGCGGGACGTCGGCCGGGCCGGCCGACGACGGGAAGTCGGCGAGGCCGAACGGCGGTACGACGTCGCTGTCCACGACGTCGGGAACGGTGTCGACCGGCGACGTCTGCGGCACCTGGAGGTCGAACAGCTCGCGCAGCAGGGCCGCGTACTGGTCGCCGCCGGGCTCCGCGGCGAGCTGGCGGACCCGCACGGTGGGCTGGTGCAGCAGACGCTGGACCACCCGGTGCACCGTACGGGCCACCTCGGCGCGCTGGTCGTCGGTGAGGTCCGGGCGGCGCTGGGCGAGCCGGCGCAGCTCGGCGGTGACCACGTCGTCGGCGCGGCCACGCAGGGCGGCCACGGTCGGCGCCACGTCGGCCCCGCGCAGCCAGGTGAGGAAGGCGTCGACCTCGCCGGCCACGATCCGCTCGACGGCGGCGGCGTCGGCGGCGGCGGGACCGTCGGCGAGCAGCGCCGCCATCCGGTCGATGTCGATCACCTCGACGCCGGGCAGCTCGGCGACGCCGGCCGCCACGTCGCGCGGCACCGCCAGGTCGAGCAGGACCAGCGGCCCCCGCCCGGTGTCGCGCCCGGCGAGCGCCCGGGTGACCACCTCGCGGGTGAGGACCGCTTCCGTGGCCGCGGTGGCGGCCACTACGATGTCCACTGTGGAGAGCGCGGTGGTGAGTTCCGTCATCGGCGTCGCGCTGGCCCCGTACGCCTCGGCCAGCCGGACGGCCCGGTCGGCGCCGCGGTTGGTCACGGCGAGCGGCCCGGCACCCAGCCGGGACAGCGTGGCCACGCCCAGCGAGCCCATGGCGCCCGCCCCGACCACCAGCGCCGGGCGGCCGGCCAGGTCGCTGCCGAGGTGCTCGGCGGCCAGTTCCAGCGCGGCGGTGACCACGCTCTGACCAGCCCGGTCGATGCCGGTCTCCGCGTGGGCGCGCTTGCCGACCCGCAGCGCCTGCTGCATCAGCTCGTGCAGCAGCCGCCCGGCGGTGTCGGCCCCGGTCGCCGAGTGGTACGCGTCGCGCAGCTGGCCGAGGATCTGCGCCTCGCCCACGACCATCGAGTCCAGCCCGGCGGCGACCCGGAAGACGTGGTCCACCGCGGCGGCGTCGAAGTGCACGTAGAGGTGGTTGGCGAGCCCGGCCGGCTGGCATCCGGCCTGCTCGGCCAGCACGGCGCAGATGTCGCCGAGGCCGCCGTGGAATCCAGACACGGCGGCGTAGACCTCCACCCGGTTGCAGGTGGAGACGAGCACGGCCTCGGTCACGTACGGCTGCGCGACCAGGCGGTCCAGGGTGCGGGTGAGATCGGCGGGGGCGACCGCGAGCTGCTCCAGCGTGGCGACGGGAGCGGTGCGGTAGGACGCACCGACGACGAGCAGTTTCACGTGCCGATCGCCTCCTGCGGGTCAGTGGCCGCGAGCCCGCCGGGCAGGGCGGTGAGGGCGGACCCGCCGGTGGCGGGAAGCGCGGTCAGCGATGCCTTGCGGTGCTCGTGGAAGGACAGGATCTGCAGCTCTATGGCCAAATCGACCTTGCGCACGTCGACCCCCTCCGGAACCGAGAGTACGCATGGAGCGAAGTTCAGGATGCTCGTCACGCCGACGGCCACGAGCTGGTCGGCGACCGCCTGGGCGGCCGGCGCCGGGGTGGCGATCACGCCGATGGCGATGGACTCCTCGACGGCGACCCGGGGCAGCTCGTCGATGTGCCGGACGACCAGCCCGTTGATCTCCTCGCCGACGCGTCCGGGGTCGGCGTCGAAGAGCGCGGCGATCCGGAAGCCGCGGCTGGCGAAGCCGTCGTAGCCGGCCAGGGCGTGACCGAGATTACCCACGCCGACCAGGGCGACCGCGCGGCGCTGGGTGAGCCCGAGCACGAACTCGATCTGGTCGACCAGCAGCGCCACGTCGTAGCCGACGCCACGGGTGCCGTACGAGCCGAGGTGCGAGAGGTCCTTGCGGAGCTTCGCCGAGTTAACCCCCGCGGCGCTGGCCAGCCCCTCGCTGGACACGGTCTCGTGACCACTTTCGGCCAGGTTGTGCAGGGCACGGAGGTATTCGGGGAGCCGCGCGACGGTCGCCTCGGGCAGGTCCGGGAGCGCCGGTACGGCACCGGCGCGGCCGGGCGCGCCAGGGTGACGGTGCTGACTCATGAGACTCCGTGCGGTGCGATCCTCGGCCAGCTCCAGCGGCCGGCCGTTTCGGGACTCCCGCTGGCGACCGAGATTGCCGGCTGTGCTAGCAGGGCGCGTCGGAACTACAGAGTAGGCGCTTGTGAAGGCGTGCACAAATCGCGATCTTGACAGCTCGCGACGCGGCTCCACCTGGCCCTCCATCCCGCAAGATCGATACAGCGGCCTCCGCCGGCGCCGCTCGGCGATTATTGCTCAATTACGACTTCTCTGACCAATCGCGCGAGCGCGGCTCGCCGCCGATCACGTCACGCCGGGGCCGGCGGGGCCCGACCGCCGGCCCCCCGGGGCCCACCGCCGGTCGGACCCGGGGCGCCCATCGCGGACGGCGGGCGCCGCCCGGACCGTCGCGGTAGGGACAGCCCTACGCCGGAGAGGCCGGCCGGCGGGATGGGTCGGGCACCCCCGCGCTGCCTAGCCTCGTGGTATGACCGCCGTACCCGTCGCCGCCGGCCCGCCCGTGCCGGCGCCGACCATCTCCCGTCAGCTCCTCCTGGACTCCGGCTACGTGCTGCTCGGCCTCCCCCTGGCCCTGGCCAGCTTCGTGGTCCTGCTGGTCGGCCTCGCGGCCGGCCTCGGGCTGGTGGTGACGGTGATCGGCCTGCCCGTCCTCAGCGGCACCCTGTACGCCGCCCGGGGGCTGGCCGACATCGAGCGGCTCCGCCTCCCCGCCGTGCTGCACCAGTCCCGGATCCGCCCGCAGTACCGGCTCCCCGAGCCCGGGGCCAGCGCCTGGCGGCGGATCTTCGTGCCCATGGGGGACGCGCAGTCCTGGCTCGACCTAGCGCACGGCATCCTCAAGCTGGTCGTGGCCGTCGCCACCTTCGTGGTCACGCTGGTCTGGTGGGCCGGCGCCGTCGCCGGATCGCTCTACTGGGCGTACGACTGGACGCTGCCGCACGGCGACCCGGAGGACGTCGGCCTCCCCCAACTCCTCGGCCTGGGCGACTCGACCGTCGCCCGGATCGGGCTGCACACCGCGATCGGGCTGTTCTTCCTGATCACCCTGCCGATCGTGGCCCGCGGCTGCGCGCTGCTCCAGGCGAGCTTCGGCCGGGCCATGCTCACCGGCGTGGCGGAGATGCGCAACCGGATCACCGTGCTGGAGGAGCAGAAGCGGGCCGCCGTCTCCGCCGAGGCGAGCGCGCTGCGCCGGCTGGAGCGGGACATCCACGACGGCCCGCAGCAGCGCCTGGTCCGGCTCGCCATGGACCTCAGCCGGGCCCGCCAGCAGCTCGCCTCCGACCCCGACGCCGCGGCGCGGACCCTGGACGAGGCGGTCACCCAGACCCGGGAGACGCTCGCCGAGCTGCGCGCCCTGTCCCGGGGCATCGCGCCGCCGATCCTGGTCGACCGGGGCCTGCCCAGCGCCCTGGCGGCGCTGGCCGGGCGCGGCCTGATCCCGATCGAGCTGCGGGTGGACCCGGAGCTGGGCAGCCCCGCCGGCCGGCTCGACCCGGCGGTGGAGAGCACGGCGTACTTCGTCGTGGCCGAGGCGCTGACCAACGTCGCCAAGCACAGCCGGGCGACCGAGTGCCACGTCACCGTGGGCCGGCGCGACGGCCGGCTGGAGGTGGGCGTCGGCGACGACGGCCAGGGCGGCGCCCACCTGGCCAAGGGGCACGGGCTGGTCGGCATCGCCGACCGGGTGCGCGCCGCCGGTGGCCGGCTGGACGTGGTCAGCCCCGCCGGCGGGCCCACCGAAATCCGCGCGGAACTCCCGCTGTGACCCCGACGTGGTAGACAACTCAACCATGCGGATCGTGATCGCGGATGACGCCGTGCTGCTCCGGGAAGGGCTGGTCCGGCTGGTCAGCGAGCGGGGGCACGAGGTGGTGGCCGCCGTCGCCGACGGCGAGGCGCTGGTGGCGGCGGTCGTCACGCACCGGCCGGACGTGTCGATCGTCGACGTCCGGATGCCGCCCTCGCACACCGACGAGGGGCTGCGCGCGGCGGTGGAGGCCCGGCGGCTGGTGCCCCGCACCCCGATCCTGGTCCTCTCCCAGTACGTCGAGGTGTCGTACGCCGACGACCTGCTCGCCACGACCGGCGGCGGCGGGGGCGGGATCGGCTACCTGCTCAAGGACCGGGTGGCCGCGATCGACGAGTTCCTCGACGCCCTGGACCGGGTGGCCGCCGGCGGGACGGTGCTCGACCCCGAGGTGGTCGGCCAGCTCTTCGCCCGGCGCCGCCGCGACGACCCGCTGCGCGAGCTCACCCCGCGCGAACGCGAGGTGCTCGCCCTGATGGCCGAGGGCCGCTCGAACACGGCGATCGCGCGCACCCTGGTGGTCACCGACGGCGCCGTCGAGAAGCACGTCCGGAACATCTTCACGAAGCTCCAGCTCCCGCCCGACACGGAGCAGCACCGCCGGGTCCTGGCCGTCCTCGCCTACCTGCGCAACTGACCCCGCCGGTCAGGGCAGGGCGGCCGCCAGGGCCACGGCCTCGGTGAGGGTGTCGGCGACCGGGTGGCCGGAGGCGCGCAGGCGGGCCGGGTCGGTGAACCCGCCGGTGTAGAGCACGGCGCGACCGCCCACCGACAGGGCGGCGTCGGCGTCGTCGACGGAGTCCCCGATCAGCACCACGTCCCGGCCGGCCACGCCCAGCTCGGCCAGGTGGTTGCGGAGCGACTCGGCCTTGCGGTCGCCGCCGACGGTGGCCCGCAGCCCGTCCACCCGGACGAAGTGCCCGCTGAGCCCGTACGTCCGCACCGCCGGCACCAGTTCCTCGTGGAACCACATCGAGAGCAGGGACTGGTTGCCCCGCCACGCCGCCATCGCGACCGTGGCGTCGTGCGCCAGCTCACAGGTGGTCAGCCCGGTCCGGTACGCGTCGTGGAAGATCCGGTCCAGCCGGCCGAACTCGTCGTCGTCGACCGCCTGGCCGAGCACGTCGGCGTAGTAGTCGGCGATCGGCCGGCGGAACCTGACCCGGTGCTCGTCGGCGGTGACCGCGGGCCCGCCGACGCTGGCGAAGGCGACGTTGGTGGAGGCGACCACCAGGTGGAGGTCGTTGAGCAGGGTGCCGTTCCAGTCCCAGACCAGGTGGCGGTGCGCAGGGGTCATCGCAGCACCATAAACCGGCGACACCGACCCGCCCTGACCGGCCCGGCGGTCCCGGCGGCGCTACAACTGCGGGGTCGTCAGGTCCCGCAGCAGCCGCTCCTCCTCCACCCGCCAGTAGCCGTGCTCCTTGCCGTCGAGCAGCACCACCGGCAGGCGGTCGCCGTACTCGCGTTCCAGCTCGATGTCGTCGGTGACGTCCTTCTCGGTCCACCGGTCCCCGGTGACCGCCACCACCCGGTCCAGCGCCGCCTTCGCGTCCTCGCAGAGGTGGCAGCCGGGCCGGGTGATCAGGGTGAGTCGGGGCTCACGCATCGGTCTCCTCCGTGGTGCTGGTGCCGGCCGGGGCCGGCGGACGGTTCTCCGGCGACGCCGCCGGCGACGGCGCCGGTGCCGCCGGGGACGACGCCGGCCGGAGCAGGGTCTTGCGTACCTTGCCGATCACCGAGTGCGGCAGCTCGTCGACGAACTCGACGGCGGTCGGGCACTTGAACCGGGCCAGGTTGCGGGCGCAGTGGGCGAGCAGCTCCTCGCCCGTGACCGGGCCCCCCGGCGCCGGCACCACGTACGCCCGGACAGTCTCGCCGGTCCGCGGGTGCGGCACACCCAGTACCGCCGACTCGGCCACGCCGGGATGGGCGGAGAGCACCAGCTCGACCTCGCGCGGGTACACGTTGAACCCGTTGACCAGGATCAGCTCGCCGAGCCGGTCGACCAGGAAGAGGTCGCCGTCGGAGTCGGCGTACCCGACGTCGCCGGTGGCCCACCAGCCGTCGGCGTCCGGCCCGCCCCGGCCGTCCGGCCAGTACCCGGAGAAGAGGTTCGCCCCGCGCACCACGATCTGGCCCGGGTCCGTGCCCGGCGCGGCGTCGGAGAGGTCCAGCTCGTCGGCGTCCTCGTCCGGCTCGGCCGCGCCGTCGCGCCACAGGTCGGCCCCGTCCGTCCCGACCAGGCGCAACTCGACGCCGGGCAGCGGGCGGCCGATCGAGCCGGCCTTCGGCTCGCCGCCGACGAGGGTGGAGGTGAGCACCGGCGCGGTCTCGGTCAGGCCGTACCCGACGTGCACCGGACGGCCGGCGACCTCGGCGAAGCGGGCCGCGACGGCCGGCTCCAGCGGCGCCGCGCCGCAGACCACGAGCCGCGCCGACGCCATGGCCGCGGCGACCGCACCGGCGTCCGCCGTGGACCAGGCGGCCACCATCGACGGTACGCCGACCAGCACGCCGACCCGGTGGCGGGCGATCTCGGCCAGCCCGGCGTCGGGGCCGAGGTCGTCGACCAGCACCCCGGTCGCGCCATGGTGGACGACCGCGCCCAGCCCCGAGTTCAGCCCGTACGCGTGGAACAGCGGCAGCGCGAGCAGCACGGTGTCGCCCGGGCCGACGACCGGCGGGTCGATGCGGTCCACCTGCTCGTGGTTGGCCGCCAGCGCCCGGTGCGTGAGCATCGCGCCCTTCGGCCGCCCCTCCGTGCCGGAGGTGTAGAGCAGCACCGCCAGGTCGTCGCCGCCCCGGTGGGGGAACGGACCCCCGCCGTCCGTCATCGGCGGGGCGCCGTGCACGGCGGTGAGCGCGGGCAGCTCCCCGGCGACGTCGGCGACGAGGTCGCGCACCCGCTCCGTGCCGATCAGGACCGAGGCGCCGGAATCGGCCAGCACGTGCCGCAGCTCGGGGGCGGTGAGGCCGGGATTGACCGGCACCGCCACCAGCCCGGCGCGCAGCGCGCCCAGGTAGCCGACCACGAAGTCCGGCGAGTTGCCGAGCGCGATGGCGACCCGGGGCGGGTGCCGGTCGACGGCGGCGGACGGGCCCGCTGCCGCCCCGGCGGGCGGGGTCCCGGTCGGCGCCGTCCCGGCGGGCGGGGCCTCGGTCGGCGCCGTCCCGGCGGGCGGGGCCTCGGTCGGCGCCGTCCCGGCGGGCGGATCCCCGGTCAGGTCCGCCAGGGCCCGGGCGGCGGCGGTCACCGAGGCGTCCAGTTCGGACCAGGTCAGGGTCCGCTCGCGCCAGTGCAGCGCGGGTCGGTCGCCGTGGGCGGCGGCCGCCCGGCGGACCCGGTCGGCGAGGTTCGACGCGATGCTGTCGGATGCGTCCTGCACGGTGGCTGAGTCTGGCACAGCGCCGGGGTCTCGGGCCATGCCCGCGACGGCCCGGGCCGCGCCCGAGGGACCGTCGGACGCGCCGCCGCCGCGGCGAGTCCCGCCGACAGGACGCCCCGGGGCGCGCGGACGAGACGGATCCGGTCCCGTGTACGGGACACGCCGGCGTGCCGTGCACCCGGGACGCTCCTGAGTCGACCTTCGCGTCGCCCGCCCGCCCCGCGCCGGCCGGCGTGCCCGCTGAGCTGGAAATCCCTTCGGGATCACGCGGCAATCCGAATGTCAACCGCACGCGACGGACAACCGGTCCGCCATTTGTGCGACGCGGCGGGAAATACTTCCGCCCTGTGTAACGGACTTGCCACGCGCGGGTGACGTTGGCCCTATCATCACTCGGGTCGGCTCACCCCATTTGCCGTGAGTCGACACCCCTCAGCCCGAGGAGGCCCCCGTGCCTGTGAGCGCATTGGACCAGCACCTCAAGGGGATCTGCCGCCCGTCGGCACGCCCCGAGCCAGCCCTGCCCGACCGCCCGGGTGGCGGCGCGACGGCGACGCGCCGACCAGCGCGGTCCGCAGCCGGCGGGACGGAGGCGGCGCGGTGACGACCTTCGGTTACGCGGAACGGCCGCTCGGCCTGACCAACCCGGCGACCCGCGCCCCGCTCAACGAGCGACCCGCCACCCGGGGCCCGCTGGACGACACGGGCAGCCTCGCGCTCCGCGGCGAGGGCACGTCGAGCCGGATCCGCCACCGGCCGCACCACAACGAACCGCCACCGCGTCCCGCGACACCGGGGGGCAACGCCAAGCCGGCCGGCGGCCGGCTGGTCGCGCCGGCCCGGCCCACCATGCCGGCGCAGGGCCGCCGCACGACGGAACCGTCGACGGCGTCCGAGCAGTCGGCCGCGGAGACGGCCGTGATCCCGGCGGTGCCGGCGACCGCCGCCCCCGCCGCCTCGACGGGCTTCCCCAGCCGACCGGACCCGTCCGACCCGGCGACCGAGGTCTGGGCCCTGGTCGAACGCGCCCAGGCGGGCGAGTCCGAGGCGTTCGGGCTGATCTACGACCGGTACGTCGACACGGTGTTCCGGTTCGTCTACTTCCGGGTCGGCAACCGCCAGCTCGCGGAGGACCTCACCTCCGACACCTTCCTGCGCGCCCTCAAACGGATCGGCAGCTTCACCTGGCAGGGCCGGGACCTCGGCGCGTGGCTGGTCACCATCGCCCGCAACCTGGTGGCCGACCACTTCAAGTCCGGCCGCTACCGGCTGGAGGTGACCACCGGCGACGTGCTGGACGCCGATCGCGAGGACCGGGGCCCGGAGGGCAGCCCGGAGGCGGCGGTCGTCGAGCACATCACCAACGTGGCCCTGCTCAGCGCCGTCAAGCAGCTCAACCCCGAGCAGCAGGAGTGCATCGTGCTCCGCTTCCTGCAGGGGTTCTCCGTGGCCGAGACGGCCCGCGCGATGGGCAAGAACGAGGGCGCGATCAAGGCGTTGCAGTACCGCGCGGTACGGGCGCTGGCGCGGCTGCTGCCGGACGGCTTCCAGCCGTAGTCCCGGCGACGGGACCGACGGGCGTCGATCCTCGTTCGCCCAGCTCACCACCCTCCCCGCGCCGTGACGGCAATCACTTTCCGTGATTTCGCACCCGGCGGGCCCGTAACCCATGCCCGGTGCGGACCGTTTCTCCGGGTGCGACCGGTGGTAGCCCCGGCATCCCCCCGGGTTCCGAGGTCCGGCAGCGTGGCCGGCCACGACGTTCGTCCGTGGTGTCACGCCGTCACCGGTCGCTGGCGACGACAGCGGCCGACCGGCCGTGACCAGCGAGAGGAGGTGCCTGCGGTGGACAGCGACCTCTTCTCCCGTCGGCGCGCGGAGCGCTTCGCGCAGCTTCTCGACGAGGCCAACGGCGGCCGGCGGCACCACGTCCGTTCCCGCGCCGACGACCAGCTCGCCGCGCTCGTCGCCGTCGGGCAGCGGCTCGGCGCCGCCCCGCCGGCCGTCGAGGTGGACCCGGAGTTCCGCACCGGGCTGCGCGCCATGCTGCTGGCCACGGCCGAACGCGAGGGCATCGGCGCCCCGGCGACCGCCGCCGCGCCGGAGCCGGGTGCCGCCGACACCGGTCGCAGCCGCCTGCTGCCCGCCGTCACCGCCCGCCGGGCCCGTGCCCGCGGTGCCATCCTGGTCGGCGTCGCGGCCGGCGCGGTCGCCCTCTCCGGCATCTCCGCCGCGAGCGAGAACGCGGTCCCCGGTGACGCGCTGTACGGCATGAAGCGCTCGACGGAACGGGCCCAGCTCGCGCTGGCCAGCTCGGACATCAGCCGAGGTCAGCTCTTCCTGGACTTCGCCCGCACCCGGCTGGCCGAGGCCGCCGCGCTGCACGGGGACCGGGACGGCTACAGCGCCGTGCTGGACGACATGGACGCGGGCACCCGCCAGGGCGTACGCCTGCTGACCACCGCCGCGGTGCAGCGCTCCGACCTGGCGGCGCTGGACGCGGTCAACTCCTTCCTCACCGGGCAGCGGCGGGCGGTCGGGGATCTCCTCGACGCCGGCACCCGGGCCGACCGGGACCGGACCCGCCGCTCGCTGGCCCTGCTGGACGCGGTCCGCAAGCGCTCCGACGCGCTCCGCGCGGCGATCTCCTGCGGCCTGCCCGCCCCCGTCGGCAGCGACTCCCTCGGCCCGGCCCCCGCCACCTGCCCCGGCGGTCGCTGACCTGCCCGGCGCGCCGTCCACGCCACAGTTCACCCGCCGGGCGGCCGTCGGCAACCGTCGCCCGGCTACCCTCGACCAGTGGCAGGCGCACGCCGCGCCCGGTCAGCAGAGGGAGGTCGCGTGGCCCGCAGCCGCAAGGTGACGGTCAGCACCGACGTCCACGGTCACACCGCCGGCTGGGCGGAGACCGACCTGGCACCCCTGTCTCCGCCGCAGCCGGATCCGACCGCGGCGGCCTTCTTCGACGTCGACAACACGATGATGCAGGGCGCGTCGATCTACTGGTTCGCCCGTGGCCTCGCCGCGCGCAAGTACTTCACCACGACCGACCTGGCCCGGTTCGCATGGCAGCAGCTTCGCTTCCGGCTGCTCGCCACCGAGCACGCCGGGGACATGTCGCAGGCCAAGGAGGCCGCCCTCGCGTTCGTCGAGGGCTGGCGGGTGGACGACGTGGAGCGCCTCGCCGAGGAGATCTTCGACGAGCTGATGGCCCCCCGGATCTGGGGCGGCACCCGCCAGCTGGCCCAGCGGCACCTGGACGCCGGCGAACGGGTCTGGCTGGTCAGCGCCGCGCCCGTGGAGATCGGCCGGGTGATCGCCGCCCGGCTGGGCCTGACCGGCGCGATCGGCACGGTCGCCGAGGTGGTCGACGGGGCGTACACGGGCCGGCTGGTCGGCGACCTGATGCACGGCCCGGCGAAGGCCGAGGCGGTCACCCAGCTCGCCGCGGTGGAGGGGCTGGACCTGGCCCGCTGCACCGCCTACAGCGACTCCTGCAACGACCTGCCGATGCTCTCCACCGTGGGTCGGGGGGTGGCGGTGAACCCCGACGCCGCCCTGCTCAGGGAGGCCCGGCAGCGCGGCTGGCAGGTACGCGACTTCCGCACCGGCCGGCGCGCCGTGAAGATCGTGGTGCCGTCCACCGCCGCCGCCGGGTTGCTGGCCGGGGCGGTCACCGCCGGTATGGCCCTGCACCGGCGCCGCCGCAACGGCTGACGTCGCCGGCCGCCCGCGTCACGGGCCGAACGGGTCCGGCCGGCGTTCGAGCAGCTTGTGCAGGGTCTGCTGGATCGTCTCCCGCACCTGGTCGGCCAGGTTGAACACCACGAGCGGGTCGTCGGCGGAGTCCGTCAGGTGCGCGGTGGGGATCGGCGGGCAGAACTCGATCAGCCACTTGCTCGGCAGCGGCACCATGCCCAGCGGCCCCAGCCACGGGAAGGTCGGGGTGACCGGGAAGTAGGGCAGCTTGAGCAGCCGCGCCAGGGGCTTGATGTCGGCGAGCATCGGATAGATCTCCTCGCCGCCGACGATGGCGACCGGCACGATCGGGGTGCCGGTGCGCAGCGCCGCCGAGACGAACCCGCCCCGGCCGAAGCGTTGCAGCTTGTAGCGCTCGGCGTAGAGCTTGCCGATGCCCTTGAAGCCCTCCGGGAAGACGCCGACCAGCTCGCCGTTGCCGAGCAGCCGCTCCGCGTCCGGGTTGCAGGCGACCGTCCCGCCCGTCTTGCGGGCGAGCTCGGAGACGACCGGCATCCGGAAGACCAGGTCCGCGCCGAGCAGCCGCAGGTAGCGGTGGGCCGGGTGCTGGTCGTGCAGGGCGGCCGAAAGGATCAGCGCATCCAGCGCCACGGTGCCGGAGTGGTTGCCGACGACCAGGCCGGCGCCCTCGGCGGGCACGTGCTCCAGGCCGGTGACCTCGGTGCGGAACCAGTCCCGGTAGAGCACCCGCAGCAGCGGGTGGAAGACCGCCTCGGTGATCTCCGGATCGAAGCCGAACTCGTCGACCTCGTAGTCGCCGGAGAGTCGGCGGCGCAGGAACGCAAGCCCCTTGGCGACCCGACGGTCCCAGTGGTCGCCCGGTCGGTCCGGCAC
The DNA here is from genome assembly GCF_043202855.1 of Micromonospora sp. NPDC048063. Taxonomy (NCBI): domain Bacteria; kingdom Bacillati; phylum Actinomycetota; class Actinomycetes; order Micromonosporales; family Micromonosporaceae; genus Micromonospora; species Micromonospora sp. NPDC048063. The sequence goes on along the minus strand of NZ_JBIDBG010000011.1, from coordinate 180,476 downwards.
CGCCGGCCCGGTCGTCGCCGGCACGTCCCCGGCCCCGCCCGGCCGGTCGGCCTCCGTCGCGGCCGGCTCGCCGGGCTCGTCCGTGGCGCCCGACGCGGCAGGCCCGCCAGGCTCGTCCCTGCTGCCAGCGGTGGCCGCTACCGGCTCGTCGGTGGTGGCGGTGTCCGGCTCGTCGGCCGTGGCGGCCCGGCGGTGCCCGTTCGCCCGCGCCGGCTCCGCGCCCGGCTCGGCGACGGTCAGCGGTACGTCGTAGCGGCCGTCGCGCCGCTCCTCCGGCTCGCTCACGAGCGCTCCCGCACGGCGGCCCGGACCTGCCGGATCCCCTCCAGCACGAGGTGCTCCGCGACCGCCAACTGGTCCCGGGTCACCACGACGCCACCGTGGTGGGCGCGGATGAAGTCGTCGAACGCGGCGGCGGTGGTGCGGGGCGTGAAGCCGTACTCCCGCTCCAGGCGGGTGGTGTCGACGACCCGGCCGTGCACGAAGAGGTCGACCTGGTCCAGGCCGTAGCGGCCGAAGCCGAGGTTGCGGGCGAACGCGACGGCCCCGGAGAGGCCGGGCTCCAGCACCGGCACGGCGACCCGGCCCGCCCGGCGGATCGCCTGGGAGAGGGAGAGCACCCCGGGACCGGCCACGTTGTACGTCCCCGGATGGTCCTCGACGATCGACCGGTGCAGCACCTCCAACGCGTCGTCGAAGTGCAGGAACTGCAGCCGGGGGTCGCGGCCGAAAACGGTGGGCACGACCGGCTGGGAGAAGTAGCGGGTGAGGGTGGTGTCGGCGGTCGAGCCGATGAACGGCGCGAAGCGCAGCACCGTGGCGGTGACGTCGGGCCGGCGGCGGCGGAAGCCGCGGACGTACCCCTCGATGTCGAGGATGTCGCGGCCGAAGCCGCCGCGCGGCACCTCGCGCGGCTCGGTCTCCTCGGTGAAGACGGCCGGATCGCGGAACGACGCCCCGTACGCGGCCGTCGAGGAGCGGACCACGAGCTTGCGCAGCCGGGGCGCCCGCTGGCAGGCGGCGAGGAGCTGCATCGTGCCGATGACGTTCTGCTCCTTCATCGCCGCGCGACCGCCGTGCTGCTGGTCCGGGGCGGTGACGAGGGCGAGGTGGACCACGGCGTCGACGTCGAGGTCGGCGAGGAGACCGCCGAGCGAGCCAGCGTCGACGCGGACGCGCTCGACACGGTCGAGCAGGTCGGTGAACTCGGCGGCCGGCTCCGACGGATCCACGCCGATGACCCGCTCGATGCGCGGGTCGGCGGCGAGCCGGGCGGCGACGTGCGCGCCGAGGTACCGGCTGACCCCGGTCACGACGACGACCCCCGGGGCACCTGGGGTGCCACCGGGGGTCATGTCGCGCACCTCCCCCGGCAGGCGGGATCGAGCCGGGACATCCACGGCCTGATCACCTGAGCCTCCGAGGGTCGACAGTTGGCAAGTGACGACGGGTGCCGGGCAGCGGCCCGGCCCCGGTCACTTGCCGAGACGGCGACGCTGGACGCGGGTCTTGCGCAGCAGCTTGCGGTGCTTCTTCTTAGCCATGCGCTTGCGGCGCTTCTTGACCACCGAGCCCATACGACAGCCTTTCGATGCAACATGCGGGGCGACCGGATGACACCACCATCGGGTGCCGTCGACGACCGCGTGCGGACAGCGGACCGGGCCAGCGGGACATGCGGCGGGGCGCATCTGCGGTCACGGTCGGGGTCCAGGGTAGCGGGAGAGCGTCAGCAGGACCAACGCGCCCCCGTCGATGCCCGTTACGTCGCACTCGACGGGTGGCCCGCGGGCGGCTCAGGCGGTCTCCTGAAAGGCACCCCGCAGGTATTCGTGCACCGCGTGTTCGGGAACCCGGAACGACCGGCCGACCCGGACCGCGGTGAGCTCACCGCTGTGCACCAGGCGGTAGACCGTCATCTTCGACACCCGCATGACCGTCGCCACCTCGGCGACGGTCAGGAACTTGACCTCCGACAGCCGACCGTCGGACTGCGACCCGGCCATGGCTCACCGACCCATCCCATGCCCGGCGCGTGCCACCGGACGGGATCCTCCCCGCCCGGACCGGCGACGCGCGTGTTACCAGTACGGTAGCGGGGCGGCTGTGACCGGCGCGATCCCTTCGTACAACTGATCATGGTTCGGGGGGCCGGTCCACCCGACCGGCTACGTCGTTGTCGAACCTGTTGCGCCCGGCGTCCGGTCGGCCCTCGTTCCGCCCGCGGCGCGACCACCGGGAGCCGAGCGCCACCCGCCACGCCTCGCCGCGCTCACGAGCCGCCCCCGTCGCGCGGAAGGCGCCCGGTGGTTCCGGCGGCGCCACCGGAACCACCGGGCGGGTGCCCCGGGCCGCTTCCGGACGCGGACCGGGGCTCCGCGCTGGGAGCGGCACCAGTGTGTCAGGTCGGCCGGCACCGCCCGACAGCGGTCGATCATGAACGCCCCCGACCGCCCCTGGGCTGCGCCACCCAGGCGACGCCCACACGACGTGTCGCTCAGGCGGCCACGGCCCGGACGTACGCGACGCACTCGTCGTGCAGGGCGCTCCACGGCTCGCCGAAGGTCGCCTCGGCCGCGTCGGCCACCGGGCGGCGCTCGTGCACCACCGCCGCGAAGAAGGCCAGCAGCCGCTCCGGGCCGAACCGGTCGACCAGGTGCCGGACGGCCAGGTAGGAGATGCCGTAGCTGCCGCTGACCCGCTCGGCCGGCGCGTCGTCGGCCGGGTTGAGGCCGTCGAGCCGGCCGTCCCAGCCACCGGTCAGCCGCCGCACCTCGGCCAGTCCCTCGTACCGCTCGACCGGCTGGCCGTCGGCGCCGGCGTGCTCGGCCAGCCCCTCGACCAGCCACCAGATGCCCTTGCCCGGGTAGCCCCGCTCGGGCAGCGAGGCGGCGTGGGTCAACTCGTGCCGGAGGAGGTCGTCCACCCCGCTGGACACCAGCCCGTCGGCGTTGAGCACCACCTCGTGGTGGCCGCCGCCGACGGTGACCGCGTACCCGCCGGTCCACTTCGGCCGGCCCCCGCCGTACCAGCGCTGCCACTCCGCGCGGCCCGCGTAGAAGACCCGGTACCGGTCGGGCGGCCGGCCGGCGACGACGTACGTGTCGGCGACCGTGGCGGCCGCCTCGGCCTGGGCGAGCAGGCCGGGCAGTTGCCGGCGCAGGGCGGGGGTGGTGGCCACCAGGGTGCGCGGGCCGACGGCGACGGCCAGCTCGCTGACCTCCCAGGGCCGGGTGCCGGTCTCCGCCGATCGGGACGGCTCCACGGCGAGCAGCCGGGGCCGGTCCCCCGCCCGCCAGCGGGTGCCGGTCAGCACCCGGCTGGTGCGGCAGTCCGGCACGACGAAGCAGTACCGGAACTCGACCGGCAACCGCCACTCGCCGGGCCGGCCCTCGACCGGGGTGGGCAGGCCGGTCGCCTCGGCCTGCCAGGCGGTCACCCGCAGCGCCCGCAGCGCGGCGTACCGGCGGCGCAGGTCCGGGTGCGCGACGGGTTCCGCGACGGCCAGGAACGCGGCCCGGTCCCCGGCGAGCAGCGCGGCCGACTGCCGCGCCAGCTCCGCCGTCATCCGCTCGCCGAGCTGGCGGGCGGCCCGCTCGGCGGGGTCGTCGGCCCGGGTGCCGGAGGCCCCCGGCATCGGCCTGGCGTCGTCGCGCACGAGGCCGGCCAGCAACGCCGTGGGCAGGCCGCAGGTGACCATCACCACGACCGCCGCGAGCGCCGCCCAGAGCGGCCACAGCCGCCGCGACGCCCGCTCCGCCGGCACCGCGACGGGACCGGGCTCGGCCGACGCCGTGGGCACGGGCGACGTGGCCGGCCCGGCGGGCGCGACAGGGGTGCCCGGCGTGGGCGGCTCGGTGGGCGTGGACGATGCCGCGGGCGGTGTCGTCGCGGTGGCCTGCGCGTCGTCCGTCGCCGGCCGACCGTCGGCCTCGGGCTGCCCGTCAGTCACCCGGCGAAGGGTACGACCATCCGGTCGCCCCGGCGACCACCGACCCGGCCCGACGCCGCACCCGGGCGGGTCGCGCCGGCACCGGTGGCGGCGGGCCCGCCGGGGCGGCTCAGGCAGGGCGGCCCGACCGCCGGAGCAGGGCGACGGTGAGCGCCCAGACGACGACCAGCGCGACGCCGACCAGCGGCCGTCCGAGCAGGGCGTACGTCGGCGCTCCTCGGTCTCCGCCGGCCCGTACTGGGACCGCTGGGGGGTGACGGTGGTCGATCCGGACGGCTACCGCCTGGTGCGCAGCACCCGGGGCTGGTCGAACGGCTGAGTCACTTCCTGCTGAGCACGGCCCGGCCGAAGAAGACCAGGTTGGACGGGCGCTCGGCGAGGCGGCGCATCAGGTAGCCGTACCACTGGTCGCCGTAGGGCACGTAGGTGCGCACGGTGTAGCCCTCGCCGACCAGCCGGGCCTGCTCCTCCGGCCGGATGCCGTACAGCATCTGGAACTCGAACCGCTCGGGGCCGCGGTCGAACCAGCGGGCCCGGTCCTCGCCGATGGCGATCAGGCGCGGGTCGTGGGTGGCCAGCATCGGGTAACCGTCGCCGGACATCAGGATGTTCATGCAGCGCACGTACGACTTGTCCACCTCGCGGGCGGACTGGTAGGCCACCGACTCCGGCTCCTTGTACGCGCCCTTGCACAGCCGCACCCGGGACCCGGCCGTGGCCAGCTCGCGGCAGTCCGACTCGGTCCGCCGCAGGTACGCCTGGAGCACCGCCCCGGTGGCCGGGAAGTCCTTGCGCAGCTTGGCCAGGATGTCCAGGGTCGAGTCGGTGGTGGTGTGGTCCTCCATGTCCACGGTGACCGTGGCGCCCACCTCGTCGGCCGCCAGGCAGATCGCCCGCGCGTTGTCGTACGCCAGCTGCTCGTCGAACGCCTGCCCCAGCGCGGAGAGCTTGATGCTCACCTCGGCGGCCGGGGTCAGCCCCGCGCCCGAGAGCCGCGCCAACAGCCGCAGGTATTCGTCCCGGGTGGCGTTGGCCTGCTCGGGGGTGACGGTGTCCTCGCCGAGGTGGTCGAGGGAGACCGCGAGACCGTCGTCGACGAGTTCGCGGGTCGCGCGCAACGCGTCGTCGGTCTTGGCGCCGGCCACGAACCGGCGGACGAGGTCCCGGGTGACCGGGGCCGCCGCGACGAGCCGCTCGACCTGGGATGACCGGGAGGCGGCGAGGATGACGGAACGGAGCATGGACCGAGCGTAACGCCCGGCGACGCCTGCGCGCCGGGCGGCGGCGACAGTGCCCCCGCCCAGGTCCCAACCGCATCACAGGCGCCACCCGCGGGCGGACGGCGCTGGTGTCCATCGGTTACAACCATGACGTGGAACATCGCCCCCGCCGCCGGCTCCGGTCGGCCTCCGTGCAGCTCGGCGCGCTCACCGCCCTGGCGCTCGCCCTCTCCGCCTGCAACACGACCTCCGACGACGACGATGACGACGACTGCGCCCTCGGGCCTGTCGGCGGCGGCGGCACCGTGGCCGTCGCGCTGCGGGTGCCCGAGGTCACCGCCGGCGGCACCGCGCCGGAGCCGGTCACCGCGGCCGTCCCCGACCGGGGCGGCTTCGGCACCCACCTCGCCGCCTGCGGCGGCTGACGTGCGCCGGGAGTCCGCCACCCCCCGCCCCGGCTGGGACGCGACCATCCGCTCGCAGGGCCTGGTGTACGTCGACACCGAGCTGCCCGACGGCGGGATCATGTCGTACTGGGACGAGACCGCCGCGTACGCCTTCGAGCTGGACGAGGTGCTGCGGCTGGAGGAGGCGACGGAGGAGCTGCACCGGATGTCGGTGGCCGCCGCCGAGCACGTCGTCGCGCGCCGCCGCCACGCCGAGTTCGGCATCCCGGACTGGGCGGCCGAGGCCGTGGCCCGGTCGCTGCGCGAGTCGCCGCCGACCCTCTACGGGCGCTTCGACCTCTGGTACGACGGGAGCTGGCCCCCCAAGCTGCTGGAGTACAACGCCGACACCCCCACCGCCCTGGTCGAGGCGAGCATCGTCCAGTGGTACTGGCTGGAGCACACCCGGCCGGAGCTGGACCAGTGGAACAGCCTGCACGAGCGCCTCGTCGGCGCCTGGGCGAAGATCGGCGCCGGCCTGCACGACCGGCGGGTGCACGTGGTCTGGTCGAACGAGGAGGAGTCCGGCGAGGACCAGATGACCGCCGGCTACCTCGCCGAGACCGCCCGGCAGGCCGGGCTGGACGTCGTGTTCCAGCCCGTCCAGGAGATCGGCTGGGACGGGCGGCGCTTCGTCGACGCGGCGGACCAGCCGGTCACCACCTGCTTCAAGCTCTATCCCTGGGAGTGGATGCTCGCCGAGCCGTACGGGCCGCTGGCGCTGCGGCCGGGCACCCCGACCACCTGGATCGAGCCGGCGTGGAAGCTGCTGCTGTCGAACAAGGCGCTGCTCGCCGTGCTCTGGGAGCTGTACCCCGGCCACGAGCTGCTGCTGCCGGCGTACCTCGACTCGCCGCGCGGCATGTCCGAGTACGTCGCCAAGCCGCTGCTCGGCCGGGAGGGCGGCTCGGTGCGGATCGTCACCGACGCCGGGGAGATCACCAATCCGGGGATCTACGGCGACGAGGGCTTCTGCTACCAGGAGTTCCGCGCGCTGCCGGAGTTCGAGGGCAACCGGATGGTGCTGGGCAGCTGGGTGGTTGACGGCGAGTCGGCCGGTGCGGGGGTGCGGGAGAGCGCGAGCCTCATCACCGACGGCTACGCGCGGTTCCTGCCGCACTACATCGACGCACCACGCGGCTCCTGAGTCGTCTACCGTTGTGGGCGTGAACTTCGACGCGTACGCCCGGACCGGCGTTGACCTCGTCAACGCCCGCCTGGACGACCTCGACGACCTGCGGGCCCTCTTCCCCGACGACAACGCGTGGATGCGTGACGAGGTGGCGGAGCGGGACCTCGCGACCTTCCGTCGGGCGCAGAAGCGCCTGCGCGACGTCTTCGAGTACGGCACCTCCGGGCGGGACGCCCACGCGGTGGCCGAGCTCAACGCCCTGCTGGAGGCGTTCCCGGTGCAGCCCCGCATCTCCGGGCACGACTCCAGCGACTGGCACATGCACGTGACCAGCCGGGGCGCCTCGGTGAGCGCCGAATACCTGGCCGGCGCGGTCTGGGGCCTCTCGGTCTGGCTCTGCGAGTACGGCAGCGCCCGGTTCGGGGTCTGCGCCGACGAACGCTGCGGCAACGTCTACCTGGACACCTCGTCCAACTGCTGCCGGCGGTTCTGCTCGGAGCGCTGCGCCACCCGCTCGCACGTGGCCGCGCACCGGGCCCGCAAGCGCGCCGCGGTGGGCGAGCAGGCCGGCGCCGCCAGCAAGGAATCCCTCACCACGGTCGCCTGACGCCCGGCCCGGGTCGGCCACCGGCCCGGGCCGGAGCTGTCGACCGGCACCCTGGACCGGCTCGCGGCGCGGCCCGCCGCGCCCGGTCTCCCGCCGCGGCCCCGCCCGACCCGCGTGGTGCGGTGCCGCGTCGAGGGTAGGCGCGTCAGGCGTCGACGGGGGACGGGGTGCCGAGGTGCTGGCGGGCGAACTCCAGCGCCTCGCGCAGGTCGGCCTCCCGCACCGCGCGGCTCTTCGCGCCCCGGGTGGTGACCTCCACGGCGACCGAGCCGGTGAACCCTCGCCCGGCGAGCGAGGAGAGCAGCTCGGCGCAGGGCTGGGTGCCGCGCCCGGGCACGAGGTGCTCGTCGCGCCCCTCGCCGGTGCCGTCGCCGAGGTGGACGTGCGCCAGGCCGGCGCCCATCCGGTCGGCCATCGCCATCGAGTCGGTGTGCGAGGCGGCGCAGTGCGACAGGTCGAGCGTGTAGGAGGGGTAGCCGGTCTCGGTCGGGTCCCAGCCCGGGACGTACGGGACGAACTGCCGGCCGGCCATCCGGACCGGGTACATGTTCTCCACCGGGAAGTGCAGGCCTGGGAACTCGCCGGCGATCCTGGCCAGCCCGTCGGCGAAGTTGCGCGCGTAGTCGCGCTGCCAGGTGAACGGCGGGTGGACCACCACGGTGGGCGCGCCGAGCGTCGCCGCCATCTCCGCGGACCGGCGCAGCCGCTCCCACGGGTCCGGGCTCCACACCCGCTGGGTGACCAGCAGGCAGGGCGCGTGGACGGAGAGCACCGGGACGCCGTAGTGCTCGGCGAGCCCGCGCAGCGCGCCGACGTCCTGACTGACGGCGTCCGTCCAGACCATCACCTCGACGCCGTCGTAGCCGAGCGCCGCGGCCAGCTGGAACGCCGCCGCGGTCCGCTCAGGGAAGACCGAGGAACTGGACAGGAGCACGGGGACGCGGGAAGTCACACCATCGAGGGTAGCGGGGGTCGATTGACACCTCATGACGAGAACCCGCAAAGCGCCCGTATCACCCGGAACCGAGCTGGTCGAGCCGGCGCAGGATCACCCCCTCGCGCAGCGCCCACGGGCAGATGTCCAGCGCCTCCACGTCCAGCCGGCGCATCGCCGCCTCGGCGACCACCGCCCCGGCGAGCAACTGGTGGGCCCGGCCCGCGCTGACCCCCTCCAGCTCGACGAGCTGGGCCGGCGGGATGTGCCGGATGAACCCGAGCACCTGCCGCAGCCCGCGGCGGGTGAGCCGGCGGGGGGCCCACAGGCCCGCGCCGGAGGGGGCCGCACCGGCCAGCCGGGCCAGGGTCCGGAACGTCTTCGAGGTGGCCACCGGCCGCTCCCAGCCCACCGCGGTCATCCGCGCGACGACGGGCTCCAGCAGGCCGTCGGCGTACGCCCGCAGCTCGTCGACCGCCTCGGCCGGCGGCGGCGCCGCGCTGTCCGGTTCCACCCGGAGCCGGTCCCGGGTCAGCCGGCCGGCGCCGAGCGGCAGCGACACCGCCTCGTCCGGGTCCTCGTCGATGCCGGCCGCGATCTCCAGTGAGCCGCCGCCGATGTCCAGCACCAGCAGCCGCCCCGCCGACCAGCCGAACCAGCGCCGCACCGCGAGGAAGGTCAGCCGCGCCTCGTCCGCGCCCGGGAGCACCTCCAGGCGTACGCCGGCCTCCTCGCGGACCCGGGCGAGCACCTCGGGGGCGTTGGTGGCGTCCCGCACGGCGGAGGTGGCGAACGCGATCAGGTCGTCGGCGTCCAGCCCGTCGGCGGCCGCCCTGGCCACGCTGACCGCCTTGACCAGGCCGTCCGCGCCCGCCTCGGTGAGCGCGCCGTCCGGGCCGATCTGCTCGGCGAGCCGCAGCACCACCTTCTCCGAGTGCGCCGGCCACGGGTGCGCGCCGTGGTGGGCGTCGACCACCAGCAGGTGCACCGTGTTGGAACCGACGTCGAGGACACCCAGTCGCATGTCCAAGACACTAGGGGCAACGCGATCGCGCGGCTCGGCGGACCGGGCCGGGCTCCGGGCGTACGCTGGGCCGGGTGACAGGGCAGATCGAACTCCGAGTGCTGGTGGACGACCCGGACGACCCGCGCAGCCGCGAGGTCCCGCTGGACTTCCCGCGGGAGTGGATCGAGTTCGCCGACCCGGCGGACGAGAACCATCTGGTCCGGGCCGACCTGACCTGGCTGCTCTCCCGCTGGACGTGCGTCTTCGGCCGGGGCTGCCACGGCATCGTCGCCGGCCGGGCCGCCGACGGCTGCTGCTCGCACGGCGCGTTCTTCACCGACTCGGACGACGAGCAGCGGGTCCGGGCCGCGGTGAAGCGGCTGAGCCCGGCGACGTGGCAGCACCACCGTCGCGGGTTCAAGAACTGGACCGAGAACGACACCATCGACGGCAAGAACCCGGCCCGCCGCACCGCCACCCAGGCGGAGGACGGCCCGTGCGTCTTCCTCAACGACGCCGGTTTCCCAGGCGGCGCCGGCTGCGCGCTGCACGCCCAGGCGCTGCGCGACGGGGTGCACCCGCTGGAATACAAGCCGGACGTCTGCTGGCAGTTGCCGATCCGCCGCGACCAGGAGTGGGTCAAGCGGCCGGACAACACCAAGGTGCTGGTCTCCACGCTGGCCGAGTTCGACCGGCGGGGGTGGGGCGCCGGCGGGCACGACCTGGACTGGTGGTGCACCTCCTCCACCGACGCGCACGTCGGCGCCGAGCCGATGTACGTCTCCTACGGCCCGGAGCTGACCGCGCTCATCGGCGCGCCCGCGTACGCGAAGCTGGCCGAGCTGTGCGGCGCGCGCAGCCGGCAGGGCATGGTCGCCCCGCACCCGGCCGACGGCGCCTGACCGACGCCGCACCACGTACGAAAGGGGCCCGCGCCGGCGCGGGCCCCTTTCGCGCGTACGCCGATCAGGGCTCGAACTTGTAGCCCAGGCCCCGCACGGTGACGATGAAGCGCGGCGCGGACGGCTCCGGCTCGATCTTGGAGCGCAGCCGCTTGACGTGCACGTCGAGGGTCTTGGTGTCACCGACGTAGTCGGCACCCCAGACCCGGTCGATGAGCTGCCCCCGGGTCAGCACCCGGCCGGCGTTGCGCAGCAGCAGCTCCAGCAGCTCGAACTCCTTGAGCGGAAGCTGCACCGGGGCGCCGTCGACGGTCACCACGTGCCGCTCGATGTCCATCCGGACGGGGCCGGCGGCCAGCGTCGGCGCGCCCGACTCGGCGACCTCGGAGCTCTGCCGGCGCAGCACCGCCCGGATCCGGGCGACCAGCTCCCGCGGCGAGTACGGCTTCGTCACGTAGTCGTCGGCGCCGATCTCCAGGCCGACCACCTTGTCGATCTCGCTGTCCCGCGCGGTGACCATGATGATCGGCACGTGCGAGCGCTGTCGGAGCTGCCGGCACACCTCGGTGCCGGACATCTCGGGCAGCATCAGGTCGAGCAGCACGATGTCGGCGCCGGTCCGGTCGAACTCGGTGAGGGCGGAGGGGCCCGTCGCGGCGACGGACACCTCGAAGCCCTCCTTGCGGAGCATGTACGACAGGGCGTCGGAGAACGACTCCTCGTCCTCGACCACCAGAACGCGGCTCAACGGGGATTTCCTTTCCATTGCTGTCAGACCTGCCGGAGCTCGGCCGGGCCGGCCTCGATCCCAGCAGACGGCAGTGTCGCCAGGATCTCGTCGGGGGGACGGGCGGGCAGCCGCAGGGTGAACGTCGACCCACCACCAAGAGTGCTCGACACCTCGACCCGCCCGCCATGGTTGCCGGCGATGTGTTTGACGATGGCGAGCCCTAGCCCGGTGCCGCCGGTCGACCGGGACCGCGCCTGGTCGGCCCGGTAGAAGCGCTCGAAGATGCGGTCGACGTCGGTCGGGCCGATACCGATGCCCTGGTCGGCGACGGCGATCTCCACGTGTTCGTCGTCGGCGCGGGCGGTGATCCGGACGGTCGTGTCCTCGCCCGAGTAGTTGATGGCGTTCTCGACCAGGTTCGACACCGCCGTGGCGAGCTGGGTGTCGCTGCCGTGGACCGTGAGCCCCCGTTCCCCCTCGACGACCACGTCGATGCGGCGGGCGGCGGCGGAGGTGCGGGTCCGGTCGATCACCTCGGCGACCACCCAGTCGACGGCGACCGGCTCCGGGGGCGGCTGCGCCTCGGCGCCCTGGAGCCGGGTCAGCTCCAGCAACTCCTGCACCAGGCGCCCCAGCCGGGTCGACTCGTGCTGGATCCGCTCGGCGAAGCGTCGGGCGGCGACCAGGTCCTCGGAGAGGTCGGGCGCGCCCGCGCCGGCCGGCTCGGTGGCGTCGAGCAGCGCCTCGGCGAGGAGTTGCAGGGCGCCGATGGGGGTCTTCAGCTCGTGGCTGACGTTGGCCACGAAGTCCCGGCGCACCCGGGCCAGCCGGTGCGACTCGGTGACGTCCGCCGCCTCCACCGCGATGTAGCCCGCGCCGAGTCCCATCGCCCGCAGGTGCACCCCGAGCGGGTTCACCCCGGTGTTGTCGCGGCCCCGCGGCAGGTCCAGCTCGATCTCGCGCCGCACGCCGGTGCGCCGGACCTGCCCGGCGAGCGTACGGATCAGGGGGTGGGCGGCGATCGAGCCGGGGGTCGGGCCGGTGCGGAGCAGCCCCATCGCGCGGGCGGCGGGGTTGACCAGGACGGGCAGGTCGTCGGGGTCGAGCACCACCACGCCGGCGCGGAGCGAGTCGATGGTCCGGCGGCCGAGCCCGGACTGCGGATCCTCGGCTATCGGGAGCCTCCCACGCGTGAGGGGGAAGCCCGGCCGGCTCCCCGTCGAGGTGGAGCGCCCGCCCAGCCCGGGTACGAACCGGGGCAGCAGCACCCCGGCGACCAGTCCGGCCACCAGCCCCACGGCCAACGCGACCGTCACCGCCCACTCCACCCGGCGATCGTAGGGCGATTGTTAACCTGGCAACCACTACAAATAGGGCGAATCACGCTCGCTTCCGGGAAAGTTCACTCCCGCGTCCGGCGTCGTTCACCGTGGTTCATCTGTGGTCCGTCCGTCCGACCTACCGTGGGCGGCGCACCTGCTCCCTCGCCGCCCTCCGGCGGCGACCACCGACCACAGGACGTGACAATGCGCGACGAGTTCCGGGCTGACCTGCAGATCGTCAGCCAACTGCTGGTGGACATGGCGGAAGGGGTCCGGGCCGCGATGCGGCAGGCCACCCGCGCCCTGCTCACCGCGGACCGCCGGGCGGCCGAGACGGTGATCGAGCGGGACGCCGAGATCGACGACCTCTACCGGCACGTCGAGGAGCGGGTCTGCGACCTGCTCGCCCGGCAGGCGCCGGTCGCCTCCGACCTGCGCGCGATGATCACCGCGCTGCACGTCGCGGCCGACCTGGAGCGGATGGGCGACCTGGCCGACCACGTCGCCAAGACGGCCCTGCGCCGGCACCCGTCGCCGGCCGTGCCGGCCGAGCTGCGGCCGATCTTCACCGACATGGCCGCCACCGCCGACCGGATGGCCGTCAAAATCGGCTCGGTGCTCGCCAAGCCCGACGCCGACCTCGCCGCCGAACTGGACCGCGACGACGACACCATGGACGACCTGCACCGGAGCCTGTTCGGGGTGCTGCTCGGCGACGACTGGCCGTACGGCGTGGAAACCGCCATCGACGCCACCCTGCTCGGCCGCTTCTACGAGCGCTTCGCCGACCACGCCGTCAACGCCGGCGAGCAGGTGGTCTACCTGATCACCGGCCAGACCCCGCCCACCGCGAGCTGAGTTGTAAGGAAGGGCCCCTTGTTAACGCTATGCGTTAACAAGGGGCCCTTCCTTGCACGGCACGTGGGTCAGCGGCCCTGGTTGGCTACAGCGGCGGCGGCCGCCTTGGCGGCGGTCGGGTCGAGGTAGGTGCCGCCCAGCGTCAGGGGGCGCAGGTGCGGGTCGAGGTCGTAGCGCAGCGGGATCCCGGTCGGGATGTTGAGCTTGGCGATCGCCTCGTCGGAGATCTGGTCCAGGTGCTTGACCAGGGCACGCAGCGAGTTGCCGTGCGCGGCCACCAGCACCGTCCGGCCGGCCAGGATGTCCGGCACGATCGAGTCGTACCAGTAGGGCAGCATCCGCTCGACGACGTCCTTGAGGCACTCGGTGCGCGGCATCAGCTCGCTGGGCAGCAGCGCGTAGCGCGGGTCGCCCACCTGCGAGAACTCGTCGTCGTCCGCGATCGGCGGCGGCGGCGTGTCGTACGAGCGGCGCCAGAGCATGAACTGCTCCTCGCCGTACTCCTCCAGGGTCTGCTTCTTGTTCTTGCCCTGCAACGCGCCGTAGTGCCGCTCGTTGAGCCGCCACGACCGCCGCACGGCGATCCAGTGCCGGTCGGCCGCGTTGAGCGCCAGCTCGGCGGTGCGGATCGCGCGGCGCATGACGCTGGTGTGCACCACGTCAGGCAGCAGGCTGTGCTCGCGCAGCAGCTCGCCGCCGCGGCGCGCCTCGTTCTCGCCCTTCTCGGTCAGGTCGACGTCGACCCAGCCGGTGAAGAGGTTCTTGGCGTTCCAGTCGCTCTCGCCGTGCCGCAGCAGGACCAGCGTCCCGACGGTGGGCCCCTCGCTCGCAGTCATGCCGATCATCCTGCCGCACCCGGCGCGGGGACACGCGGGCGGTGGTCGTGACGACCACCACGTGGAAAAGGCGGTGACCGGAAAACTGGCCCCACACTAGGTTGTAAGGCGCAACAATCAGGACGGTCATTACGCGAGCGGGGGCGCCGACGTGCGGACGATGCGGGGTTGGTTCCGGGACACGACAGGTGGCCTGCCGGTCACCTTCTGGTACCTCTGGGCCGGCACGCTGATCAACCGGCTCGGCTCGTTCGTCCTGGTCTTCCTCGCCATCTACCTGACCCAGGAGCGCGACTTCTCCGCGTCGCAGGCGGGCCTCGTGATCGGCCTGTGGGGTGTCGGCGGCGCGGTCGGCACCACCGTCGGCGGCACCCTGACCGACCGCTGGGGCCGCCGGCCGACCCTGCTCACCGCGCACCTCGGCGCGGCCACCATGATGCTCGCCCTCGGCTTCGCCCGGGAACTCTGGGCGGTGGCGCTCGGCGCGCTGCTGCTCGGCATGTTCGCCGAGGCCGCCCGCCCGGCGTTCGGGGCGATGATGATCGACGTGGTGCCGGAGAAGGACCGGCTGCGCGCCTTCTCGCTGAACTACTGGGCGATCAACCTCGGCTTCGCCTGCGCCGCCGTCCTCGCCGGCCTCGCCGCCGAGGCCGGCTACCTGCTGCTCTTCGTGGTCGACGCGACCACCACCGTGATCACCGCGCTGATCATCTTCGCCAAGGTCGGCGAGACCCGGCGGGCCCCCGCCGTCGGCGCCCGCCACAAGGGCCCCGGGGCGCCGGCCGGGGCGCTGCGCACCATCCTGGCCGACCGCGTCTACCTGGGCTTCGTGGCGCTCAACCTGTTCGGCGCGCTGGTCTTCCTCCAGCACATCTCGATGCTGCCGATCGCGATGGGCGACTCCGGCCTGAGCCCCGCCACGTACGGCTCGGTGATCGCGCTCAACGGGGTGCTGATCGTGGTCGGCCAGCTCTTCGTACCCCGGCTGATCAAGGGCCGGAGCCGGTCGCACGTGCTCGCCCTCGCCTCCGTGGTGATGGGCGTCGGGTTCGGTCTCACCGCGTTCGCGGACGCGGCCTGGTTCTACGGCCTGACCGTGCTGATCTGGACCGTCGGCGAGATGCTCAACTCGCCGTCCAACGCCACCCTGATCGCCGAGCTCTCCCCCGCCGAGCTGCGCGGCCGCTACCAGGGCGTGTTCTCGCTCTCCTGGCAGGTCGCCGGCGCCGTCGCGCCGGTCCTCGGCGGCCTGGTTCGTGAGCAGGCCGGCAACGGCGAGCTCTGGCTCGGCTGCGCGTTGGTCGGCGGGCTGATGGCGATCGCCCACCTGGTCTCCGGCCCGGCCCGGGAACGGCGGGCCGTCGCCCTGCGCGGGGCCACCGAGACCGTCGTGCCGGTGGTGGCGGTCCGACCACCCGCGCCGGAGGCGGCCGAGGCGGCGGCCACCGCGCCCGCCGAGCCGCTGGTGCCCGGCGCGGACGCCGGCCCGCCCGCCGACCCGCGGCGGACGGCCGAGTCGACAGGCGTGCGGTGAGTCGAGCGCGCGCCCAGGAGGGCCTGACCGGAGTGCGGTGATCAGCGACACGCTGGCGCGCCGGACCCGGGCTTCCTACGGTCGAACCTGAAACCGTTAACAAACACAACTGTCTGGAGGGGCGGGTGCGGTCCCTGCGTCGCTGGCTGGACGACACCGCGGGCGGCCTCCCCGCCACCTTCTGGTACCTCTGGGCCGGCCTGCTGATCAACCGGGCCGGCGCCTTCGCGATGCTCTTCCTGTCGCTCTACCTGACCGCTGCGCGCGGCGCGAGCGAGGCGCTGGCGGGCACGGTGGTCGGGGCGTACGGGCTGGGCGGGGCGGGCGGCGTGCTGCTCGGCGGGGTGCTGGCCGACCGGTGGGGACGCCGGGCCACCCTGCTCGCCGCCCACCTGGTCACCGCCGGGCTCATGGTCGCCCTGGCCTTCAGCCGGCACCTGGTGGTGATCGCCGTGCTCGCCGCCCTGGTCGGGTTGGCGCACTCGATGCCCAGCCCCGCCTTCGTCGCGGCGATCGTCGACGTGGTGCCCGAGCGGCGCCGCGCCCGCGCGTTCAACCTCCAGTTCTGGGCGTTCAACCTCGGCATGGCGGTGGCCTCACTGCTGGCCGGCCTGCTCGCCGAGGCCAGCTTCCTCGCGCTCTTCCTGGTCGACGCCGCCGCCACCCTGGTCGCGGCCCTGGTGATCGCCTGGAAGGTCCCGGAGACGCTGGCGCGGGTGCGGGTCGGCCGGGCGGCGGGACACCGGGAGCGGGCGGCGCGGCGGCGGGGGCGTCCGCGCCCGCCCGGGCTGCACACGGCCCTGATGGACCGCACCTTCCTCACCTTCGTGGGCCTGACCTTCGTGCTGGCCGTGCTGACCATGCAGACCTCGACGATCATGCCGCTGGCGATGCGGACGGACGGGCTGCGCCCGTCGGCGTACGGCGCGGTGGTCGCGCTCGGCGGGGTGCTGATCGTGGTGGGGCAGCTCTTCGTGCCGAGGCTGATCGAGCGGCACCGCAAGCACCACGTCCTGGCCGTGTCGACCGTGCTGCTGGCGGCCGGCTTCGCCGTCCTCGCCGTCGCCGACGACCTGGCGGTGTACCTGGCCGCGGCGCTGGTCTGGACGGTCGGCCAGATGCTCGCCGCCCCGCCGAACGCCCAGATCAACGCCGACCTCGCCCCGCCCGAGCTGCGCGCCCGCTACCAGTCGGTGTTCTACCTGGCATTCCCGGCGGCGTCGTTCGTGGCGCCCACGCTCGGCGGGGTGAGCCTGCAGTACCTCGGGGACGGGCACTGGCTCGTCGTCGGCGGGTTGGGGCTGCTGGCGGCCGGCTGCCACCTGCTGACGGGCCCGTCCCGCGACCGCCGGGTGGCCGCCCTCCGCGCCGCCCACACCCAGGCCCGCCCCCGGCCCGCGGCCCCGGCCCGGACGCCCGCACCGGCGCGCTGACCCGTACGGCCGGGGGCGGTCAGGAAGGGCCGGCATCGCCGCGCACCCGGCGAGAGACGGGCGCGTCCCCCGAGGAAAGCAGAGCGCCCATCACGGCCTGTGGTCGTGATGGGCGCTCGCACGGTATGACCGGCGGCGGCGGGCGATACCCACCCCCGTAGGCGTCGCCCGCTCGCGCCGCCGGTCCAAACAGGTGGCCACCGTCCCCCAACGGTGTTGTTCCACCCGTCCCCTGCACCTCGCTCGGTGCACGGATCTGATCGATCCGCCGCTCCCCCGAACGTTTCCGAGCGTGGCGCGGTGCAATAAAGTTAGTTCGCCCGGATTCCCGATTCAAGCTGGATCGGCTGTCTCGCCGGTCACAGCACCCGGTGTCCCACCCGGATGTCGCTGCCTCGGTCCTCCGTCGTGGCCAACGGTGGATACCCGTCGGCCATTCCCCCAAACACGTCAGGCGTCCTCACGATCCGGGGATTCCGTACGGAAGAAGTTGCTGGGCCGGCCGTCGCGGAGCTGCTCCTGGTAGATCAGGTTCAGCTTGCGATCGTCGAAGGTGCGGAACCACTCGTCCCAGGTGATCTCGCGCACCCGGCTGCTCTCCCGGTAGCCGGGGATGTTGAACGTGAGCACGCCGGCCCGGCCCTCCCGCTCGGTGCCCGCGATCGTCGCCGGCTTCGCGCCGCGCTCCTGCGCCCAGCGCCGGATCACGTCGTGGTTCGCGGTGACCAGACTGCGGCCGGGGCGCTCGGGCCGGTCGGCGATCGAGGTGATCACCTGCGAGGAACGCACCGACCGCGAGGAGGCACGGCCGGTCCGGACCGGGGTCGCCTTCGTCGCCGTACCGCCGCCCGCCAGGCCGGCCCGCGACGACGCCGGCGCGGACTTCCTCGCCGCCGTGGTCTTCCGGGCCGGCGCGATCTTCTTCGCGGGCGCGGTCTTCTTCGCCGCCGCCTTCTTGGCGGGGGCCGTCTTCTTGGCGGGGGCCGCCTTCGCGGCGGCCTTCTTCGCCGGGGCCTTCTTCGCCGGGGCGGTCTTGTTCGCGGCCTTCGCCCGGCTCGGGGCGGCCTTGCCCGCGGCCCGTCCGGCAGCCGCCTTCTTCGTGGCGGCGGCCCGGCCGGCCGATGCCTTCGTCCCCGTCGCGCGGCCGGCGGGCCCGGTGCTGCGGCGGGCGGCACCGCCCGCGCGGCGCTCCGCACTCAGGGCCCGCACCAGGGTCTTCACCAGTTCCGGCTTGCGCAGCGCAGAGATCCCGGAGACCCCGCGCCGGCGCAACTGCCCCCGGATCTCGTCCACCTTCATCCGCGAGATGTCGGACTCGGAGATCCCCGGCGTGTTCGGGGTCTGGTTGCCCGCCTGCCGTTTCGTCCTGGTCGCAGTCCCGCCGCGACCTGAGCTGTTCCGCTGAGCCATGGGACGCTCACGCTCCTCGACAGTTGGTCCTCGGCGCGCGGCGGGTCCCAGTGCCGCGCCGCGCGGTGCGGCATACCCGTCAGGACCGGTCCGAACCTCCCGCCGGGGCACCCGCACCGGGAGCGCCGCCCCCGGTGCCGGCGGCCCCCGCGGAGCCCGCGCCGGCGGCGGCCGGGGACGGCTCGAAGAGGTGCGCGAACGCCGCGAGGTTCGCGGTGGATTCGCCCCGCTTGACCCGCCACTCCCACTCCCGGCGGATCGAGCTGCCGAAGCCGATCTCCAGCATCGTGTCGAAGGACTCGTCGGCGTACGTCAGCACCGCGCCGAGCAGCCGGTCCAGCTCGTCGGCGTCGATCCCCGCCGGGTTGACCCGGCCGGTCAGGTAGACGTCGCCGACCGCGTCGACGGAGAAGGACACCCCGTACATCCGGGCGTTGCGTCGCAGCAGCCAGGCCCACAGCTCCTCGCGGCGCTCGTCCGGCTGGCGCATCACGAACGCCTCGATCCGCAGCGCGTGCTCGCCGACGATCAGGTTGCAGACCGTCTTCAGCTTGTGGGTGCCCGGCAGCGTGACCGCGTACGAGCCCGGGCCGGTCGACTCCCAGGCCAGCTCCCGCTCGTCGCAGACCGCCTCGATCAGGGCCGCCAGATCGTCCTTCGCGCTCATCGGCCCACTCTACGGCCGCCCCCGCCCCGGCACCCGGTGGCGGCGGACGGCCCGCCACCGGCGACCGGGCCGATCACCAGGAGCAGGACATCGCCGCGTCGCCGGCCAGCTCGGAGGCGAGCCGGGCCCGGTGGCCGGCGATCGCGTCGCCGTAGACGGCGAGCAGCCCCGAGGCCGTCCGCTGCCAGGAGAACGCGCGGGCGTGCCGGGCCGCGCCCCGGGACAGCTCGGCCCGGCGGAGCCGGTCGGGCAGCAGACGGCCGAGCGTACGGGCCCAGTCGACCGGGTCGTGGCCGTCGACGAGCAGGCCGCTGACCTGGTCCCGGACCGCGGTCACCAGCCCGCCGACGGCGGCGGCCACCACCGGCGTGCCGCAGGCCTGGGCCTCCAGCGCCACCAGCCCGAAGGACTCGTTGTGCGACGGCACCGCCACCAGGTCGGCCGCCCGGTACAGGGCGGGCAGGTCGTCGCCCGTCTGCGGCGGCAGGAACCGCACCCGGTCGGCGACGCCGAGCGAGGCGGCCAGCTCCATCAGGGCGGTCGGGCGGTCCAGGCCGCTGCCGCTGGGGCCGCCGCAGATCACCACGGTCACCTCGTCGGCGAGCGCCGGGTCGCGCTCGCGCAGCGCGGCCACCGCGCGGACGAGCACGTCCGGGGCCTTCAGCGGCTGGATGCGGCCGACGAAGGCCACCACGTACCCGGTGGCGGGCAGCCCGAGCCGGCGGCGGGCGGCGCGCTGGCGCCCCTCGGAGGCGGGGCGGAACCGGTCCAGGTCCACGCCGGGCTCGACGATCGCCACCTGGGTCGGGTCCGCGTCGTACCGGTCGATCAGGTCCCGGGCCTCGACCGCGGTGTTCGCGACGAGCCGGTCGGCCTCGGCGACCACCTGCTCCTCGCCGATGACGCGGGCCTTGGGTTCCGGCCGGTCCCCGGCGGCGAGCTGGGCGTTCTTGACCTTCGCCAGGGTGTGCGCGGTGTGCACCAGCGGCACGCCCCAGCGCTCCTTGGCCAGCCAGCCGACCTGGCCCGAGAGCCAGTAGTGGGAGTGGATCAGGTCGTAGTGGCCCGGTGGGCGGGACGCCTCGGCGCGCAGCACGCCGGCGGTGAAGGCGCAGAGCTGCCCTGGCAGCTCCTCCTTCGTGAGCCCTTCGAGCGGGCCGGCGGTGACGTGCCGGACGTGCACGCCGGGGGCCGTCTCAACGACCGGGGGCAGGTCGCCGGAGGTCGCCCGGGTGAAGATCTCCACCTCGACGTCCGCCTCGGCGAGCCGCCGCGCGACCTCCAGGATGTAGACGTTCATGCCGCCCGCGTCGCCGGTGCCCGGCTGGTGCAGGGGCGAGGTGTGCACCGAGACGGTGGCGATCCGCCGGGGGCGGGGCCACGGACGCGCACCGCGCTGACGACCCACACCGGTGTGCACTTCCGCCACGTCCGCTCCCTCTGTCACGGTTTATGCCGTCCCGCACGCCCGGCGCTTTCGGACAACGTCCTCGCCGGATGTCATCTTCCCGATCCCGCCCCGCTGATGCGCGGGGGCGACCCCCGGGCGTGACGGACCTCATCACCGCGCCGAGGGCGCCCGGCGCGGCCGGCCGGGTGAGAATGGCCGGATGACCTCTGTCGCCGTCGTCACCGGAGCGTCCAGCGGGATCGGCGCGGCCACCGCCCGCCGGCTCGCCGCCGAGGGCTTCCACGTGCTCGCCGCCGCGCGGCGTACCGACCGGTTGGCCACCCTGATCGCGGAGATCGAGGCGGCGGGGGGCGCGGCCACCGCCGCGCCCTGCGACGTCACCTCCGACGAGTCGGTGGCCGGGCTCGCCGAGGTCGCGGCCGCTGCGCCGGGGCCGGTCACCCTGCTGGTCAACAACGCCGGCGGCGCGCGCGGGCTGGACCCGGTCGAGTCCGGGTCGGTCGGCGACTGGCAGTGGATGTACGACGTCAACGTGCTCGGCACGCTGCGCGTCACCCAGGCGTTGCTGCCCGCGCTGGAGGCGTCCGGGGCCGGCACCATCGTGATCGTCTCCTCGACCGCCGGATTCACCGTCTACGAGGGCGGTGGCGGCTACACCGCCGCCAAGCACGCGCAGACGGCCGTCGCCGGCACCCTGCGCCTGGAGTTGTGCGGCCGCCCGGTCCGGGTGGTGGAGATCGACCCCGGCATGGTGAAGACCGACGAGTTCGGGCTGGTGCGCTTCGGCGGGGACGCCGAGAAGGCGGCGGCGGTCTACGCCGGGGTCGCCGAGCCGCTGGTCGCCGAGGACGTCGCCGACTGCGTCGCCTGGTGCGCGACCCGCCCGCAGCACGTCAACGTCGACCGCCTCGTGGTGCGCCCGCTGGCGCAGGCCGCCCAGCACAAGGTGCACCGGGTCGGCTGAGCCGGACCGGCGGTCGACGATGGCGGGCACGGCGCGGCACCGGCCGCTCGGCGTGGTGACCCGGGGGACGACCAACCCCAACCGGCTCCGCCGGGTGGACAACTGGATCGTCGAGACCTGCGGGAAGGCGCTGCGCGACGCCGCCGACCCGCTGGTGGTGGACCTCGGCTACGGCGCCACCCCGGTCACCGCCGTCGAGCTGCGCGCCCGGCTCGCCGCCGGGGTCCGCGCCGACGTGCGGCTGGTCGGGCTGGAGATCGATCCGGTACGCGTGGCCGCCGCCCAGCCCGCCGCCGACCCGCCCCGGCTGACGTTCGCCCGGGGCGGGTTCGAGCTGGCCGGGCTACGTCCCGCCCTGGTGCGCGCGTTCAACGTCCTGCGCCAGTACGACGAGCGCGAGGTGGCCGACGCCTGGCGGACGATGACCGCCGCGCTGGCCCCGGGCGGGCTGCTGGTGGAGGGCACCTGCGACGAGCTGGGCCGGCTCGGCGGCTGGGTGCTGCTCGACGCGGAGGGCCCCCGGACGCTCACCCTGGCCGCGAAGCTCACCACCCTGGGCACCCCGGCGGAACTGGCCGAACGGCTGCCCAAGGCGCTCATCCACCGCAACGTCCCCGGCGAGCGGATCCACGACCTGATCGGGGCGCTCGACGACGCCTGGCACGCCGCCGCCGGCTACGCCCCGTTCGGCCCCCGCCAGCGCTGGCTCCACGCGGTGTCCGCCGTACGAGGGTCGGGCTGGCCGATCCTCGACGGCCCCCGCCGCTGGCGCCACGGCGAGCTCACCCTCCCCTGGCCCGCCGTCGCCCCCACCTGACCGCGCCAGCCGCCGAGGGCATCAGATGGTGCAGTTGACGAGGACGGGTTCGGGGTGGAGGGTGACGCCGAAGCGGCGGTGGACGCCGTCGCGGATCTCCCGGGCCAGCTCGACCAGGGCGGCGGTGCTGGCGGTGCCGCCGCGGTTGGTCAGGGCGAGGGTGTGCTTGCCGGAGATGGCGGTGCCCTCCGGGCCCGGGTGGCCCTTGCCGAAGCCGGCCTTGTCGATCAGCCAGGCGGCGCTGATCTTCACCATCTCCCCCGGGCAGGGCCACGACGGCGGCTCGCCCAGGTCGGCGGCGCGCTCGCGCAGCAGCTCGTACGCCGCGCGATCCAGCACCGGGTTGGTGAAGAACGAGCCGACCGACCGGGTGTCCGGGTCGGCCGCGTCGAGCACCATGCCCTTGCCGGCGCGCAGCCGCAGCACCGTGGCCCGGGCGTCGGCCAGCGGCACCCGGTCCCCCACCTCCACGCCGAGCGCCCGGGCCAGCTCGGCGTAGCGCACCGGGCCGGACAGCGGCGAGCGGGCCAGCCGGAAGTCGACCGACAGCACCACCCAGCGGTCGCTGTACTTGAAGACGCTGGAGCGGTAGGCGAAGCCGCAGTCGGCGGCGGCGATCCGCCCGACCGTCCCGTCGACCCGGTCGTGGACCCGCACGCCGGTGATGGTCTCGGCGACCTCCTGCCCGTACGCGCCGACGTTCTGGATCGGGGTGGCGCCGGTCGAGCCGGGGATGCCGGAGAGGCACTCCAGACCGGACCAGCCGTTGGCCACGGTGGCGGCGACCAGGTCGTCCCAGGGCTCGCCGGCCTCGACGCGTACGGTGACGGTCGCGGCGTCCTCGTCGACCACCCGGAGGCCCCGGGAGCGGACCAGGACCACGGTGCCGGGGAAGCCGGCGTCGCCGATCACCACGTTGCTGCCGCCGGCGAGGACCAGGACCGGCTCGTCCCGTTCGCCCGCCTCCCGCACCGCCCGGACGATCTCGTCCGCGTCGGTGCCGGCCACGACGCGTCCGGCCGGTCCGCCCAGGCGCAATGTGGTGTATCGCGCCAGTTCGCACGTAGCGGCGGGTTCGGTGCCGGTTGTCGGCTGGGCGTAGACGTCAGACACGCCTTTCACCCTAGGCTGAGGGGTAGCCGCGGCGCCCACTGGTGGCCCGGTCACCCCCGGGAGGATGGCGATGAGCAGACTGCACGGCACGAAGGACTTCTGGATCGGTGCGCTCCGGGCGGAGGGCCCGGCGTTCGCCGCGGCCGTGGCGGAGGCGCCACCGGAGACCCCGGTGCTGTCCTGTCCCGGCTGGACCGTCGCCGACCTGACCCTGCACCTCGCCGCCATCTACCGCTGGGTGCGCTCGTTCGCGGGCGCCGGCGCGGCCAGCCGGCCGCCGGGCCGGCCCGAGCGGATCGAGCCGGAGGCCGGCGTCGCCCCGCTCCGGCTCTGGCAGCAGGAGTACGACCAGCTGATGGCCCTCTTCGACGCCCTCGACCCGGAGGCCCCGGCCTGGAACTGGGCCCCCCAGCCGAAGAAGGCGGGCTTCTGGCCGCGCCGGATGGCGCACGAGACCGCGGTGCACCGCTGGGACGCCCAGCTGGCGATCGCCGCCGGTGAGCCGGTCGAGGCCAAGCTCGCCGCCGACGGGGTGAGCGAGGTGCTGGACACCTGGCTGCCCGCCGGCCGGCGCCGCACCGCCGGCCAGTGGCACGGGGTGGTGCAGCTCTCCGCGGTCGACGCCGCCCAGCAGTGGTTCCTCCGGCTGCGCGGCGAGGGGGTGGCCCTGCTGGACACCGCCACCATCTTCGACCACGACGACCACCACGCCCGGGCGCAGGTCAGCGGCACGGCGAGCGACCTGCTGCTCGCGCTCTGGGGCCGGGTCAGCTTCGACACGCTCGACGTGGCCGGCGATCCCACCCTGCTCGAGGGTCTGCGCGTCGGCTGACCTCCGCGCGGAGCCGGGACCCGAGGGCTCCGCGCGGTTACGCCGCACGTCCGCCAGTGGCCGCCCCCGTCCCGGGGGCGGCCACTGGCGTCGCAGCCCTCGCCGGCTCCGGTCGGCGGCCAGCTCCGCCTCGGCCGTGCGGTCCGTGGCCGGCCCGGCGGCGGCGGTCTCCGTACGGCATTGAGAGCGCTCTCTTGACACCGCCCCTACCAGGCACCACCCTGTCGTGAGAGCGCTCTCTCAGCTCCGTTCCACCACCTGCCTCGCCACCTCAGACGACCTGAGAGGAGTCCGACAGAAATGGGTGTCTTTCCACGCCGCCGCCTGGCGGCGGTGGCTCTCGTCGCCGCCACCGCACTGTTCGCCACCGCCGGCTGCGCCGGCGGCGACGAACCCGCCGACAACGGCCAGATCACGCTGACGGTCGACGTGTTCAGCCAGTTCGGCTACGAGGAGCTCTACAAGGAGTACATGGCCAGCCACCCCGGCGTGAAGATCGTCGAGCGGGGCACCGGCACCAACCTCGACGACTACTCGCCGAAGCTGACCCAGTGGCTCGCCGCCGGCAAGGGCGCGGGCGACGTCGTCGCCATCGAAGAGGGGTTGATGGTCGAGTACAAGGCCAACCCCGACAACTTCGTCAACCTGCTCGACCACGGCGGGGCCGAACTCCAGGGCAACTTCCTGGAGTGGAAGTGGAAGGGCGGGATGACCCAGGACGGCAAGCTGATCGGCCTGGGCACCGACGTCGGCGGCATGGCGATGTGCTACCGCAAGGACCTGTTCGCCAAGGCCGGCCTGCCCACCGAGCGCGACGAGGTGTCGAAGCTCTGGCCGACCTGGCAGGACTACATCAAGGTCGGCGAGCAGTTCAAGGCGAAGAACACCGGCGCCTCGTTCCTGGACGCCGCGACCAACATCTTCAACACCATCGTGCTCCAGACAGCGGGCAACGCGCAGGGCTACCACTACTACGACACCGCCGACAACCTGGTGGTGGACAGCAACCCGGCCGTCCGGCAGGCCTGGGACACCACGATGGACATCGTCGACTCCAAGCTGTCCGGCAAGTACGGCTCCTGGTCCGAGGAGTGGGTCTCGGCCTTCAAACAGGCCAAGTTCGCCACCATCGCCTGCCCGGCCTGGATGACCGGCGTCATCGAGGGCAACGCGGGCGCCGAGGCCAAGGGCAGGTGGGACATCGCCCGGGTGCCCGGCAACGGCGGCAACTGGGGCGGGTCCTGGCTCGCCGTGCCCGCCCAGAGCAAGCACCGCGCCGAGGCGATCGAGCTGGCGAAGTTCCTGACCAGCGCCAAGGGCCAGATCGGGGCGTTCAAGGCCAAGGGCCCGCTGCCCTCCTCGCCGCAGGCACTCGCCGACCCGGCGATCGTCGACGCCAAGAACGCGTACTTCTCGGACGCCCCGGTGGGGCAGATCTTCGGTGAGGGCGCCAAGACCCTCAAGCCGGTCTACATGGGGCCGAAGAACCAGGCCGTCCGCACCGAGGTCGAGAACGCCGTCCGCACGGTCGAACTCGGTCAGCGCAGCCCCGAACAGGGCTGGACGGACGCGGTGAACAACGCGAAGAAGGCCGCCGCCAAGTAGCCCGAACCGGAAGTGCGGGCGGGTGGGCGCCGGGGGCGCCGATCCCGCCCGCACCGGGAAAGGAGTGTGGTTCGGGCATGACCGCCCAGCTCGACGCGCGCCCACCGGTCGCACCGGCGCCCCGCACCGGCCGACCTACGCCGGGGACGCGGCTCAGCCGCCTCGACACGAGGTTCTCGCCCTACCTCTTCGTCGCCCCGTTCTTCGTGCTCTTCGCGGTGTTCGGGGTCTACCCGCTGGCCTACACGTTCTGGGTCTCCCTGCACGACTGGGACCTGCTCGGCA
This sequence comes from Micromonospora sp. NPDC048063, assembly GCF_043202855.1. NCBI lineage: Bacteria > Bacillati > Actinomycetota > Actinomycetes > Micromonosporales > Micromonosporaceae > Micromonospora > Micromonospora sp. NPDC048063. Next base: position 154,460 of record NZ_JBIDBG010000011.1, on the reverse strand, counting down.
GCGACCACCCGTTCGTCGGCCTCGACAACTACAGCCGCCTGCTGGCGGACACCGACTTCTGGCACGCGGTCGTCAACACCCTCGGCATCTTCGTCATCTCCACGGTCCCGCAGCTACTGGCCGCGCTCTGGCTGGCCAACCTGCTCAACCGGCGGCTGCGGGCCCGGACGACGTTCCGGATGGCGGTGCTGATCCCCAACATCACCTCGACCGCCGCCGTCGCGATCGTCTTCGGGGTGCTCTTCGGCCGCGAGTTCGGCATGGTCAACTGGCTGCTCGACCTGGTCGGGATCGACGCCGTCGAGTGGAAGTCCAACCGGTTCGCGTCCTGGGTGGCCATCTCGGCGATGGTCGACTGGCGGTGGACCGGCTACAACGCGCTGATCTTCCTGGCCGCGATGCAGGCCGTCCCGCGCGACCTGTACGAGTCGGCCGCCATCGACGGCGCCGGCCGGGCCCGGCAGTTCTGGTCGATCACCGTGCCGCTGCTCAAGCCGACGATCATCTTCACCGTCATCATCTCCACCATCGGCGGGCTCCAGCTCTTCACCGAGCCCCGGCTCTTCCACTCCGGGACCAACCCGATCCGCGGCGGACCGCTGCGGGAGTCGCAGACCGTGACCATGTACATGTTCGAGAACGCCTTCGCGCCCCACTACAACTTCGGGTACGGCTCGGCGGTGGCGTGGCTGCTCTTCGCGCTGATCGCGGTCGTCGCGGCGGTCAACGTGCTGCTCCTGCGCCGGCTCGGTGCCTCGCGGCCCCCGAAGGTGGACGCGAGGCCGAAGGAAGGACCCCGATGACCCGCCTCTGGGCCGCCAGCCGGCTCACCTACGCCGCGCTGATCGCCGCCGGGGTCCTGTCGATCTTCCCGATCTACTGGATGTTCGTGGTGGCGAGCCGCTCCAACGACGCGATGGGCCAGCTCCCGCCCCCGGTCACCCCCGGCGGCAACCTCGGCGCGAACATCTCCCGCCTGCTCGGCAACACCGACGCGTACTTCGTCACCGGTTTGGTCAACTCGGCGATCGTGGCGTCCACGGTCACCGTCTCGGTGGTCTTCTTCTCCACCCTGGCCGGGTTCGCCTTCGCCAAGCTGCGGTTCCGGGGACGCAACGCGCTGCTCATGGTCATCATCGCGACGATGATGGTGCCCACCCAGCTCGGCGTCATCCCGCTCTACCTGCTGATGACCAGGCTGAACTGGAACGACCGGCTGCCGGCGGTGATCGTGCCGGCCCTGGTCACCGGCTTCGGGGTGTTCATGATGCGGCAGTACGCCGGCCAGGCCGTCAGCAACGAGCTGATCGAGGCGGCCCGGATCGACGGCTGCGGCACCGCGCGGATCTACTGGAACGTGGTGCTGCCGGCGCTGCGCCCGGCCGCCGCCGTGCTCGGGCTGCTCACCTTCATGACGACCTGGAACGACTTCCTCTGGCCGTACGCCGTCCTCAACGATCCGGAGAACCCGACCGTGCAGCTGGCGTTGCGCACCCTCTCCGACGGGTACTACACCGACATGTCCCAGGTGTTCACGGGGACGGCCATCGCCACCCTTCCGCTGCTCCTGGTCTTCGTCCTGTTCGGCCGCCAGATCATCGGCGGCATCATGGAAGGTGCGATCAAGTCGTGAGCACTCTGCGATTCCCCGAGAACTTCGTCTGGGGCGCGGCGACCGCCGCGTACCAGATCGAGGGCGCGGCCACCGCCGACGGTCGCGGCCCGTCGATCTGGGACACCTTCAGCCGTACGCCGGGCAAGGTCCACCACGGGCACACCGGCGACGTCGCCTGCGACCACTATCACCGGTACGCCGACGACGTGGCGCTGATGGCGGAGCTGGGGCTGAAGGCGTACCGCTTCTCGGTGGCCTGGCCACGGATCCAGCCCGACGGCAGCGGCCCGGTCAACCCGCGCGGCCTGGACTTCTACGACCGGCTCACCGACGCGCTGCTGGACCGGGGCATCGACCCGATCGTCACGCTCTACCACTGGGACCTGCCGCAGAACCTCCAGGACCGGGGCGGCTGGACCAACCGGGAGACCGCCGAGCACCTCGCCACGTACGCCACCGCGGTGCACGCCCGGCTCGGCGACCGGGTGCGCACCTGGACCACGCTCAACGAGCCGTGGTGCTCGGCGTACCTGGGCTACGGCAACGGGGTGCACGCCCCCGGGGAACGGGACCCGGGCGCGGCCTTCGCCGCCGTACACCACCTGTTGCTCGGGCACGGCCTGGCGGCCCGCGCGCTGCGCGCGGCCGGCGCGGAGACCGTCGGGATCACCGTCAACCCGGCCGACGTGCGCCCCGCCGACGCCGACAGCGCCGCGGACGCGGCGGCGGTCCGCCTGGTGGACGGCCTGCACAACCGGATCTTCCTCGACCCGCTGCTGCGGGCGGCCTACCCGGAGGACGTGCTGGAGCACGTGGCCCGGATCGTCGAGCCGACGTTCGTCCGGGACGGCGACGAGAAGCTGATCGCCGCCCCGATCGACCTGCTCGGGGTCAACTACTACGCGCCCACCTACGTCGCCGGCCGGCCGGACGGCGCGGGCGGCAGCGCGTATCCGGGCACCGACGGCGCGGTCGAGTTCCTGCCGCCGGTCGGGCCGCTGACCGACATGGGCTGGATGATCGAGCCGGCCGGGCTGACCCGGCTGCTGGAGCGGCTCGCCACCGACTACCCCGGCGTGCCGCTGCTGATCACCGAGAACGGCGCCGCGTTTCCCGACAAGGCCGGCACCGACGCCCCCGACGGCGCCGGGCAGGTGCTCGACGCCGACCGGATCGCCTACCTCGACGGGCACCTGCGCGCCGCGCACGAGGCGATCTCCCGAGGGGTGGACCTGCGGGGCTATCTCGTATGGTCGTTGTTGGACAACTTCGAGTGGGCCGAGGGGTACCGCCGACGGTTCGGGATCATCCACGTCGACTACCTGACCCAGCGCCGCACACCGAAGTCCAGCGCCCGGTGGTACCAGGAGGTGATCTCCCGGAACGGGCTGTGACGAGGCGGTGGTAACGGGGATGACGACGGCGCAGCGGCCGACACTGGAGGCGGTGGCCCGGCGGGCGGGGGTCTCGCGGGCGACCGTCTCCCGGGTGGTGAACGGCTCCACGACCGTCGCCGAGCCGATCCGGGAGGCGGTCCGCCGGGCGGTGGCCGAGCTGGGATACGTGCCGAACCTGGCCGCCCGCAGCCTGGTCACCCAGCGGACCGACTCGGTCGCCCTGGTGCTGCCGGAGGCCGCCACCCGGGTCTTCTCCGACGACCAGGTGTTCCCGGGCATCATCCGGGGTGCCGCCCAGGAGCTGGAGGCCGCCGACAAGCAGCTCGTGCTCATGCTCGCCGGCTCGCCGGCCGGGCACGACCGGGTGGAGCGCTACACCACCGGGCGGCACGTGGACGGGGTGCTCTTCGCCTCGCTGCACGGCGAGGACCCGCTGCCCGGCCGGCTCGCCCGGCTGGGCATCCCGGTGGTGTGCAGCGGTCGCCCGCTCGACGGCGCCGACGTGCCGTACGTCGACGTCGACCACGTCGGCGGGGTGACCACGGCGGTCCGGCACCTGATCGCGGGCGGTCGCCGGCGCATCGCCACCATCGCCGGCCCGCAGGACATGGTGGCCGGTATCGAACGGCTCACCGGCTATCGGAACACGGTCGCCGAGGCCGGGCTGCCGGAGCTGGTGGCGACCGGCGACTTCACCCGCGAGTCCGGGACGACGTCGATGCGGCAGCTCCTCGCCGAGCACCCCGACCTGGACGCGGTCTTCGCCGCCTCCGACCTGATGGCGCACGCTGCCCTGCGGGCGCTGCGCGAGGCGGGGCGGCGGGTGCCGGACGACGTGGCGGTGATCGGCTTCGACGACATTGAGACGGCCGCGTACACCGAGCCCCCGCTGACCACCGTCCGCCAGCCGATCGTGGAGCTCGGCCGGCGGATGACCCGGCTGCTGCTGCGGCTGGCCGCCGGGGAGGCGATCGAGCGGGCCGTGGTGCTCCCCACCGAGCTGGTGGTCCGCCGGTCGGCCTGATGTGTAAGGAAGGGCACCTTGTTAACGCCTTCTGTATAGGAAGGGCCCCTTCCTAACGCCGCACCCGTCCGGTGCCGGATTAATCCGTAGAGCCGCAATACGGGCGCCGGTAGCGTCGCGCGCGTGACCGCGAACCTGATCCGCGTACCTGCCCTCTCCGACGTCGCCGAGTACGCGTACGCGGCCACGGTCGAGCCGCCGGCCCGGCTCGTCTTCACCGCCGGCGCCTGCCCGCTCGACGCCGAGGGGCGGACCGTCGCGCCCGGCGACCCCGTCGGCCAGGCCCGGCAGGTGATGGCCAACCTGGAGACCGCCCTCGCGGCGGCCGGCGCCCGGCTCACCGACGTCGTCAAGACCACCGTCTACGTGGCGTCGTCCCGCCAGGCCGACCTGGTGGCCGTGTGGGAGGTGGTCCGGGACGTGTTCGGCGACCACGAGCCGCCCAGCACCCTGCTCGGGGTGGCCGTGCTCGGCTACACCGACCAACTCGTCGAGGTCGAGGCCGTCGCCGCCGTCCGCTGACGCCTCGGCCGTCCCGACGGTCCGCTCAGCCGGCGTCGTACACCCGCTGCGCCACCGCTAGGGTCTCGGCGCCGAAGAGCACCAACCGTGCCTCGGTGACGCATGCCGGGGCGGCCGGCCGGAGCACCGACAGGGCCTGCCGGACGGCGTCCTCGACCGGCCAGCCGTAGACGCCGGCCGAGATCAGCGGGAACGCCACGCTCTCCGCGCCCAGCTCGTCGGCCACCCGCAGGCTGTTCGCGTAGCAGTCGCGCAGCAGCGCCGAGCGGTCCTCGGTGGCGGACCAGACCGGCCCGACCGTGTGCACCACCCAGCGGGCCGGCAGGTTCCCGGCGGTGGTCGCCACCGCCTGGCCGGTCGGCAGCCCGCGCCCGTACCGGGAGGCGCGCAGCGCCCGGCACTCGTCGAGGATGGCCGGGCCGCCGCGCCGGTGGATCGCGCCGTCCACTCCCCCGCCGCCGAGCAACGACGAGTTGGCGGCGTTGACGACCACGTCAACGCGCTGGGTGGTGATGTCCCCCTCGACCAGCGTGACCTCCATGTCAGCCCGCCGTGATGGGCTGGCCGAGCGAGCGGCGGGCCAACAGGGTCGCCCCGGCGACGGCGGCCGGCATGACCAGCACCGCGCCGAGCGGGATCAGGAAGCAGACGAAGACCGCCACCCCGAAGCCGAGCGTGGTCGGCCGGTCCGCCTTGAGGATCGACCGGCGCTCCGGCAGCCGCATCCCGCGCCGGTAGAAGGGGGCGCCGACCAGTTCCACGGCGAGCAGCCAGCCGCCGACCGCCGCGCCGATCACCGGCACCACGGTCTGGCCGACCACCGGGACGAACCCGGCGGCGAAGAGCGGGATGCCGAACAGCACCGACAGGCCCACCAGCCGTACCGAGTCGGCGAGGCTGCGCCGCAGCGACGGCCAGAACGCCACGTCGACCGCACCGGGCGTGCCGCCGAGGCGCTCCTCGACCCGTTCGGAGATCTTCTCGTAGAACGGGTCGCCGATGACCAGGGTGACCGCGGTGAAGCTGACCACCGCGAGCAGGCCGCCGATGCCGAGGAAGGCCAGCCCGGCGACCACCCGGACCAGGTTGCGCCAGGTGGCCGACCAGTCGTCGGCGAACGGCGTGACCAGCGCGGCCAGGTCGTCGACGAAGTACGCCAGGGTGGCGAACGCGGCCACGAAGAGCACACCGGAGATCAGCGCCGGCACGATACCGAGCAGCATCAGCCCGGGGCTGCGGACATAGAGGCCGAGGCCGCGCAGGAGCAGGCCCACGCCGGTGAAGAACCGGCCGACGGCGCCGGTCACGGGCGCGGCGATACGGGGTGCGTTCACGACCGCAGAGCCTAGTGGCCGCCGCCGGGCGACGCCCCGACAGCGGCCGTACGGCATCGGGGCAGGATGGACGGGTGCGGGCGGCCCGGTTGATCTCGTTGGTGTTGCTGCTCCAGGCGCGGGAGACGATGACCGCGGCCGAGCTGGCGCGGGAGTTGGAGGTGTCCGAGCGGACCGTCTACCGGGACGTGCTGGCGCTCTCCGCCGCCGGGGTGCCGGTCTACTCCGACCGGGGGCGGACCGGCGGCTACCGGCTGCTCGGCGGCTACCGGACCCGGTTGACCGGGCTGACCCGGGACGAGGCGGAGGCGCTCTTCCTGGCCGGGCTGCGCGGGCCGGCCGGCGACATGGGGCTCGCCGACGCGGTGGCCTCGGCCGAGTTGAAGGTGCTGGCCGCGCTGCCGCCCGCGCTGCGTGACGCGCCGGCCCGCACCGGGCAGCGGTTCCACTTGGACGTGCCGGGCTGGTTCCGGGAGGTGGGGCCGCCGCCGTGGCTGACCGAGCTGGCCGGGGCGGTCTGGCGGGACCGGGTGGTCGAGCTGCGCTACCGGCGCGGGGACCGCGAGGTTACCCGGGAGCTGTCCCCGTACGGCCTGGTGCTCAAGAGCGGCGTCTGGTACCTGGTCGGCCGGGTCGGCGACGACGTGCGCACGTACCGGGTGGACCGGGTGACCGAGGTTGCGGTGCGCGGGGAGACGTTCGACCGGGACGAGGGCTTCGACCTGGCCCGGTACTGGCGGGAGCAGGCCGAGGCGTTCCTCCGGGGCATGCTGCGGGACCGGGTCACCGTCCGGCTGAGCCCCGCCGGCCTGCGCCAGCTCCGGCACCTGGCCGACGCCCCCTTCGCGTACGACGAGGCGGTCGCCGCCGCCGACGGGCCCGACGGGCAGGGCCGGGTGGTGACCCGGCTGCCCGTCGAGTCCGTCGACGTGGCGTACAGCCAGTTGCTGGCGTTGGGGCCGGAGGTCGAGGTGCTCGACCCGCCGGAGCTGCGGGCGCGACTGGCCGAGGCCACGTCCCGCGCCGCCGCGCTCTACGCGACGCGGCCTCGGCCCGGGACCGCGCGGACGGACGCCGACGGTCAGCGGTAGCCGGTGACGTCGGCCGGCTTGCCCGGGTCCTGCACCTCGACCAGGTACCGCCAGGCGTCCGGCCGGCTGCCGTCGAGGTCGGTGAAGCCGTACACCTTGGCCAGCTCGCCGCTGGACACGGACCGTCCGTTCCAGCGGCCCCGGTCCTCGTCGGCCGCCAGGGCGGCCACCGCGCGCCCGACGAACGCCGGCGACTCCGAGATGGCGAAGTGCGGCTGCTTGTCCAGGGCGTCCCGCCAGTTCTCCTCGGTGACGCCGAAGAGCTCCAGCATCGACTCCGACCGGAGCCAGCCCGGGGTCAGCGCGACGGCGGTGCACCCGTGCGGCGCCACCTCGTGCGCCCAACTCGCCGCGAGCCGGTTCACCGAGACCTTCGCGAGGTCGTAGAAGACCGAGAGCCGGTAGTTGGCGTCGTTGTACTCCCTGGTGCCGTCGCCGACCTCCACCACCAGGCCGCCGGGGCGGCGGATCAGCAGCGGCAAGGCGAAGTGGCTGGTGATGATGTGCGTGTCGATCGCCAGCCGCAGGGTGCGGAAGCCGGCGTCCAGCGGCTGCTCCCACACCGGTTTCTCCCAGGTGATCAGCGGGTCGCCGCCCCAGATGTCGTTCACCAGCACGTCGAGCCGGCCCTGCTCGGCGTCGATCCGCGCGACCAGGTCGCGGACCTGCTCGGGCACGAGGTGGTCGACCCGGACGGCGATGCCGGTGCCGCCGGCCGCCGTGACCAGCTCGGCGGTCTCCTCGATGGTCTCCGGCCGGTCCATCTCGGAGCGGCCGGCCCGGGTGCTGCGGCCGGTGGCGTAGACGGTGGCGCCGGCCGCGCCCAACTGGACGGCGATCTGCCGGCCGGCGCCCCGTGTCGCCCCGGCGACGAGCGCGATCTTCCCTGTCAGCGGTGTCGTCATGCCCGCCAGCCTGTCAGCGATACCTGACAGCGGAAGTCCGGTTTTCCGCACCCGGGGCCGTGCGTCATGCTCGGCGGCATGCACCTGCTGCTCTCCGGCATCGTCGGCTCGGTCGCGTACGGGCTGGCCGGGCCGGGCTCCGACGTCGACCGGATCGGCGTCTTCGCCGCGCCCACCGTCGCGTTCCACGGCCTGCGCCCGCCCCGCGAGTCGGTGGTGACCACCGCCCCCGACACGACCCTGCACGAGGCCGCGAAGTGGTGCCGGCTCGCGTTGAGCGGCAACCCGACCGCCACCGAGCTGGCCTGGCTGCCGGACGACTGCTACGAGACCCGGACGGAGTTCGGCGATCGGCTGATCGCCATCCGGTCGGCGTTCCTCAGCGCGCCCCGCGTCCGCGACGCCTACCTCGGCTACGCCGGCCAGCAGTTCCGCAAGCTGGAGTCCCGGGGCGACGGCACGTTCTCGGCCGACACGCGGCGGCGGACCGCCAAGCACGCCCGGCACCTGGCCCGGCTGGTGCACCAGGGCCGGCTGCTCTACAGGACCGGCGTGCTGGAGATCCGGCTCGCCGACCCCGGGTGGTTCCGGGCATTCGGCGATCGGGTGGCCGACGGCGAACTGGAGGAGGCGCGCACGCTGCTCGCCGAGGCGGAACGCGACTTCGACCGCGCCCGCTCCCCGCTGCCGGACCGCCCCGACGAGGCCACCGTGGAGCGCTGGCTGCTCGACGTCCGCGCCGCCCACCTGCCGCCCGAGCTGACCGCGCCCTGAGCCGCGCCCCCACTCCCCCCGGTTCCGAGGAATCCGGCGGGCGGCGGGCGGCGGGCGGCGGGCGGCGGGCGGCGGGCGGCGGGCGGCGGGCGGCGGGCGGCGGGCGGCGGGCGGCGGGGCATTGTCCACGCCGCGCTGTCGAGCTGCCCCGTCCATGGGACCGTTTCGAGGCGGCGGACCGACGGGCCGGACGCGCCGCCGGGCCTGCCCCTATCCGTGGGGCAGCTCGACAGGGCGCGGCAGGACGGGTCTGCGCAGTTGGCCGACCACCGTCGTCCCGCGCTGAGCCCGCCAGCGAACGCCGCCGCGCCGAAGCCCGTCGACAGTCCCGCCGCGCCGGGGACTGAGCCCGCCGCGCCGAGGCTCTGGCCGTCCGCCCGGGACCGGGCCGCAATGCGGTTGGGCCGGCCGGAGCACGCTGCTAGTCTGCTCGGGCGTCCTCGATCTTGGAAGGGAGGTGGGCACCGTGTTCATCACGACATCGCTGTGCTCCCACCCGGCCGCGAGGACGCCACGGTCCTGACCCGGGAGCACGTCACACCCGGAAGGATCCCCATGACCGACCTGGTCATCCGCCCACTCACCGTGGGCGAGGAAAAACTGTTCGACTCGCTGCCCGACCCCGGGCTGGTGGGCCGCGCCGCGTTCGGCCAGAACTACTCCGACATGGCCGCCGACAGCCAGTACCGTCCCGAGTGGAGTTGGGTGGCCCTGCGCGGCGACCTGGTGGTGGCCCGCGCCGCCTGGTGGGGCGGGCCGGACGACGCCGCGCCGCTGGCCCTCGACTGGTTCGACTTCACCGACCGGGAGGCGGCGGTCCGGCTGCTCCGGACCGCGCCGCTGCGGGCCGAGTACTCGCTCTCGGTGCCGCCCGGCTGGCGGGACGACCCGGCGGTCCGTGCCCAGGCCGAGGCCCGGATCGACGCCGCGACGGCAGCCGGCATGTCGGTGCTCGTCGAGCGGTATCGCTACCGCTGGAAGCCGGAGTGCGGGCTGCCCGCCCGTCCCGGCCGGCTGGAGTTCCGACCGGAGCCGGACGACGCCGTGATCCTCGACGTGCTGCGCCGGGTGGGCGAGGAGAGCCTCGACGCGCACACCCGGCACACCGCCGCCGAGCACGGGCCGGACGCGGCGGCGCAGGAGGAACTCGACCTGTTGCGCTGGCTGCCGAGCCCGCGCGACTGGTGGCGGCTGGCCTGGACGCCCGAGGGCGAACTGGTCGGCGTCACCGTGCCGGCCCGCAACCACAGCGACCCGATCGTCGGCTTCGTCGGCGTGGTGCCCGAGCAGCGTGGGCACGGGTACGCGTACGACCTGCTGGTCGAGGCAACCAACCTGCTGGTCGAGGCGGGGATGAAGGAGATCGTGGCGGCCACCGACCAGACGAACCACCCGATGGCCGCCGCCTTCGCCAGGGCGGGCTACCCGATCGAGCGGGAGCGGATCGACCTGGTGTGACGGCTCGGCTCCCGGCGTCGGTGTCCGGCGCCGGGAGCCACCGGGTCAGTCGGTCAGCCGTACGCGGACGCGACGGTTGGCGCGGCCCTTGCTCTCCACCTTGACCACCTGCACCTTGCCGATCTGCGCGGTGGACGCGACGTGCGTGCCGCCGTCGGCCTGGACGTCCAGCCCGACGATGTCGACGATCCGGACCTCCTGCTCGCTCGGCGGGATCAGGTTGGACTGGGTCCGGATGATGTCCGGCAGGGCGAGCGCCTCGGCCCGGGGCAGCACCCGCACGGCGACCGCCCGGTCGGCGGCCACCTCGGTGTTGACCAGCTCCTCGATGCGGCTCTTGAAGTCGGGCGGCACCTCGGGCAGGTTGAAGTCCATCCGGGCCTCGCCCGGCTCCATGTTGCCGCCGGTGACGAGCGCGCCGAAGTCGCGGAACACCACTCCGCAGAGCACGTGCAGCCCGGAGTGGGTCCGCATCAGCCGGGTGCGCCGCTCGTCCTCGACGGCACCGGTCACCGGGGTGCCGGCCAGCGGCAGCGGGTCGCCCTCGGCCGGGATCAGCCAGAGGTCGTCGCCCTTGCGGGTGCCGACGATCCGGGTCTGCACCCCCTGCCAGAGCAGTACGCCGTGGTCCGGCGGCTGCCCGCCACCGCCCGGGTAGAACGCCGACCGGTCCAGCACGATGCCCTGCTCCGGGTCGGCGTGCAGCACGGTGCACTCCCACTCCCGCAGCGTCGGGTCGGCGAGGTCCAGCCGGTGCGTACGACCGTGGTGTGTGACGCCCATGTCAGGGCACGTTACTCGTTGAGGAAGGCGGATATCCGGCTGCGCAGGTCGGCGCGTTCCGTCCAGAGGACGCCGGGCCGGTCGTACACGTGCAGGGTGGCCCGGGGCAGCGCGGCCGCGAGCTGCTCGGCGACCTCGACCGGGTGCAGGTCGTCGCCGGCGCAGCCGATCACCAGGGCGGGCGCGGTGACCGCGGCCAGCGACCCGGCGTCGCGCAGCGGCGCCTGCTCGGGCAGGCTGGCGAGCCCGGGGGCGAGCCCGTCGCGGAGGAGCTGGTCGAGCCGCTGGCGCAGGTAGGCCCAGCCGGCCGGGGTGTTGCGTACCGCCGGCGGCAGCTCCGCCTGGACCACGTCGGCGACGGCGGAGGCGTCCCCGCTATCGACGGCGTCGAACAACGCGGTCAGCCGGGCCCGGGCGACCTCGCCGCGCGGCCGGTCCAGCACCGCCGGCAGGAAGAAGACCAGCCGCTCGAAGCGTTCGGGGCTCTCGGCGAGCAGCCGGCAGAGCGCACCCGCGCCGAGGCTGGCGCCGAAGGCCCGGGTGGCGCCGCCCAGGTCGGCGACCGCGCGCAGGTCGCGGGCGAGGTCCAGGTAGCTCCACGGGCCGGGTGGCGCGTCGGAGCGGCCGTGCCCGCGGAACTGGAAGAAGAGCTTGCGGCCGGTCACCCCGCTGCCGAACGGCCGGGTGGTGGCGATGCCGTTGCCCAGGCCGTGGGCGAACACGGTGGTCGGGTCACCCGCGCCGGTGACGAGCTGCTCCAGCCGTACGCCGTGCGGTGTGGCGACCAGCTCGGTCTCCGGCTCGGGCAGGGCCGGCCTGCCGGTGCGTGGGGCACCGGGGCCGGGCCCCCAGGTGCGGGGCCCGCCGTCCGGCGGGGGCGGCCAGCGGAAACCTCTCACCAGAACCCTCTGCCGTCGCTCAGGTCGCGCAGGCCGACCCGGACGTCGAGCAGGTAGATGAGACCCGCCGCGATGCCGATCAGGCCGAAGAGGCTGATCGGGCCGAAGCCGAGCAGGGTCAGCACCAGGCAGACGGCGAGGATGGCGACCCAGCCACCCTTGGGCAGGGTGCCGATGGCGGCGAAGGCGTCGGAGCGCTGGGTGATGGCGTGCACCAGGGCGACGCCCTGCACGATCAACGCGAACACGAGCAGGATCAGCTCGATCACGTAGCGGACTTCGAAGGCGAAGAGCGGCGCGGCGTGGGCCATGACGGCAAGCTTATGCCGGCGACCCCGGAAACGTCCGACAGGACGCCTCCGGGGTCGCCGGCGCAGCGGGACTACTCGGCGGCCGGGCGGGTCCGCTTGGTGGCCCGGGGCAGCTTCGCCGACGGCGTGGCGGCCGGCTTGGCGGCGGCCTTGGTGGCCCGGGGCGCCCGGGTCGCCTTCTTGGCGGCGGCCGGCTTGGCCTCCACAACCTCGGCCACGTCGGCCGGCGTCGGCACCTCGGCGGTGGTCGGGGTGGTCGGCGTCGTCGCGGCCGGCTTCGCGGCGGTCCCGGCCGGCTCGACCTCGGCCTCGGTGGCCTCGATGTCGGCGTTCACGGTCTCGGCGGCCTCCAGCACGCCGGCGCCGACGACCCGCTCACCCCGGGCGACCAGCGCGACGTACGCGGCCTGCGCCCGCTCCTGCGCGGCCTGGGCGCCGGCGACCACCACGGCGGCGTTGCGGGTCGCCACCTCGCGCAGCTTGTCCAGGTCCGCGACCTCGCGGAGCTTGTTCAGGTCCGCGACCTCGCGGAGCTTGTCGAGGTCGGCCGCCTCGCGGAGGCGCTTCAGGTCGAGGTCGGACGAGGCGGCCTTCTCCCGCAGGCCGCTGGCGGTCAGGTTCGCCGTGCGGAGCGTGTCGTTGGCCTTCTGCCGCAGCTCGAAGCCGGTGACGACGGCCTTGCCGCCCAGGTCGGCGACGACCCTGGTGCCGAGGTCGGTCACCACGGCGGGAAGCTTGCGGAGCTGCTGGAGGGCCAGTTCGCCCGCGCCGGCGGCGGCGTAGATCGGGGCCGGGATGCGGTGGGTCTTCGGCTGGGTCATCACTTCTCCTCTTCGGCCGCGTCGGCGGCCTTCCGGACCGCCCTGCGGGCGGCCTTCTTCTCGGGCGTGTCGGTCGGAGCGGGGGCGGGGCCGGCCTCGGTGACGGCGACCGACTCGAGGACGGCCTCGGTCGGGGTGCCCTCCGGCGTGGTGGGCCCGGTGGCGGCGAGGTTGGCCAGGTCCGGCGCCTCGGCGGCCTCGGGCGCGCCCGGGGTGGCGCCCTCCGGCGTGGCGCCCTCCGGCGTGGCGCCGGCGGCCGCCGCGGTCGCCTCGGCGAGCCGCGCGTTCTCCCGCCGGAACGTCTCGTAGATCTGGGTGAGGGACTGCTTCTGCGCCATCGTCAGGTCGGGGTCGACCGCGATGGCCGCGAGCACGCCCTGGCCCTCCTTGTCGTCGAGCAGCCCGGCGCGCAGGTACATCGCCGGGGTGGAGACCCGCAGCGCGCTGGCGAGCTGCTGGAGCACCTCCGCGCTCGGCTTGCGCAGGCCGCGCTCGATCTGGCTGAGGTACGGGTTGCTGACCCCCGCCTGCTCGGCGAGCTGTCGGAGCGAGATCTTCGCGTTGCGGCGCAGATCGCGAATGAACCCGCCGACGTCGGGAAGGTCTTTACCAGTGGCCATACCCCGACGGTAGCCCGCCCCGCTAGCTCTTGCAAGCAAAGTGCTAACCAGAGTTAGCGAGGTCTCACGTGTGCAAGTTGCGTGCCCGATCGCCACCTGCGTACCTTCCTGCGATGACCAAGATCGAAGTGAACGGCGCGCTGCTCGCGTACGACGACACCGGTAGCGGCACCCCCGTCGTCCTGCTGCACGCGGGGATCGCGGACCGCCGGATGTGGCGGGGACAGATCGGCCCGCTGGCCGAGCGGCACCGGGTGATCGCCCTGGACCTGCGCGGCTACGGCGACTCGGAGCTGCCACCCGCCCCGTTCGCCCACCACGACGACGTGGCGGGGCTGCTCGACGCGCTCGACCTCCCCCGGGCCGCCCTGGTCGGCTGCTCGTTCGGCGGCGCGGTCGCCATCGACACCGCGCTGGCCCACCCCGACCGGGTGACCGCGCTCGCCCTGCTCGGCACCGCCGTCTCCGGGCACGAGTGGTCCGAGGAGGCGAACGGCCTCTGGGACACCCTGGTGGGCGAGGTCGACCCGGAGGACTTCGCCGCCAGCGCCGCCGGTGAGGTGCGGTTCTGGGTGGTCGGCCCCGGACGCCGTCCGGAGGACGTCGACCCGGAGCTGGTCGCGTTCGCCGTCGAGATGGACCGGCGGGCGCTCGCCGCCGAGCAGGCACTCAGCGCGGTGGACGTCGCCGAACTCGACCCGCCCGCGATCGGGCGCCTCGGTGAGCTGCGGGTGCCGGTCCTGGTCACCGCCGGCGCTGCGGACGTGCCCGACATCAACCGGCTCGCGGACCGGATCGCAGCCGAGGCACCGGGCGCGACCCGCCTGCCCGACGTGCCGGACGCGGCCCACCTGCTGCCGCTGGAGCGTCCCGCCCCGGTCAACGCCGCCCTGCTCGATTTCCTGCCCTGACGCCCGACCCGGCCCGGTGCTCGGCGGTCGGTGCGCTGACCGTCGCGGCGCCGGCCGGGCGTCCGGCGTCGGCGGGCTGGGCGTCGCGGCATCGCCGGGCTGACCGTCGCAGCGTCGCCGGTTGACCCTCGCGGCATCGCCGGGCTGGCGTCCGGCGTCGGCGGGTGACCGTCGGTCGCGGCGTCGCCGGGCAGGGCGCGCGGCGGCGGCTACCAGACGGGGCGTACGGCGCCGACCGGGAGGCCGCCGCCGAAGAGCGGCACCTCGGCGTACTCCGCCAGCACCGGGGCGTCCAGGCCGAGGCGGCGCAGGGCAGAGACCAGCACCGGCATCCGCGCCCGGCCCGCACCGTCGTCGATCTTGAGGGCGACAGCGCCGGTCCCGGGCACCGCGACGGCGATGACGCCCTCGGCGCCCACCTTGGCGAGCAGCCCGGGGACGCCGCGCATCAGCCGGGTGTCGTCGGCCTGGGTGCCGCCGACGATCTCCGGGTGGGCGCGCATCGCGTCGGCCACCGTCCGGGGCAGGGCGCCGGGCTCCGCGGAGACCAGTCGGAGGTACGCCCCGGCCAGGCCGGTCAGGGACACCGCCAGCACCGGAGCGCCGCAGCCGTCCACCCCGACCGCCGCCGCCCGCTCGCCGGTGAACTCCTCGACCGCGTCGCGGAGCCGCTGCTGCAACGGGTGCTCCGGGCGCCAGTACCCGTCGAGCGGCCAGCCGGCCGCCAGGCAGGTCAGCAGCATCCCGCTGTGCTTGCCGGAGCAGTTCATCTGCGTACGGGTGGGACCGCCGCCGGCGCGCAGCACGGCGGCCCGCGCGTCCTCGCCCACCGGCAGGTCCGGCGGGCAGTGCAGGGCCGACTCGTCCAGCCCCGCGCCGGCCAGCAGCGCGCCGACCCGGGCCAGGTGGAAGTCCTCCCCGGCGTGGCTGGCCGCGACCAGCGCCACGTCCGCCGGGTCGGTCAGCGCCAGCCCGGCGCGGAGCATCCCGACCGCCTGCATCGGCTTGTTGGACGAGCGCGGGAAGACCGGGGAGGTCACGTCCCCGGCACCGGCCACCGACGCGCCGTCGGCGTCGAGCACCACCACCGAGCCCCGGTGCACGCCCTCGACGAACCCGGACCGGACCACCTCGGCGAGCGGCACGCCGCCCTCGTACGTCTTTCCCACGGTGTGGACGGTACCGACCGCCCGGCCGCCCCCGGCGGGCGGGTGACCAGGCAGTCGACACCCGGGCGTACAGGAGCGTCGGCGGGGCCGCCGCTTACCGACCGGCGGCCGGCACGCCGAGCAGCCCACGCGCCTCGGCGGTGGTCAGCGGCGGCCGCTGGGCGAGCTGGGCGAAGCCGACAGCCCGGGCGACGAGCTGCATGTTGGACTCCACCGGGCGGCCCTTGGCGTAGGTCACCGTGTCCTCCATGCCGACGCGCAGGTGCCCGCCGGCCGAGAGCGACGCCAGCATGACCGGGATGGTGCTGCGGCCGATGCCGGTGGCCGAGAAGGTCGTGCCCTCGGGCAGGTCGCGCAGCGCCTGGTGGGCGGCGACCAGCGCCGAGGTGGTGCCCGGCATGCCGCCCGGCACGCCCATCACGAAGTCGACGTGCACGTGCCCGCCGGCCGGCAGGCCGTACTTGCCGAGCAGGCGCTGCAACGCGGTCAGGTGGCCGAGGTCGAAGATCTCGTACTCCGGCACGATGCCGCGCTCCTGCATCCGGGTGTGCAGGTCGACGATGAACTCCCACCGGTTGAGGAAGACGTCGTCGCCGAAGTTGAGCGTGCCCATCGTGCAGGAGGCCATGTCGGGCCCCGCGTCGAGCACGGCGAGCCGGTCGGCCTCCGGGTCGGTCACCGCGCCGCCGGAGGAGAGTTGCACGATCAGGTCGGTGCTCTCCCGCAGCGCCGCCACGGTCTCCCGCAGCCGCCCCTGGTCCAGGGTCGGCTTCGCCTCGTCGTCGCGGATGTGGACGTGGATCACGGCGGCGCCGAGCGCCTCGCACTCCTTGGCGGTGAGCAGCAGCTCGTCGAGCGTCACCGGCAGCGCCGGCACCTCCGCCTTGGCCGACTCCGCGCCGGTGGGGGCAACCGTGATCAACGTCCCTGTCGTCATGCCCGGATCCTAGACCGAGGTCAGGGAGCCAGTCGACCGGAACTTTTCCGGCCTCGGCGCCGCGAAGGAGAGATTCTTTCGCCGCCGGAGTGTTAGGCCGGATCGATCGCGGCGGCGGTCTCGCCGACGAGCAGGCGGGCGTCGTCGGCGACGTTGCGCTTGACCACGGCCAGGGCGACCTGGCCCAGCTCGTGGTGGTGCACGGCGGTGCCGACGAAGCCGACCGCCCGGCCGTCGAGGGTCACCGGCGTGCCGGCGACCGGCGGCTGGTCGGTGGTGACCCCGTCCAGGTGCAGCAGGACGAGCCGACGCGGCGGCCGGCCCATGTTGTGCACCCGGGCCACGGTCTCCTGGCCCCGGTAGCAGCCCTTGTCGAGGTGCACGGCGGGGGCGACCAGGTCCACCTCGGCCGGGATCGTCCGGTGGTCGGTGTCCACCCCGACCCGGGCCCGCCGGGCGGCCACCCGCACCGCCTCGTACGCCCACAGCCCGGCCACCGGCACCCCGTTGCCGCGCAGCTGGGTGACCACCTGTTCCATCGCGGCCCGGGGCACGAGCAGGTCCACGCCCAGCGGGCCGCGTCGCGCCCACCCGCCGACCGGGAGCGGCTTGACGTCGTACAGCGCGGTCGGCCGGGGCGGCACCTCGCCGGAGCGGAACTTCGGGCCGGGCACCGCGACCACGTCGGGGGCGGCCAGCCCGGCCGCGCCGAGCGTCTCCACCGCGGCGGGGGCCTCCGGCCCGACCAGCGAGAGCAGCGCGTGCTCGCCGGTCGCGTCGCGCGGCTCGACCCGGCTGAAGAACCGCATCTTCTCGAGGTAGGACAGCAGGCCGGTGGTGGCGCCCGGCTCGGTGTCGAGCCAGGTGGTGATGCCGTCCTCGGCCACCATGGCGTGCTGCTCGACGTGCCCGTGCGGCGAGAGCACCAGCAGCTCGGTGCCCTGGCCGGCGGCGAGCTGCGCCAGGTGCTGGGTGGTGAGGGTGTGCAGCCAGCCGATCCGCTCCTCGCCAGGCACCGCGACGACGCCCCGGTGCGAGCGGTCGACCAGGCCGACCGCGGTCTCGAGGGTGCGCTGCTCGCGCATCGGGTCGCCGTAGTGCGCGGCCACCCCCCGGACGCCGGCCGCCACGTGCGCCGGCTCGGGCTGGTCCCGGCTGGCCTCGTCGATGCTCTCGACGCTCACCGCGCCCGCGATGTCGATCATTTCCGGTCCCCGTTCTCGCAGCGGTCGCAGACGCCGAAGAGGGAGACATGGCCGATGTCCACCCGGAACCCGCGCTGCTGCGCCAACCGGTCGGCCAGCGGGCGCAGCAGCTCCGGATCGATCTCGTCGATCGCGCCGCACTCCCGGCAGACAAGGTGGACGTGCTGGTCCTCGCCGGCCGCATGGTAGGTCGGCGAGCCGTGCGAGAGGTGGGTGTGGGTGACCAGGCCAAGCCGTTCCAGCAGCTCCAGCGTGCGGTAGATGGTGGTGATGTTGACCCCCGCGGCCACCTCCCGGACGGCCGTGTGCACCTGCTCCGGGGTGGCGTGCCCCAGGTCGAGCACGGCCTGGAGGACCAGTTGCCGCTGCGCCGTCAGCCGCAGCCCACGGGCGCGGAGCATTTCCGCGAGGGAGGATTCGGACACCGTCCGATCATAGTTCGCCCGACCGCCCCGGCCGCCGGGTCGAACGGCCCGTCGAGTTCCCGCGCCACCGGTGACGGCGTCGGGCGGGCGGCAACCTCCCCGCACCGGGCGGCGGCGGTGCGCAGGCCCGCCGCTACGCTCGGCGGTCATGGTGGCGTCGAGGATCGCCGTGCCGGGGCGCGGGCTGGTGCCGCCCGGGGAGCCGGTGCTGCGCGGCGACGACCGGGGTGTGCTGCACGGCGACGGGCTCTTCGAGACCATGCACCTGCGGGGCGGGCGGCCGTGGCTGCGCGACGCCCACCTGGCCCGGCTGGTTCAAGCGGCGACGGCCGTCGAGCTTCCCCTGCCCCCCACCGACGTGCTGGTCGACCTGCTGGAGACCGTGAGCGCCGGCTGGCCGGCCGAGGTCGAGGGCGCGCTGCGGCTGGTCTGCACCCAAGGCCCGGAGGGCGGTGGCCCGCCGAGCGTCCACGCCACGCTGGGCGAGGTGCCGGCGGCGACCCGGGCGGCCCGCCGGGACGGGATCACCGTCGCCACCCTGCCGCTCGGCGTCGCGGCGCGGGCCCGCGCCGCACTCGACTGGCTGCCCGCCGGGGTCAAGTCCACGTCGTACGCGGTGAGCACCGCCGCCCGCCGCTGGGCGGCCCGCAGCGGGGTGGACGACGTGCTCTGGGTCTCCTCCGACGGGTACGCCCTGGAGGGCCCGACCGCCAACCTGGTCTGGCTGGCCGGCGACACCCTCCGCACCGTGCCCGCCGCCGAGACGGGCGTCCTGCCGGGCGTGACCGCCGCCTGGCTCCTCGCCCACGCCCACGAACTGGGCCTGCGCGCCGACGAGCGCCTCGTCACCCCGGCCGAGTTGCACTCCGCCGACGGCGTCTGGCTCACCTCGTCCGTCCGTGGCCTGGCGGAGGTCCACACCCTGGACGCCGTCCCGCTGGGCCGCTCCCCGCACACGCCGGCCCTCCAAGCCCTGCTGGGCTTCCCCCTCCCCTGACCGGGGAGGCGGCGACGGGTCGGGCGGGTCAGCCGGCCACGCGGGTGAGGCGGGCGGAGAGGTGCGGCGAGAGGCCGTGGCCGACGGCGGCCATCTCCTGGGCGTAGAGCAGCGCGCCCTCGACGATGCCGAAGAGGCGGTGACCGGCGGTGACCTCCTTGGCGGTCGCCGTCCGGACCACCGCGTCGGTCACGAACTCGAGCTGGGTGCCCTTGCGCTTGCCGATGTGCAGCTCCATGACCCCGGTCGGCGTGGTCATCAGCGCTTCCAGCTCGTCGGTGACCCGCTCGCCGTCCATCACCGGCCGCCACCAGCCGACCTCACGGCCCGCCGGACGGACCGGCCGGCTCTGCTCGTCCAGGATCCAGGCGCGCGACTCGTAGAACAGGAACGGCCGGCCGTCGTGGCTGATCCGGATCTCCTGGGCGTAGTCGAAGTCCTCGATCGTGGGGAAGCCGCCCCGGCCACGGCCGCGCCACACCCCGACGTACGGCAGCAGGCCGTCCAGCGACGGGTGCAGCTTCGGGCCGACCCGCAGGTCGTGGCTCTCCTCGTAGGGGTACGGGTCGACCGGCGGCGCGTTCAGCCACGGCGGCGGCTGCAGGGGGTTCTCGTCGCTCACCGGTTCACTCCGCCTCTCCTCGTTCGCGACTGCGGGGCTCGCAAGACCGGCTCACTCCTCGCGCTCACCAACGTCCTCTCGATATGCGTACGGCAAGGTAGACCAGGCCACCGGCGAGCGCGCCCAGGCCGGCGACCAGCAGGCTGACGAACCCGATCTCGGTAACCATCGCGACCATCCTATGCTGGGCCCCATGGCCCGCACTCTCGTCGTCAAGGCCACCGCCGGCGCGGACGCCCCCGAGCGGTGCGCCCAGGCATTCACCGTCGCCGCCACTGCGGCCGCCGCCGGGGTGCACGTGTCGCTCTGGCTGACCGGGGAGTCGACGTGGTTCGCGCTGCCGGGCCGGGCGCAGGAGTTCGAGCTGCCGCACTCGGCCCCGCTGGCCGAGCTGCTGCACGTGATCCTCACGACCGGTACGGTGACGGCCTGCACCCAGTGCGCCGCCCGTCGGGACATCGGCCCGGACGACGTGCTGCCGGGCGTCCGCATCGCCGGCGCGGCGGTCTTCGTCGAGGAGGCGATGGCCGAGGGGGCGCAGGCGCTGGTCTACTGACCCTCGCCCCTCGATACCGTCCCGGCACTTCGGGCGAATGCCTACGATTCGGATGTGACCGAGGCGACGGAGCGGTTCTTCGAATCACTGCCGGCGCGCGCCCCGCAGGTGCTGCGCGGTCCGGTCAGCGGGACGATGCAGATCGACCTCGCCCGGGGCAACCAGACGGTGCACTGGCTGGTCCGGCTTCAGCCGGGCGCGATCGACGTCAGCCGCAACCGGGGGCCGGCCGACGCGATCTGGTACACGAGCGAGGAATTGTTCGACCGGCTCGTCACCGGCCGGACCCAGGCGATCTCGAGCGTGCTGCGCAACGAGAGCAGCTTCAGCGGCGAGGTCGTGCTCTTCCTGGCGTTCCGCCGGTTCTTCCCCGACCCACCCGGCACCCGGGATCCCCGCGAGGTCGTCCGCGAGCAGGCCGGACGGCTGCGGTGAGGGAGTCGGTCAGCATCCTGGACGGCAACACCTTCCTGGTCAGCGACCGGCACGGCGACATCGAGCCGTCCCTCGACTTCCCGACGGGGCTCTTCTCCTTCGACACCCGGTTCCTCTCCACCTGGGTGTTGACCCTAGACGGCGAGCGGCTGCACGCGCTCAGCGTCGACGACGCGGAGTCCTTCCGCACCCGCTTCTTCCTCGTCCCCGGCGAGCCGACCCACTACCTGGACGCGAAGGTGTCGGTGATCCGGCGCCGGTCCATCGGCGACAGCTTCGAGGAGGAACTGACGCTGCTCAACCACGCCGGGAGGGAAACGGAGTTCACCGTCCGGTTGGACATGGGGGCCGACTTCGCGGACCTGTTCGAGATCAAGCACGTCCGGCAGAAACACGGCCACACCACCGCCACCGTCGGCGACGACAAGCTGCGCCTCACCTACCGCCGGGAGAACTTCCACCGCGAGACGGTGATCAGCTCCAGCGCGCCCGCGCACGTCGAGGTGTCCGGCATGACCTTCCGGATCCGCCTCGCCCCGCACGGCGAGTGGCGCACCCGGCTGCGGGTGGCCACCGTCGTCTACGGGGCGCGCGGCGAGGACATCCGGGCCAGCCTGCCGCTCTACGGCGGCAGCCGCACCGCGCCCGCGATCCGGGCCGAGCACGACGAGCTGATCGCCCGGGCGCCGAAGCTCGGCTGCGACTGCCAGCCGCTGGCCGGGGCGTACCGGCAGAGCCTGGCCGACCTGGCGGCGCTGCGCTACGAGTCGATCACCCTCGGCGTGCGGCTGATGGCGGCCGGGCTCCCGTGGTTCATGACCCTGTTCGGTCGGGACAGCATCATCACCTCGCTCCAGGTGGTGCCCTTCCTGCCGGAGCTGATCCCGGCGACCATCCTGATGCTGGCCGGCCTTCAGGGTTGCCGGATCGACGACTTCCGGGACGAGGAGCCGGGCAAGGTCCTGCACGAGCTGCGCTACGGCGAGACGGCGGGCTTCGAGGAGCAGCCCCACTCGCCGTACTACGGGTCGGCGGACTCCACGCCGCTGTTCGTCATCCTGCTCGACGAGTACGAGCGGTGGACCGGCGACGCCGGGCTGGTGCGGCAGTTGGAGGCCCAGACCCGTGCCGCGCTCACCTGGATCGACACGTACGGCGACCTGCTCGGGACCGGATACCTGTGGTACCAGACGCGCAACCCGGAGACGGGGCTGCAGAACCAGTGCTGGAAGGACTCCTGGGACTCGATCTCCTACCACGACGGCCGGCTGCCCGGCTTCCCCCGCGCCACCTGCGAACTCCAGGGGTACGCGTACGACGCGAAGATCCGCGGCGCGCGGCTGGCCCGGACGTTCTGGGGCGACCCCGCGTACGCCGACCGCCTGGAGCGGGAGGCGGCCGAGCTGAAGATGCGGTTCAACCGGGACTTCTGGATCCCGGAACGAGAGTTCTACGCGCTCGCCCTCGACGCCGACGGCCGGCACGTGGACGCGCTCAGCTCCAACATGGGGCACCTGCTGTGGAGCGGCATCGTGGACGTGTCGCGGGCCCGCCGGGTCGCCGAGCACCTGCTGGGCCCGCGGCTCTTCTCCGGCTGGGGCGTACGGACCCTCGCCGACGACCAGGGGCGGTACAACCCCGTCGGCTACCACGTGGGGACGGTGTGGCCGTTCGACAACTCGATCATCGCCTGGGGCCTGTGGCGGTACGGGTTCCGCCGGGAGGCCAGCGAGATCTGCGAGGCGATGCTTGCCGCGTCCCGGTTCTTCGGGGGGCGGCTGCCGGAGGCCTTCGCCGGCTACGAGCGGAGCCTCACCGAGTACCCGGTGGAGTACCCGACCGCGTGCAGCCCGCAGGCCTGGTCGGCGGGCACCCCGCTGCTGCTGCTACGGGTGATGCTGGGGCTGGAGCCGCAGGGCGAGCACCTGATCATCGATCCCGCCGTGCCCGAGGGAATGGGGCGGGTCGAGCTGCTCGACATCCCCGGCCGCTGGGGTCACGTCGACGCGCTCGGGCGCAGCCGCAGCCCGCACGACCACGCTCCCGGCCACTGACCGCCGGTCTCAGGCCGGACAGCCGGTGGTGGCGGAGAGTGCGACCCGGTCACCCGAGAGACCGGCGATGACCATGACGCCGCCGCGCCGGTAGGCGTACGCCTCGGGGGTTTGCAGCATCGGGACGCGGGCGACGGGGGCCAGCGCGGCGGCCAGGGACGGCGGGGCCGGGACGGCGGCGGCGCGGGCGGTGCGGGCGGCGCCGCCGGCGGGGCAGGGCGCGACGACCACCTCGGGGGCCGCTCCGGCCGGGCCGCCGAGGGCCCGCAGCGCCACCGCCAGGGCCTCGGTCTCCGCGCCCGTGGTGCCGGTCGCCGGCGCGGCGTAGCCGTCGCCGATCGGCCGGCAGCCCGTGTCGGCGGTCAGCCGGACCCGGCCGTCCCCGGCGACCGTGCCCTCGACGGTGACGAACTCGCCCGCGTCGGCGCGCAGCCGGGGGCCGGCATCCGAGGTCACCCGGACGCCGGCCCGCCAGTGCCCGGGGAGCCGGTCCGCGACCCGCTCCAGCAGGGCCCGCTCCAAGCCGACGGGGACGAACACGTCCACCCCGCGGGTCAGGATGGCGCCGTCGGCGAACGGCGTGACCCGGCAGCCCCGCTCGATCTCGGGCGGGGTCAGCACGGCGGTGTCGCCGGCCGCCGCGACCAACTCGCCGGCCGCGCGGTCGACGACCGGGCCGGCCTCGGCCAGGCTGCGCTGCTCCCGGACGGTCGGCGGGTCGTCCCGCACCGACGCCCAGGTGAGCACCGTCAGCAACACCGCCCAGGCCACGGTGGCGGCGAGCAGCCAGGGCAGCCACCGCCGGGACGCCGGCCGGTCGGGACCGGTGGGCGGGGCCTGCCCCGCCGCTACGACACCGTTCACGACGCCATCGTGTCACGCCGGTGGAACGCGCCCGGAGACGGTCGTGGCCCGCCCCCTCGGCGAGGGGGCGGGCCACGGGCCGATCGGAGCGTGGGTCAGGAGGCGACGGTGACGGCGACCTCGTTGATGCCCCGGCTGGCGGTCACGGCGGTGTCGCCGTTGCCGTGCCGGGAGAGCGCCCGCAGGGTCCAGGTGCCCGGCGCGGCGAAGAACCGGAACTGGCCGGCCGGCGAGGTCACCACCTCGGCGGTGAACTCACCGGTCGAGTCGAGCAGCCGGACGTACGCGCCCGGCACGGCCTCGCCCGCGTCGGACCGGACGACGCCGGTGATCACGGTCTCCTTCTCCAGGTCGAGGCTCGCGGGCAGCGGGGCGGCCTGGTCGGGAGCGGCGCAGCCGGCAGCGGTGGGTGCGGTCATGGCTCAGGCCTCCCCGGGCTCGTCGCCGAGCGCGACCGGCACGCCGACCAGCGAGCCGTACTCGGTCCAGGATCCGTCGTAGTTCTTCACGTTGCGGTGCCCGAGCAGCTCCTGGAGCACGAACCAGCTGTGCGAGGAGCGCTCGCCGATCCGGCAGTACGCGATGGTCTCCCGGCTGTCGTCCAGCCCGGCGTCGGCGTAGATCTTGCGCAGCTCGTCGTCGGACTTGAAGGTGCCGTCCTCGTTGGCCGCCTTCGACCACGGCACGCTGATCGCGGTGGGGATGTGCCCGGCCCGCTGCGCCTGCTCCTGCGGCAGGTGGGCGGGGGCGAGCAGCCGGCCCGCGAACTCGTCGGGGCTGCGCACGTCGACCAGGTTCTTGGTGCCGATCGCGGCCACGACCTCGTCGCGGAAGGCCCGGATGGAGGTGTCCGGCTCCTGCGCCACGTACTGCGTCGCCGGGCGGGTCACCGCGTCGGTCACCAGCGGGCGGGCGTCCAGCTCCCACTTCTTGCGGCCGCCGTCGAGCAGCTTCACGTCGCGGTGGCCGTAGAGCTTGAAGTACCAGTACGCGTACGCGGCGAACCAGTTGTTGTTGCCGCCGTAGAGGATGACGGTGTCGTCGTTACCGATGCCGCGCTCGGAGAGCAGGGCCTCGAACTGGCTCTTGTTGACGAAGTCCCGGCGCACCTGGTCCTGCAGGTCGGTCTTCCAGTCCAGCTTGATCGCGCCGGCGATGTGGCCGGTGTCGTAGGCCGAGGTGTCCTCGTCGACCTCGACGAAGACGACGCCCGGGGCGTCGATGTTCTTCTCGGCCCACTCGGCCGAGACGAGTGCGGTGTCGCGACTCATCAGATCACTCCCTGGTGAGGATGGATGGTGAGCCAACGCGCGGAGAGCGATGAACATGACTGTCGCACCACGCGCGGGACCCATAGCGAGAAACGGATCACGGGTTCGTGCGACGGCGCCGCTGCCGGGCGTTCGGTGGGAGAGCACCGGGGGTACGCGGACCCTGAGTGCCGCTGGCTGCGCCAGGCAGCCGAGGACAGCCCCGCCGTCAGATGACGGGGCGACACAGGCAGGTGGCCACGCGGCACAGGTCGACCGCGCGCCGTTTGGTGAGGAGCGTCCCCATGGGCAGGGAGCCTATCAGCCACGCCCGATGACGCCACCGGACCGACCAGCATCCGGGACGCCGCCTCGCCACCGGCCCGTCACTCCCGGTCGCGTCGCCCCCGCGCTCGCGCCGGCGGGCGGACCGCCGGCGGCTCAGCCGGCGGCCGAGTTGATCGGAACGTTCTTCGCGTCCGCAGTCACCGCCAGCCCCTCGGGCAGCGGCCGGACCTCCCGGATGGCGAGCTGGAACGGCAGGTCGGGCAGGGGTACGTCGACCGAGATGCTCTTGGCGTAGTTGTTGAGCATCGCCCGGGCCAGCGGCACGTTCGGCAGCCCCTCGGCGTTCAGGTCGTTGAAGCGCAGCGCCACCTGCCCCTCCTTGCCGACGATGATGTCGGCGGTGCC
The DNA here is from genome assembly GCF_043202855.1 of Micromonospora sp. NPDC048063. Lineage (NCBI taxonomy): Bacteria > Bacillati > Actinomycetota > Actinomycetes > Micromonosporales > Micromonosporaceae > Micromonospora > Micromonospora sp. NPDC048063. The sequence continues at coordinate 128,788 of NZ_JBIDBG010000011.1, read as the reverse complement.
GGTCACGGTGAGCCGCTGGCCGAGGATGTCGGCCGGGGCGGTGACGGCGAGCCGGCCGCCCTGCTCGCCGAGGGTCAACCCGGGCCGGTCGAGCAGCTTGGCGAGGCTGTCGTAGCTGATGGTGCCGGTGCCGTCGACCGTCTCGGCGACCACGTCACCCTGCCCGGAGCGGATCGTGTCCAGCGACGCGCGGACGTTGCGGGCGTCCACGTCGAGCTTCGGCAGCGCGACCACGTCGCCCTGCACCGGGCCCTGCACGTCCCGCAGCCCGATGGAGATGCGCTCGTACCGGCCGTCGAGCACCTGGGTGAGGAACGGGAAGCCGCCGACCTCGACCTCCGGCGCCGAGGACTGCGCCCCCTGCTTGGCGACCTCCTGCCGGATCTGGTCGGCGATGGCGCGCTCGGCCACCCCGGCCGCGACCCGGTCGGCCACGACGAGCAGGCCGCCGACGACCAGCAGCAGGACGACGAGGGTGACGAGCACCTTGCGCCCGCGTCGACGGGGCCGCTCCTCGTACGTGTGATCCTGCGCCACGCCGCCTCCTGTCGTGAGTGCCCGGGGTGCCGCGTAGCGGCCTATCGGTGGTACCCGGACGGGGAAATCCTCAACCGCGCGTCAGAGGACCAGCTTGCACATGGCGTACGCGGCCGGCGCGGCGAGGGCGAAGCCGCCGAGTGGCCCCTGCATGTGCCGGGCCACCCACATGGTCGGCGGCTCCCCCGCCATCAGCCGGCCCGCCTCCGCGTACCCCACGGCGAGGTCGGCCAGCACGGCGGCGACCGCCGCGACCAGGCCGATGATCGCGGCCCTGGTGGGGGTGAAGGGCGTCACCAGGTAGCTGCCGAGGACGGCGCTGACCAGCGTGCCGACCATGGCGCCGCCGACCACGCCGGCCGCGCCCCGGGGCACCTGCGGTGCCAGCCGCGGCCAGGGCGCCACCGCGTCGGTGAGCCGGGCGACGGTGAGCGCGACCCCGCTGGCGGTGAGGCAGACGGTGATGGCCTGGGTGCCGGCCGGGATCCGGCTGAGCGTGATCAGGGTGGCGAACGCGACGACGCCCACCACGATCAGCAGGGTGCCGCCCAGGGAGTCGGTCACCCGCACGCGGTCGACCCGCCGGACGAGTTGGCCGAGCACCCCGAGGAGGAAGGCGCCCGCCGCGACGTAGCCCAGCGGCGCCAGTCCGGCGACGTCCGTCTGCACGGCGGCGGCGTCGGCCGCGACCGCGGCGGCCACGCTGACCAGGGCGACCAGCAGCAGCGCCGGCGGCCGCATGGCCATCGTCCAGGCCAGCACGAAGAGCAGTTGCACGCCGAGGACGATGCCCGCGAACGGCAGCCGGTGGCCCGGGCCGGAGGTCTGCGCCCCGAGCACCAGGCCGATGCCGAGCAGGACCGCGAACCCGGCGACGGCCAGCGCGAGCGGGCGGCGCACCTCGACCGGCTCGACCACCTCCTCGTCCGGCTCGGCGTCCGCCTCGTCGTCGGGCCGGCGCGGCGGCTCGCCACCGCGGCGGGCGCGACGCGGCCCGCCGCGCTCGCGGCGGGCGCCGTCGTCGTCTGGGGCCGGCCCGGTGCGCGGCGCCGGCGGCTGGCCACGGGACGGGCCCGACGGCCCCGGGCGGGGCCCGTCGGACCACGGGTCGCGGCCGGTCTCGGGCGAACTGGAGGGAAACACGCCCCGATCGTGCCAGACCGGCCGGCCGGCGCGGAGGTCACGGTTTCGGCAACGTTAAAACCCGAGGCGCGATCATGGGCAAGCCGGGCAAACGGGAAAGGACGCGGAGGTGACGCCGGGGCCATCGGTTACGCTCAAGCCGCTACCCGCCCGTCAGCGACGCCGGGACCCACGCAAGTTCATCAGCGCCACACCCCCTGCGGAAAGCGCTGGTCGCGCGCGGCCGACGGCCGCCGGGACGGAGGTGATCGTGGAGATCCTGCTGCTGGTGACCGCACGCGCCGGCGAAGCATCCGCTGTGCTGCCGGCACTCGACCTGCTGCCGCACTCGGTCCGCACCGCGCCGCGCGACGTCCGCACCCTGGTGGCCGGCCCCAGCCCGGACGCGGTGCTGGTCGACGCCCGTTCCGAGCTGAGCGAGGCCCGGGCCACCTGCCGGATGCTGCACGCCACCGGGCTCGGCGTGCCGCTGGTCGCGGTGGTCACCGAAGCCGGGCTGATCGCGCTCAACGCGGACTGGGGCGTCGACGACGTCATCCTCGCCTCGGCGGGCCCGGCCGAGGTGGAGGCCCGGCTGCGGCTGGCGGTCGGCCGGCTGAGCAACGCGACGTCCGGCGCCGGCGGCTCGATCCGCGCCGGCGAGCTCACCATCGATCCGGACACGTACGCCGCGAAGCTGAAGGGCCGGCCGCTCGACCTGACCTACAAGGAGTTCGAGCTGCTGAAGTTCCTGGCGCAGCACCCCGGCCGGGTGTTCACCCGGGACCAGCTCCTGCGGGAGGTCTGGGGCTACGACTACTTCGGCGGCACCCGCACGGTCGACGTGCACGTCCGGCGGCTGCGGGCGAAGCTCGGCTCCGAGTACGAGTCGATGATCGGCACGGTGCGGCAGGTGGGCTACAAGTTCGTCGTGCCGCCGCCCCGGTCGCTGCCGGAGTCGGAGCACGCCCCGCTGCCCGTCTGACCCTCCTCCCCTTCCGGGGAACTATTCGCGTACGCCACCTTTGGCATAGCTCGTCGGTTTTAGTCTGACTGCCGGGTTTGCTAGCAAAGGGGGGCGGCGGCGTGCGCATCGACCACGGGGGCAACGGTTCGGCACGGACAGGCACGACTATCCGGGACCCCTCCGCCGTGCGCGCCGTCGGCATCGTCGTGCTGGTTGTGACCGCCCTGCTGGGCACCGCGTACGCGCTCGGCCGCAGCCTGGTCCCCGACCGGCCCGCCTCCGACGTGACGACCAGCACCGGCCAGCACTACGCTGACCAGCCGCCGACGGACGACCCCGACCGGCCCACGCCCGGCGACGACCGGAGCACCGGGCCCGCGGTGGCCGGGCAGGACGGCGCCAGCCCGAGCGGCACCCCGAGCGGCACCCCGACCGGGGCCGACGGGCCGTACGGCACGCAGACCACCAGCGGCACGTCGCAGGTCGCGCTGACCTTCGACGACGGACCGGACCCGCAGTACACCCCGCAGGTGCTCGCCCTGCTCCGCGAGCACCACGTCCGGGCCACCTTCTGCGTGGTGGGCGAGAACGCACAGAGCCACCCCGACCTGATCCGGGCGATAGTGGCCGACGGGCACACCCTGTGCAACCACACCTGGAACCACGACGTCACCCTCGGCCAGCAGTCGCCGAACGCCATCCGGGCGGACCTGCTGCGTACCAGCGAGGCGATCCGGGCGGCCGTGCCGAACGCCCCGATCGCGTACTACCGCCAACCCGGCGGAGCCTGGACCCGCTCGGTGGTGTCCGTGGCCCGGGAACTCGGGATGACCCCGCTGCACTGGACGGTCGACCCGGCGGACTGGGAGACGCCGGGGGCCGACCGGATCGCCGGGATGGTTCTCACCAGCGTCGAACCCGGCTCGGTCGTGCTGCTGCACGACGCCGGCGGCGACCGACAGGGCACAGTGGACGCGCTGCACGAGATCCTGCCGGCCCTGACCAGCCGGTTCAAGGTGGCGGCGCTGCCCAACGGCGCGACGTGAGGCTCGGCGGACCGCCCGGCGTGGTCGCCCGCCCGGCCCGCCGACGTGACCCCCGCTACACCAGCCGGCGGGCCGGTTGAAGGTCGGCGGGACCGGCGGCCGACCGGACTACGGTGACGACATGAGCAGCGCCGCACCGACCAGCCAGCAGGTGACCCGGACCGACCGCCTCAGCCCCGCGCAGATCGCCGACGTACTGGCGCTCGCGGGGGCCGCCGGCGACACCGACGGGGCGGACCCGTTCGACGAGCACGTCCTGCTCCGGCTGCGGGACCCGGACGCGGCCGCGGTGCACCTGACCGCCCGGGCCGCCGACGGGACGCTGACCGGGTACGCCCACCTGGACACCACCGACGGCGAGGCCGGGACGGGCGTGGAGTTGGCGGTGCACCCGGCGCACCGGCGGCGCGGGGCGGGACGGGCGCTGGCCCGGGGCGTGCTGGCGGCGGCCGGCGGCCCGCTGCGGGTCTGGGCGCACGGCGACCACCCATCCGCCGCCGCCCTCGCCGTCGACCTGGGCCTGCGCCGGGCACGGGTGCTCTGGCAACTGCGCCGGCCGCTGACCGCGCCGATCCCCGAGCCCCGGCTGCCGGACGGGGTGACGCTGCGCGCGTTCCGGCCGGGTGACGACGACGCCGCCTGGCTCGCCCTCAACGCGCGGGCCTTCGCCGAGCACCCCGAGCAGGGCCGTTGGTCCCCCGCCGACCTGCGGGTACGCCTCGCCGAGCCGTGGTTCGACCCGGACGGCTTCCTGCTTGCCGTCGAGGCGGCCACCGGCCGGCTGGTCGGCTTCCACTGGACGAAGGTCCACGAGCGCCCCGGCTCGGCCCGGATCGGCGAGGTCTACGTCCTCGGGGTGGACCCGGCGACGCACCGGGGCGGGCTGGGCCGGGCGCTGACGGCGGCCGGCCTGGCGTACCTGCGGGACCGACGGGGCCTGGACCGGGTCATGCTCTACGTCGACGAGTCGAACACCGCCGCGGTGGCCCTCTACGAGCGGCTCGGCTTCGCCCGCTGGTCCGCGCACGTGAACTACCAGTCGGCCTGACGGACACCGGCCGGGCCACACCCCGTCGGTGGTCGCGTGACGTCCGTGCCTGGATGTCGGTTGTGGGGTACGGCTGTGGCGAGGCGTCCGCAAAGCGGCGTTGTGAGGCGTCGGCGTGGCTTTGGGGTGGTGTCGGCTGCGGGGTGGCGACCCCGTCGACCCGCTGTCGGCAGATCCGGGTGGGTCGGGTGGCGTGGGCGCTGTCGAGCTGCCCCATCTGTGGGACCATCCGTCACGCCAAGCTCGGCCGTCTGCGGCGGCACGTCTGCCCCATCTGTGAGGGCAGCTCGACAGCGGCCGGGCGGCGGCACCCGTGAGGTCCGGTTGTGTCCGACACGCCCGGGCCAGCGGTCACCGGCGGATAACGGCGGCGCGTCGGCGAGATAACGGCCTACCGGAAAAATGCCCATACTTCCGACAGGGGCTTCCGAGTTCACTTAACGGACAACTCACCCTCAGCGAGCGGTCACCTGCACTGCCGCACCTGTTCACCTCGCGTTCACGTGCGACCGGCGAACCGGCTACCTGGCGCTCCTAACTTTTGGACCAGCCGGTCAGCGCCGGCACCCCGGGCCCCCAATCCGGGTGCGAAGTCAGACGTGAAGGGAAACCCCTCAGGTGAAGCTCCAGCGGCACGGCACTCTCGCCTGCCTCGCTCTTACCGCGACGCTCGCTCTCAGCGCATGCGGCTCGGACAACAACGAGCCCGCGAGCAGCGCCTCCGCCTCCGGGTCGGCCGCCGCCGCCGACTGCGCCACCGGCACGCTGAACGCCCAGGGCTCGTCGGCGCAGAAGAACGCCATGGACGAGTGGATCAAGGCGTACCAGCAGAAGTGCTCCAGTGTGAAGATCAACTACGAGCCGTCCGGCTCGGGCGCCGGCATCCAGGCCTTCATCGCCGGCACCGCCGACTTCGCCGGCTCGGACTCCGCCCTCAAGGAGGAGGAGCAGCCGCAGGCCAACGCCAAGTGCGTCGGCGGTGCCGCGATCAACCTGCCGATGGTCATCGGCCCGGTCGCCATCGCCTACAACGTCAACGGCGTGGACAACCTTCAGCTCAAGCCGGCCACCCTGGCGAAGATCTTCGCCGGCAAGGTGACCAAGTGGGACGACCCGGCCATCAAGGCCGACAACCCGGGCGCCACCCTGCCGTCGACCGCCATCAACGCGGTGCACCGCTCGGACTCCTCCGGCACCACCGACAACTTCACCGACTTCCTCGCCAAGACCGCCGCGTCCGACTGGACCTTCGGCAAGGCCAAGGAGTGGAAGGCCCCGGGCGGCACCGGTGCGGCCAAGTCGGACGGCGTGGCCAGCGCCATCAAGGGCCAGGACGGCACCATCGGCTACGTCGAGTGGTCGTACGCCGAGAACGGCGGCCTGAAGACCGCCAAGGTCGGCAACGGTGCGGGTGAGTTCGCCGAGCTGACCGCCGAGTCGGCCGGTAAGACCATCGCCGGCGCCGAGGTGGTCGGCCAGGGCGACGACCTCAAGATGAAGATCGACTACAACACCAAGGAGGCCGGGGCCTACCCGATCGTCCTGGTGACCTACGAGATCGTCTGCACCAAGGGCCTCGCCGCCGACAAGCTGCCGCTGGTCAAGGGCTTCCTCGGCCACGCCGCCAGCACCGCCGGCCAGGCCGACCTCACCGAGCTGGGCTACGCCCCGCTGCCCGAGTCGGTCCGCACCAAGGTCGAGGCCGCGGTCAAGAACCTCGCCTGACCCGCCTCACCGACACCATCACCACCACCTCAACTCGAAGCGAGCGAGCAGATGGGTGAAACCCCTCAGCGCTCGGCCGACGCCGGCACCGGCGGGACCCGCGTGACCGAAGGTCACGAGCGGCCCGCCGGTGCCTCGGCGCGTCTGGCCGAGCCACCAGTCAGCACCCGTACCCCGGACGGAGCCGGGCTGGGCGGCGGTGGCGCGCTGCCCCGGGCCCGGGCGTTCGGCGCAGAGCGGGCCTTCCGGGGCCTCACCCTGGCCGCCGGCGTCGCCGTCCTGGTCATCATCGCCGCGATCGCGGTCTTCCTGATCGCCAAGGCCGTGCCGGCGCTGCGGGCCAACACCGAGGGCTTCTGGACCTTCGAGGGCTGGTTCCCGAACGACGCGGAGCCGAAGTTCGGCATCGGGGCGCTCGCCTTCGGCACCGTGCTCAGCTCCGCCCTGGCCCTGCTGATGGCGGTGCCGGTGGCCCTGGGGATCGCGCTCTACCTGTCCCACTACGCGCCGCGCCGGCTCGGCACCACGCTGGGCTTCCTGATCGACCTGCTGGCCGCGGTGCCGAGCGTGGTCTTCGGCCTCTGGGGCCGGGACGTCTTCATCAGCCCGGTCCGGGACTTCTCCGCCTGGCTGAACACGTACTTCGGGTGGATCCCGATCTTCGGCGGCGACGGCCCGTTCGGGAAGTCCATCATGCTGGGCGCGCTGGTCCTGGCGATCATGGTGCTGCCGATCATCACGTCGCTCTCCCGCGAGGTGTTCCTGCAGACCCCGACCGCCAACGAGGAGGCCGCCCTCGCCCTCGGCGCCACCCGCTGGGAGATGATCCGCACCGCGGTGCTGCCCTACGGCCGCCCCGGCATCGTCGCCGCGGTGATGCTCGGCCTGGGCCGGGCGCTCGGTGAGACCATCGCCCTGGCGATGACCCTCGGCATCACCTTCAACATCTCGTTCAACCTCATCGAGAGCGGCGGCAACACCATCGCCGCCAACATCGCCAACACGTTCGGCGAGGCGAACGACACGGGTCGGGGCGCGCTGATCGCCTCCGGTCTGGTGCTCTTCGCCATCACGCTGATCGTCAACATCACGGCGCGGGCGATCATCCACCGCCGCCGGGAGTTCACGGAGTCGGCCGCATGACCACCGTCGCTTCGCACCGGAACCGTCCGCCCGCGCAGCCGCCCACCCTCAAGGCCCGGCGGCTGCCGAGGTACGCCGCGCCGGCCGTCGCGGCGGCCGCCCTGCTGGTCGCCGCCGCCTTCGTGTACGGCACCGACACCGGCGGCCCCGTGCTGGTCGTGGTGCTCGGCGCGCTGCTCTACCTGGCCGGCCTCTTCGTCGCGGCGAACCGCGTCGAGGGGCGGCGCTCGGCCCGCAACCGCACCTGGAGCGCTCTGATCCACTCCGCGTTCGTGCTGGCCGTCCTGCCGCTGGCCTCGGTGGTCTGGACGCTGGTCAGCAAGGGCGCCGAGCGGCTGGACGGCGACTTCTTCCTCACCTCGATGAACAACATCGGCGCCCGCGACCCGAACGGCGGGGCGTATCACGCGATCGTCGGCACGTTGCAGCAGGTCGGCATCGCCGCCCTGATCACCGTCCCGCTCGGCATCCTCTGCGCGATCTACGTCGTCGAGTACGGCCGGGGCCGGTTCGCCTTCGCGATCCGGTTCTTCGTGGACGTCATGACGGGCATCCCGTCGATCGTCGCCGGCCTGTTCGTGCTGGCGTTCTGGGTGCTGATCGTCTCGCCGTGGTTCAACGACGGCCGGCCGAGCTTCTCCGGCTTCGCCGCCGCGCTCGCGCTGAGCGTGCTGATGCTGCCCACCGTGGTCCGCTCCACCGAGGAGATGCTGCGTCTCGTCCCGGCGCCGCTGCGCGAGGGGGCGTACGCCCTCGGCGTGCCGAAGTGGAAGACCATCCTGCGGGTCGTGCTGCCCACCGCGCTGCCGGGCATCGTCACCGGCGTCATGCTCGCCATCGCCCGCGCGGCCGGCGAGACCGCTCCGGTGCTGCTCGTCGCCGGCGGCGGCGCGGCGATCAACTTCAACCCGTTCGAGAACAACCAGTCGTCGCTGGCCCTCTTCGTCTACCAGCAGGCGGGCGACGCGTCCCGGTACGCGCCGGCGCGGGCGTGGACGGCGGCACTCACCCTGGTCGCCCTCGTGCTGATCCTGACCGTCGCGGCGAAGCTGCTGGCCCGCCGCAACCGGCTCGGCCGATGAATCCCGGAGGTACCACCACCATGGCCAAGCGCATCGAAGCCTCGAACGTGACCGCCTACTACGGCGCCTTCAAGGCGATCGAGAACATCAACCTGACGGTCGAGCCGAAGACGGTGACCGCCCTGATCGGCCCGTCCGGCTGCGGCAAGTCCACCTTCCTCCGGTCGATCAACCGGATGCACGAGGTGCTTCCCGGCGCCCGGGTCGAGGGCAGCCTCACCATCGACGACCAGGACATCTACGACCGGGACGTCGACGTCACCGCCGTCCGCCGCATGATCGGCATGGTCTTCCAGCGGCCGAACCCGTTCCCCACCATGAGCATCTTCGAGAACGTGGTGGCCGGCCTGCGGCTCAACGGGGTCCGCAAGAAGTCGATCCTGGACGAGGCGGCCGAGAAGGCGCTCCGCTCGGCCAACCTCTGGGACGAGGTGAAGGACCGGCTCGGCAAGCCCGGCGCCGGCCTCTCCGGCGGTCAGCAGCAGCGGCTCTGCATCGCCCGGACCATCGCGGTCGAGCCGCAGGTGGTGCTGATGGACGAGCCCTGCTCGGCGCTCGACCCGATCTCCACGCTGGCCATCGAGGACCTGATGTTCCAGCTCAAGGACAAGTTCACCATCATCATCGTCACGCACAACATGCAGCAGGCCGCCCGCGTCTCGGACCGGACCGCCTTCTTCTCCATCGAGAAGACCGGCGACCCGGGCCGCCTGATCGAGTACGACAACACGCAGAAGATCTTCAGCAACCCCGGGGTGAAGAAGACCGAGGACTACATCACCGGCCGCTTCGGCTGAGCCGCCCCCGTCCCCGCCCACCGGCGTCCCGTCCCCGTCCCGGGCGGGGCGCCGTCGGCGTCTGCGCCCCCGGCTCCCGACCCCGTCGGCCGTCGGCCGACCCCCCGTCCCGTCGGTCCGGGACCCGGGCGCACGGCAGTGCCGGCACACGGCGGCGCGGGTGCGGCGGTCAGGCCAGCACGAAGCGGGGTTCGCCGTCGTCGGGCACGTCGAGGCGCGGGGTGACCGGGGTGGCGGCGTCCCGGGTCGCCGCCGCCGCGGCGACGCCGGCCAGGTCGCCGCCGGCCGCCACCTGGGCCAGGGTCACCAGGGTCGGCGGCAGCATGGTCAGCTCGCCCGCCTCCGCCCGGGCCAGGGCGTCCGCCGGGCGGATCCACAGGGTGTGGTCGGCCTCGCCGGAGACGTCCCGGGTCCGCTGCCCCTCGGGCAGGAGGGCCACGAAGAAGTACGTGTCGAAGCGGCGCGGCTCGAACTCCGGCGTGATCCACCGGCTCCAGGGCAGCAGCAGGTCCGACCGGAGGGTGAGCCCGCGCCGGGCGAGCAGGTCCGCGAAGCCGCCCCGGCGCTGCTCCAGCGCCACCCGGTCGTCCTCCCAGTCGTCGCCGCTCACGTCGCCCACCACGGCCCCGGCGTCGGGGCCGGCGAGCAGGACCCCGGCCTCCTCGAACACCTCGCGGGCGGCGGCGCAGACCACCGCCTGGGCGGCCGCCGGGGTCAGCCCCAGCCGCTCGGCCCAGCCGGCCGGCGTCGGGCCGGCCCAGTCCAGGTGTGCCTGCGAGTCCGAGGGGTCGACTCCGCCGCCGGGGAAGGCGTACATCCCGCCGAAGGCCATCGCGGCGACCCGTCGGATCAGGTACACCTCGAAGTCGTCGCCGGCCGGGCGGAGCAGCAGCACGGTGGCCGCGACCCGGGGCGCCGCCGGGGTGGCGCCTTCGGCGCGGAACCGGCGGGCGTGCTCCACCAGCGCCGGGGGTGCGGGGAAGCCGTCGGCGTGGATCGTCATGCGCCGAGCCTAGTTCCTGTCTCACGGCCGGCCGGGCGGTGCTGCCGTGAGCCGTGTAAGGAAGGGCCCCTTGTTAACGCATAGCGTTAACAAGGGGCCCTTCCTTACACGTCAGCTGAAGAGCGGGCGGGCCAGGAAGTACATCAGGGCGCCGATCGAACCGGCGGCCGGGAAGGTGAGGATCCACGCGCCGACGATGTTGCCGGCCACGCCCCACCGCACGGCGGAGAGCCGCTTGGTGGCGCCGACACCCATGATCGCCGAGGTGATCGTGTGGGTGGTCGAGATCGGGGCGCCGAGGACCAGCGCGTTGAAGTAGAGCACCGAGCTGGCCACGGTCTCGGCCGCGAAACCCTCCGGCGGCTTCAGGTCGATGATCTTCCGGCCGAGCGTCCGGATGATCCGCCACCCACCGGCGTACGTGCCGGCGGCCAGCACGGCCGCCGAGGTCCAGAACGCCCACTCCGGGATGAAGCTCGGGTCCTTCTGGTAGCCGCCCACGTAGAGGGCGAGCACCACGATGCCGATGGTCTTGGCGGCGTCCTGCATGCCGTGGCCGACCGACATCGCGGCGGCCGACGCGGTCTGCGCCCAGCGGAAGCCTCGGTTGAGCTTGCCGGGGTGACCCTTCCGGAAGATCCACTGCACGGCGATCATGACGATGTAACCGAGCAGGAAGCCGACCATCGGCGAGAGGACCATCGGGATGATCACGCTCTCCCCGATGCCGCTCCAGAGCACGGTGCCGGACGCGGCGACGGTCGAGCCGACCAGTCCGCCGATCAGCGCGTGCGACGAGGACGACGGCAGGCCGAAGTACCAGGTGATCAGGTTCCACACGATCGCGCCGATCACGCCGGCGAAGACGATGCCGAGGCTGGCCTGCCCGGTGGGTAGTTTCACCAGGCCGCTGCCGACGGTCTTGGCCACCTCGGCGCCGAAGTGGGCGCCGATGAAGTTGCCGACCGCCGCCATGGCCAGGGCCACCCGGGGTGTGAGCGCCCGGGTGGAGATGCTGGTCGCGATCGCGTTGGCGGCGTCGTGGAAGCCGTTGGTGTAGTCGAACGCCAACGCCACCGCGATCACCGCCAGCACGGCGATGAGTTCGGGGCTCACAGGATCAGGACTCCTTGACCGCGATGGTCTCGACGGTGTTCGCCACGTGCTCGAAGGAGTCGCAGGCGGCCTCCAGCTCGTCGGCGACCTCCTTCATCTTCAGCACGGTCAGTGCGTCGTACTCGCCGGAGAAGAGGCGGACCAGCAGCATCCGGTACGCCTGGTCGCCGTCGTTCTCGAGCCGGTTGCACTCGATCCAGTAGTCCTCGAGGTCCTTCATCGACTTCAGCCGCGGCATGGCCTCTGCGGTCAGCTTCGCCTGCGCGTCGAGGACGTTGATCAGCTCGTGCATCTCCCGGGGCAGCGACGGGATCTTGGTGAGCCCGTAGAGGTAGAGCAGGTTGCCGACCGCCTCGAGGTGGTCCATCACGTCGTCCAGCAGCGAGCCGAGCCGGTAGATGTCCTCCCGGTCGAACGGCGTGATGAAGGTGGAGTTGATCTTCTTGTAGAGCTCGTGGGTGATCTGGTCGCTGTCGTGCTCCACCTCGGTGAGCCGCTCGCTGACCGACTGCACCTCCACACCGGGCAGGGCCAGCTCGTTGAGCAGTTCGGTGCCCTTCACCAGGTTCTGCGCGGCCCTGGTGAAGAGCTCGTAGAAGGCGCCCTCGTTCGGGCGGAAGGAAAACTTCACAGCACGGACCTCGTCGTGTCGGTGGAAGGGTACGGCCGCCCGGAGGGATGCCCGACTGGGAATGCTAGGAAACGACGGAAGCGGGAATTCCGCGGCCTCCCCCTGGTCGGGCCACATTCATCGGTCGTTCACCTGCCGTTCACCTGAGACGTTTCCCTCAGATCCCAGTAGCCGCTCCCGTTCCCGCCGGACGTCGAAACCGGCAGGCGGATACCCCAGATCGAGGGGTGCCGAACGTCTCCCTGAGCAGGTGCGCGACCGCCCGGTCGCGGTACCACTCGCGGTCCGCCGGCACCGCGTACCAGCCCCGCCCCGTCGAGGCGGGACGGTGGGTGGGCCGGGGTGGCGGGAGAATGGGGCGACGGATCGGTGCTGGGAGGTTCGGGTGCGGGATCTGGCGACGGAGTTCGAGGCCGAGCGGGGGCGGCTGCTGGCGGTCGCGTACCGGATGCTCGGCAGCCGCAGCGAGGCCGAGGACGCCGTGCAGGAGACCTGGCTGCGGTACGCCGCCGCGCTCGCCGACCCGGCGGCCCGCGCCGAGATCCGGCACCTCGGCGCCTGGCTGACCACCGCCTGCGCCCGGATCTGCCTGGACGTGCTGCGCTCGGCGCGGGTGCGGCGGGAGACGTACCCCGGCCAGTGGCTGCCGGAGCCCGTGGTGACCCCGCTCGACCAGGGCCCGCGCACCGACGGCTTCGCGCCCGACCCGGCGGAGCGCGCGGTCCGCACCGACCAGGTCGGCACGGCGCTCATGGTGGTGCTGGAACGGCTCACGCCGGAGCAGCGGGTCGCCTTCGTGCTGCACGACGTCTTCGCCGTGCCCTTCCCCCGGATCGCCGAGGCGCTCGGCACGACCGACGCCGCCGCCCGCCAGCTCGCCTCCCGGGCCCGCCGGGCGGTGCAGGCGCCCGACGCGCCCCGAGACACCGCCGACCCGGCCGAGCAGCGCCGGGTCGTCGCCGCGTTCGTCGCCGCCGTCGAGTCGGGCGACCTGGACGCGCTGGTGCGGGTGCTCGCCCCGGGCGTGGTCCTCATCGGCGACAGCGGCGGCCACTTCCCGGCGGCCCGCCGCCCGGTGGTCGGCGTCGACGCGGTGGCCCGGTTCGTCCTGGGCCTCTTCGGCCGGGCCGGCCGCTACAGCGCCACGGTGCGCGCCCGCCCGGTGCTCGTCGACGGCGTGCTGGGGATGCAGATGGAGACGGTGCACTCCGACGGCCGGCCGCTGCGGCTGGTCGCCGCCCTGGCGGTGGACGGCGGCCGGGTGACCGGGATCTTCCACCAGCTCAACCCGGAGAAGCTGCGCGACGTGCCGCCGCTGGGGGCCGAAGACGGCTGGCCGCCACGCTGGTGACCCCGGCGCCGCGTCGGCGACATCCCGGCACCGCGTCACGGGCACCCGGAGGCCGCATCGGTGCCCCGTGGGGCCGCCGTGTGGGTGGCGGCGCTCGGGCGCGCCCGGCCACGGCGACCGCGCCGGCTCAGACCACCAGGGCGAGCCACTTCCGGTACGACGTGGCGAACGGCTCGGTGCCGTCGCCGAGCGCGCCGAGGAGCCACCGGGCCGCCGCCTCGGCCTCCGCCACCACGTCGTCCGGATAGCCGAAGCGGGCCCGGTGCTCGGCGAACTCGTCCTCGTCGCGCAGCTCGACCGCGCCGGTGGCCCGGCGGCGCACCACGTCCAGGTCCAGGTCGATCAGGTGGACGGTGTGGTCGTCCTCCCAGCGGGCCGGGCTGGCGATGTCGCAGTAGACCTCGCTGGTGCGCGGCGGCGGGTTGAACATGCCGGTCCACCAGCCCTGGTGGGGCACCAGGAGCACGAACGGGATCTGCTCGACCGACGGCCGGCCGTGGTAGACCGACTTCGTGCCCTCGGTAACGCCGAGCCAGACGCCGAGGTCGTCCTCGGCCAGCCGGCGGGCCGGGTAGTCGCGGTGGGCGCTGCCGTCGTACTTGCGGTAGATCACGCGGACCACGTCGCTCGGCATGAGTCGCACCCTAGCCGATACCGCCCATCGGTCGCCGCACGGAAGTTACCGGACTCGGCCCGTGGGATTCCGTACCGTGACGACGCCACGCCCGGATCGGCACGGCCGGTGTCGGCGGCGGCGGGTACCGTCGCACGGTGACTCCGCGCCTCGCCACCGGTTCCACCGCCCCCTCGCCCCGCACCGGAGGCCGCCGGCGGGGCTCCCGGCCGAGCGGGGCCGAGCTGCTCGCCGCCGCGGTCGGCGCGGTGCCCGGCGGCGCCGCGCGCCCAGGTCAGCAGCAGATGGCCACCGCCATCGAGGAGTGCGTGCGGGCGCGCGAGCACCTGCTCGTGCAGGCTGGCACGGGCACCGGCAAGTCGCTGGCCTACCTCACCCCGGCGCTGACCGTGGACGGCCCGGTGGTGGTCTCCACGGCCACCCTGGCGTTGCAGTCCCAACTGGTCGACCACGACCTGCCCCGGCTCGCCGACGCCGTGGAGCCGGTGCTCGGCCGCCGGCCCACCTTCGCCGTGCTCAAGGGGCGGCACCACTACCTCTGCCTGGCCCGGCTGGACAACTCCACGGAGGACGAGCCGGAGGACACGCTCTTCGACGCCCCGGCGGCGCGCCCCGCCGGCGGCACGAAGTGGCTCGGCGAGGCGGGGCGGCTCGGCAAGCAGATCCAGCGGCTGCGCGACTGGGCGGAGAAGACCGACACCGGCGACCGGGACGAGCTGGACCCGGGCGTCGACGACCAGGCGTGGCGGTTGGTCTCCATGCCGGCCCGGGAGTGCGTCGGCGCGGCCCGCTGCCCGTTCGGCGCGGAGTGCTTCGCCGAGGCCTCCCGCGCCCGGGCCCGCGAGGCCGACATCGTCGTCACCAACCACAGCCTGCTGGCCGTGGACATGCTCGCCGGCCGGCACATCGTGCCGCCGCACAAGCTGCTCATCGTGGACGAGGCGCACGAGCTGGCCGACCGCGTCTCCTCGGCCGCCCAGGCCGAGCTGGTGCCGGAGCTGATCGACCGCTCCGCGAAGCGGGCCCGCCCACTGCTGCGCCCGGAGACCGCCGAGTCGCTCACCGCGGCCGGCGACGCCCTGGCGGTCGGGCTGGCGGAGGCGCCGGCCGGGCGGATCACCTCCGGCTTGCCGGCCGCGCTGCGCGAGGCGTGCACCCTGCTCGACGCGGCCACCCGGGCGGCGCTCGACGGCATCGGCGAGATCAAGGCCGACGACCCCGATCCGGTGCGCAAGCAACAGGCCAAGGCGGTGCTCGACGAGCTCTCCGCCACCGCCCAGCGACTGTTGGAGGAGGCCGACCACGACGTGGCCTGGGTGGAGAAGAACGACAACACCGGCCGCCGGGCGCTGGTGGTCGCGCCGCTGTCGGTCGCCGGCACCCTCGCCACCCACCTGTACGACGAGCGCACGGTGGTCGCCACCTCGGCGACCCTGACGCTCGGCGGCCGGTTCGACACGGTGGCCCGGGCGCTCGGGCTGGAGGCGCCCCCGGCCGACCCGCCGTCACCGGCCGCCGCGGCCCTCGCCGCCCGCTCCGCCGGCCGCACCGACCCGGCGGGGCGCGCCGGGGTCACATCGGCCGCCGGGGCCGGCCCGGTCGGGGCCACGGGTGGCGGCGAGGCGACCGGACGCGCCGGGTCGGCGGGGAGCGAGCCGCCTGGTCCTGCGACCGGCACGCCCGGGCTGCCGGCGACGTCGGGGCCCGGGTGGCGCTCGCTCGACGTCGGCTCGCCGTTCGACTACGCGCGGCAGGGCATCCTCTACGTCGCCGCGCACCTGCCCCGGCCCAGCGTCTCCGGGCTGCCCGACGCGGCCGGCGAGGAACTGCTCGCGCTGGTCACCGCGCTCGGCGGGCGTACGCTCGGCCTCTTCTCCTCGCGACGGGCCGCGCAGCAGGCGGCGGAGCTGCTGCGCGCGCGGACCGACCTGCCCGTCCTGCTCCAGGGCGAGGAGGCGCTGCCGCTGCTGGTACGCCGGTTCCGGGAGGAGAAGGCGAGCTGCCTGTTCGGGGTGATGTCGCTGTGGCAGGGCGTCGACGTGCCCGGCGACTCCTGCCAACTGGTGGTCATCGACCGGCTGCCCTTCCCCCGGCCGGACGAGCCGCTCGCGGCGGCCCGGGCCGCCGCGGTCGACGCCAACGGCGGATCCGGTTTCGCCGCGGTGAGCGTGCCGATCGCCGCGGTCCGGCTGGCGCAGGGGGTGGGGCGGCTGATCCGGTCGACCGGCGACAAGGGCGTGGTCGCGGTGCTCGACTCGCGGCTGGAGACCGCGCGGGGCTACGGAGCCTTCCTGCGCCGCTCGCTGCCGCCGTTCTGGTACACCACCCGGCCGGAGGTCGCCCGCGGCGCCCTCGAACGCCTCGCCAAGGTCTGACCCGCCCAGGCGGGTCAGGGGGCCTTGGAGGCGACGACGACGGCGTCGGGCGGGGTGTCCGGGACGGTGCGGGCGGCGAGCCGGCGGACGGCCGTGTTCAGCACGGCGATCAGCGGCACCGAGACGAGCGCGCCGGTGATCCCGGCGAGCACCACGCCGGCCGCGATCCCGATGATCACCGCGAGCGGGTGGATGGCCACCGCGCGCCCCATGATCAACGGCTGGAGCACGTGCCCCTCCACCTGCTGCACCCCGATCACCACGCCGAGAATGATCAACGCGGTCACCAGGCCGCTGTCGACCAGCGCGACCAGGACCGCGACGACGCCCGACAGGGTCGCCCCGACGATCGGGATGAACGCCCCGAGGAAGACCAGCGCGGCGAGCGGGAAGGCGAACGGGATGTCGAAGACGACCAGGAAGATGCCGATGCCGACCGCGTCGATGAAGGCGACCAGCACGGTCGCGCGTACGTAGGCGACCAGGGTCGACCAGGAGGCCCGGCCGGCGTCGTCGACCTTCCAGCGGGCGGCCACCGGCAGCAGCCGGACCAGGAAGCGCCAGATCCGGCTGCCGTCACGCAGGAAGAAGAAGGTGGCGAAGAGCACCAACAGCGTGCCGGTCAGCACCTCGGCCAGCGTCGTGGCCGTGGAGAGGGCGCCGCTGGTGAGCTTCTCGGTGTTGTCGTTGACCCACTTCTGGCCCTCTTCGATGTAGCGGTCGAGCTGACCGTCGGAGAGGTGCAGCGGGCCCGTCTTGAGCCAGTCCTGGATCTGCCGGACGCCCTCCGACGACTTCTTGCTCAGCTCCGGCACGCCCTGGATGAACTCGTTCACCACCAGGGTCAGCGTGCCGATCACCGTGGCCAGGCCGCCGACCAGCACCACCGCGGTCGCCAGCGAGCGGGGGAAGCGCGCCCGCAGCAACCAGCCGACGGCCGGCGCGAGCAGCGCCGAGAGCAGCAGCGCGACCGCCAGCGGGATCACCACGATCTTGATGGTGCCGACGATCTTCAGCAGCGCCCAGGCGACGATGCCGATCACGATCAACCGCCACGACCAGGCGGCGGCGATCCGCAGCCCGCGCGGCACGTCGGCGTCGTCCCGGCTGGAGGTGGAGGTGTGCATCGCCGCGGGCGGCTCCGCCCCGACCACGGTCGCCGACGGCGCCGCCACCGGCCCGGGGGACGCCGGCGAGGCCACCCCGGCCGGCTCGGGAGCCTCGACCGGGTCCGTACGACGGGGGCGCACCGATTTCCGGCCCGACTCGTACGCGCGACGGAGCCGTCCGCGTACCCGCTCGAAGCGGCTCAAGCGCACCTCCTGGCTTCAGAACCTGGCCGTGCCCGCCCCGGTGGGCGGACAGGATACGTCCGACCACGCCACCGTAGGGCAGTTCCGCCACCCGGTGCCCCCCGCCCCCGGCGCGTAACCGCTCACGGCCGCCCGACCGGGACACGGTAGCGTTTCCGGCGTGACCGCCGACAAGAATCTCGACTCCGGCCTGCCGATCCGCCTGCTGCACGACCGCGTGCTGGTGCGGATGGAGGGGAGCGAGGGTGAGCGCCGCTCCACCGCCGGCATCGTGATCCCGGCGACCGCCGCCGTGGGCAAGCGGCTCGCCTGGGCCACCGCTGTCGGGGTGGGGCCGAACGTCCGCGCCATCGTCTCGGGCGACCGGGTCCTGTTCGACCCGGACGACCGCTCCGAGGTCGAGCTGCACGGTCGCGGGTACGTGCTGCTGCGCGAGCGCGACGTGCACGCCGTGGCCGCCGAGCGCGTGGAGAACGACTCCACCGGCCTCTACCTCTGAGCCCTCCCCGCCCGCCCCGCCGCGCGCGGCTGCGGGCGCCGGTGTCGTTTGCGACGCTCCCGGCCGGGAAGCCAGCCGCACCACCGGCCCTGGGGAGGGACGATGCCGGTATTCGTGAAGAAGCTGCTGCTCTGGGGAAGCGTCGCGTTCCTGATCTACTTCATGGCGTTCCGGCCGGAGGGCGCGGCGGAGATGTTCAAGGCGATCGGGGCGGGGCTGATGGCGATGGCGCAGGGCCTCGGCGACTTCCTCACCAGCCTGATGACCTGACGACCCGGACCACCACGGGGCGACCCAGGGGCGCCGCCCCAGCGGTGACCGCCGGCCGGGGACCGGGGCAGTGGTGGCCGGGCGGCCAGGGACCGGAGTCAGTGGTGACCGGGCGGCCAGGGACCCGCGGGTCGCGCGCCGGGCCAGCCGGGCGGGCCGTAGCCAGGGGCCCCGTAGCCGGCGGGAAAGGCCGGGGGCGGCGGGGCGAGCACCACCGGGATCGGCACCACCGGCTCGTCCGGCGCCTCGACCGGCCGCTGCGAGCCGTCCGGGAACCGCAGGTGGTAGCGGTGCCCGTCCCAGATCCCGGCCGGCGCCTGCGGATCCCTCCCCAGGAAGAACGACCGGTACGCGGCGATCGCCTCCAGCAGCTCCCGTTCCTCCCGCGCCGTCCGTTCCCGGTCCGCCGGCCTGCGGTCCAGGCCGCGCAGCGCGCCGTCGCGCAGCAGCGCCAGCCGGGTCGCCGCGAACTGGTAGCCGCGCATGGCCCGCACGCCGGCGTCCCCGGCCACCCGCTTGGCCCACACCCGGGCCGCGTGCCGTCGCCCCAGGCTGCTCAGCGCCGCCACCTCCGGCGGGGTCAGCCAGCCGGCCCGGACGTAGTCCGGCAGGGTGCGTTCGGTGAGCCGCCCCTCCCAGGCCCGCAGCCACACGGCCAGCCCGACCATGCCGAAGAAGATCGGCACCATCACGCCGATGAAGCCGTACAGCATGATCAGCGCCTCGCCGGTGGCCTGGGTGAGCGTGGGCAGCAGGTTCCACAGGCCGTGCAGCATCATCGCCAGCAGCAGGCCGGCGATCGGGGCGAGCACCCGGACGCGCCGGTCGGCGGTGCGGGCGGCGATGCCCAGCCCGACCCCGGTCATCGAGGTGAACAGCGGGTGGGCGAAGCCGAAGAGCAGGATCCGGACGATGAAGATCGCGATGACCTGCTGCGTGCCGGTCGCCGGGCCGTACCGCTCGACGCCGGTGGCGTAGCCGTAGCCGCCCAGGTAGAGGATGTTCTCCACCATGGCGAACCCGATCGCGGAGAGCCCGCAGTAGACCAGGGCGTCGGTGATCCCGGAGATCTCCCGGCGGCGGAAGATCAGCAGCAGGATCGGCCCGAGCGCCTTGGTGAGCTCCTCGATGAACGGCGCGACCAGCACCGCCGTCAGCGCGGTCGGCAGCCCCCAGTCGTCGAAGAGCCCGGACGAGAACTCGTTGACGGTCAGCGAGGCGGCGGTCGAGACGAACGCGCCCCAGGCGAAGCAGAAGATCAAGTATTTCAGCGGTTCCGGTTCGTACCGGTCGAGCCAGAGGAAACAGCCCACCAGCACCGGAACCGGGAGGATCGCCGCGACCAGGCCGATCAGCAGCGCCTGCACGCCGAGGCTCTCGCCGAGCGTGAAGACCATGAACACCGCGCAGGCGGCGATCAGCAGGACGACCCCGGCCAGCACCAGGGCCCGCCGCCAGCCCAGCCGGCGCAGCGGCATCCGGGGAGCGGCCGCGCCCGACGGCGGGACGGCGGGCACGGTCGGCGACGGCGGCAGGGGTGCGCCGGGCGGGGTGTCGGCCATGCGGTCAGCGTAGTCACCCCCGGCCGGCTGGACCGGGCGCATCCGCGCGCTATGCTGCTGGCAGGTCACGAGCGCCAGCGTCAAGCCCCGGCTTGCTGGCCGGCAACCCTCGTCGAGGTTCGCGGTGGGGTGCCCCGGGTGATGACCGGGCCCGGCCCGATTCGCGTGCCGGGCAAGCGCGGACCCCGCCCGGTGTGCCCACCCGGGGTCCCCGGACCCGGAGGTCGGCCGATGACCGTCACCCTCGTACCCCCGCCCGCGCCGCACCCGACGCGGACCGCGCCGCCGGCTGCGACCGCCGGGCCGCTCGACGTGCTCGGCGTGCCGGGCCAGGTCAACCTGGACTACGCGGCCACCGCGCCGTGCGCGCGGGCCGCCGCCGACGCGGTGGCCGAGCTGCTCCCCTGGTACGCCAGCGTGCATCGCGGCGCGGGGGCGCTGTCCCGGCGCTGCACCCTCGCCTACGAGCGCGCCCGGCAGACCGTCGGCGACTTCTTCGGCGCCCGCGCCGGCGACCACGTGCTCTTCACCCGCAACACCACGGACGCGCTGAACCTACTGGCCCGGGTGCTGCCCGCCGGCACCACGGTGGTGACCTTCGGCGGGGAGCACCACGCGAACCTGCTGCCCTGGCCGCGCGGATCGGTCCGGCTGCCGGTGCCGCGGGAGCCGGCCGAGGCGGTCCGGGCGCTGGACGCCGCCCTCACCGAGCTGCGCAGGCCGGGCGCGGGGGGCGGCCCCGGCGCCGACCGCCACCCGCCCGTGCTCGTCGCGGTGACCGGGGCGAGCAACGTGACCGGCGAGCGCTGGCCGGTGGCGGAGCTGGCCCGGGTGGCCCGGCGGCACGGGGCCCGGATCGCCGTGGACGCCGCGCAGCTCGCCCCGCACGCGCCGGTGGACATCGCCGCCCTCGACGTCGACTACCTCGCGGTCTCCGGCCACAAGCTGTACGCGCCGTTCGGCGCGGGCGTGCTCGTCGGGCGGGCGGACTGGCTGGACGCCGCGCCGCCGTACCTGGCCGGCGGGGGCGCCACCGGTCACGTCGGCGCGGCCACCCACGACGTACGCTGGGCGACCGGACCGGCCCGGCACGAGGCGGGCACGCCGAACCTGCTCGGCGCGGTCGCCCTCGCGGCGGTCTGCGGCGCCCTGGCCGGGGCCGACCGGGCGGCGCTGCACGACGCCGAGCAGGCCCTGCTGGCCCGGCTGCGCCGCGGCCTGGCGGCCCTGCCGCACGTGGTGGAGCTGCGCACCTTCGGGCCGGACGCGCCGCGGGTGGGCATCGTGTCGTTCGTGGTGGCCGGCCGGGACTCGGCGGACGTTGCGGCGGAGCTGGCCGGCAACCACGACATCGGGGTGCGCGACGGCCTCTTCTGCGCCCACCCGCTGGCCCGGCGACTGCTCGCCGAGGCGGCGGCGCGCAGCGGCCGGCGGGACCTGCCGCCGACCGCCCTGCGCGCGAGCGTCGGCCTGGGCAGCACGGCGGAACACGTGGACCGGCTGCTCGCCGCGCTCGCCGCGGCGGCCTGAACGACCGCCGCCGCACGGCTGACCCGCGGGGCGGCGGGTCAGCCGACCGGCGGGGCGGTGGGCGGCTTCGGGGCGGCGGCCGGCTCGGCCTGGCCGCTCGGGGTGTCCTGGTCGCCGAAGGACTTCCGGACCAGGCGGTTCGCCTCCTCCTGGCTGATCCCGGAGGCCACCAGCAGGTCGCTGGCCGTGGTGCGCACCTGCGCGATCACCACGCTGCCGGAGAAGCCCACCCCCTCGGCGTACGCCCGGCCGGCCTCGCTCACCGCGCGCAGCGCCCGCTCCCGTGCCTTCTCCGGCTCCTCGCCGACGGCGAACTCGTGCTTGAGCAGGCGTACCGACTCGGCGAGGTGGGCCGCCGCATCCGGCATCGGCTCCGGCACGGGCTCCTCGTCCTCGATCAGGGTGACCGCGCGCCGGATCAGCGTGCCGGCGTTGCGCATCGCCCGGTCGATCGGGTCGGCGGCCTCGGCGTAGTGGGTGAGTTCGTCCCGCCGGTGCCACCGGGCCGGCGAGAGGACGGCGGTCTCCTTCGCCCCCTCGATCGCCTCGGTGAAGGTGGACAGCTCCTCCTGGTTGTTGCGCAGCCGGTCCAGGGCTTGTTGGGCCTTGTCCCGGTCCCGTTGGCGGAGGGCGTCGGCGGCGCCGTCGAGCTGGGCGGCGAGCAGGTCGAGCGCCGGCCGGGCGGCCCGGTTGATCACCCGGAGCGGATTGAGCGGCAGCAGGACCGAGGTGACCAGCAACGCGATCCCGCCGCCGACGAACGCGTCGACGAACCGGGGGATCTCCAGGTTCGCGGTCTTCGGGCTCAGCGTGACGATCAGCACGGCCGTGGCCGCCGCCTGGATGACGATGGAGACGCTGGCGCCGGCGAAGATGGTCAGCACGATCGACCCGGTCACCACGAGGCCGAGCTGCCACGCCCCGGCGCCGACCAGGTAGATGAGGAAGTCGCCGACGGCAACGCCGACCGCGACCCCCACGATCAGCTCGACCGTGCGGCGGAGCCGCTGACCGACCGAGGCGGCGAGGGTGCCGACCGCGGAGATCGGCGCGAACACCGGCTCCGGGTTGCCCAGCAGATTGTGCGCCGCCCACCAGGACAGGCCGGCGGCGAGGCCGGCCTGCACGGCCAGGCCCCACGCCATCCGCACCCGGTGCAGCCGGTCGTGCAGGGTCGCCCTGCCGCGGTGCCGCAGCTTCTCCATCGCGTCGGCGATGCGGGCCGCGTCGATGTCCGTTCCGCCGTCGCGTCGGATGGCGCGCCGCACCAGCGAGAGTCGACGGTCCCGGGCCACGGCCATGGCGGGGACTACCCGTACCGGGGCGGGTGAATCCTCCGTGTCGGCGGCGGTGCGGCAGACTCGGCCGCATGGCCGACCTTCTCGACCGGTGGCGGGCGGCGGCCCGGGGCGCCGGGGCGACCGACCCGGCGCAGCGGGACCGCGCCGGGGCGGAGCTGCTGGGGCGCTGGCGGGAACCGCACCGGCACCACCACACGGTCGCCCACCTGACCGTCGTCCTCGACGTGGTCGACGCGCACGCGTCGTCCGCCGCGCGGCCGGACCTGGTGCGCCTCGCGGCCTGGTGCCACGACGCGGTCTACAACCCGCGCGCCGAGGGCGACGCCAACGAGCGGGACAGCGCGGCGCTCGCCGACGCCCTGCTCACCCGGTCGGGGCTGCCGGCCGACGCCGTGGCCGAGGTCCGCCGGCTGGTCCTGCTCACCGCCGGGCACGCCGTCGACCCGGGCGACGCCGACGGCGCGCTGCTCTGCGACGCCGACCTCGCCGTCCTGGCCGCACCACCCGGGGCGTACGACCACTACGCCGCCGCGATCCGCCGGGAGTACGCGCACGTGCCCGACCCGGCCTTCCGGGCCGGCCGCGCCCGGGTGCTCGCCGGGCTGCTCGCCCTGCCGGCCCTGTTCCGGCTGCCGCCGCTGGCCACCCGCTGGGAAGCCCGGGCCCGCGCCAACCTCGCCCGCGAACTGGCCACCCTCCACTGACTCCCGGCCCCCACCCCCGGCCCCCACCCTCGGCCTCCGCGATCTTGCAGTTTCGGCCCGGGCGAAAGCCGTGAATCACCGCATAGACAGGGCCGGAACTGCAAGATCGGCGGAGGGGTGGGCGGCGGGGGTGCGGGGGCGGGTCAGGTGCTTCGGTCGGCGCAGGCCGGCCTGCCGGAGCAGGCGCACGAGCTCCCGGCTCGGCACCACCCGGGCACCCAGCCAGACCGCCGCGGCGAACCGCTCGGCGGGAATGTCGTAGTGGTCCCGGTCGAAACCCCGGCGGGGCACCCCCAGCGCCTCGGCGAAGGCGTGCACCTCCGCGTGGGAGACGTCGCTGATCAGGTGGGACCAGAGCCGCCCCCGCCACGGCCAGGCGGGCCGGTCCAGGTAGAGCATGCCGGCCAAACTACCCGGTGCGAGGGCCGGTTGTCGGTCGCGTGCGGCCGACCGTAGCCTCGGCGGCATGGCCGGACCCCCTCTCCTCGACGACCTCCGGGCGGCGCTCGGCGACGACGCCGTGCTGACCGACCCGGACCTGCTCCGGATGCACGAACGGGACGAGGCGGATCTCTGCGCCGCCGGCACGCCCCTGGTGGTCGTCCGTCCCCGCAACACCGCCCAGGTCTCCGCCGTGCTGCGGGCGGCCGCCCGGCACGGCGTGCCGGTGGTCCCGCAGGGGGCGCGGACCGGGCTGGCCGGCGCGGCCAACGCGGTCGACGGCGCGGTGGTGCTCAGTACGG
The DNA here is from genome assembly GCF_043202855.1 of Micromonospora sp. NPDC048063. NCBI lineage: Bacteria > Bacillati > Actinomycetota > Actinomycetes > Micromonosporales > Micromonosporaceae > Micromonospora > Micromonospora sp. NPDC048063. The sequence continues at coordinate 104,289 of NZ_JBIDBG010000011.1, read as the reverse complement.
TCGCGATGGACGCCATCCTGGAGATCGACCCGGTGAGCCGGATCGCCGTGGTGCAGCCCGGCGTGGTGAACGCGACGCTCGCCGCCGCGGTGGCGAAGCAGGGGCTGTGGTACCCGCCCGACCCCGGCTCGTGGGAGTCCTCCACCATCGGCGGCAACGTCGCCACCAACGCGGGCGGCATGTGCTGCGTCAAGTACGGCGTCACCACCGAGTACGTCCTCGGCCTGGAGGTGGTGCTCGCCTCCGGCGAAGTGCTGCGCACCGGCCGGCGCACGGCCAAGGGCGTCGCTGGGTACGACCTCACCCGGCTCTTCGTCGGCTCCGAGGGCACCCTGGGCGTGATCACCGAGGTGACCGTCGCGCTGCGTCCCGCCCCGGCGGAGTCGCTGACCATGGTGGCGGTCTTCCCGTCCACCGCCGCGGCCGGCGCGGCCGTCGCCGAGATCGCCGCCCGGGGCCTCTCCCCCAGCCTGCTGGAATTGCTGGACCAGACCCACCTGCGGGCGATCGAGGCGTACCGGCCGATGGGCCTGCGGACGGACGCGCAGGCGCTGCTGCTGGCCGCCGCCGACACCGGCGCCCGGGCGGCCGACGACCTGGCCGGGCTGGCCGCGGTCTGCGAGGCAGCCGGCGCCGACGAGGTGTACGCGGCCACCGACGCCGTGGAGGCGGCCGCCCTGTTGCAGGCCCGCCGGCTCGCGCACCCGGCCATGGAGAGGTTCGCCGCGGACGCCTACCCGGGTGGCAACGGCGGCCTGGTCATCGACGACGTGGCGGTGCCCCGGGGCGCGCTGGCGGCGCTGCTGGACGGGGTGGCCCGGATCGCGGCGGAGTGCGACGTGCCGATCGGCGTCGTCGGTCACGCCGGCGACGGCAACATGCACCCGAACATCGTGGTGGACCGGGCCGACCCGGCGAGCCTGGAGCGCGGCCGGCGCGCCTTCGACGAGATCATGCGACTCGGCCTGGAGCTGGGCGGCACCTGCACCGGCGAGCACGGCGTGGGCCTGCTCAAGCGGGACTGGCTGGCCCGCGAGATCGGCCCGGTGGGCGTCGCCGTGCACCAGGCGATCAAGGCCGCGCTCGACCCGACCGGCCTGCTCAACCCCGGCAAGGTCCTCTGACGGTGAAGATGTGGGAGCGGGTCACCCCGCCGGTCTGACTCACCCTCTGACAGGCCCCTGCCGGGGCCGACGCGCGGCGGTAGCCGCCAGGCGTGGCGGGGCGCCGCGCGGGGCGGCGGGACACCGCGGTCGGCCGTCGAAGGTTGGGGTGGGGGAACGGTCAGCGGGACGACGACGGTAGTTCGACGGGATCGTCGTCCGAGCCGCGGTCGGCCGCGAAGCCCCGGACGTCGGGCGCGCCGAGCCGGGCGGCGTCCGCCGTGGCGTCGTCGGGCATCAGCTGGGACTGGCGTTCCGCCTCCACCCTGGCCCGGTAGTGCTCCACCTCACGGGCCCGGGTGGCCTCGTCCCAACCGAGCACCGCGCCCATCAGCTCGGCGGCGTGCCCGGCCGACTCCAGGCCGCGGTGCGCGGTCTCGATGGAGATCCGGGTCCGCCGGGTGAGCACGTCCTCCAGGTGCAGCGCCCCCTCCGCCCGGGCCGCGTACGTCACCTCGGCCGCGAGGTATTCCGGGGCACCGGCCAGCGGGGAGGCGAGCAGCGGGTCGGCGTCGACCAGCGCGAGCAGCTCCAGGGTGAGGGTGCCGTAGCGCTCCAGCAGGTGCTCGACCACCCCGACCGGCATCCCGTGCCGGCGGGCCAGGTCCGCCCGACCCCGCCACATCGCCGGGTAGCCGTCCGCACCCAGCAGCGGCAGGTCGGCGGTACGCGAGGGGCGTACGGCGCCGAGCCGGTGGGCGGCCCGGTCGACCACGTCCGAGGCCATCACCCGGTACGTCGTGTACTTGCCGCCGGCGACCAGCAGCAGCCCGAGCATCGGCTCGAAGACGGCGTGCTCGCGGGACAGTTTCGAGGTGGAGTCGGCCTCGCCGGCCAGCAGCGGCCGCAGCCCGGCGTAGACGCCCTCGATGTCGGCCGTGGTGAGCGGCCGGTCCAGCACGGTGTTGACCTGCTCCAGCAGGTATTCGATGTCCCGGGCGGAGGCGGCCGGGTGGGACCGGTCGAGCCGCCAGTCGGTGTCGGTGGTGCCGATGATCCAGTGCCCGCCCCACGGGATGACGAAGAGCACGCTGGTCGCCGTACGCAGGATCAGCCCTGCCTCGCCGGTGATCGCCGAACGGGGCACCACCAGGTGCACGCCCTTGGAGGCCCGGACGCGGATGCCGGGGCGCAGCCCGACGTCGTTCAGCATCCGGGACATGTCGTCGCTCCACACGCCGGTGGCGGCGATGACGGTGCGGGCGCGCACCTCGAACTCGGCGTCCGGGGAGCCGGCCGGCGCCTCCAGGTCGCGGACCCGGACGCCGGTGACCTCGCGGGCCTGCCGGATCAGCCCGACCGCCCGGGCGCTGGGCACCACGGTCGCGCCGAGGCTGGCCGCGGTGCGGGCCAGGGTCACCACCAGCCGGGCGTCGTCGACCTGCCCGTCGTAGTAGCGGATCGCGCCGGCCAGCGCGTCGGCCCGCAGGCTGGGGAAGACCCGGCGGGCGCCCTCGCGGGTCAGGTGGCGGTGCAGCGGCATGCCCCGGCCGCCGCCGAAGATCCCGGCGAAGGCGTCGTACGCCGCCACTCCGGCGCCGTAGTAGGAGCGGCGGAACAGCCGGCCGGGCAGGTCGCGCGCGCCGCGCCCGCCGGGCAGCGGGACCAGGATGGGCACCGGCCGCACCAGGTGCGGGGCGAGCCGGGTGGCGAGCAGGCCGCGCTCGGTGAGCGCCTCGTGCACCAGGTGGAACTCCAGCTGCTCCAGGTAGCGCAGGCCGCCGTGGATCAGCTTGCTGGAGCGGCTGGAGGTGCCGGCGGCGTAGTCGCGCGCCTCCACCAGGGCCACCTTCAGCCCCCGCGAGGCCGCGTCCAGGGCGGCGCCCGCCCCGGTCACCCCACCGCCGATGACCAGCACGTCGAAGCGTTCGGCCCGCAGGCGGCGCAGGTCGGCGGCCCGGCGCTCCGGGGAGAGCTGGCTGGCCTCGGTTCGGGACACGTTGGGGTCGCGCACCCGTCCACGGTAACCGTCACGGCCACACCGGCGGCACACACCGTCCGCGCCGTACTGTCTGAGGAATGGAGATCGGCCCCCCGTTCCCCGCTGGTCAGCCCGCCCCGCTCCCGACGGCCGCGCCGGCCCGGTCGAGCCCGTGGCCCGTGGTGGCGGCGGTGGTCGCCGGTTGCTGGACGGTCGGGTTCGTGGTGGTCAGCCAGCTCGGCGGGTGGCTGGCCGACCAGATCGTGCTGGCCTCCGGGCTGCACCGCGTGGTGTGGCTCTGGCCGGCGACCGTGCTGTTCACCGTGCTGCTGGTCGGCGCGCCCGCGCTTTCGCTCGCCCTGCTGCCCCGCTCGCCGGCGGTCCGCGCCACCGGCCGGGCCTGGCTGGCCGCGGCGCTCGTGCTCGGCGCGCTGGGGCTGCTCCGGGCGCTCCCGCCGGTGCACCACGAGGCGTACCTCGCGGCGCTGGCCGCCACGGCCGCCCTGGCCGCCCTCGTCCTGCGGGCGCTCGCCCGCCGCGCCGCCGCGCCGCACCGGCCCTCCGCCCCGACCGCCACCCTGCTCGGGGTGGCCGGCGGGCTGGCGTTGCTGCTGCCGTGGGTCTGGCTGGGGGCGCTCGGCGGGCTGCTGGAGACGGTGCTCGCCGGGCTCGCCGCCGCCGCCCTGGGCGTGCTGGCCGGGGCGCTGCTGGACGACGCCTTCTGGTCCCGCTTCGCCGTCGGCGAGCCGCCCCGGCCGGCCCGGCTGGTGCTGGTCGGCGGGCTGGTCGCCGGGGTCGCGCTGCTCGTCCTCGCCGCCGGGGTCGGGCAGTCCGGGGCGCAACTGCCCCTGCTGCTGACCCTGCCGCCGGCCGGCTTCGCGCTGGCCGCCCTGCACGCGGCGGCCCGCCGCCCGGCCGCCGCCACCCCGGCCGCGCCGCCGGACACGGCGCCGGCCGACCCGTCGGGCACCGCCCCGGCCGACCCGCCGGGCACCGCCCCGGCCGCCCCGCCGGGCACCGCCCCGGCCGACCCGCCGGGCACCGCCGGAAGTGAGCCGGGCGGGCGGGCCGGGGTCCGCGCCGCCACCCGCTGGCTGGTCGGGCTCGCCGTGTTCGGCCCGCTGGCCTGCACCGATCCCGAGGAGATCACCCTCGTCCTGGCCAACACCCGCGACGTGCCGTTCTGGGTGGCGGCCGCCGCCGGCGCCGGGCTCGCCGTCGCGGCCGTGCTCGCCGTGGCGTACGGCGTGCTGCTGGCCCGGCCCCGCAGCCGGCGGCCGAGCCGGCGGGTGGCCGGGGTGACCGCCGCGGCCCTGCTGGTCGCGGTCGGCGCGGTGGCCGTCGGCGCGGGTCAGCCCGGCCTGCACGGCGAGCGGCTGTTCGTGGTGCTGCGCGAGCAGGCCGACCTGGACGGGGTGCCGGCGACGGCCGGGCGGGCCGGCCGGGACGCGCGGGCCGGCGAGGTCTACCGGCGGCTGGTCGACACCGCCGAGCGGACCCAGGCCGACCTGCGCCGGGACCTGCGCCGGCTGCGGCTGGACCACACCCCCTACTACCTCGTCAACGCGGTCGAGGTGGACGGCGGGCCGGCGGTGCGGGCCTGGCTGTCCCGCCGGCCGGAGGTGGCCCGGGTGCTGGTCAGCCAGCGGGTGCGGCCGCTGCCCGCGCCGGCCGGCCGCAGTCGGGGCACCGCGCCCGCGCCGGCCGGCCCGGAGTGGAACGTCCGGATGATCGGCGCGGACCGCGTCTGGTCGCAGCTCGGGGTGGACGGCTCCGGGATCGTGGTGGGCAGCTCCGACTCCGGGGTGGACGGCGGGCACCCGGCGCTGGCCGCCGGCTTCCGGGGCGGCGACGACTCCTGGTACGACCCGTGGGACGGCACCCGCTCCCCGACGGACCAGGGCGGGCACGGCACGCACACCGTGGGCAGCGCGGTGGGCCGAGGGGGGATCGGGGTGGCCCCGGGCGCGCAGTGGGTGGGCTGCGTCAACCTGGACCGGAACCTGGGCAACCCGGGGTACTACCTGGGCTGCCTCCAGTTCATGCTGGCGCCCTTCCCGCCCGGCGGGAACCCGTTCACGGACGGGCGCCCGGCGCGCGCCCCGGAGATCCTCACCAACTCGTGGGGCTGCCCGCCGATCGAGGGCTGCGACCCGCGGGCGCTCCGGCCGGCCACCGCCGCCCTGGAGGCCGCCGGCATCCTGGTCGTTGCCGCCGCCGGCAACACCGGCCCGTACTGCGGCTCGATCGACGACCCGCCCGCGCCGTACGCGGACGTGCTGACCGTCGGCGCGGTGGACCAGCGGCGCCGGGTCACCGACTTCTCGTCCCGTGGACCGGTGGCGGGGGCGGCGAAGCCGGACCTGGTCGCCCCCGGCGACGAGGTGCTGTCGGCGATGCCCGGCGGCGGGTACGCCGCCCTGAGCGGCACCTCGATGGCGACCCCGCAGGTGGCCGGCGTCGTGGCGCTGATGTGGTCGGCCAACCCGGCGCTGGTGGGCGACCTGCCGCGCACCCGGCAGATCCTGCGGGACACGGCGACCCCGGCCGACGCGACGTACGCCTCCCGGACGGAGACCTGCGGCGGCGACGCGAACATCACCGGCGCCGGCCTGGTCGACGCGTACGCGGCGGTGCGGGCGGCCCGCGGGTGAGCGGCCCCTGCCCTCCCCCGCACCCCGTGCTCTAGGGTCGGCGACCATGGATGCGGAGATCGTCGAGCTGACCGCCGACCGGGCGCCCGCCGTGGTGGAGCTGTGCCGCCGGGCGCTGGACCTGCCCGAGGACGCCGCCGAGGCGCCGGCCCTCGTGGCCGCGCTCTGGGCCCGGGCGGCCGCCGACCGGCCGGTCGTCGCGCTGGGCGCGTACCGGGGGGCGGAGCTGGTCGGGGCGCTGGTCTGCTCCCTGTCGGGGCGGGACGCCGGGCTCGGGCACGTGGACCTCGTGGTGGTGCACCCCGACCACCGGCGCCGGGGCGTGGGGCGGGCGCTACTGTCGTCCGCCGAGCGGACCCTGGCCGGTCTCGGCGCGGCCGAGGTGCTGCTGGCGGGGAACCCGCCGTACTACGCCTGGCCCGGGATCGACGTGCGCTACACCCCGGCGGTCTGCGCCGCGCTGGCGCTCGGCTACCGGCAGGACCGGACGGCGTGGAACATGACCGCCGACCTGTCGTACGACGACTCCCCCGCGTTGCGCTCCACGGAGGCGGCGGAGGCACGGCTGGCCGGCCGGGGCGTCTCGGTCCGCCGCGCCGAGCCGGCCGACCTGCCGGCGCTGGCGGAGTTCGCCCGCGCCACGTTCGGCGGCGCCTGGGACGCGGAGCTGGCCGGCTCGGTGGGCCGGGAAGGGGCGGGCTGCCACCTGGCCGAGCGCGACGGCGAGGTGCTCGGCTTCGCGGCGTACGGGTCGTCCCGGCCGAGCTGGTTCGGGCCGATGGGCACCGCCCCGGCGGCGGAGGGCTCGGGGATCGGCGGGGTGCTGCTGCGCCGCTGTCTGCGCGACCAGCGGGCGGCGGGCGTGACGGCGGCGCAGATCGGCTGGGTGGGGCCGGTGCCGTTCTACTCGGGCAGCGCGGGCGCCCGGATCGAGCGGGTCTTCTTCCTGTACCGCAGGACGCTCGGAGAGTGACGGAGGAGGGCGAAGGGGATATAGACGCCGATAACCCCATTCGCCCCCATCTTTGATCGACGCCCCCTACCGTTTCGGTAGAGGAGGCAGCCATGACCACGGACGACGAACGCCCCGGCCCGTTGCCGTTCGACCGGCTCGACTACGGCGACGCCGAGCAGCAGGCGGAGATGAGCGGCGCCGACGAGCCGACCGACGAGCCGGTGGCGCTGGTCGACGAGCCGGTCCAGATCCCGCAGCCGTACGGCCGGGCGCAGAAGAGACGCAACCAACGACCACTGCCGACCTGACGGCGGAAGGGACGGACCGCTGACGCGGCCCGCCCCTTCCGGCGTACGTGGAGCTGGACTCAGAAGTCCATGTCCCCGCCGCCCGGACCAGCCGGGGCGGCCGGGGCCTTCTCCGGCTTGTCCGCCACGACGGCCTCGGTGGTGAGGAAGAGCGCCGCGATCGACGAGGCGTTCTGCAGCGCCGAACGGGTCACCTTGGCCGGGTCGATGATGCCCGCGGCCAGCAGGTCGACGTACTCGCCGTTGGCGGCGTTGAGGCCGTGACCCGGCTCGATGTTGCGGACGTGCTCGACGACCACGCCGCCCTCGAGGCCGGCGTTGACGGCGATCTGCCGCAGCGGGGCGTCCAGCGCGATCTTGACGATCTGCGCGCCGGTCGCCTCGTCGCCGGTCAGGTCCAGCTTGTCGAAGGCGGTCTTGCCGGCCTGCACCAGCGCGACGCCACCACCCGGGACGATGCCCTCCTCGACGGCGGCCTTCGCGTTGCGGACGGCGTCCTCGATGCGGTGCTTGCGCTCCTTCAGCTCGACCTCGGTGGCCGCGCCGACCTTGATCACCGCGACGCCGCCGGCCAGCTTGGCCAGCCGCTCCTGCAGCTTCTCGCGGTCGTAGTCGGAGTCGCTCTTGTCGATCTCGGCCCGGATCTGGTTGACCCGGCCCTGGATCTGCTCGGCGTCGCCGGCACCGTCGACGATGGTGGTCTCGTCCTTGGTCACCACGACCTTGCGGGCGCGGCCCAGCATGTCGAGGCCGACGGCGTCCAGCTTGAGGCCGACCTCCTCGCTGATGACCTGGCCACCGGTGAGGATGGCGATGTCGGCCAGCATGGCCTTGCGGCGGTCACCGAAGCCCGGCGCCTTGACGGCGACCGACTTGAAGGTGCCCCGGACCTTGTTGACGACCAGGGTGGCCAGGGCCTCGCCCTCGATGTCCTCGGCGATGATCAGCAGCGGCTTGCCCGACTGCATGACCTTCTCGAGGATCGGGAGCAGGTCCTTGACCGACGAGATCTTGCTGTTGACGATCAGGAGGTAGGGGTCGTCGAAGACGGCCTCCATGCGCTCCGGGTCGGTCATGAAGTAGGCCGAGATGTAGCCCTTGTCGAAGCGCATACCCTCGGTGAGCTCCAGCTCCAGGCCGAAGGTGTTGCTCTCCTCGACGGTGATGACGCCTTCCTTGCCGACCTTGTCCATCGCCTCGGCGATGATCTCGCCGACGGTGCTGTCACCGGCGGAGATGGAGGCGGTGGAGGCGATCTGCTCCTTGGTCTCGACGTCCTTGGCGAGCTTGGACAGCTCCTCCGAGACGCTGGCCACGGCGGCCTCGATGCCCCGCTTCAGGGCCATCGGGTTGGCACCGGCTGCCACGTTGCGCAGACCCTCGCGGACGAGGGCCTGGGCCAGGACGGTCGCCGTCGTCGTGCCGTCACCGGCAACGTCGTCGGTCTTCTTGGCGACCTCCTTGACCAGCTCGGCGCCGATCTTCTCGTAGGGGTCCTCGAGCTCGATCTCCTTGGCGATGCTCACACCATCGTTGGTGATGGTGGGGGCACCCCACTTCTTCTCGAGCACGACGTTGCGGCCCTTGGGGCCGAGGGTCACCTTCACGGCGTCGGCGAGCTGGTTCATGCCCCGCTCGAGGCCCCGGCGCGCCTCTTCGTCGAACGCGATCATCTTGGCCATACGGCGTTGTCCTCCTGGACACTCACGGGCCACCCGGAGGTTGTGTCCCGGATGGGCCGCCTGGTGTACGCACCTTGGGGACGTCGCCACCTGGCGACGACGACGTCTCCTCGGCCGGGCCGGATAGCCCGCGACGACCGGCCATGTGCCGCACCGACGTGTGGACGCCCGTGCGGCCGTGGCCCTACCGCCCCGACCATTGGCACTCACGGTATGCGAGTGCCAATGACTTGTTTAGCACTCTCCCCTGCCGAGTGCAAGCACGACCGCCCCGCTCAGCCGAGTTCACCGGCTAGCCGCGCGCTGTCCACCGGCCCCTCGTGGGCGCGCTGCTCGGCGTACGTGACGACCAGGCCGACCAGTTGGGCGAGGTGGGTGGGCAGGCCCAGCACCCCGCCGAGCACCGCCACCGCGATCGCGCCCACCGCAGTGCCCGGCGACTCCAGCGGGGTGACGCCGAACGGCAGCGAGCCGATGCCCTCCACCAGGCCGGCCGCCCCGCCCCCGACGATCACCGCCGCCGCAACGAGCGCCACCCGGCCGAGCAGCAGGCCCAGCCGGTCGTGGAACATCCGGTACGAGCGGCCGATCGGGTGCTGCCGTTCGAAGAGGTAGACCGGGCCGGCCATGCTCAGCGCGAAGGCGAAGTAGATGCCGGGGATGACGCAGAAGCACACCCCGAGCCCGATGATCACGCTCATCAGCAGGGTCCAGCCCCAGAGGCCCGGCGCCCGGCGCAGGCCGTAGCCCAGCGCGGCGCCGACGGTCACCGGCTGGCCGGCCGCCTGCCGGGCGACCACCCAGGTGCCGGCGGCCCAGCCGAGGCTCTGCACCAGGCCGAAGACCAGTGCGCCGCCGATCAGCACGGCCATCATGGTGCCCAGGTCGGCCAGGAAGGTGTCGGGCAGCGCGGCCGGGTCGTCGGCCATCGACTCGTCCCACCGGGCCGACGGGTCGACCACCAGCGCGAGCACCGACAGCACCACGGCCGGCAGCACCTGGGTGAGCAGCAGGATCGGCAGCAGCGTCCGCCAGCCCCGGCGCACCGCGCCGACGCACCGGTCGAACCAGCCACTCACGCCGCCGCCGGGCGGCGTGACCAGCGGGTCGGCCGGGTCGAGGCCGTGGCCGGGCGGGTACCACCCGTGGACCGGCTGCCCCGGGTACGCGACCGGCGCGCCCGGATACACGACCGGCGCGCCCGGATACCACGGCTGCCCGCCGTACGGGCCGGAGCCGGCCGGGAACCCGCCGGTGGGCGGGAAGACCCACCCCTGCGGCTGCGGCGCGCTCGCATCGCCGGCCGTGGCGGGGTCGGGATCCCCCGACGGCGGCGTGCCCTGGGGTGGCTGGTCGGACATGAACCCTCCTCAGCGACGGCTGAACCGGCTCACGATCTTCCCTGCCTGGCGTCCGTACCGCAGCCCGGGGTGCCACGCCACGAACCGGGGCCACGAACCACGACCAGGGACCATGGCCCGTCCCGGCCGCGGTGCCGCCCAACGATGCCGCAGGTCACACCCCGAACCCGGACCCCACCGGTGCCACCGCCCGGCCCCTGTCGAGCTGCCCTCACAGATGGGGCACACCACGCCTCGCAGGCGGCCGAGCCGGATGCGAGGCGTGGTGCTACAGAGACGGGTGGTCCTACAGACGGGGCAGCTCGACAGCGCCACCATCCGCCCGCCGAACCCATGTGCCGAAAGCGGTCACCCGACCGGCTCACCCGTCGGAGCTGATCGACGAATGTCGTTGGCGCCGCCGCGCGGGGCGGTCGGCGGCGGAAGGGCCCGGCCCGTGGCGGACGGGGGTCAGGCGATGACGCGTACGCGCTCGGCCTGGGGCCCCTTCTGGCCCTGGGCGATCTCGAACTCCACCCGCTGGCCGTCGTCCAGCGCCTTGTAGCCGTCCATCTCGATCGCGGAGAAGTGGACGAAGACGTCCTGCCCGCCGTCGACGGCGATGAAGCCGTAGCCCTTTTCGGCGTTGAACCACTTAACGGTGCCCTGTGCCACGGTCCACTTCCTCACTCTGCACGGCGTCTCACAACCCCGGAGGCCGGCGGACCGGCACCGGAGGACCACCGAACCGGCGGTCGGGGAGGCCGCTGCATTCGGTGACCGAAATCGCACGCTACACGAGGCGTGACGGCGGCGCACGACCCCAAATCGGGCATATTCCGATCGAGGGGCATCGTCATCCGTCGCTGTGGTAGGCATTCGGCATGACGAGGACGCCGGACGGGCCGGAGCGGGGGTCGGCGGTCACCCGGCACGCGGAGATCCGACGGGTCCGGCCCCGGGACGCCGCCCGGATGCGGGCGCTGCGGCTGGAGATGCTCGCCGACGCGCCGCTGGCCTTCCTGGAGACCCTCGCCACCGCGGCGGCCCGGCCGCACGCCGACTACGCGGCCCGGATCGCGCACGTGTCGGCCGGCACGGACACCGCGCAGTTCGTCGCGGACCCAGGCGGCCGGCTGGTCGGGCACGCCGGGGGCACGGTGACCCCGGAGGAGCCCGGGCTGACCGTCGTCTACGCCGTCTACGTCACCCCGTCCTGGCGCGGCACCGGCCTGCTCGGCGAGCTGGTCGAGGCGGTGGCCGCCTGGTCCCGGAAGTGCGGCCGGCCCGAGCTGATGCTGGAGGTGGTGGTCGGCAACGACCGGGCCTACCGCGCCTACCGGCGGCTGGGCTTCGTCGACACCGGCGTACGCGTGCCGCACCCCACCGTGCCGGCGCTCACCGAACTCCAGATGCGCCGCTCCGCCTGACACGGGAGGGTTTCCGGGGCAGCCCACCCCGGAAACCCGACCGCGACTCAGGCGTGCCGACGGGACTGCACGATGCGGAACCGGTTGGCCACGTAGGCGCCGTCGGTGAGCGCGGAGTTGGCCGCCGCGTTCGCGCCGCTGCCGTGGAAGTCGGAGAAGGCCGCCGACTGGTTCACGAAGACCCCGCCGGTCAGGTTGCAGGACAGGTGCACCCCGACCTCGATCGCCGCCGCCTCGGCCGCGTCGAGGACCGCCTCGTCGGTGGAGTAGACCGCCGCGGTGAGCGCGCCCTTCTCGCCGACCGTCGACCGCAGGATCTCCAGACTGTGCGCCGTCGAGTCGGTCGCGATGGCGAACGAGATCGGCCCGAACCACTCCTTCGAGTAGGTCGCCGTGTCGCCGGCCGCCAGCTTGACCAGCGTCGGGGTGCGGACCACCGCGCCGGGGAAGGCCGGGTGCTCGACCGTACGCGACTCCAGCACCGTCTCGCCGACCTTGGTGACCTCGTCGAGGCGCTCCAGCACCCCGTCGTTGACGATCGCGCCGGTGAACTCCACCCCGCGCGCCGGGTCGGCGGTGAGCTTGCCGATCGCGGCGGCGATCCCGCCGGCCACCTCGTCGAAGCTCTTGTGTCCCTGGTCGGTGGCGATTCCCTCGGCGGGGATGAGGATGTTCTGCGAGGTGGTGCACATCTGGCCGCTGTAGAGGGTCAGCGTGAAGCCGAGGTTGCGGCACATCCCGGCGAAGTCGTCGGTGGAGTCGACCACCACCGTGTTCAGGCCGGCCTTCTCGGTGTAGACCGCCGCCTGCCGGGCGTTGGCCTCCAGCCAGTCGCCGTACTCGGTGGAACCCGTGAAGTCGACGATCTTCACGGCCGGGTGCAGGGCCAGCGTGGAGGCGAGCTTCTCGCCGGGGGCCTCGGGGGCGAGCAGCACCAGGTTCGGGTCGAAGCCGGCCTCGGCGAGCACCTCCCGGGCGTACCTGACGGTGATGGCCAGCGGCAGCACCGCGCGCGGGTGCGGCTTGACCACCACCGGGTTGCCGGTGACCAGCGAGGCGAACAGCCCCGGGTACGAGTTCCAGGTCGGGAAGGTGTTGCAGCCGATCACCAGCGCCACGCCGCGGGGCACCACGTGGAAGGTCTTGGTCATCCGCAGCGGGTCGCCCTTGCCGGCGGCCTTCTCCCAGCCCGCCGTCCCCGGGTGCCGGGTCATCTCCGCGTACGCGTAGGCGACCGCCTCCAGCGCGCGGTCCAGCGCGTGCGCGCCGCCGGCCTGGAAGGCCATCACGAACGCCTGGCCGCTGGTGAACTGCACCGCGTTGGCCAGCTCGAAGATGTGCTTGTGCAGCCGGTCGAGGATCTCCAGGCAGACGCCCACCCGGGTCTGCGGGCCGGCGTCGCGCCAGCTCGGCAGGGCGGCGGAGGCGGCGGCGACCAGCTCGTCGGCCCCGGCGTGCGGGTAGCGGACGCCCAGCTCGACGCCGAACGGGCTGGTCTCGGTGGCGACCCGGTCGCCGGCGCCCGGCTGGTCGAGGGGGAAGTCGCCGCCGAGGTACGCCTCGAAGGCGGCCTTGCCGTCGGCGGCGGCGGTCTCGCCGTAGACCCGTGGGCTGGGCGACTCGGGGTAGGCGGACCAGTACCCGCGCTCCGTGATCGCGGTCAGCGCACGGGTCAGGGTGTCGGCGTGCCTGTCGTACAGGGGGTGCGGGGTCTCCGTCATGCCCGCCATCATGCAACAGGAAGCCCCAGGATCAGTAGGGCCGTGTCACAACTCAGATCGTGAGCTGCCAGTCGGTCCAGCCGTCGACCCGGCGGAATCCGAGCTGCTCGTTGATCGCGATCATGTAGCTGTTCTCGGCCGCGTTGAAGGTGTCGATCGCGCGGACCGCCGGCTCGTGGGCGAGCAGGTGCCGCAGGTTCTCGATCTTGACGAGCAGACCGAGCCGGTGCCCCCGGTGAGCGGGGTCGACGATGGTGATCTGCTGGAACGCGTGCCAGTCGGCGGAGGCGCCCACGTCGAGCAGCGTCCAGGCGGCCACCCGGCCGGACGCCTCGTGGCGCACCGCCGTGTGGTAGCGCCGCCGCCCCCGCGCCTCCAGCGCCCGCTCGATGCCACGGACCCGTTCGGCGTCGATCCGCTCGGGCTCCCACTCCACGTCGCCGAGGGGCGCGTCGGCCATCAGCCGGCCGTCGAGGTAGGCGATGTCGGCGACGTACTCGTCGGGGGTGCGCCCCTGCCAGCGGAGGACGCGGTAGCCGTCGGCCCGGGTGCGGGCGTCGGCCAGCGCGGCGTCCAGCCCGTCGTGGTCGAGCCGGGTGGTGTCGAGCCGGCTGCGGATCTCGGCCAGCGCCGGCCGGGCGCCGGTCGACGCGGCGAAGGCGGCGCCGGCCCCGGACCGGGGCGGGCCGCCGGGCAGCGCGGCGACCGCCATCCCCAGCACCCGCTTGCGGCCCCGCTCGCGCAGCAGCCGCACGGCGTGCTCGTGCAGCGCCCGGCCCACCCCGCGGCGCCGGTGGGCCGGGTGCACGATCAGGTCGGCGCTGGCGTTCTCGGTGTTGTCGAGCTGCGGCAGGTCCAGCGCGAGGTAGCCGGCCGGCACGCCGTCGAGCCGGGCCAGCGCCCAGATCGCAGCGTTGCCGGGCATCGGGTGCCGGATCGCGGCCTCGAAGCGCCGCCGGCAGAAGGGTGGGAAGTCCGGCAGGTCGGCGTCGTTGGCCGCCGCCCCGATCCGGTAGGCCGCGTCGATCGCGGTCTGGTCGGCGACGTCGATCGGCGCGATCGTGATGCTCATGCCCCGAGGGTGGCCCGGGAACGACGATCGGGCCAGCGATTTAACCGCTGGCCCGATCGGACGTTGGTCGGGAGGGACACTCGCACAACGCCTCCGGCGTTGGGTCGCAAGAACTAAAAGTCTCCGGCGAGACGCCCTCCCGCACGAAGCATCTTGCGCCGCCCGGTTCCTGCCGTCAAGTCCTTGTCGGCGCGTTTTCCGCACTCACAGCGAAAAGCCAGTTACCCGGCGGATCGACCCGATCCCCCGTCCGGGTGGGTCGCCCCTCCCCCGTTCCTCCCGGCCCCCCGTCCCGGGACGACAACGGGCGGCCCGCGCCCCGTGGGTGCCGACCGCCCGTTCGCCGCGTCAGCCCGCCTTGCTGAACTCGATCGAGATCGACTCGACCGCCTTCTTGCGGGTCATCGACCGCTCCAGGCCCATCGCCTCCAGCGCGTCGTTGACGCTGTCCACGTACGCCGTCAGGCTCGGCGTGGCGGCGTAGTAGGTGCCGGTCGTGGTCTGGGTGGACGCGCACGTCGTGTCGGTGATCCCACACGCCATCGTGTAGTGCGTGGCGCTGGTCCACTGGGTCGAGGCGCCCTGCACGAACAGCCGGGTGTTCACCCGGCACGCCGCGAACAGGTACGGGTTGCGGACCGTGGTGGTGAACGTCGCGGTGTCGGTGCCGGGCCAGTAGCTCACGGTCGACTCCGCCACACAGCCGCCGTCGAAGCTGCTCGACGACTTGCTGACGGTGTACTTGTCCAGCGTCCCGGCCGCCGCCGGCGTGGCGCCGAGGGCCACCACACCGAGGGAGGCGGCCAGCATGGTGAAGGCGGTCACGGCCGCCCGGGTGACGCGGGCCGGTGCTGCGTTCATGGGAACCCCTCTCGTGCCGGCCGGGTGGTCGCGGCCGATCGCAATTCGTCGCCTATGTGACAGGCGGCGGTGGACCCCGGGAGCTTCCGGGTACCGCCACCTGGAGATTCTTCGGCCGGGTCGGGAGGGCTGTCCAAGACGCGACAACGATGGGCCATAGGACGGACCTATGAGTGCTGGTAGATCTTCTGATCGTCGATGCCCGCGGGGGTCGGGCAAGGGGGATCGTCATGGTGGAACTACGTCAACTCCGGTACTTCCTCGCCGTCGCCGAGGAGCGGTCCTTCACCCGCGCCGCCGCGCTGCTGCACGTCAGTCAGCCGACGCTGAGCCAGCAGATCCGCGCCCTGGAGCGGTCGGTGCGCGCGCCGCTGTTCCACCGGGAGCCGGCGGGCGTCCGGCTCACCGAGGCCGGATCCGCGCTGCTCGAACCGGCCCAGCGGGCCGTGGTCGGGGTCGCCGACGGCGTACGGGCGGCCCGGGACACCGTCGGCACCGGCGACGGCACGCTACGCGTCGGCTTCAGCACCGGCGGGGCGGGCGACCTCATCGCGTCGATCCTGCCCGCCTGGCAGCGGGCCGCCCCCGAGGTACGGCTGGTCCTGCGCGAACTGACCGTGGGCGGGCTGTACACCGCCCTGCTGGCGGACCAGATCGACGTGGCGCTCACCCGGCTGCCGCTGGACCCCGAACGGCACGACTGGACGGTGCTGTTCGCCGAGCCCCGCGTCCTCGCGCTCAGCGCCCGGCATCCCCTGGCCGACGCCGGCGCGGCGGTGTCGCTGGCGGACGTGCTCACGCTGGCCATGCCCCGGATCGAGGACGTGCCGACGATCCGCGACTACTGGCTGCTCAACGACTACCGCGACGGCTGCCCGCCGCAGCAGCGCGGGGTGACGGTCACCTCGCCGGCGGAGATGGCGTACCTGATCCTCCAGGACCCGGCGGTGGTGGCCGTGGGCCCCCGCACGGCACGCGGGCTCTCGCCCCTCGCGGAGCTGCGCTTCGTGGAGCTGTCCGAGGTCGCCCCGGTGCCCTTCGTCGCGGCCGCCCGGCGGCACGACCGCCGTGCCGCCGTGCTCGCCTTCCGTCAGGTCGCCGCGACGGTCGCGCGCCACCTGCACGGCGCGACCACGCCGGCCGGTGGCAGACCGGACCGGGTGGCCGGCGTCGGGGCGAGTCGCGCGACCGGTGCCGGGGCGGGCCGGGCCGGCGGCTGAGCCGCGAACGGTCACCGGCCTCGGACCTCAGCCGAGGAGGCCGGCGTCGCGGGCGGCACGCAGCGAGGGCCTGATGCGGTGGGTGGGGCCGGCCTGGGCGGCGATCGCGTCGAGGGTCTTGAGCCCCTCACCGGTGTTGAAGACGACGGTCTCCGCGGTCGGGTCGAGCCGGCCGGACTCGACCAGCTTGCGCAGCACCGCCACCGTCACCCCGCCGGCGGTCTCGGCGAACACGCCGGTGGTGCGGGCCAGCAGCCGGATGCCGGCGCGGATCTCGTCGTCGTCGACGTACTCCATCCAGCCCCCGGTGCGGCGCACCGCCTCCAACGCGTAGAGGCCGGCGGCCGGATCGCCGATGTTCAGCGACTTGGCGATGCCCGTCGGCTTGACCGGGGTGATCGTGTCGGTGTCGGCGTGCAGGGCGGCGGCGATCGGGTTGCAGCCGGCCGACTGGGCGCCGAAGACCTTCCAGCCGCCGGCCGGCGCCTCGACCAGGCCGATCTCGACCAGCTCGGCGAACGCCTTGTCGATCTTGGTGAGCAGCTCCCCGGAGGCCATCGGGATGACCACCTGGGCCGGGATCCGCCAGCCGAGCTGCTCGGCCACCTCGTAGCCGAGCGTCTTCGACCCCTCGGCGTAGTAGGGGCGGACGTTGACGTTGACGAACGCGGTGTCCTCGAACTCGTCCGTCTCCACCAGCTCGCCGCAGAGCCGGTTCACGTCGTCGTACGAGCCGTCGACGGCGACCAGCTCGCCGCCGTAGACGGCGGTCGTGACGACCTTGCCCTGCTCCAGGTCGCCGGGGATGAAGACCACCGACGGCGCCCCGGCGCGGGCGGCGTGCGCGGCGACCGAGTTGGCCAGGTTGCCGGTGGAGGCGCAGGCGTAGCGGCTGAAGCCGAGCGCCCGGGCGGCGGTCAGCGCGACCGAGACCACCCGGTCCTTGAACGAGTGGGTCGGGTTGCCGCTGTCGTCCTTGACCCAGAGCGGGGCGGTGATGCCCAGCTCGGCCGCGAGGTGCGGGGCGGCGACCAGCGGGGTGAAGCCCGGGTCGAGGGTGACCCTGGTCGCCGGGTCCTGGCCGGCGGGCAGCAGCGCGGCGTACCGCCAGATGTTCTGCGGACCGGCCTCGATCTGCTCCCGGGTGACCGTCGCCAGCGCGGCGGCGTCGTAGTCGACCTCCAGCGGGCCGAAACACTCGTAGCAGGCGTGCTGGGCGGCGAGCGGGTAGCGGGCCGAACAGGCGCGGCAGACCAGGGCGCGGGCGGGGCTGGCGGTGGTGTCGATGCCGGAGACGGCGAACGTCGACGTCATGTCGAGGGTCCTCTCATCTTTCCCCGCATCGCACCCTGCGGCGGGGACGGAATTGGCACCTGCCCCGCCGGTCGCTCAGCGGTGAGCGCGCGGGGTGGTTGCCGGGGCGTCGTCGGGCCGTATCCCTCAGCCCCTCTGGATGAGGTATGCAGTTGTACCTGCGAGTTTAAGCACCGACGCCGCCCGGATCGATGGCAGATCCCAGGATGTGAGCGATCCCGCAGTCGCCGCCGAGCCGCAGGGGCGGCCTCTCCTCGACGGTACGGATTCAGGCTGCCGCGGAGCGGGAACCGGCGGCGGGGCGCCGGGCGCGCAGCAGGGTGTCGCGCCCACCTGCCCGGACCGAACACGGCGACCAGCAGCGGTCGTGTGCCCCTGGCGCGCTCCCGTTACCTTGCAGGCACATTGACGGAAAGGAACGCGCGAATGCGTCGCAAGCTCGTCCCGGTGGTGGCGCTCTCCATGGCCTGCCTGCTGGCGGTGACCACCGCCTGCTCCGCGGGCAACCGGAAGAAGCGGGACCGGTCCGCCGACCGGCCCGCCAGCGCGAAGCGGGACGACGTCGACGCCGCCTGGGCGACCCCGACCCCCCGCCGCACCGGCGACCAGCTCACCTGCCTCGAACTGCGCAACACCCGGATCGGCAGCAGCCGGGTCCGCTACCGCGGGTACGCCGCCCCGATCCGCCTCGCCGCCGGTCGCTGGTCCGACCGGGACGGCACGACGGTGGAGTTGCAGCGGCCGTGCGCCATCGGCGACCTCGACGGCGACGGCGCGGGCGACGCGATCGGCGTGATCATGCTCGACGGCGGCGGCACCGGCCGCTTCTTCACCCTCGCCGCCTGGCGCAACGTCAAGGGCGAGCCGGACTACCAGGCCCAGGTCGACCTCGGCGACCGTACGCCGGTGGAGAGCATCAGCGTGCGCGACGGCAGGGCGACGGTGGTCTACCTGACCCGGCCCGCGGACGGCCCGACGGCCGAGCTGAGCATCCGGCGTACCGCCGTCTACCAGCTCAGGGGAACGACGCTGGCCGAGCTGAGCCACACCGACGCCCGGGTTGCCGACGCGTCCGACGACGGGGAAACCGTCGGCTCCGGCACCGCGCCAGACTCCCCCGACTCCCCCGACCGCAAGCGCAGGCCCCGTTCCCGCTGACGTCCCGCCGGGGGTCGTACCGGGCCCAGGACCGCGCCGGCCGATCCGCCGGCGCGGGCTCCGGTCGTACCGGGCGGGGGCCAGCTCAGCCTGGAACCGGCCGGTGGGCTGGTGGCCTCGGTAGCCGTATGGACCCGGTGGACGGGCAACCATGCTGACTCACCGCGCCGAGGCAGCCCCACCCCGAGGCCGGGGGACGCTCGAAGTACTGGACGGGCTGCGAGGGGATGGCCTCGGTGGTGAGCGTGCCGGTGCCGCTCGGGATGCGTTGCTCATGGGAGCCGGTAGTGTCGGTGTAGGAGGCGACGATGTGCCACTCGCAGGTGTGGGTGGACACCTCCGGCTGGATGCGGAAGGCCATGTTCGACTGACCGTTGCCCAGCTCGACGACGTTGCGGCGGAAGTACAGCTGACCCTCCTGCGGCTCGCCCTCGTCCAGGACGTACGGGCCGTGCGGCTTGTCCGTCGGCCCACCGGTCAGGTCCCACAGCAGCCCCTGCCGGGACTCCGCGCCCGCCGGCGGAAGGGTGACGACGGTCTGCGCCGTGGGTACGCGGCACGAGTCCTTGACGGCGGTCATGTTGTTGATCGTGAGTCCGGCGGCGCGATCGCTGTTCAGGTTCAGGTCGAACGTCTGGGCGTGACCGCGGTTCTCGTTGCCGTCCTCGAGCGGCGCCACATAGGACGCGTGCTCGACCACCCGGCCGCCGAGCGGCTTCAGGAACTCCCACACCTCTGACGCGTCGCCGTTCAGGGCGGTGAGGATGGCCTGCTCGCCTTCGGTCAGCGGCCGGTCGAGCAGCACACTGAAGGCCTCGGGCAGGTCCCGGTCGTAGTCGAGGGGAGTGACGGTGGACACGAACGCGGCCTGCTCACGGTCCACCGCCTTCTCAGCCTGCCTGTCCGAGCGGGCCCGCTCGGTGGCCGTCGACCGGTCCAGGAGGAAGTTCGCCTGGTAGGCGAACAGCACGCCGACCACGACGATGACGGCGGCGGCGGTCGCGTACACCGCGCGCTGCTTCGGCGAAAGCCCGCGAAACCCAGGCAGTCGCTCATCCGCCAGCACGGCCCAGGCTTTCGGCCCGGGCGCCCGCCCGGACGGCTGCTCCGGTGGCGGTGCGGACGGCGGCGCGGGCGACGGCGCAGCCGCCGGCACGGACGGCGGCGCGGGCGACGGCGCAGCCGCCGGCACGGACGGCGGCGCAGGTGGCGACACGGACGGCGGCGCAGGTGGCGACACGGAGCGGGACGTGGACGGCTCAGCCGGTGGCACGGGCGACGGCTCGGCGGGCGGCTCAGGCTGCGGCACGGCGGGCGAGGTGGGCATACCCGATTCTCACTCACCGGCGCCATGCCCTTACGGACCGCTCGGCGCCGCCTGGGTCCGCACACCGATCACCTCGCCCAAGTTGGGACGGGTGATGTCGTAGACGATTCAGCTCGACAGGCACCGCGCGGGTGGCCCGGTCCGGCCGGTCCCTCAGGTGGGGCAGCTCGACAGCACCGCCGGACCCTCCGCCGGCCGGGTGTCCGAGGCTCGGCGACGCACCGGTGCGATGATCAGGCGATGGCGACCCCCGCGCACCGACCCGTACCGTGCTCGCGCGGTGGAGTTCCAGGACCGGCACGGGCGCTCGGGGTCGCGATGGCCGGCCTCGTCCTGCTCGGCGCCTGCTCCCCGGCGACCGAACCGCCGTCGGCCGATCCGGCACCGAGCAGGATGCCGAGAGCGGGCGCGCCAACGCCGAATTCCGGGGGCGCCCCCGCCGCCGAGTGCCCGGAATCCGGCGTTCGGATCAGTTCGCCGGGCTCCAACGCCGCGATGGGTCTGCGGGCCTCGGGCTGGAGCTGGTCAACTGCGGCACGGAGCCCTACCCGTTGAACGGCTACCCGGCGCTGCGTCTGCACGACGGCGACGGCAACCCGATACCGGTCCGGGTGGTCAACGGGGCCAAGGAGATCACGCCGGGCTTCGACGCCCCGTCCCGACCGCTGACCCTGCGGCCCGGCGAACGGGCCGGGGCCGCCGTGCTCTGGCGCAACCTGGTCACCGACCCGACGGTCGTCGCCACCAACGGCGAGCGCCTGGAGGTCGCGCCCGCCGCCGGCCGGCCCGCGCAGGTCGTCGACCTGGACGGACCGATCGATCTCGGCAACACGGGCCGGATCGGGGTCAGCGCCTGGAAGAAGATGGCGACCGACCCGACGCCGACCCGGCCGGTGCCGGGCACCTCGGCGCCGAGCAGCTCCATGCCGCTGCCGTGAGTGTCCGGTGCCTCAGCTGGTGACGTCCTTGCGGGTGAAGCGCCAGAAGGCGAGGCCCCAGAACAGCGTCGCGTAGCTGATCGCGGAGATCGCGCCGCGTACCACGTCGTCGGTCTGCACCGGCGTCGACAGCAGCCCCAGCCAGGCGTTGGCGTAGTGGGTCGGCAGGAACGCGCGCAGCGCGCCGAGCGCGGTGATCTGGTCGAGGATGCTGGAGAGGATCCAGAGCAGCACCGCGCCGCCGACCGCGCCGAGCGCGGCGTCCGTGACCACCGACAGCAGGAACGCCAGGCCGGCCACCACCAGGAGTACGACGGCCAGGTAGCCGAGCACGCCCAGCAGCCGCAGCAGTCCCTCCCCCGGTTCGAGCTGGGCGGCGACGGTGCTGCGCAGCGGCTCCCACCCGTAGCGCAGCGTGCCGATCAGCAGGGCCGTGCCGGCGAGCAGCGCCAGCGCCAGCGCCGAGTAGACGAGCGCGACCAGCAGCTTCACCGTCAGCAGCCGGGCCCGGGGCACCGGCACCGCTAGCAGGTAGCGCAGGCTGCCCCAGCTCGCCTCGCTGGCCACCGTGTCGCCGCAGAACAGCGCCACCACCACGACCAGCAGGAACGACGCCGAGACGAAGATGGTGAACAGGGTGAAATTCAGCCCGCCCGAGGTGGCGAACTCGACCAGGCTGCCGAACTCCCCGCGCCCGTTGTCGTCGTCGTCGCCCGTGTCGAACTGGAAGGCGATCAGGATGATCAGCGGCAGCAGCACCATGAACCCGAGCGCGAGCTGCGTACGCCGCCGGGATGCCTGCCGCCGGAATTCGGCGCCGAACGGCAGGGTGGCCGACGGCCGGTAACCCGCCGCCGCGCCCACCGTGGGTGACGTCCCCGCCATCATCGGTCCCCGCTTCCCCGAGAGTTCTCACCGACCAGGGCGAGGAACGCGTCCTCCAGGCGGCGCCGCGGCACCACCCGGTCCACCCCGATGCCGGCCCGGACCAGCTCGGCGACCACCTCGCTGCGGGCGGTCCCGTTGGTGTCCACCACGAGCTGGCCCTCGCCGTCGGGAAGCACCCGCACCCCGTGCAGGCCGTCCAGCACCGCGCGGGCGGCCGCTGGGTCGGTCACGTCGAAGAGCACGCTGGGCGACTCGCCCACGATCTCCTCGACCGGGCCCGAGGCGACGATGCGGCCCTTGTTCACCACCACCGCGTGCGTGCAGGTCTGCTCCACCTCGGCGAGCAGGTGGCTGGAGACCAGCACCGCGCGGCCGTCGGTGGCGTAGCGCTGGAGCACCCGGCGCATCTCCGCGATCTGCGGCGGGTCGAGCCCGTCGGTCGGCTCGTCGAGCACCAGCAGCTCGGGCAGGCCCAGCATGGCCTGCGCGATGGCGAGGCGCTGCTTCATGCCGTGGCTGTAGTTCTTGATCCTGCGGTGCACGGAGTCGCCCAGGCCGGCGATCTCCAGGGCCTCGTCGAAGTGCGCGTCCTCGGCCGGCCGCCCGGTGGCCCGCCAGTACGCCCTCAGGTTCTCCAGGCCGGACAGGTGCGGCAGGAATCCCGGCCCCTCGACCAGCGCGCCGATCCTGGACAGCACCGGCGAGCCGGGTACCAGCCGGTGCCCGAAGACGTAGATCTCGCCGGCCGTGGGCTGGGTCAGCCCCATCAGCACCCGCAGCGTGGTGGTCTTGCCGGCGCCGTTGGGGCCGAGCAGGCCGACGACCTGGCCGGGGTGCACCTCGAAGTCCACGTTGGAGACGGCGACGAAGCCGTCCGCGTACTCCTTGCGGAGCTGCCGCACGGCGAGCGGGACGCCCGCGTACGCCGGGTGGACGGAGCTGTCCTGGCGGCGGTGTCGGCGCCGCGCCACGGTCACGACCGCGACGAGCCCGACCGCGATCGCGGCGACCAGCCCGACCAGCACCCAGCGCCACACCGTGGCGGCGGTGGGGATCGGCTCGCCGGCGACGGTCGGCAGGCCGACCGCGCCGCCGGCCGCGACGGTGTGGACGGTGGGCTCGACCGGCGTGGCGTACGCCTGGTCGGAGGTCGCCACCACGACGCGCAGCCGGTGTCCCGCCTCGACGCGACGGACGATCGCCGGCAGCGTGACGGTGACCGGCTGCGCCGCCTCGATCTCGCGCGGCAGGCCGGTGAGCCGGACCGGGGCGACCAGGCCGTTGGGCAGGGTGGCCGCGCCGTTGGGTTCGACGTCGTAGAGCTTGACGAAGAGCACCGCCTCGCCGGTCGGCGACGCCGCCCGGATGTCCACGGTCGGCGCGCCCACCACGTCCACCGCCTCGGTCAGCGGCTCCGACTCGAACCGGGCGTGCTGGCCGGGGATGTCCCCGGCGACGCCGCCGAGCAGGGACGACAACTCGCCGGCGAAGGGCACCGAGGAGATGGCGGCGGGGTTACCGGCCGGCGGGTTGGCGACCGGCTGGGCCGGGCCGGCCACCGGAACGTCGCGGCGGGCCGTGCCGGCGACGCCCGGGTAGTCGGCGGTGCGGTAGCCGGTGGCCACCAGGCCCCGGTCGAGGGCGTCGAAGCCGGCGATGCGGGACCAGGTGAAGTCGGCCCCCGGGGCCTCGCCCTCACCCTTGACGTAGTGGTCGAGCCACTGCACGGTCAGGAACTTCACCCGGTCCGAGTCGGTCCGCGGGCCCTCGCCGCCGTCGTGCCCGCCGGTGAACCAGGCCACCCGCACGGGCGTGCCGGCGGCGGCGATGCCGCGCGCATTGGCGTCCGCCTCGCCGAGCGGGAAGAGGGTGTCCGCCGCGCCCTGCACCAGCAGGGTCGGCGCCTTGATGCGGTCCAGCACGCCGGCCGGGCTGGACCGGCGCAGCAGGTCCACGGCGGCCTGGTCGGCCCGGCCGGTGGTGGCGATCCGCAGGTACGCGGCGCAGATGTCGGCGGCGAACCGGCCGCACGACGGGTCGGCGGCCCGGGCCGGCGCCCGCCCCGGACCGGTTCCCGGGCCGGCGCCCGGCCCCGGGCTGGGCGGGCCGGCGGAGGCGGGCGCCCCCTCGGGCTCGGTGGCGCCGGCCCCGGAGAGCCCCGCCGGCCCGGAGCCGACGTTGCCGCCGCCGCCAAAGAAGAGGCCGGCCCAGCCGGACTTGAAGACGCCCTCGGTGGGCTGCTTGCCGGTGCTCTCGGGCAGGAAGGAGCGGGACAGGTCGTGCCAGGTGATCATCGGGACGATCGCGTCGACGCGCTGGTCCTGTGCCGCGAGGAGGAGCGCCAGGCCGCCGCCGTACGAGCCGCCGACCACGCCGACCTTCGGGTCGCCCGTGGCGTCGGTGCGGATCTCGGGGCGGGCGGCGAGCCAGTCCAGCAGGCGCTGGGCGTCCCGGACCTCGTAGTCCGGGTGGTCCAGGTGGATCTGCCCGCCGCTGCGGCCGAAGCCGCGCGCCGTCCAGGTGAGCACGGCGTAGCCGCGCCCGGCGAACTCCTCGGCGTCGGCGCGGACGGACTCCTTGGTGCCGCCGAAGCCGTGCGCCAGCAGCACCGCCGGCACCCGCCTCGCCGCCGAGGCGCCCTCCGGCAGGTAGAACGTGGTGTCCAGGTCGACGGGCTGGTCGCCGGCCGGTCCGGAGCGGACGGTCAGCATCGCCGACTCGGCGCGGACGTCCGGCCCCTGCGGGACCACCGCCCAGGTCACGGCGGCGGCGAGCAGCACCACGGCCGCCGCCGCGGCGACCGCGCGCCGGCGGGTGGGCAGGGCACGCCGGATCCACGCGGCCGACGACGGCGATCTCATGCGGCACACGGTACGGCCCGAACCCTGAGCGTTGGCTGAGATCCTCCGTACGGCCGTCCGGTTGGTCCGATCGGCGGCCGGACCGGTGCGACCGCCGCAGGTCCCCGACCCTCCCGGAGAGACGGATTCGGATCACGTGAATTCCGATTTTCGGTGAGAAATCCCCTCCGATCCATCCATGCCACTCTCCCGAACGGCACCCAGCGTGGCCGGTGTCGGGACGAACGGTCACCTGGCACCTCATGACGGAAAGCTGACCGTTCGACGGCCGGACCACCCCTCGCTGTTCGGTTAGTTTCCGGTCCGATGCACGGGACTCCACGGTCGATGCCCGATCGGGCCACCCGGGGAGGAAGACCGGGGTCGGCCGGGGGGTTCGACCCGTTCACGTGAAGGGGGCGGTCGTGATGAGAGGTGGACTGGACGAGACACTGGCCCGGTTGGCCCGGCGCGAGGAGGCGCTGCGCCGGCGGGCCGCCGACCAGGGCGGGGCGGCGGACGGGGAGGCCGCCGCACCGCCGGCAGTGCCGGACGGGGTGGCCCGGGCCCGCGCCCGGGTCCGCACGTCGCACTCGGAGCAGCTCGCCGACGGCCGGGGCGAGACCCGCAACGCCGGGCCCGGCTGGGGCGACGCCCGGCGGGCCGGCGAGCCCCGCGACCCGGTGGCGGAGGTCGCCGACGCGGTCCGCCGGGTGGTGGTGGGCCACCCCGGCATGGCCGTCACCATTCGGGTCGAGCACGACCGGAAGGCGTACCCGCTGCGGATCGCCTGGACCGGCACGGGCGTGACGGTCGGCGCTGAGACGCCCGCCGTACCGCCGCCGCCAGCGGGGCCGACGTCGGGCAGGACGCCGCCGGCCTGGACGCCCGGCCGGGAGGGGCCGAGCGCCGACCCGGCGGCGCGGCTGACCGAACTGCTCCGCGGCGACCCGTCCCTGCTCGACGACGGTTCCGGCGGGTAGGCAGCGCGTCGTGTGGGGAGCGCGGTGCAGGGCTGCCTGGCTCGAAGCACGACGGGTGCCGGATGACATCGGGAGCTAGGGTCGGGCGGTGGCGGAACCCGACCTGACCCTGACCGCGAGCCTGCGGCCGGCCGCGCTGGACGCCCGACGGGGCATCGTCCGGCTGCATCCGGAGGTGCTCACCGCGCTGGCGCTGCGCCCGGGCGACCCGGTGCGCCTGGCCGGCCGGCGGGTGACCGCCGGGATCGTCGCGGCCGATCCGACCGCAAGCACCGCCCTGCTCCACGCCGACGACCTGATGCTGGGCAACCTCGGCGTCCGCGACGGCGGCCAGGTGACCGTGAGCCCCCTCCCGGTCACCGCGGCCCGCCGCGTGGTCATCGCCGGGCCGGCGCCGGTCGCCGCCGTGGTCTCCCCCGAGATGCTCCGGCTGGCCCTGCTCGGCAAGGTGGTGACGACCGGGGACGACGTGTCGCTGCTGCCGCAGGACGTCCTGCCCGACGCCTCGGTACGCAGCCTGATGGAGGCCGCCCGACGCAGCCTCTCCAACAGCGTCGGCTACGCCTGGACCAGCACCCTGCTCACGGTGGTCGCCGCCGAGCCCGGCACCGGCTCCCTGGTCACCATGGACACCGTCGTCGGCTGGGAACACGGCCCGGCGACCCACGGCTCCGCCGGCACGGCGGGCTCGCCGGTCGCCCGGGCCGCCGGCACGGCGGGCGGGTCCGGTCAGGCCGCCGGCCTGGCGGGCTCCGGCCGGGCCGCCGGCGCCGGCAGCGCGCCGGGGGGCGGGCCCCGCCCGGCGCACGTCGGCGCGGCCGACCTGGACACCGGCGGCCCGGCCGCCGGCACGCACCGGGCCCGGCGTGAACCGGCGACCGCGGACGTCACGAGCCGGGCCGGCGCGGGCGACGGCGCCACGAAGACGGACGAGGAGGCCGTGCCGTCGGTGGACGAGCTGCCCGGGCTGCGGTCCCAGGCCGAGGAGTTGACCGAGCTGCTCGACCTCGGCTTCCACCACCGCGAGGTGCTCGGCCGGCTGGGCACCACCGTCTCGCTGGGCGTACTAGTCGCCGGGCCGGCCGGCTCCGGCAAGGCGGCGCTGGTGCGCGCGGTGGCCGCCCGGGTCGGGGCCCGGGTCTGCCCGCTCTGGGCACCCGAGTTGGCCGCGCTGACCAACCAGGCCGCCGCCGACCGGCTGCGCGCGGCCGCGGCCGAGACGCAGACGGGCGGCCCCGCGGTGCTGCTGGTCACCGACGTGGAGGCGCTCGCCCCGGCCGACGGGCCGGGACCGCTGGCCACCGTGTTCCGCCAGGTGGTCGCCGAGACCGTCCGGTCCGGCGCGGCGGTGGTCTGCACCACCGGCCGGCCCGAGGCCGTCGACCCGGCGCTGCGCGCCCCGGACCTGCTCTCGCTGCGGATCGGCGTCCCGCTGCCGGACCCGGCGCTGCGCCGGGAACAGTTGACCGTGCTGACCCGGCAGGTCCCGCTCGCCGAGGACGTGCGGCTCGACGAGGTCGCCGGGCGTACCCCCGGCTTCGTCGCCGCCGACCTGGCCGCGCTGGTGCGCGAGGCCGGGGTGCGCGCCGCGCTGCGGCAGAAGTCGGCCGAGACGCCGACGGTCGCGATGACCGACTTCACCGCCGCCCTGGAGGTGGTCCGGCCGACCTCCATGGCGGCGTCCACCCTGGAGCTGGCCTCGGTGACCCTCGACGACGTGGGCGACCTGACGGAGGTCAAGGAGACGCTGACCGAGTCGGTGCTCTGGCCGCTGACCTACCCGGACACCTTCGCCCGGCTCGGCGTGCAGCCACCACGCGGGGTGCTCCTCTACGGCCCCCCGGGCTGCGGCAAGACCTACCTGGTCACCGCGCTGGCCGGGTCGGGCCGGGCGAACGTGCTCTCGGTCAAGGGCGCGGAGCTGCTGTCGAAGTGGGTGGGCGAGAGCGAGCGCGCCGTCCGCGAGCTGTTCCGCCGGGCCCGCGAGGCCGCGCCCACGCTGGTCTTCCTCGACGAGGTGGACGCGCTCGCGCCGGTGCGTGGCCAGGCCAGCGACGGCGGTACGACCGACCGCGTGGTCGCCGCGCTGCTCACCGAGCTGGACGGGGTGGAGGCGCTGCGCAACGTGGTGGTGGTCGGCGCGACGAACCGGCCCGACCTGGTGGACCCGGCGCTGCTGCGACCCGGGCGGCTGGAACGGCTGGTCTACGTGCCGCCGCCGGACGGGCCGGCGCGGGCGGAGATCCTGCGCGCCGCGTCGCGGAACGTGCCGCTGGCGCCGGAGGTGGACCTGGCGGCGCTGGGCGCGGAGCTGGACGGCTTCTCGGCGGCGGACTGCGCCGCACTGGTACGGGAGGCGGCGCTGGCTGCCATGCGGGAGTCGCTGACCGCCTCCACGGTCACCGCCGCGCACGTGGCGACGGCCCGCTCCCGGGTCCGCCCGTCCCTGGACCCGGCCCAGGTCGCGTGGCTCGCGGCGTACGCCGAGAAGCGCGCCAGCTGACCACGGGCGCGGTCTTCCCGGGCCGGCCGCCGGTCAGTCGGTGGGCAGCAGGGGGCCGAGCGGGCCCAGGTCGAGGTTGAGGTCCTCGGGGGCCAGGCCGAAGTACTCGCGCAGCCCCGTCATCTGCTCCTCCAGCGCCATCAGCGTCGTGCCGATCCGCTCGACCTGCTCCTCGGTGAGGTCGCCGAGGTCGACGCGGCGCAGCGCCTGCCGCTCCATGAGCTGCCGCAGCAGCTCGATCACGGTGAGCACGAGGCTGGCCAGCCCCCGCTCGACGGAGTCCCGGTCGACCGCGAGCCGGCGGTCCAGCGGGGTCACCCGGGGCGGCTGCCACCGGGTGTCCCCGAGCGCGGCGGCCAGTTCGGCGGCCTCGTCCCGGCGGGTCCCGGCACCTGAGGCGGTGATGCCGCCCGGGGCGTTCGGGCCGCCGTCCGGGGCGGTCATGCCGGTGCCCCTGGTGACGAGGCGGCCCCGGGCACGGCAGCGTCCCGCAGCTCCGGCGGGGCGAGCGCGCCGACGGAGGCGACCAGGGCGCGCAGGGAGATCCGGACCAGGTCGACGTCGGCGATGGCGATGGTGATGTCGCCGCTGATCACCACGCCGGTGGCGAGGACCCGGTCCAGCAGGTCCACCAGCGCCACCGGCCGGTAGGCCAGCGGGTCGTCGGCGCTGCTCGGCGCGAGCGAGGTGGTCACCACGCCGGCCCCCGGGCGGTCGGCGCGTCGGCGCGGCGGGCGGTCAGCACGCCGGCTCCCGCACGGTCAGCGGGGGCTCGGGCGGTCGCTCCTCGGCGAAGGAGTACGGCGGCCACGGCCCGGTCAGCTCCAACCGGATCTCCGGGTGCCGCCCGGCGAGCGTGTCGACCAGCCGGCTGAAGGCGGCGAGCGCCTCCTGCCCGACCAGGTACGCCCCGTTGAGCACCATGGCGGTGGGCGCGCCGGAGAGCCGGCGGTCCTGCGGTGGGTGCCGCCGGGCGGCCACCGCGTGCCCGGCGAGGGCCGCGTGCACGGCGGCGGCGGCGTCGGCGGCGATCCGCTGCCCCTCCTCCCGGGCGGTGAGCTGGGCCCGGCGCCGCCGCAGGTACGCCGCCCCGGCCCCGCCCGACCCCCCGGGCTCCGCCGCCCGGGGCGTCGCGCCGGGCACGACGTAGCCCTTGACGCCCCACTCGTCCCGGCCGGCGAGCCGGTCGAGCAGGGCGGTCAGCTCGGTCCGCCGGGCGGCGAGCTGGCCCGCCACCCGGGCGTCGTCGTGGTGCACGGTGGCCAGCCGGGCGGGCACCACCGCGCCCGCCCGGGACAGCGCGGCCACCACCGCGTGGTGCGCCCGGGCGGCGCGCTCCAGCCAGGCCAGGTCCTCCAGGTTGCGGCGCAGCGCCTCCTCGCCGTACTCGGTCAGCGGCGCGGTGCTGACCACGGCGACCAGCCCGGCGGCCGGCACCGCGCGTACCGGCGCGCCGTCCATCCCGGCGGTCGCGGCGAGCAGGGCCCGGTCCGCCTCCCGCGTCACGCCGTGCAGCCACACCCCGGCGTCCAGGTGCGCCGCCGGGCCGGCGGACGCGAGGTCAGCCGTCGATCTCATCCCACTCCTCCCTCCGGGCGGCCCGCCGGGCGACCCGGGGGCGGCGCTCCGCCTCCACCTGCTCCGGGTCCCGCGGGCCGGGCTCGACCGGCGGCCTCGCCCGCGAGCTGAGCCACGGGTCGTGTTCCCACCAGTCGATGCCGATCTGCCGTGCCGTGTCGACGGAGGCGATGACCAGCCGGAGCTTGAGCGTCAGCAGCTCGATGTCGAGCAGGCTGACCCGGATGTCGCCGGCGATCACGATGCCCCGGTCGAGCACCCGTTCCAGGATGTCGCCGAGGTTGGCCGGCTCGTGCCCGGCCGGCAGGACCTGGCCGGAGTTCTGCACCACCGGTGGCGGTTGCACGGTCATCTCAGCCCACCTCGCCCTTCCCGCGCTGGTAGCGCCGCACCCGCCGGTAGCCGAGCAGGCCGCCCTCCAGGTCCAGCTCCACCTCGTAGAGGCCGAGCAGGTCGGTGGAGGCGGGGATCCGGCGGTCCTCGATCACCTCCACCCCGACCAGCCAGCCGTCCCGCACCGACTTCAGCGAGGTGGTCCCCACCGGGTCCCGGCCGGTCAGCTCGACGATCTGCCGCATCCCCTCGCGGGCGGCCTCGGCGGCCGAGATCGGTTCGAGGTACTCCTCCTCGTCGTCGTACCGGTCGTCGTACCGGTCGTCCGGCTCGTTCCTACGCGCCCGACCGCCGTCGCCGCGGATCCGGTCCGCCATGCCGCTCACCTCCCTCGCCGCCGTCGCGCGGCACCCGCCGCGCCCGTTCCGCGCCGGCCCGTCGGCGGGGGCGGGTGCCGCCGGTCAGCCGCTCCAGCACCTGCTGCTGCCCCCGGTCCCGCTCCGCGGCGGTGATCTCCCCGGCGGCCTCCGCCGCGTCCAGCGCCTCCAGCTCGCGCCGGACGTCGACCGGGTTGCGCTGCCGCGACTCCGCCTCCCGGGCGATCACCTTGACCACGGCGGTCACCCCCCGCACCGGCGCGTACGGCAGGGTCAGCAGCGTCCAGAGAATGTCCACCGGTCACTCCACCAACTGGTGGGCGCTGACGAAGTCGTACGGGGCGAGCGGGCCGAGCAGGCGCGTGTGGAGCAACTCCCGGCGCTGCTCGGCGTACTCCTCGACGGCCGCGACGAACTCGTCCTCCCGGTCCCGTTCGACCAGGAAGGCGGCGTTCGCCGCGTCCAACTCGTTGCTCGGCGGTCGCGGCGCGCTCGCCACGACGAGCGGGCCGAGAGCGTCGACGAGCTGCCGGTTCTCCGCCTCGCGGCGCAGCTCCACCGCCTGGCTGATGATCTCGCCGAGCCGGATCCGCTGCGGCCGGGTGGCCGCCTCCGGCTGCCCGCGCACCTGGTCGGCCAGCTCGGCCGCGGCCGGGTTCTCCGCCAGGATCTCCGCGATCAGCTCCGGCTCGTGGTAGCGGCCGTGCACGACGTACTGGATCCGCCCCTCGAACTCGTCGAGGGCCGCGGCGAACCGTTCGTGGTGCGCCTCCAGCAGGTCGGCCACCGCGTCGGGGCCGGTGACGACCGTGCCGAAACGCACCGGCAGCACCGGGGCCACGGCCGCCGTGCCGTCCACGAGTTCCTGGTACGCGGTCAGGTCCGCCGGCCGGCCGATCGGCTCGGTCAGGCTCACCTCGCTGACCAGCGCGGCCAGCTCACCGTGCCGGATCGCGGCCACCTTCCCGGGCGGGTCGCCGATCCCGGGGGCGTCCGGGGTCGGCTCCACGTCGGAGGGCACGATGCCGTAGATGAACAGTCCGGTCTCCTCGGCCATCTCAACGCTCCTCGTCCCGGCGCCGCCGGGGTCGGTCGAGGTCGCGATCCCGGTCGCGGTCGCGGTCACGGTCGCGGTCGTCGGAGCCGAGTTCGCCGACGGCGTCCCGGACCGCACCGCCGATCGCGCCGACGGTCTTGCCGATCCCGGACGCCGCCTTGCGGGCGCCGACCGCCCCGGAAGCACCCTCGACCAGGTCGGGCAGCCCCTTCTGACCCTTCGGCGTGATGTCGAACCGGTCGACCGCCTCGGCGAAGCGCAGGTACGTCTCCACGCTGGCGATGACGATCCGGGCGTTGATCTCCAGCAACTGGATGCCGACCACGGCGACCGACACCTGCGCGTCGATCACCACGCCCTTGTCCAGGACCGTCTCGACGACGTCGGCCAGGCTGGAACCCGCTCCGCCGCGCTCCAGCGCGCCGCCGGCCTGATCGTCACTCGTTGCGATCGTCACTCCCGCTCCTCCCGTCGACGGCGGACCACGGGCCGGCGGGGCGCCTCCGGGGCGCGTCGCGGCCGGGCCTCCTCGCGGGGCAGCGGCTCCTCGCGCGGCTGCGGGCGCCGGGCCCGCTCCGGGGCGCGGCGACGCGGCGGCGCCTGTTCCTCCTCCGGCTCCTCCTCGTACTCGCCGTAGTCGCCCTCGTCGTACTCGTCCTCGTACTCCTCCTCGGCGGGACGGCGCCGCAGCGGCGGCCGACGGCGGCCACGCTCGACGGGCCGGCGCTCCGCGCGCGGCTCCTCCTCGACCTCCTCCTCCGGCTCCGGTTCGGGCTCGCCCCGGCCGCGCTCGCGCTCCGGTCGCCGCCGCCCGCGCTCCTCCCGCTCGGCCTGTTCCCGCTCGGCCTGCTCCTGCCGGTCGCGCTCCTCGCGCAGGGCGGTCTCGTGGTCCGTGACCACCTGCCCGTCCTCGATCTCGCCCCGCCAGCCCTGCACGGAGTCCGGGTCGAGGACGGTCTGCGTCATCACGTGCCGGACGAAGTGCTTCAGCTCCAGCCGGACGCGGCGGCCCTGCGCGCGCCACAGGTTGCCGGTGTGCTCGAAGAGCCCCTGCGGGTGGTACTCCAGCACGACCAGGATGCGGGTCAGGTCGGACGACAGCTCGTGGAAGCTGACCGTGCCGTCGACCGAGCCCTTCTCGCCCTTCGAACGCCAGTGGATCAGCTTGTCGGGGATCTGCCGGACGATGGTCGACTCCCAGGTGCGGTGCGACCAGAAGACCTGCGCCTTCCAGGTCAGCTTCTCGTCCGCCTCGGTGTCGACGTTCTCGACCTTCTTCATGAAGCTCGGGAAGTCGCCGAACTGGGTCCACTGGTTGTACGCGACCCGGACGGGCACACCGACCTCGATCGCCTCCACGATGTTGGTGACCTTGAGCTTCTTCCCGCCGCCCTTGCCGCCCTTGCCGCCCTTGCCGAGCGCCGACATCACCTTCTCCTTACCGCCGGCCAGTCCGGCATGGACCAACGCCTTCACCGGCGACCCGCCCTCGGCGAGCTTCTGCGCGCCCGTCGCGGCGGCGATCAGGCCGGGGCCACCGCCCTGCTTCGCGTAGTCGCTGAGGCGTCCGGTCGCGCCGGTGATCCGCTCCGTCACCACCTGCACGGCGCGTTCGCCGATGGCGCTCGCCAGGTTCCGCGCCTCGCCGGCGAGCTGGCCCCGGACCTTGTCGCCGAGGGCGCCGGGATTCGTCGTGCCCACCATGGTCACCGCCCCCGCTGGTCGGCGTCGGTGTCCCGGTCCGGCCGGTCGTCGTCCGACCCGTCGTCGGGCGCGCCGGCGCCGCCCCTGCGGCGCAGCGCGTCGGCCGAGCCGCGCAGCTTGCCGCTGATCGCGTCGATGCCGCTGCCGGCCGCGGCGGTCGCAGCCGCCTTGGAGGCGGCGGCGAGCGGCCCGCCGAGGCGACCGAGGTTGGCCAGCTGGGGGGACGACTGCAGCAGGTTGCCGCCCGCCTTCAGCAGCCCGCCCGGCTCCCGGCTGGCGCGGCCGGCCGCGACCGCGGCGGCCAGGGTGAGGGCGGTACGCAACCTGCGCCGGCGGCCGAGCAGATAGCCGAAGCCCACCGCGAGCCCGATTCGTGCTCCGCTGTTCATCAGTTCTCCTTCGCTCCCCGGAGCGGCAGACACCTGACGGCAGCGGTCGAAAATGGCCGCCGGGGATCAGCACGTGCCGGACCGCAATCAGGTGTCCCGTTCAATCGGACCCGGCGGGCAGTACCCGATGGCCTATCGGCGAAACATTTCCGCCTTTTCTCGGAACCATTTCCGGAGCCCACGGCACGGCCCTCGTCAACCGCGCAAATCGGGCAGTCGAACCGCTACGAGCAGCGAGAACCTCAGAAAGGAAAGATCTGACGAATGGTCGTCACAAAGCGGGCGGCGTCGAATCGAGGCATATCTCGGCGTGCACCTTGCCGTCACCCTCGCGCAATTTTGCCCCGCACTTGGAGAGCACCGACAACGCCCCGTGATTGTCGACGGTGGTCTCCGCGACCACGAGCCGCATTCCGGCCGCCGCCGCCTCGTTCAGCAGCTCACGCAAAGCGGCCGGGCCGATGCCCTGGCCCCGGGCGGACCGGCCGAGCCACATCCCGGTCTCGACGGCGCCCGGCTCGTCGCGGCGGCTCATCCGGATCATGCCGACCACCTCGCCGCCGGCGAGGATCGCGTACATCTGGGTCCCGGTGGGACCGCTCAGGCCGGCGAAGCTCGCCCGGTGGAACTCGCGGAACGCCTCCCGGCGGGCGTGCGACCAGCCCGCCGGAGCCTCCACCGGCGGCATCACATCGCCGGGCTCCGCCTCGGCAGCCGCTACGGAGAGCAACGGCTCCAGGTTCCGCTCGTCCACCGGCTCCAACCGGACCGTTCCCGCCACGTGCCGCAGTCTGCCGGCCCCACCGGCCCAAGTCCACCCCATCGAACTCCGACTGGCGGTCCGGCGGAAGGTATCGGCCGGTCGGACCGCATCGTGTTCCACCTCACGCTCCGCTGTCGGCGGGCGCCCACCGGCGCCCCGGCCGCCCGTCCCGCGCGGTCACGGAGCGTCGGCGTCGAACTCGCAGAGCACCACCGAGGCGTCGTCGGCCGGCTTGTGCCGGCGCAACCGGTCCGGGTGGTCGCGCTCCGCCGCGCGTACCCGGTCCACCAGCGCGCCCGGGCCGTCGGCGCTCACCACGTCCAGCAGCCCCGCCCAGTCGAGGAGACCGAACTGCTCCACCACGGCCGACGCGCCGTCGCTGAGCAGCGCCGCCCGACGTACGGCGCCCGGCCCGCGCAGCGGCAGCGTCCCGGTCACCGCGTGGAACGCCGCGTCCGGGTCGGCGGCTGCCACCCAGTAGCCGTGGGTCCGGTTCATCCGCTCCCGCTGCACGGCGACCGCCTGCCGGAGCCGGGTGGCCCGGTCGGCCGGGCCGGCCGGCACCGCCGCCGCCGTGTCCCGCAACTCCGCCATCGCGGCGTCCAGCCGGTCGTCGGTGACCACGCTCACCCGGCCGCCGGCCTCCAGCACCAGCGGGCTGTCGCAGAGCACCAGGTAGTCGAGGTGGTCGCCGCCGTCGCGCAGCAGGCAGACCGTGCTCGACGGGGTGCCCGGATGGCCCAGGTCGCACTCGTCGCCGTGGTCGGACCGGACGGCCAGGATCGCCGCCGCCAGGTTGCTCGTCAACGTCGCCGTCGGCCGGATCGCCTCGGCCAGCCCGAGCCGGGCCGCGAGGTGCCGGACGTACCAGGACGGCCCGTGCACGCAGCCGGTGTCGAAGCCCTCCGGCACGGTGGCGCCGTCCAGCACGCCGACCAGCGGCCCGAACCGGAAGACCAGGTCCTCGTTGACCGGCCGGCCGGGGGGCGGCGCGGACGCGGAACTCACCCGCATCGTCCGCGCCGCCCCGACCACCCGGGTCGCCTCAGCGGCGACGGAGGTCGTCGGCGGCCGCATGCGCCTGCCCCTGCACCTGGTGGGCGGCCGACCGGCCCTGCTCCCGTACGGCCGACGCGCCCCCGAGGGCCGTGGAGCCCACCGACTGCGCCGCCCGCTGCGCCGGCCCGCGCATGTTGTCACGCAGGTTGTCGCGCATCTGGTGGCCGACCTGGCTCGCCTGCTGGCGCAACTGCCCGGAGTGCTCGGTCACCTTGCCCCTGGCCTGCCCGGCCAACTGCCGTTCGGGCCGGCTGGGCGGGATCAGCGACGAGACCAGCAGTCCGGCGCCGAAGGCGATCAGGCCGGCGGCGAGGGGATTGCCCTGCGCCTGCTGGCGGGACTGCTGCCCCAGCGAACGGGCGTCGTCCCGCACCGACATGGCCGCGTGCGACATCTGCTCGCGGGACTGCTCCCCGAACGCCCGCGCCGACTCGGTCGCGTGCGACATGCGCTGACCGGCGCCGTGCCCGTCCGACTGCACGCCCATCACCTTCTCCCTGGCCCGGGTGAGCGCGCCACGGGCCTGCCCGACGCGCTCACCGGCGACCCGCCGCGGGTTGACCTTGTCGGCCAGCGCGTCGACGTCGCTGCTCAGTTCGTTCCGGGTGTTCTCGATCTCCCACCGGATCCGGTCCGGATCGTTGGACATGATCTGCTCCCTCCCGGCTGGTTCACCGGCCTCGCACCGCGTTCGGCATCTCCCGTGCGGTCTGTCTCGTCCTGGGCAGCACCGAGCGGAGCTGCGCCATCTTCGTTCGCGCGTTGGCGAGCAGGCCACCGGCGACCGCGGCCCAGATGACGGCCACGATCAGCGCGGCCCAGCCCTGGTCCATCACGTTCGACAGTCCCCACCACAGCGCGTACGACACGAACAGCACCGTCAGGAAGCCGGCCAGTGCGGCACCGCCGAACATCCCAGCGGCCTTGCCCGCCCGGGTCGCCTCCTCGCGCAGCTCGGCCTTGGCCAGTTCGATCTCCTTGCGGACCAGCGTGGAGACGTCCCGGGTCACGTCGCCGAGCAGGTCGCCGACCGACGCCTGGGTCCGCTCCTTCTCCGGGGCGCTCACGGCGCCACCCCGCCCGGGATGTCCGGCCCCGGCCGGCCGGGCGGCGAGGCGTTGCGCACCCGGGCCATCCCGGTGTACGCCTCCTCGCGCGGGTAGGCCTCGCTACGCGGGTACGCCTCCTCGGCGGTGTACGGCGCCTCGACCGCCCGCTCGTACGGCTGCGGCCCGCCAGTCCCGGGCTCGGCGCCCGGCTGCGGCGTCGACGGCTGGCCGGCGCCCCGCGCCCCGTCACCGGAGGCGGTGAGGTTCCGGGTGAGCCGCCCGACGAGCACCCCGGCCACGGCCGCGCCGGCCAGGAACGTCCCCGGGTGCCGGCGCGCGTACGACCGCACCTCGTCGACCACCGCCCCGGGCTCGCGTTCGTCGAGCCAGCCGGCCGCCTGCTGGGCGGCGTCCGCCGCACGGCGGACCATTTGGGCGGCCGTCCCGGAGTCCTCGCTCCGCTCCGCCATCGAGCCGAGTTCGCGCCCGATACCGCGCAGCCCGTCGGCGGCCCGCCGCTGCTGCGCCTGGGCCTGGTCGCGCAACTGCGTACCGGCCTCACCGGTCAGGTTCCGCGCCTGCCGCCGGGCCTCGGAGACGACCTGTCCGCCCTGTTCCGCGGCGGCGTGCGCGACCTGCCCGCCGGCCTGGGCCGCGTGGTGCCCGACCCGGGATGCCTGCTGCCGGGCCTGCTGCCCGGTGCCGGTCGCACCGTCCGGTGGCCGGCTCGGGTTGATTCCCGTCATCGCCCGCTCCCTCCGTCGGCCCCGGGCCGCAGGGTCACGACCCGGAACGTGAACCAGCCGCGGGACGCGGCGGGTTCGTCTGCCGCCTACCCGCGCGGCTCGTCGACATTCCGTCCCGCCGGTCCGGGCAGGACGGGAAACCGGACCGGAACGACCGACCCGTACGGAACCGGCCACAGGGCGCGGATGGCAGTGCCGAACACCGCCCAGGAGGCCAGGCATGGCGCTGCGGCGCGGCTCCGGGGCGGCGGGACGGCGGTCAGCGGCGGCGGTTACGGGCCCGGGAGGAGCGCAGCCGGCGCAGCCGGCCGACCAGCACCGGCTCGGCGGCCAGCGCGGCCGGGTTGTCCAGCAGCGCGTTCAGCAACTGGTAGTAGCGGGTGGCGGAGAGGCCGAAGGTGTCCCGGATGGCCTGTTCCTTGGCGCCGGCGTGCCGCCACCACTGCTGCTCGAAGGCGAGGATGCCCCGCTCCCGCTCCGTGAGCCCGCCGGCCGGCCGGCCGTCCGCCGGGGCGTCGGTCTCGCCGGGCGGCGTCCCGGCCGCGCCCGCGCCCGGCTCGGCCGCCGTGCGGGGCTGCGGCACGGCCGGCACCCCGGGGTCGGAGCCCGACCGGGGCTGGGGGACGAGGGCGCCCGCGTCGTGCGCCTCGCCGGTCGCGTCCGCCCGGTCCGCCGTGGACGGCTCGGTGGCGGCCGGGGCGGCGTCGGCGGGCTGCATGGCGCTCCTCATGGGCAGGCCGGCGGCACAACACGACGCCGACCGGGGGGACCTCAGCCTAACCAGGGCCCACCCGGTTCGCATCGGACGACAGTGCCGCAACGTGACCGGGCCGGTTCGCCCCGTGTCCGCCGGCCAACGGCACACACGCCGTCGGCGGCGGCGGTGTGCCGATCGTCACCGGGACGATCGGTGGCCCGGTGGAGGGCGCGGCGGGTCGTCGGGCGCCCGCCTGTCACGTCCCGCCCGGGGCGGTGCGACCGGGGGCCGGGGAGAGCCGCCGGTCGCACCGCCGGGATCAGGAGATGTCCCGCCGGCGCATCGCCCAGAGCGCCGCGCCGAGGATCACCGTCAACCCGACCGCCAGCAACACCGAGGAGTGCTGCCAGGTGATGTCCAGGGTCTCCGGCTTGCACTCGCCGAAGTAGGTGGCCTGGCAGGCGTTCCAGTCCTCCAGCGTCACCTTCTTCTGCATCCACGCCGCCGCGTAGGTGGGCAGCAGCCACGCCTCGGCGAACTGCACCCCGGCCATCTGCAACAGGATGCCGAGGCCGAACTGCCCGACGACCATCAGGCCGATCGCCCCGCCCAGCGCCATCGCGGTGTGCCGTCCCAGCGAAGCGAGCGCGAAGCCGATCGTCGCGGTGATCAGGGCGAGCACCACCCCGCGCAGCCCGGTGAGGGCGAAGGACTGCCAGACACCGGAGGTCATCTTCTCCGTGCTGCCGCGGAAGGTGGCGACCAGCCAGAAGCTGCCGAACCAGACCGCCGTCGTCGGCACCGCCAGGGCGAGCAGCCCGGTGAGCAGCGCCGCCAGCTTGGTCAGCAGTACGGTCAGCCGCTTCGGCCGCCACAGCAGCAGGTTCATCATGCCGCCGGTGTTCCACTCCGCCCCGACGAAGGAGGCGCCGACCACGAACCCGACCAGCGCCAGGATCGCCGCGAGCGGCAGCAGCGTGAAGCCGAAGTTCTCCCGGAAGTCGAAGGTGGAGGGCAGGAACCACCGCGACTCGACCGCCTCCCGGGGCGGCGGCTGGATCAGCGCGCAGTCATCCGGGAAGCCGCTGGCCTGGCTGTTTCCGGCGGCCTTCGCCCGCTCGCACTCGGCGCGGTACTCCTCGTTGCGGACCACGTCCTGCTGCCACTGCTGCTCGGCGGCGCGCTCGGCCTTCGCCAGCGCGGCGGCGTCGATTTTCTCGTTGGTGAGGAAGACCCCGACCACCACGGCCGCGAGCACCAGCAGGCCCAGCAGGCTCATCCAGCGGGTGAAGCGCCGCTTGGCCAGCCGGCGCAGCTCCGTACGGTAGAGGCTCACGCGCCCCACCCTCCTCCGGCGGCACCGGGTTGCCCCGCCCCGCCTACCTTCGTGGACTGGTCGACCTGCCGGTGCTGGCCGGGTACCGGCGCGGTGGCGGTCAGTTCGAGGAAGACGCTCTCCAGGTCGACGGCGACCGGGGCGAGCTCGCTGACGTAGAGGCCCTGCTCGGCGAGGAGCCGGGTCACGGTGGCCGGCTTGTCGACGCCGGCGAGCATCAGGTGGTCGGGCTGGCCGTCCACCCGGATCCCGGCGCGGGTCAGCGCCTCGGCGGCGATCGGCAGGTCGGTGACCGCCTCCAGCCGCACCCGGACGGCGCCGGACGAGTGCCGGGCGAGCACCTCCTCGACCGGGCCGAAGGCCACCCGTCGGCCCAGCGAGATGATGGTGACCGAGTCGCAGATCAGCTGGATCTCGCCGAGGATGTGGCTGGACAGCACCACGGTCATCCCCGACTCGGCGAGGGTGCGCATCAGCGTGCGCATCTCCCGGATGCCGCCCGGGTCCAGCCCGTTGGCCGGCTCGTCGAGGATCAGCAGCTTCGGGTTCTTCAGCAGGGCCGAGGCGACGGCGAGCCGCTGCTTCATGCCCAGCGAGTACGTCTTGACCCGCTCGCCGGCGCGGTCGCGCAGCCCGACCAGCTCCAGCACCTCGTCGATCCGTCGCGGCGGCACGTCACCCGCGCCGGCCAGCAGGGACAGCGTGTCCCGCGCGGAGAAGTGCGGGAAGAACTGCGGGCTCTCCACGATCGCGCCGACCTGGCCCGCGACGGCGGGCAGCGCCTCGGGCACCTCGTGGCCGAGGATGGCCATCCGGCCGCCGTCGGGCCGGATCAGACCGAGCAGCGTACGCAGCGTGGTGGTCTTGCCCGACCCGTTGGGGCCGAGGAAGCCGTGCACCTGCCCCACCTCGACCCGCATGTCGAAGCCGTCGAGCGCGTTGCGGGTGCCGCGCCGACGACTCTTGTACGTCTTGCGGAGACCTTCGATCTCCAGGACAGCTGGCAAGCTGCACCTCCCCCGATGGGCGTATGACACGCGACACCATACGCGGTATGCAGCGGAGTGCAATACCCGGTATGCATCGCCACGCCGATCGGGTGAAAGGAAGGGCCCCTTCCTATGCACCAGACGTTAGGAAGGTGCCCTTCCTTTCACGTCAGGCGCAGATGACGGTGACGCCGGCGGCGCGGAACGCCGCGACCACGTCCGGGTTGGCGCCGGAGTCGGTGACCAGCGTCTCCACCCGGTCCACCGGGCAGATCCGGGCGAAGGCGTGACCGCCCAGCTTGGACGAGTCCGCGATGATCACCACCCGCTTGGCCCGGGCCACCATCAGGTTGTTCATCGCCGCCTCACCCTCGTGGTGGGCGGCGGCGCCGAGCTGGGGGTCGATCGCGTCGACGCCGAGCAGGGCGACGTCGAGGGTGACCTCGCGCAGCAGCGCCCCGCCCAGCGGGCCGACCAGCTCGAACGACTTGGGGCGGACCACGCCGCCGGCCACCACGACCTTCATCCGGGAGCGGACGAGCAGCTCGTTCGCGATGTTCAATGCGTTGGTGACCACGGTGAGCTGGGCACCCTCGGCGCTGGTGTTCAGGTCGGGCCGCACGGCGAGGGCCCGCGCGACCTCCGTGCTGGTGGTGCCGCCGTTGAGGCCCACCACGGTGCCCGGGGAGACCAGCGCCGCCGCGGCCGCGCCGATCCGCTGCTTCTCGGCCGAGTGCTTGGCGGTCTTGTAGCGCAGCGGCAGGTCGTACGAGACGCCGTTGGCGACCGCGCCACCCCGGGTCCGGGTGATCATCTGCTGCTGGGCGAGCTGGTCGAAGTCACGCCGGATGGTGGCCTGGGAGACGTCCAGCCGCTCGGCGGCCTCCTCGACGCTGACCCGGCCGCTGTCGGTCAGCATTTCGAGCAGGGCGTTCCATCTGGCGTACCGGTCCACCCCAGGGCCTCCACTTACTGCGCGGTCGGTGATTGATTGCGTGCACAGTAGTGCGCGAAACTACGAGGGCGCAAAACCATGTCCTGCTCGATGACGGGGCTGGTTGCCACGGCCAGCCGAGTTCGCGCAGAATAACGCGCGAAAGACGGCTTTAACGAGCCGTATTGCGCACCGCTCCCCTGCGTAGGAGTTCTCATGTCGTACGTCGACGCGGAGATCGCGAGCCAGCCCGACTGCTGGCGGGAGGCGGCGCGGGTCGCCGCCACCGCGGCCGACCACCTCCCCCGCCAGGGCGAGCGGGTCGCCGTCGTGGGCTGCGGCACGTCGTGGTTCATGGCGATGGCGTACGCGGCCCGCCGCGAGCAGGCCGGCCAGGGCGAGACCGACGCCTTCCAGGCCTCCGAGTTCCCCGCCGGGCGGCGCTACGACCGGCTCGTCGCGATCACCCGTTCCGGCACCACCACCGAGGTCACCGAGCTGCTCGCCGCGCTGCGCGGGCGGGTGCCGACGACCGTCCTGGTCGGCGACCCCGCCTCCCCCGCCGCCTCGCTGGCCGACGCGGCGGTGCCGATGCCGTTCGCCGACGAGCGCTCGGTGGTGCAGACCCGCTTCGCGACCACCGCGCTGGCCCTGCTCCGCGCCCACCTCGGCGACAACATCACCGCGCTCTCCGCCGACGCGGAGGTGGCGGTGCGCGCCCCGCTGCCGATCGAGCCGGCCCGGATCGAGCAGGCCACCTTCCTCGGTCGGGGTTGGACGGTCGGGCTGGCCCAGGAGGCGGCGCTGAAGTGCCGCGAGGCGGCCACCTTCTGGGCCGAGGCGTACCCGGCCATGGACTACCGGCACGGCCCGATCTCGATCGCCGCTCCCGGCCGGTTGGTCTGGGCGTTCGGCGAGCTGCCCGACGGGCTGCCCGAGGACGTGGCGGCGACCGGCGCGGCGTTCGTGCACAGCCGCACCCACGGCTGCCGCACGGTGCTCGGTAGCTGGGCCGCCGGTCGTACGCCGGTCGACCCGATGGCCGACCTGATCCTGGCGCAACGCTTCGCCGTCGCGCTCGCCACCAGCCGGGGCCTCGACCCCGACGCGCCCCGGCACCTGAGCCGGTCCGTGGTTCTGGCATGAGCGCAGGCGACGTCGTCGTCGCGCTGGACGTCGGCGGCACCGGGATGAAGTGCGCCCTGGTCCGGCCGGACGGCGCCGTGCTGCACGCCGAGCGGCACCCCACCGACGCCGGGCGCGGCCCGGACGCCGTGGTCGACACCGTCCTGGCGGTCGCCGAGGGGCTGGCCGGCAAGGCCCGCGCCGACGGGCTCACCCCGGTCGCGCTCGGCGTCGCCGTGCCCGGCGTGATCGACGAGGCGCGCGGGGTCGCGGTCTGGTCCGCGAACGTGGGCTTCCGGGACGTACCGCTGCGGGACCTGGCACGGGCGCGGCTCGGGCTGCCGACGGCGCTCGGCCACGACGTGCGCGCCGGCGGCCTGGCCGAGGCGCGGCTCGGCGCCGGCCGCGACTCCGCGCACGTCCTCTTCGTCGCGATCGGCACCGGGATCGCCGCGGCGCACGTGGTCGACGGCACGGCCGTCACCGGCGCGCACGGCGCCGCCGGGGAGATCGGCCACATCCAGGTACGCGCCGGCGGGCCGGCCTGCGGCTGCGGCCGTCCCGGCTGCCTGGAGGCGGTGGCGTCGGCGGCCGCGATCGGCCGGCGCTACACGGCCCTGGCCGGTGTCCCGGCGACCGCCGCCGACGTGGCCGACCGGGCCGCGGCCGGCGAGCCGCTGGCGGCGGACGTCTGGCGGGAGGCCGTCGAGGCGCTCGCCGACGGCCTCGCCACCGGCCAGGCCCTCTTCGACGTGGAGACCGTCGTGCTCGGCGGCGGCCTGGCGCAGGCCGGCGCGCTGCTGCTCGAACCGCTGCGGGCCGCGCTGCACGAGCGGATGACGTTCCACCGGGAGCCGCGCCTGGTCGCGGCGGCCCTCGGCGACGAGGCCGGCTGCCTCGGCGCCGCCCTGCTCGCCCTCGACAGTCTGGAGAAGTGATGGCCACGCGGGTGAACGGCAAGGTGGTGACCCCGACCGGCGTGATCCGGCAGGGCTGCGTGGAGCTGGACGGGGGCCGGATCACGGCGGTGGCCGAGTACCCGTCCGTGCGCGACGGGCACTGGATCGTGCCCGGTTTCGTCGACATGCACACGCACGGCGGCGGCGGGCACACCTTCACGACCGGCGACGCCGAGCAGGCCCGGCAGGCCGCCGACTTCCACCTGCGGCACGGCACGACGACCCTGCTGGCCAGCCTGGTCAGCTCGCCGTTCGAGCTGATGCGCGCGGCCACCGCGGCCTTCGCGCCGCTGGTCGGCGAGGGGGTGCTGGCCGGCATCCACTTCGAGGGGCCGTACCTCTCCTCGGCCCGCTGCGGCGCGCAGAACCCCGAGTTCCTCCGCGACCCGTCCACGGACGAGCTGGCAGAGCTGATCGAGCTGGGCGACGGCGCCGTCCGGATGGTCACCCTCGCCCCCGAGCGGGACGGCGCGTTGGAGGCGGTCAAGCTGCTCGTCGCGCACCGGGTGGTCGCCGCGGTCGGCCACACCGACGCCACGTACGACGAGACCCGCGCCGCCGTCGCGGCGGGCGCGAGCGTCGGCACCCACCTGTTCAACGGGATGCGGCCGGTGCACCACCGCGAGCCCGGCCCGGTGGTGGCCCTGCTCGACGCCCCGAACGTGGTCTGCGAGCT
Organism: Micromonospora sp. NPDC048063; assembly: GCF_043202855.1. Classification (NCBI taxonomy): domain Bacteria; kingdom Bacillati; phylum Actinomycetota; class Actinomycetes; order Micromonosporales; family Micromonosporaceae; genus Micromonospora; species Micromonospora sp. NPDC048063. The sequence goes on along the minus strand of NZ_JBIDBG010000011.1, from coordinate 60,240 downwards.
GGTCGCCGACGGCGTCCACCTGCACGACGGGATGCTGACCTTCGCCACCTCGACGGCGGGCCCGGAGCGGGCCGCCCTGATCACCGACGCCATGGCCGCCGCCGGCATGCCCGACGGCGACTACGAGCTGGGCGGCCAGGCCGTCACGGTGGCGGGCGGGGTGGCCCGGCTGGCCCGCGACGGCGCGATCGCCGGCAGCACCCTGACCATGGACGAGGCGCTGCGGCACGCGGTGGCGGCCGGCATCCCGATCGCGGACGCCGTGCGGATGGCGGCCACCACGCCGGCCCGCGCGATCGGCCTCGGCGACCGGCTGGGCGCGCTCCAGGTCGGGCTCCGGGCCGACCTGGTGGTGCTCGACGACGACCTGAACGTGGTCCGGGTGATGCGCGGCGGCTCCTGGGTGGAGTGACCGCTCGGCGCCGGGACGGCTCGGTGCCCGGACGGCCACGCCGGCGGGCCGCGCCGGCGGGTCAGCCGGCGGTGGGGACCTCGACGCCGAGCACGGCCTGCTCGTCGGGGCGGTGCACGAGCACGTCGGAGAGGTACGAGTGCACGGCCGGAGCCATGCCGACGTCCCGGCCGGCCTGCTCCGAGAGCAGCCACTTGTGCTCGATGATCTGGGCGAAGAGTTCCTGCGGCTCCAGCTTGCGGCGCAGGTGCGCCGGGACCGCCCGGACCACCGGCTCGAAGACCTCGGTCAGCCAGCGGTGCGCGGCCTGCTGCTCGTCGGTGAGGTCGCTCTCGGCCCGGTAGGCGTCCAGGTCGTTGAGCAGCCGCCGGGCCTGGTTCTCCTCGGCGTCCAGCCCGGTCAGGCGGAGCAGCCGCCGGGTGTGGTACCCGGCGTCGACCACCTTCGGCCGGACCAGGTAGCGCCCGTTGTCGATGGTCGACATGGCCACCTCGGCGACGTCGAAGCCCAGCTCGTTGAGGCGGCGGATCCGCCCCTCGATGTCGTGCCGGGCCTCCCGCTCGACCTGCTGCTCGTAGGTGATCTCGTGCCACAGCCGCTCGTAGCGCTGCACGACCTCCTCGCAGACCACCTCGGGGTCGATCGACTCGTGCAGCAGCCCGGCGGCCTGGAGGTCGAGCGCCTCGCCGAAGATGTTGACCCGGGCGATCTCCAGGTCCTCGCCGCGCTGACCGTTGGAGAGCGAGCGGTGCAGCGCCCCGGTCTCCGCGTCCACCAGGTAGGCGGCGAACGCGCCGGCGTCCCGGCGGAACAGCGTGTTCGACAGCGAGCAGTCGCCCCAGAAGAAGCCCGTGAGGTGCATCCGCACGATCAGGGCCGCCAGCGCGTCGAGCAGCCGACCCATCGTCTCCGGGCGCAGCGTGTGCGAGAAGAGCGCCCGGTAGGGCAGCGAGAACTGCAGGTGCCGGGTGATCAGCACCGGGTCGAGCGGCTCGCCGTCGTCGGTCTGCCGGTCGGCGACGATCGCCACCGCCTCCACGGAGGGGAAGTCGATCCGCTCCAGGGCGCGCAGCAGGTCGTACTCGCGCTCCGCGACCCGCTCGCCGGTTTCCTTGACGGCGTAGACGTAGCCGCCGAGCCGGACGAACCGGACGATGTGCCGCGAGATGCCCTGGGGCAGCGCCACCAGGTGCTGCGCAGGCCACTGCTCCAGCGGGGTCGACCAGGGAAGGTCGAGCAGCGCCGGGTCGACGAGGGCCGAGGTGATCCGCACGGCCCCAAGTCTGACGGTCGTCCGGGCCGAGCGCCTCCCTTCGTGGCTCGGCACACAGCCGCCCCGGGCCGCGCCGGCCGGCCGCCGCGCCGGGCCGGTAGCGTGGTCCGGGTGCGGGAGACCACGACGGTACGGCCCAGAGCACGGCTGAGGCCGGTCCGGCCGGCCGGCTGGTGGTTCGACGCGCTCCTGCTCGCCGCCCTGTTCGGGCTGACCGTGGCGCTCACCGCCGAACGGTTCTTCGGGATCGACCGCGCCATCGCCGACTGGTCGGAGGCGCACCGGCCCACCGTCGCCCGCGTGACGGCGGTGTTCCTCAACTACCTCGGTCAGGGCACCCCGCTGACGTTGATCGCACTCGGTCTCGGGGTGCTGCTCGCGGTCCGGCTGAGATCGTTGCGACCGGTGCTGCCGCCGGTGCTCGCCTTCGTCCTCAGCTACCTCACGATCGGGCCGCTCAAGGTGTGGACCGCCCGGCCCGCCCCCAGCGCGAGCGTCAAGGAGCCGTTCCTTCCGCCCGAGCAGACCCTCCCGCTGTTCCAGGACGAACTGCCGCTGCGGTTCGCCCAGTCCTACCCCTCCGGCCACGTCGCGAACGCGATCCTCTGGTACGGCGTCATCGCGCTGCTGCTCGCCCCGCTGCTGCGCACCTACGGCCGGACGGTGCCGCCCCGGCTGGTCACCGTGGTCCGGGTGGTGCCGCCGGTCGTGGTGCTGTGCACCACCACCTACCTGGGCTGGCACTGGCTGACCGACTCGGTGGCCGGGCTGCTGCTCGGGCTCGTCCTCGACCGGGTGCTGCACCGGGTGCCCTGGGACGACCTGCCGTTGCCCGGGGCGCCGCGCGACTGGGACCGGCCGTTCATCTCGACCCCCTAGGGTGCCCGCTGTGGATCAACTGGCGCGCCGGCTGGGCGTACCCGACGCGGTGGTCATCGGGCTGGGGTCGATGCTCGGCGCGGGCGTCTTCGTGGTCTTCGCGCCCGCCGCCGCGGCGGCCGGCGGGGCGGGCCTGCTGGCGGCGCTGGTGCTGGCCGGCTTCGTCGCCTTCTGCAACGCGACCAGTTCGGCCCGGCTCGCGGCCCGCCACCCCGAGTCCGGCGGCACCTACGTGTACGGCCGGGAACGGCTCGGCCCGTTCGCGGGTTTCCTGGCCGGCTGGGGCTTCGTGGTCGGCAAGACGGCAAGCTGCGCGGCGATGGCGCTGACCATCGGGGCGTACCTCTGGCCGGGGCAGGCCCGGCTCGTCGCCGTCGGCGCGGTGCTGGCGGTGACCGTCGTGAACCTGCGCGGCATCGGCAAGACCGCGACCGCGACGAAGGTGCTGGTCGGCGTGGTGCTGGCGGTGTTGGCCCTGGTCGCGGTGGCCGGGGCGGTCGGCGGCGACGTCTCGCTGGCCCGGCTCGGTGACCTCGACACTTCCGGGCGGGGCGTGCTCACCGCCGCCGGGCTGCTCTTCTTCGCCTTCGCCGGGTACGCGCGGGTCGCCACCCTCGGCGAGGAGGTACGCGACCCGGAGCGGACCATCCCCCGGGCGGTGCCGCTGGCGCTGGGCGTGGTGCTGGCGATCTACCTGGTGCTGGCGGTGGTCGCCGTCGGCGTGCTCGGGGCCGATCGGCTGGCCGCGTCCGCCGCGCCCCTGGCCGACGTGGTGACGGCCGCCGGGCTGCCCGGCCTCGCCTGGCTGGTCCGGGCCGGGGCGACCGTGGCGGTGACCGGCGTGCTGCTCTCCCTGCTCGCCGGGGTCGGGCGCACCGTGCTGGCGATGGCCCGCCGCCGCGACCTGCCCGGGGCCCTCGCCGCCGTCCACCCGGTGCACCGGGTGCCGCACCGCGCCGAACTGGCCGTCGCCGCCGTGGTGGTGCTGGTCGTGGCGCTCGGCGACGTCCGGGACGCCATCGGCTTCTCCAGTTGCACCGTGCTGGTCTACTACGCGATCACCAACGCGGCCGCGCTGACCCTGGGCCGCGACCCGGGGCGGCGGCTCCCGATGCGGGCGCTCGCCGTGCTGGGGCTGGCCGGCTGCCTGCTGCTCGCCGTCAACCTGCCGCTGTCCAGCGTCCTCGCCGGCTTCGCCGTGCTCGCCGTCGGCGCCGCCTGGTACGCCCTGCGCCCCCGCCGGGCCTGACCCGCCGGGCCCGGAAGGCCGAACCGTCGGACGGACCGGAACCCGGACCGACGGGACGGGCCGTCACTCCTCCGGCTGCTGGGGCGCCGGCGCGGCGGGATCCTCCGGCGGGGGCGGCGCCGCCTCGCGGAGCAGGGCGTTCAGGCCGGCCCGGCGGGCCACCACCGTCAGCCGGTCCCCCGCGACGATCACCAGGCGCGGGTCGGGCGCCCAGTCGAGGCGCTGACCGGCCCGGGCGTGCGCGAGCAGGCGTACGCTCTCGGCCCGCCCCACCACGGCGAGCGGCCGCCCGTCCAGCGACGATCCGGCGGCGACGGAGACCTCGGTGACCAGCAGCGCGTGCCGGCCGACGGGGATGGTGGCGATCACCGCGCGGTCCAGCAGCGCGGCGGCGAACGACGGCGCGGCCAGGTACGACACGCTGCGCGAGACGCCGATGCCGAACGCCTGCTGGACGCGCTCGGCGAAGTGGCCGTCGAAGAGGCGCAGCACCACCTGGAGTTCGGGGTTGACCGCCCGGCCGTTCAGCGCCGCCTGGAGGTTCGTCTCGTCGTCGGTGGAGACCACCACCAGCGCCTGGCAGGTGCCCACGGACGCCGCCTGGAGGGTCTCCTCCAGCGCGGCGTCGCCCACGATCAGCGGCACGCCGAGCCGGCGGGCGAGCGCCGCACCGCGCGGCACGGGCAGCTTGTCGATCGCCACCACCTCGACGCCGAAGTCGCAGAGCTGGGCCATCACCCGGGTGCCGACGTTGCCCAGCCCGACCACGACCACGTGCCCGGACCGCTCCGGCTGGATCCGGCCGGAGTGCAACGCCAGCCGGGCGTTGACGATCCCGTCCACCACCACGGCGGTGATCAGCGGGATCAGCGCCAGCCCGGCGAGGTTGAGCACCACCTGCATGACCTGCTGGGCGACCGGCTTGTTCGGATCCGGGTCCTGGCCGCTCAGCGCCGTCACGAGCGTGAGGTAGAGCGAGTCGCCCCAGTTGGCGTTCGTGGCGCTGCCGTTGAGCCAGCCGAGCACCCCGATCACCGCCAGCAGCGTGATCACCGCGATGCCGATCTTGCGGGTGGCGAAGCTGCGTACCGCGCGGAGCAGCACCGCCACCGGGCGGCGCCGCCGCCGGGCCCGCACCAGCCGGCGCGCGGCCAGCTCGGTGCCGGGCGGCGCCCCGGTCGCCTCGGCGAGCACCACGTCCGCGGCGGACTCCTCGGCGGGCAGCACCCGGACCTGCTGCGGGTCGTGGGTGTCGGCCACCCCGCAGACCACGTCGCCCGGGCGTACGTCGTCGCGGCGGGCCACGTAGAGGGTGCGCCCGCCATGCCGGAAATGGGTCGGGGCGACCTCGCCGAGCGCGGCGGCCACGAAGGCGGGGGCGGCCATCGACGCGTCGGAGAGCACCGCGGAGTCGGGGAAGATCTGCCGCACCCCGTTGGCGAGCCCGGTGTTGAACATCCGCACCACCAGCCGCAGCCGGGGCTCGACCTCCTGGGCACAGAGCGCGGCGTGCATGTTGCCGACGTCGTCCTGGTGCAGCAGGGCCAGCCCGTCGGCGCCGGCCAGCCCGGCCCGCTGGAAGGTGACCTCGTCCAGCCGGTCGGCCCGGACCACCTCGACGCCCTGGAGGTCCCGCCCGTCCGGCTCGTCGGAGCGCGGTCGTTCCGGCACCACCAGGGTGATCCGGACGCGGCCCGTCGCCTGCAACTCGGTGGCGAGCAGCGCGCGCACCACCCAGTAGGCGAGGGCGTCCCGCCCGCAGACCACGTAGTGCGCCCGCGCGTCCCCGTTGACCCGGAGCCGACGCCCCGCCCGCCGCGCACGATCCAGCAGGGGCTCCGCCATGCGCCGCATCGTAGTCAGCCGGTCGCGCCCCGCGCAGCCCCGCGATCATGAATGCTGGTCGTCGGGCAGGTCCCGCCGCGAGGGGCAGATTCCGCAGCCCCTCGGCGGGTAGACCAGCGGCATGCAGACGTTCCTGCCGTACCCGGACTTCCTGGCCAGCGCCCGGACGCTGGACCAGAGGCGGCTGGGCAAGCAGCGGGTGGAGACCATCCAGGTGCTGCGCGGGCTGACCCGCCCCACGTACGGCTGGCGCAACCACCCGGCGGTGAAGATGTGGGCCGGGTACGAGGAGGCCCTCACCCGGTACGGGCTGGACGTGTGCGCGGTCTGGTGCGAGCCCGGCCGGGCTGACACCTGCGCGACCACGATGACCACCGACCTCGCCGCCGCCTGCGGGCTGACCCGCGTCCGCACCCAGGCGGAGCTGGCCGAGGCCGGCGAGCTGCCGCCCTGGCTGGGCCGCGACGACCTGCACCTGAGCCACCGCTCGTCGCTGCTGCGCAAGGACCCCGGGCACTACGGCCCGATCTTCGGCGACGACGTCCCGCCCGACCTGGAGTACGTCTGGCCGGCCTCCGACCGCGAACGCCGCTGCCAATGAAAGGAAGGGCACCTTGTTAACGCCTGCGGTAGAGGAAGGGGCCCTTCCTAACGTCCGAACGGGGCAGACTGGAAGGTCCCCCGGGGCGGGAAGGTGCACATGGCGCTGTCGCAGGTGGTCGGTCGGCTCCTCGGCGTACGCCAGCACGAGGTGGACCCGGGCGGCGGTGGCGCCCCCCGCGTGCCGCGCCCGGTCGAGGTGGTGGTGGTCGGCGGCGGGATCGCCGGCATGTCGGCGGCGGTGGTGCTGGCCGAGCGCGGCGTGGCGGTGACCGTGCTGGAGGCCGCGCCGACCCTCGGCGGCCGGCTCGGGGCCTGGCGGGAGACGCTGGTCGACGGCACGCGCCAGACGAACGAGCACGGCTTCCACGCGTTCTTCCGGCAGTACTACAACTGGCGGTCGATCCTGCGCCGCGCCGACCCGGGGCTCGGCTTCCTCCGGCCGGTCCCCGGCTACCCGATCCTGAGCGCCCGCTGGCCGACCGAGGAGTTCGGCCGGTTGCCGCCCGCTCCTCCGGCGAACCTGCTGGCCGTGCTGCTGCGCAGCCCGAGCCTGCGCCTCGGCGACCTGCGCGGCATGGACCGGGACGCGGCGCTGCCGCTGCTCACCTACGACCCGGTGCGCACCTACGCCGAGTTCGACGACACCACCGCCGACGAGCTGCTCACCTCGCTGCGGCTGCCGGACCGGGCCCGCGCGATGCTCTTCGAGGTCTTCTCCCACTCGTTCTTCAACCACGAGGCGGAGATGTCGGCGGCGGAGATGATCGCGCAGTTCCACTTCTACCTGCTGGGCAACCCCGAGGGGCTGGCCTTCGACTGCCCCGACGAGGACTACGCGACGGCGATCTGGGGGCCGCTGGCCCGGCACGTGGAGAGGCACGGCGGCCGGGTGCGCACCGGGACCTGCGCCACCGCGCTGACCCGCGACGGCGCCGGGTGGCGGGTGGCCACCGCCGACGGCACGTCGTACGCCGCCCGGCACGTGGTGCTCGCCGTCGACCCGCCCGCCCTGGCCGCGCTGGTCGCCGCCTCGCCCGGCCTGGTCGACCACGCGCCCGCGCTGGTGGAGCGGATGCCCGCGTTCGGCCGGCCCGGTCCGCCGTACGCGGTGGCGCGCTACTGGTGCGACGGGGACGTGGCCGCCGGGCGGGCGGTGTTCAGCGGGGTGTCCCGGCAGCCGACCCTGGACTCGGTGACCCTCTACCATCGGCTGGAGGACGAGCCCCGCCGCTGGGCCGCCCGCACCGGCGGCTCGGTGCTGGAGCTGCACGCGTACGCCTGCGAGCCGGGCGTGCCCGCGACGGAGCTGGCCGAGCGGATGCGGGCCGAGCTGACCGTGCTGTGGCCGGAGGCGGCCGGGCTGCGGGTCCGGGAGGTACGCGCCCGGGTGGCGGCGCAGGCGCCGGCGTTCACCCCGGGCAGCCACGCGTGGCGGCCGGGGGTGCGCACCGACGCCGACGGGCTCTACCTGGCCGGCGACGGCATCCGGACCGACTTCCCGAGCGCGCTGATGGAACGCGCGGCGGCGACGGGGATCGTCGCGGCCAACCACGTCCTGCGGGCCGAGGGCGGCGCGGCCGAGCCGGTCCGCTCGATCCGGCCCCGGGGCCTGCTCGCCCGGCGACGGTGACGACCACGGCGACGGGCACCGGGTGGCGGGTTGCGGGTGGGGGTTGCGGGTTGCGGGTGGGGGTTGCGGGCGGCGGGCGGCGGGCGGCGGGCGGCGGGCGGCGGGCGGCGGGCGGCGAGGGTAACGAAAACGGGCAAACAGGTCGCTGGGCTCGCCTAGGCTGATCGCCTGGGGTGAGGCGGGAGGTCAGCGGGATGTCGCCGCGCGGGGACGACGGCCCGCTCGTCGCCGACGTACCGCGGGACGACGCGTACCCGCTGATCCGGGACGAGCGGGCCTGCATCGTGACCGCCCTGCGGCTCGGGTGGTGGATGGCGGACGCGTACCACCACGCCCAGACCGCCGAGCTGCTCGACGCCGGAGACGGCCGGCCGGCGGGCGCGCCGGCGAAGCTGTCCAACCTGACCGAGATGTCGGGGCGGCGGCGCATGCAGATGTACCTGGACGGGGTGGAGGTGGCGCTCGGCCAGATCGCCGAGCTGACCCGGCGCGACGCCCCCGCGCCGTCCACGGCCGGGGCGAGGGAGCGGGTGACGGGCGGAGCCGGGGAGGACCTGCTGCTCGCCCTCGACGACCTGAACGTGGACGTGCTGCGCTGGACGATGGCCACCAACCACCGGGTCGGGCTGGCGTACCGGCTGGGACGCTCGCTGGCCGACACGGTGCGGCACGGCGACGCCGACCAGGTGGCGGGGCGCTTCGGCGGCCGGCAGATCCAGCTCAGCCGCTGGCTGGACGAGTTGGCCACCGTGCTGCCGCCGTACTCGGCCGCGGTGGTCCGCCGGTCACTGTCGGCGTGGGCGTCGGCGGTCACCCGGGCCGGCGTCGGCGACCCGACCGAGGCGGGGCTGCCGGACCTGGCCCGCGAGCTGCGCAACCAGGGCGACCTGTGGCGGGGCGTGCTCACCGGCGGCCTGCACCCGAGGGACCTGCTGGACGAGGAGGACTACGCGGTCGTCGCCCGGAACCTGATCATCCGGGACCGCCGGCTGGTGGTGCAGGCCGCCCGGGGGATCTTCTGGCCGGTGCTCGTACCGCTGCTCGCGGTGCTGTTCGCCGTGGTGGGGGTGAGCGCGCTCGCGGCGGCCGGCTCGCCGGCGACCCGGGCCGCCGTGGCCCTGCTCGGGCTGGGCGCGGGAATGGCCGCGATCTGGCGCACGGTCTCCGGGCCGGCGCTCGCGGTCGCCGGGGAGGTCAACCGGCCGCTGCTGGAGAGCGAGCTGACGGTACGGATGGCGCTGCGGATCGACCGGCCGCTGGCCGCCGCGCGGGCCGCCGGCCGGGCCCGCCGGCAGCGGCGCCCCGACGAGACGGTCGCTCGATCGAAATCCGTTGCCCGTCTCTCGCCCGCCGACCTACCGTGATCCCGCAAGGTCAACCACCGCCGCGGGAGCCGTCCATGTCGATGTCGCACGTCACCTGTGTGCCGTCGTGGCTGCCCGGCCCGGCGCGCCCGGCGTCGTCGGCGGGTGGCGGCGGTTGCCGAGCCGAAGGCCCCGAGGGTGGCCGGCCCGGCTGACGCGTGCCCGCACGCCGTCGAGCCGCCCGTCCGCACCCCGGACCGGGCGGCTCTTTCGCTGTCCGGCCCGTCCAGATCGTCACCGCCACGAAGGGAGACACCGGTGGACGCCGTCCTCGTCGTCAACGCCGACCTCGGCCCGCTGCACCGGGTCACCGTCCAGCACGCGATCCGGATGCTCTGCCGCCGGGTCGCCGAGATCCACGAGGCCGAACCGGACCGGGTGATCGGGGTCTTCCCGGTCCCCCGGGTGGTCCGCCTCGTTCGCTACGTGGTGACCCGCTGGCGGTTCAGCGCCGGGCCGGCGTGGTCGCGGGCCGGGGTGCTGCGCCGGGACGGGCGGTGCTGCGCGTACTGCGGCAGGCCGGCCGGCACCATCGACCACATCCTGCCCCGCTCGCGCGGCGGCCGGAACACGTGGCGGAACACGACCGCCGCCTGCTACGACTGCAACCAGCGCAAGGGCGACCGGACGCCGGCCGAGGCGGGCATGCCGCTGCGGCGCGAGCCGGCGACCCCGAGCTGGGCGGCGCTGGCCGGGCGGTGACGGACCGGCCGGCGGGAACGGGGGGCCGCGTCGGGGGTACGACCCCCGGCGCGGCGCCCGCCGGCCCCTCCCCGGGGCGCGGCCCCGCCGCCCCGGCTACCGGGACTCCCTGGTCCGGGGCTCCTTGGCCCGGGACTCCCTGGTCCGGGACTTCTTGGTCCGGGACTCCTTGACGCGGGGCACCGGGCGGCCGTCGGCGCAGCGCACGGTAATCACACTGCGGCGGTCGGCGGCGACCAACTCGACCCGCACCTCCCGCGCCGGGCCCGGCGCGTACTCCTCGACGTGGTGGCCGGCGGCGGGCGCCACGTCGACCACCTCGGCCAGTTTCCCGTCGCAGCGGACCGTCACCACCCCGCCGCGCGAGTTCACGTCCACCCCGGACGGCCGGCCAGGCGTGGGAGACGGCTCGGCGCTACCGGTCGGCGCCGGGGCGGTCGGGCTGGCTCCGGTGGGGGCGACCGGCCCGGGGCTGGACCGGCCCGCGGTGGCCGACCCGGCCGGCGGGCCCGCGCCGGGGGCGGCCGGCCGCTTCGGCGCGTCGGCGGTGACCGGCAGGGCGACGCTGGTGGAGCCCCCCGTGCCGATGCCTGTGCGGGGCTCGTGGGGCAGGCCGGGCCGCCGGACGGCGGGGTCGTCGAGCGTCGCGGCCACCGCCACCACGCCGACCACCGCCGCGCCCACCGCCACCAGCACCCACGAACCCCGCCTCGACCGCCAGCCCCGGTGCCCCGGGCGGGCGTCGCCCCCGACGGCCGGCGCGGTCCCGACCGGCGCCGGCTCGGCACGGTCACGCCCGCCGCCGGGCCCCGCCGGCACGCCCCGGTGTCCCGCCGGCACCTCGCGGCGACCCGCCGGCAGGTCCGCGCGGCCCGCCGGCACGTCCGCATGGCCCGTCGGCACGTCGCGGCGGCCCGCCGGCACGTCCGCATGGCCCGTCGGCACCTCGCGGCGGCCCGCCGGCACGTCCGCGTGCCCCGTCTCCGAATGCGGCATCCGGGCGAGCGCCCCGGCGAGGACGCGCGCCGCCTCGGCGGCCGACGGCCGGTCGCCCGGGTCCTTGGCCAGGCACCGCCGGTACAGCCGGCCGACCTCGGGGGGCACGCCGTCGACCTCCGGCAGCGGGCCCGGCTCGGCGTACGCGTGGGCGCGCAGCATCTCGGTCTGCGTCTCGCTGTGCCACGGCAGCCGGCCGGCGAGCGCCTGGTGCACGAGCAGGCCGAGCGCGTAGACGTCGGAGGCGGGCAGTACCTCGCCGGCGGCGAGCCGCTCGGGGGCCAGGTAGGCCGGGGTGCCGAGCAGCCGTCCCTCGAAGTCGATCTCGGGCGTGCCGGCGACGGCGGCGATCCCGAAGTCGACCACCTTCGCTCCCGTCGGGGTCAGCACGACGTTCTCGGGCTTGACGTCGCGGTGCACCAGCCCCTCGGCGTGGGCGGCGCCGAGACCGGCGGCGACCTCCGCGCAGACCCGCAGGGCGTCCCGGGGCGGCAGCGGCCCGGTGGCGAGCCGCTGCGCGAGCGTACGGCCGGAGAGCAGTTCCATGACCACGAAGGGCGCGTACCGGTCGAAGAGGAGGGACTCCCCGTAGTCGTGGACGGCGGTGACGTTCGGGTGCGAGAGCCTGGCCGCCGCCTTCGCCTCGGCCTGGATCCGCCGTCGGGCCGACGGGTCCGCCGCCACGAGCACCTTCACCGCGACGTCGCGCTCCAGCACCTCGTCGTGCGCCCGGTAGACCTCGGACATGCCGCCCCTGCCGAGACGCCCGCCCAGCCGGTAGCGGCCTGCGAGCAACTGATCACGCTGCACAGCGGACAGCCTGCCCCACCGCACCGCCCGGCACCACCCATGCGCGGACCGTGTCCGGCACGCGGCCCGGTCGGGCCGGTCGGCGGCGGTCAGTGCCGGGCCGGCGGTGTCCAGCCGAAGCGGGGCGGGCGACGCTCGTGGACGGCCGCGACGCCCTCGCGGGCCTCGCCGCTGGCCCGCACCTGCCCGTGCCACCAGGCGACCCGGTCCTCGTCCGCCCGACCGTCGATGATCTCCTTGGCGGCCGCCACGGTGAGCTGCGACCGGGCGACCACGGCGGCGGTGACCTCGTCCACCCGGGCGGCGAGCCGGTCGACCGGCAGCACCTCGTCGACCAGCCCGATCCGCAGCGCGCGGTCGGCGTCGATCAGCTCGGCGGTGAAGAGCAGGTGCTTGGCCGCGGCCGGCCCGACCAGCCGGGCCAGCCGGCGGGTGGTTGGCGCCGGATACACCAGGCCCAGCCGCGCCGGCGGCACGCCGAACCGCGCGTCGGTGGCGGCGATCCGCAGGTCGCAGGCGACCGCGAGCTGGCAGCCGCCGCCCACGCAGGCGCCCTGGACGGCGGCGACGGTCGGCTTGGCGAAGGCGGCCAGCCGTTGCTCGGCGGCCACCACCGTGTCGAGGTCGCCGTCGTCGAGCAGGTCGTCCAGTTCGGCCAGGTCCGCGCCCGCGCAGAAGGTGCCCTCGGCGCCGGTGAGCACCAGGACCCGGACGGCCGGGTCGGCCTCCAGCTCGTCGAGCAGCCCCGGCAGCCGCCGCCACATCCCGGCCGTCATCGCGTTGCGCCGCGCCGGGTTGTGGATCACCACCGTCGCCACCGCCCCGGTCACCTCGACGAGGAGTTCCGCGTCCGCCACCGTCACCACCCCTTCGCCTGTGCCGCCGGCTCGCCGCGACGCCGGCCGCCCTGGTCGGCGGCCCCGGTGCGGCGACCATAACGGCGGGAGCCCGGCGACCATCCGCGCGGGGTGGCAGGTCAGTAGAGCAGGCGGGTCCCCACGTCGTCTCCGCACGTGCGATCGGTAGGCGTGCTGCCGCAGCGCGCCCACCGATCGTGCCGGGCCGTCGCCAGTCAGCCCCGGGGGAACATCTGGCCGATGCGGATCTTGTTGCCGAACGGGTCGCGGATGCCGAAGTCGATCCCGTACGGGCGTTCCATCGGCTCGTCGGTGATGTCGACTCCCTTGGCGACCAGATCCTCGTACGTCTTGTGGGCGTCGTCGGTGGTCATGAAGAGGAACCCGCCCAGCGCCCCCTTGGTGAGCAGCTCGCGGACCTGCTCGGCGGTGGCCGGGTCGAGGGCCGGCGGGCCGGGCTTCTCCAGCAGGATCTCGCGCTCCGGGTCGCCGGGCAGGTTCACCGTCAGCCAGCGCATGAAGCCGAGGTCCTGGTCGGTGTTGACCTCCATGCCGAGCTTGCCGACGTAGAAGTCGAGGGCCTCGTCCTGGTCGAGGACGTAGATCTGGGAGCGGGAAATCGCGTTCATCGTCATGCCGAAGACGCTACGGGGCGACCCTGACCTGCTGCTTATCCAAAACTGCTGGGCCGGGTCCAGGCCTTGGTGAAGCAGCTCGGCACGACCGCGGCGACCGGGGCCCTGCGCCTGCGGTACTCCGACGGCGGTTCCCCGACGATCTGGCGGAACGTGCGGCTGAACGTGCCCAGGCTGGAGAAGCCGACCGCGTAGCAGATGTCGGTGACGTCCCGGTCGGAGTGCAGGAGCAGGTACATCGCCCGCTCCACCCGCCGCCGCTGTAGGTAGCGGTGCGGGGTCTCGCCGAAGGTGGCCCGGAAGGTGCGGATGAAGTGCGCCTCGGAGACGTACGCGATGCGGGCCAGCGCCGGAATGTCCAGCGGCTGGTCGTACGCCCGGTCCATGGCGTCCCGGGCGCGCAGCATGGCCCGGTTCGACTCCTCCGCCGCCCTGCTCACCGGCCCAGCATAGGCGCTGGTCACCGGGTGACCCGACCCTGCCGGCCCGGCGGACGGCGCCCGCGGCGGGCACGGCATCGACGGACGTGGAGCAGATTCGGGGGGCGCCGGCGCGGCGGAACCACGGTACGGGGACAGCCCGCCGCCTGAGCGCCCGTACGACGGGACGGCGGGAGCGACGGTGTCGGCGTACGATCCGCTCTCCCATACCGGACGACGAGGGTGGCCATGACGACCAGGGACGGGCGCGACGAGCGCACCCGACGGACCACCCTCGCGGCGGCGACGGCCGTCATCGCACTGGCGCTCGTCGGCGGTCTCCTTCTCCGGCACCGGGCCACCGACGAGGCAGCACCCGGGCCCACGGCCGAGGCGGCAGCGTCGCCCGACGGGTCGTCCCGGGTGCCGTGGTCGGCGGCGGTGGTCGGCCGCGACGACACCACGGTCACCGTCCACGTCGGCCCCGGCGACGCACGGTGCAGGGACCTCGTGCAGCCGCGGGCGACGATCACCGCGCGGGACGACGCCCAGGTGGTCGTCGCGGTCGAGGCCCGAATCGTGCCCGCCGCCGACTGCACCACCAGCGGCGCCCGGGTCCCCCTCGTCGTGTCCCTGGCGGAGCCGCTCGGCGACCGGGTGCTCCGCGACGCGGCCGGCACGCTGCCGCCGCCGACCTACTTCGAGCGCCATGTGCCGGACCTGCCCGCCGACAAGCGGTGGAGCCCCTTCTCGACCGGATGCGACGAGGGCTGGTGCCAGGGCTACAACGGCCCGGGCGGTGCGACGCTGCTCGTGACCGCGCGCCGCACCGCCGACGTGGCACGCCCTGCGCCTGTGGCGACCGTCCGCGTCGGCCCGCACCGGGGTGTCGTCACCGGCGCCCCGGAACGCTCGTGGACGGTGTGGTGGGAGGCCGGGGACGCGACCTACAGCCTGCGGCTGGCCCCCGCCGAGGGTGCCTCCTTCACCCTCGCCCAGTTCGAGCGGGAACTCGCCAGGCTGAGGTGGAGCTGACGACCCTCGCCGCAGGGCGCCCGGCGACGCGGGGTGGGCGACCGGTCGGAGTCGCACCCTCCCCGGCGGGCACAGCTCACGCCCGCGCCGGGCGCGGGACGGCCGACGGAATTGGAGCCCCCGGCCGGGATCGAACCGGCGACATCTCGCTTACGAGCCCTGTGCACCACGTCCGCGTTCGTTCGGGAACGATCGCATGCTCGAACTGACGTCTCTCGCTGGGCTTGCCTGCGCGTCGCCGTCCTGGCCGGTTGCTGTCGGCGTTGCTGTCGAGCCGCCGCGAACGCATTCGGCGACCTGCCTGAAGCGATCAAAAGTAGCGTCACCACATGGCCATGGAGAGCAGGGCGGGTGAGCAGCCGGGGACGTACAAGCAGTCCCAGCGGGCCGGCTTCGTGGAGCTGCTGTTCGACGTGGTTTTCGTGTTCGCGTTCACCCGACTCTCCGACCGACTGGTCTCTGACCTCAGCTTGCGAAGTGGCTACGCCACATTCGTACTGACGCTGGCGCTGTGGTGGGTGTGGTACCGGCTGGTATGGGCGACCAACAGGTACGACTCGACCCGGCCAGCAATCCAGATACTGGTCATCGGCACCACGCTCGGCAGCCTGCTGATGGCCATCGCAGTGCCCGGGGCCTACGGCGACAGTGGTTTCCTCTTCGCGGGGGTCTACGTCACGATCCAGATCATCCGTCCGCTCTGGATCATTCTGATCGGCACGAACAAAGAGATACGCCTGGTCAGCGTCCGGAACCTCTTCTGGGCCCTCATCTCAGCGGTGCCGTGGATCGCCGGCGTTTTCACACAGAGCGGAGCGCGACTGGCCTGGTGGAGCGTGGCCGTCGCCCTGGACTACATCGCGGGCGTCCTCGACTACCCCACGCCGCGACTCGGCCGGGCCGGGTTCCGAGCCCATCCGATCCAAGAAGACCATCTCACAGAGCGCTACCGGCAGCTCCTCATCATCGCGTTGGGCGAGGCGATTCTGATCTCCGGCATCCAGATAAGCCCGTACGGCCTCGAGCGGGACCGAGCCGTAGCGCTGCTGGTGTCGTTCGCCACCACGGTTCTGCTGTGGCAGATCTACTTCTACCGGGCCGGCGAGTTGCTGGCCGTCGCGATCGCATCGGCACCGTCTCCGGCATACGTCGGCAGACTCGCGTCATACGCGCACCTCATCATGATCACCGGCGTCGGCCTCACCGCCGTCGGCGACGAACTGATCATCTCGCACCCGCTCGGTCACACCGAGCCGCCCTGGGTCCTGGTTATCCTCGGCGGTCCTGCGGTGTTCCTGTTCGGGCGGGCCCTGCTCGACTACGTGACCTTCAGCCACGTCTCCTGGTCCCGACCGATCGGACTGCTAACGCTTGCCGTACTGGCACCCGTGACGCTCCTGCTCCCCCCGGTCCTGGTCGCCGTCGCGGCCACCGCCGTACTCACCGGAGTCGCCATCTCCAACGTGATCTCATGGCGGCTGTTCCCGCGGGTACCCAAGCCAGCAGCACCCGGCCACATGTTCTCCTACCGACCGTGAACTGACTGCGGCGCGAGAACGTGAGGAGCTGGGCGTCCCGCCGCACGTCGTCCAAGCGATCGCCCGGCACGCCGACGTGAAGATCACCCTCAAGGTCTACGCCATGCCAACCTCGACGCGATGCGTCAGGCGCTCGGGAAGCTCGACGGGCGGCTGTCGTGACCCCGGCTGCTGTCAGCGTTGCTGTCAACCGGCCGGCTCACGACAGTGCCCGGCGAGGTATGCCTGATGAAATTGGAGCCCCCGGCCGGGATCGAACCGGCGACATCTCGCTTACAAGGCGAGTGCTCTGGCCAGCTGAGCTACAGGGGCGCGTGGTGTCGACGTCAGCATAGCGACTGACGTCCGGATTTCCCGCTCGGCAGGCCCTGCGAGCACCGGAAACGTCCACGCGTCGGCCCGACACTCGAAAGAGCGGGGGCGATTGATGTCCGC
Organism: Micromonospora sp. NPDC048063; assembly: GCF_043202855.1. Lineage (NCBI taxonomy): Bacteria > Bacillati > Actinomycetota > Actinomycetes > Micromonosporales > Micromonosporaceae > Micromonospora > Micromonospora sp. NPDC048063. Next base: position 43,558 of record NZ_JBIDBG010000011.1, on the reverse strand, counting down.
CCGTGCCCGAGTGCCCGGAATGTGTATGCCATCCGTCCCATCCGATGCTCCGCGCCTTGGCATGCCGGGGAAAGCCGTTTACCGTGCAGTGACACGGATGACACCTCGATCATCGGCGCGTCGCCCGTGGGCCGGTGCACACACGTGCCGGCCGCTCCTTCCACTCGGATCGTCCGGCACGTTCCTGCCGGTGAAAGGAAGCACCTGACCATGGCTACGGTCACCTACGCCAAGGCGTCCCGGATCTACGCGGGCACCGAGCGTCCCGCCGTCAACCAGCTCGACCTGGAGATCGGCGACGGCGAGTTCCTCGTCCTGGTCGGCCCCTCCGGTTGCGGCAAGTCCACCAGCCTGCGCATGCTCGCCGGCCTGGAGGACGTCGACCAGGGCTCGATCTACATCGACGACCGGGACGTCACCCACCTGCCGCCGAAGGCCCGCGACATCGCGATGGTCTTCCAGAACTACGCCCTCTACCCGCACATGACGGTGTACGAGAACATGGCGTTCGCGCTGAAGCTGCGCAAGACCTCCAAGGCCGAGATCGACCGGCGGGTCAAGGAGGCGGCGGGGCTGCTCCAGCTCGAGGATTTCCTGGGCCGCAAGCCGAAGGCCCTCTCCGGCGGTCAGCGCCAGCGGGTGGCCATGGGCCGGGCGATCGTCCGCGAACCGCAGGTCTTCCTCATGGACGAGCCGCTGTCGAACCTCGACGCGAAGCTGCGTGTGCAGACCCGTACGCAGATCGCGTCGCTGGTGGCGAAGCTGGGTGTCACCACCGTCTACGTCACCCACGACCAGGTCGAGGCCATGACCATGGGCCACCGGGTGGCGGTCATGCTCGACGGCGTCCTCCAGCAGGTGGACACCCCGCGGGCGCTCTACGACACCCCGGCCAACGTCTTCGTCGCTGGCTTCATGGGCTCCCCCGCCATGAACATCAAGACCGTGCCGCTGAGCGAGCGGGGTGCCTCGTTCGCCGACCTGACCATCCCGCTCACCCGTGAGCAGGTCGAGGCGGCCCGCGTCGACGGCGGCGAGGGCAAGGTGACCGTCGGCTTCCGGCCGGAGGACTGCGACCTGGTCAGCCCGACCGAGGGCGGCATGCCGGTCGTCGTCGAGCTGGTCGAGGATCTCGGCTCGGACGCCAACGTCTACGGCCACGCCGCGCTGGAGGGCAACAACGAGCGCTTCGTGGTGCGTAGCGACCGGCGCACCATGCCGAAGATGGGCGACACCGTGTTCGTCAAGCCGCGCGAGGGCCGCAGCCACGTGTTCAACGCGGCCACCGGCAACCGCATCTGACGTACGGCGCTGAGCTGACGTAAGCGAGAACGGGCGGCCCGCCACCGGCGGGCCGCCCGTTCCGTGTCTGCGGGCTCAGCCCTCGGCGGCCCGGCGGCGGGCCACCTCGGCGAGGGTGACCGCGGCGGCGACGCTGGCGTTGAGCGACTCGACGTCGGACACCATCGGGATGCTCACCGTGAGGTCGCAGGTCTCGCCGACCAGCCGGGACAGCCCCCGACCCTCGGAGCCGACCACGACCACCAGTGGGCCGACCGCGGCCTCCAGGTCGTAGAGGTCGGTCTCGCCGTCGGCGTCCAGGCCGACCACCACGAAGCCGGCGTCCTGGCAGGCCTTCAGTGACCGGGTCAGGTTGGTGACCTGGGCGACGGGCACCCGCGCGGCCGCGCCGGCGCTGGTCCGCCAGGCGGTCGCGGTGATCCCGGCCGCCCGCCGCTCCGGTACGAAGACACCCTGCGCGCCGAAGGCGGCTGCGGACCGGATCACCGCGCCGAGGTTGCGCGGGTCGGTCACGCCGTCCAGCGCCACCAGCAGCGGGGCGGTCTGCTCCAGCGCCGCCGCGACGAGGTCCTCGAAGGGCTCGTACGCGAACGGCGGCACCTGGAGCCCGATGCCCTGGTGCAGCACCCCGCCGGTCATCCGGTCCAGCTCGGCGCGGCTGATCTCCAGGATGGCGATGCCCCGGTCGGCGGCCGTCCGGACGATCTCGTTGACCCGGTCGTCCATGTCGATGCCCTGCGCGGTGTAGAGCGCGGTCGCCGGCACCTGGGCGCGCAGCGACTCCAGCACCGGGTTCCGCCCGACCAGCAGCTCCGGGGCGTCCTTGGCCGGGTTGGACTTGCGGCCCGGGGCCACCCGGGGACCGCCACGGCCGGCGGGGCGAGCGCCCCGGCCGGCGGTGCCGCGCCCGCCGCCGGCCGGCGTGCCACGACCGCCACCCTTGCCCCAGGTGGTGTCCTTGGTGCCGGGCTGGCCGATCTTGGGGGCGCGCCCCTCCTCGGCCGCCGCCCGGCGCTCCTTGTCCTGCTTCCAGGCGGTGCGCTGGGGCAGCTTCTCGGTGCCCGAGTAGGCCTTGTGCCAGGGCCGCTCGTCGGCGGGCAGGGTCCTGCCCCGCCCGGCGAGGGCGTCCTTGTTCTTGCCGCCGGAGCCCTTCGGGGCTCCCGCCTTCGGCGTCAGTCGCCGGCCACGGCGCTGCGAGTTGCCGGCCATCAGTCCTGCTCTCCAATAGTCCAACGGGGGCCCTGGGGGGTATCCTCGACCACCACGCCGGCCTGCTTGAGCTGGTCGCGTACCGCGTCGGCGGCGGCCCAGTCCTTGCGGCCACGGGCCTGCGCGCGCTGCTCCAGGGCCAGCGCGATCAGGGAGTCCACCACGCCGCGCAGGTCGGCCGCGCGGCCGCCACCGGTCCACGCCGGGTCGAGGGGGTCGACCCCGAGGATATCCAGCATGGCGCGGGCGGCGGCCAGCGCCGTGCGGACGGTCACATCGTCGCCGCCGGTCAGCGCGGTGTTGCCGTCGCGGACCACCTCGTGCAGGACGGCGAGCGCGGCGGAGGTGTTCAGGTCGTCGTCCATCGCCGCCGCGAAGGCACCCGGCAGCTCGCCGAGCTGGCCGGCGCCGACGCGCTCGGCGGCCCGCTGCACGAAGCCCTCGATCCGGCGGTACGCGACGGCCGCCTCGCGCAGCGCGTCCTCCGAGTAGTCGATGCGGGAGCGGTAGTGCGCGGCGGCGTAGTAGTAGCGCAGCTCCACCGGGCGCACCCCGAGCGAGTCGACGTACGCCAGGTCGAGGGCGTTGCCGAGCGACTTGCCCATCTTGGCGCCGGCGATGCTGAGCAGCCCGTGGTGCACCCAGTAGCGGGCGAACGGCAGCCCGGCCGCCTGCGACTGGGCGATCTCGTTCTCGTGGTGCGGGAAGGTGAGGTCCAGCCCGCCGCCGTGGATGTCGAACTCGGCGCCGAGGTAGCGCCAGCACATCGCCGAGCACTCGATGTGCCAGCCCGGCCGGCCGCGCCCCCACGGCGACGGCCAGTAGGCGTCCGCCGGCTCGTCGGGCTTGGCGCCCTTCCAGAGCGCGAAGTCGCGCGGGTCCCGCTTGCCCCGTTCGGGAGCGTCCCCTGCCGACTGCATGTCGGCGGGCGACTGGTTGGACAGCGACCCGTACGCCGGCCAGGAGCAGACGTCGAAGTAGACGTCGCCGGAGCCGTCGGTGGCCGGGTAGGCGTGCCCGTCGGCGATCAGCTTGGCGATCAGCTCGTGCATCTCCGGGATGTGCCCGGTGGCCCGCGGCTCGTAGGTCGGGGGCAGCACGTTGAGCGCCCGGTAGGACTCGGTGAGGATCAGCTCGTTGGCGTACGCGATCGACCAGAACGGCCGCCCCCGCTCCACCGCCTTGACCAGGATCTTGTCGTCGATGTCGGTCAGGTTGCGGATGAAGGTGACCTCGTAGCCGGCGGCGAGCAGCCAGCGGCGCAGCACGTCGTAGTTGACACCGGAGCGAAGGTGGCCGATGTGCGGCGGGGCCTGGAGGGTGAGACCACACAGGTAGACCCCCACCTTGCCGGCTTCCCGCGGGACGAAGTCCCGCACCGATCGGGTGGCGGTGTCATACAGGCGTAGCGTCACCGTACAAGGGTAGCCGTCCACGCTTTCCCGGGTCGTCCGGAGCCGGGTCGTACGCTGCTGGGCGTGGACACGACGGCGCGGGGCGGGGAGACGGCGCAGACGCTGGACCGGGGGCTGCGGCTGCTGCACCTGGTCGCCGACGCGCCGGGCGGGCTGACCGTCACCGAGGCGGCGAACCGGCTGGGCATCGGCCGGGCGGCGGTCTACCGGCTGGTGGGCGCGCTGACCGCGCACGGGATGCTGCGCCGCGACGGCGAGGGCCGGCTGCGTCTCGGCGCCGGGGTGCTGCACCTGGCCCGGCGGGCCCAGCCGCTGCTGGCCGAGGGGGCGCTGCCCGCGCTGCGCCGCCTCGCGGAGCAGGCCGGCGCGACCGCCCACCTGACCGTGGTCGAGGGCGGGGAGGGGGTCGCGCTCGCCGTGGTGGAGCCGACCTGGACGGCGTTCCACGTCGCGTATCGGACGGGGGCACGGCACCCGCTGGAGCGCGGGGCGGCCGGGAGGGCCATCCTCGCCGGCCGGGCGGGCGCCGCCGGCCCGGTGAGCACCGCCGGGGAGCTCCAGTCCGGGGCGTACGGGGTGGCCGCCCCGGTGCTCGGGGTGCCGGGGCTGGAGGCGAGCGTCGGGGTGGTGGCGCTGGCGCCGCTGGACACCGAGGCGGTCGGCGCCCAGGTCCTCGCCGCCGCCACCGCCATCGCCACCGCCCTCTCCTGACCACCCGCCGACCGAGCGCCACTACCACATCCGCCGGCCGTCGTGTCGGTTGTCCACAGGAGGCTCCCGGGCGGGCGGGCCGGCTCGTCCACAGGGACGCCGGGGCGGGCGGCGTGGTCGGCACCCTGGTCCACATGCCACCCTCACCGCACCGGCCCAGCGCCCTGGCCTGGCAGGTCTTCCGTGGCTCCGACGCGGTCCGGCGAGGTCTCGTCACCGAGCACCAGCTGCGCAGTTCCGCCTGGATCCGCCTCCGCCACGACGTGTACGCCGACGCCCGGCTCGACCGTGACCACGCCCTGGCGTGTCGGGCAGCCGCCCTGCGGCTGCCGCCCGAGGCGGTGGTGGCCGGCCCCTCGGCGGCGTACCTGCACGGCGTCGCGCACGCCGCCACCTTCACCGACGACGTGCACGTCCTCCTGCCGAGGACGATCCGGGTCGGCCCCCAGCGTGGTCTGCGCGCACACTCCGTGGGACCGGCCACGACGCCACCGACCGCACCGGCGGCGGCGGCCGGCCGGCCACCGGACCAGGTCCAGCCGTCCGCCGGTCCGGCCGACGGCACGACGCCGGCGCTGCCCATGACCGCCGGGCCACCGCCGAGGACGGCACCGGCCGCGGCGGCGTGGGAGTCGGCGGTCTGGTTGGAGCCGCTGCGTGCGGTCGGCATCGTCGACGCCCTGCTCAGACAGGGCCTCACCAGCCGCGACGCGCTCGCCGAGACCGCCGACCGGAACGCCGACCGCCCCGGCGGCAGGCGGGCGCGCTGGGTGTTCGGCCTGGCTGACCCGGAAGCTGGGTCGCCGGCCGAGTCGCAGCTGCGGGTCCGGCTGGTGCTGGCCGGGCTGCCGCGCCCGGTCACCCGGCACCCCGTCCGCCTGGCCTCAGGAGTCGTCCTGCACCCCCAGCTGGCCTGGCCTCGGCACCGGGTCGCCCTCGAGTACGCCGGACGCCGGCACGCCGGCACCGACCACCCGCAGCTCGACCGCCACCGGTTCGACCAGCTCGTCGGAGCGGGCTGGCTCGTGCTGCACGCGACGGGCCGACGCCTGCACCAGGAGTTCCCGGCGTTGCTGGTCGAGGTCCGCGCCGCCCTGGCGGCCCGCGGCTGGCGGCACTGACCCACGTGCCCGGCGCCGGCAGGGTGGCCGGGCCGCACCACGGTGCTGTCGTGGCGGCCGAGGCGGCGGACCTCGTCGACCTGGGCGGCGTAGCCCTCGCTGGCGAGCAGGGCGCCGATGTCCGGGATGCCGAGCGGCGGACCGGGCCGGAACTGCGAGCCGGAGGTGAGCGCGAACGGCTTGACGCGGCCCCAGTTCGGGGTGACCGCGGGCTTGCCCTGCGTCGGCCGCCACGCGCCCGCGGTCTCGCTGTACGTGTAGGCGGTCGTGTCCGTGGAGCCGTCGTCAGCCCGGAAGTCGATCATCGCCTGGGCGGCGGCGGAACCCATCCGCTGGCCGTCCGTACGGGACGGCGACGCCGCGATGCCCTCCTGGGCGGTCGCCAGCTCGTCGTCGAAGTTCAGGGTCGGGTAGAGGGTGCGCAGCACGTCGTAGGCGGCGTAGTCGATCGCGGTGGCCAGGTCGGGCTTGACGCCGATCGTCCGCGGCACCTGGATCCGGTAGGGCGTGCCCAGGCACTGGAGGGTCCCCGACACGCAGAGCACCGAGTTCGCCGCGTCGTAGATCGCTCCGTGCACCATCGCGCCGCTGCGGGAGAGCGGGCCCGGCGCGGCGGTGGCCGGACCGGGGGTCATGCCGCTCGCCAGCCGGAACGTGTCGACGAGCACCTGGTTCCAGTAGAGGACGTGGTCGGCCGGCCCGGCGGCCTGCGCCGGACTGGCGGGGACGATGACGGCGGCGGTGCCGACGCTGGCGGTGGCGACGGCCACCGCCCCCAGCGTCGGGTCTGCCTGAACCAGCCCATGGGACTCCCTGTCCAAGCCTCGAACGGTCACGGGCACTCCGTGATCCGCTCGAAGCCTGGGCCGGCCTGCTATCCGGCGACTACGCAGGCGCTACGGCTCCACTGGGCGCCGACCAGAGTCGCTCGACCCGACGGTCTCACGGAAGGGCGGGCTCGGCGGGGCGCGGCTCCGGGCGTTCCTCGGGCCGGGGCGCGCGCAGCTCGTCGACACGCACCAGCGCGACGCCGGCGACGATCAGGGCGCCGCCGACGAGCTGCACGACGGTCGGCAGCTCGCCCAGCACCAGCCAGGCGATGAGAACGGCGAACATCACCTCGGTCAGCCCGACGAACGACGACAGACGGGCCCCGAGGATGCGGGTCCCGGCGATCCCGGCGAGGTACGCGACCACGGCGGCGACCAGCGACAGGCCGACGATCGGGAGCAGCCAGCTGGTGCGCTGCCCCGCGAAGGTGACCTCGCCGAAGGTGGCCCGCAGCGGCAGCACCCCGACCGCCCCGAGCAGCACCAGGACGGCCGCGCCGACAGCCATGCCGCCGCTGGCCATGGCCACCGAGGGCAGGCCCGCGTCGGCCCGGCCCGCGAGCACGAAGTAGCCGGCGAGGCCGACGGCCGCCAGCAGCCCCCACAACACGCCCACCGGGTCGAGCCCGGTGGCGCCGGTCAGGTCGAGGACGAAGAACAGGCCGGCGATCGCCGCCACCGAGCCGGCCACGGTCAGCCGGCGGGGGCGGTGCCCGTGGACCAGCCACATCCAGCCCACGACCAGGATGATGCCGAGGTACTCCAGCAGCAGCGCGACGCCGACCGGCAGGTAACGGACCGCGTTGAAGAAGCAGACCTGCGCGGTGGCGACCCCGAGCAGCCCGAACACGCCGATCGCGGCGAGGTTGCGCCGCAACACGTCCCATTTTCCGCGCAGGGACAGCGCCGCGGGGATCGCCACCACCAGCGCGGCGATGCCGACCCGGGCCGCCACGGCGGCCTCGGCGGACCACCCCGCGTCGATCAGGGAGCGGGCAAACGTGCCCGACGTGGCGAACGTGACGGCGGAGAGCAGGGCGAGGCCGAGACCGAGCCCGGCGGCGGGTGGTTGGCGCATCGGTCCGCTCCTAGCTGTCATGAGTCAACTGTCGCTATGCTCATGACGCTAGGCCGGCACCCCGACAGGAGTCAAGTTGCCATTCGCCCATGACACGGACTGCTCCCTGACCGCCGCCGCCGCGCTCGTCAACACCGACCGCCCCGACGGCGAGGGGCTGCCCGACGTCGCCGCCCTGGACGCCTTCTACGTCGCGCACGGCTACACCGGGCGACACGAGCACACCGAGGCCGAACTGCGGTCGGTACGCGACCTGCGCCCCCGGCTGCGCCGCATCTGGTACGCCGGCACCGACGAGGTGGTCGCCATCCTCAACGGGCTGCTCCGCGAGAACCGCGCGTTGCCGCAGCTCATCACGCACGACGACGAGCCGTACCACTTCCACGCCGTGCCGCGCGACGCGCCGCTGGCGACCCGGATCGCCGTGGAGGCGGCGATGGCGATGGCCGACCTGGTGCGCTACGGCGAGCTGGGCCGGCTGCGGATCTGCGACCACCCCGACTGCGCGAACGTGCTGGTCGACCTGTCGAAGAACCGTTCCCGCCGGTTCTGCGACGCGGGCTGCGGCAACCGCGCCGCCGTCGCGGCCTACCGGGCCCGCAAGGGCCGCCCCCGCCCTGACGCGGCCCCGAGCGGCCCTGACGCGGCCCCGAGCGGCCCCGAGCGGCCCTGAAGCGGCCCTGAAGCGGCCCTGAGCCGGCCCGTGCAGCGGTCGAGGGTCGAGGGTCGGGGGTTCGCCGGCGACGCGACACCCGGCGCGCCTCGGCGCACGCTGTCGAGCTGCCCCGTCTGGGCGACCGCGGGCGGGACGGAACCCCGGTCCTGTGGACGGGGCAGCTCGACAGCGCCCGGCCTACCGACGCGGCCCCCGCGACCGACCGGGGCTGAACCGACCGGCGACGGCGGGGCTCAGGGGTGGGTCATCCGGAGCAGGTCGAGCGCCTCGTCGAGCTGGGTCTCGCTCAGCTTGCCCGAGTCGACGTGCCCCCGGGAGATGACCACCTCCCGGATCGAGACCTGCTTGGCCAGCGCCTCCTTGGCGATCGAGGCGGCCTCGTCGTACCCGAGGTGGCGGTTGAGCGGGGTGACGATCGAGGGCGAGCCCGCCGCGTACGCCAGACAGACCTCGGCGTCCGCGACCAGGCCGACCACCAGGCGGTCGGCGAAGAGGCGGCTCGACGCGGCGAGCAGCCGGACCGACTCCAGCAGGTTGCGACCCATCACCGGGAGCATGACGTTCAGCTCGAAGTCGCCCTGCGAACCGGCGAAGCCGACGGCGGCGTCGTTGCCGATCACCTGGGCGCAGACCTGCCGCATCGCCTCGGCGACCACCGGGTTGACCTTGCCCGGCATGATCGACGAGCCGGGTTGGAGGTCGGGGATGCGCAGCTCGCGGAGGCCGGCTCGAGGACCCGAGCCCATCCAGCGGATGTCGTTGGCGATCTTGTAGAGGCCGACGGCAAGCGTGCGCAACTGCCCCGAGGTCTCCACCAGGGCGTCCCGGGCGCCCTGCGCCTCGAAGTGGTTACGCGCCTCGGTCAGCGGCAGCCCGGTCGCGCCGCGCAGCCGCTCGATGACCTTCGCGGCGAAGCCGAGCGGAGTGTTGATGCCGGTGCCCACCGCCGTCCCGCCGAGCGGCAGCTCGGCCAGCCGGGGCAGCGCCCCCTCCAGCCGCTCGATGCCGTAGCGCACCTGGGCGGCGTACCCGCCGAACTCCTGCCCCAGGGTCACCGGGGTGGCGTCCATCAGGTGGGTACGCCCGGCCTTGACGACGGTCTCGAACTCCGCCGCCTTGCCCTCCAGCGCCTCCGCGAGGTGGGCCAGCGCGGGCAGCAGGTCCCGCGCGACGGCCTCGGTGGCGGCCAGGTGGATCGACGACGGGAAGACGTCGTTGCTGGACTGCGAGGCGTTCACGTCGTCGTTCGGGTGCACGTCCCGGCCCAGTTCCCGGCTGGCCAGGGTGGCGATGACCTCGTTGGTGTTCATGTTCGACGACGTGCCGGAGCCGGTCTGGAACACGTCGATCGGGAACTGGTCGTCGTAGCCGCCGTCGGCCACGTGGGCCGCCGCGGCGGCGATCGCCGCGGCCACGTCCGCGTCGATCACGCCCAGCTCGCCGTTGACCTGGGCCGCCGCCCCCTTGATCTGGGCCAGCGCCCGGATCTGGGCCGGCTCGATGCCCCGGCCCGAGATCGGGAAGTTCTGCACCGCGCGCTGCGTCTGCGCCCGCCACAGCGCCTCGGCGGGCACCTCCACCTCGCCCATCGAGTCGCGTTCGATCCGGTAGCCCGTCGCCTCTGGAGTCGTCACGCGTACCATCCTGCCGCGCTGGTCGTCGGGCCGCAGGGAAAGCTGCCCGGCGCTGTGCGGGCCGGCAGCCCGACGCCGCGGCGACGCAACTCGATCCTCCTCGTACGACCCGAAATCTCGATGCCGTCCTTGCCCGACGAATCTAAGGTCATAACAACTTTCCGCACCTCACTCGGAGGTTTCATGTCGATTCGACACGGGGGCTCGGCGCGCCGGGCGGCAACGACGGCGGCTGCTCTCCTACTGGCCACGGGCGGACTGGTGGCCGTAACCGGGCAGCCAGCGGCGGCCGTGATCGACTACGTCACCCCAACCAGCGTCACGTGGACCGACGCCCAGCAGCCGGCCGGGTCCTTCTCCCCTTCGGACGACACGGTGCCCGTGGGCAGTTGGGTGGCCGACGGGGAGATGCACACCGCCCGGGCGTACTTCACCTTCGACCTGACGCCCTACCAGGGGCAGCGGGTCATCTCGGCCCGCGCGATCACCGGTGAGACGAGCGTCAACGACTGCGACAAGCCGCGCGAGATCGAGCTGTGGCGGACCGACCCGCCCGCCAGCGCCCCGACCTGGAACACCGCCCCAGCGGTACGGGAGAAGGTGGCGGACATCACCTATCCCAACCTGCCCTGCGGGAGCAGCTTCATCGGGGTGATGATCACGGAGGCGGTGCGCAAGGCGGTGGCGGACGGGCAGGACCAGCTCACGCTGATGGCCCGGATCGCCGGCGACCACGAGGGGAACAAGCACTACGGCCGCCGGATCAGGAGTGTCGGCATCTCCCTGGACCACAACACACCGCCGAACGTTCCCGACCAGCTCACCGTCGACGGCACGGCGTGCGACAACCCGCTGACGATCCGCAACACCGGGCCGGCGCTCCGGGCGCGCGTCTCCGACCCCGACGTCAACGAGACCGGGGGCCACGACCAGGTGGCCGCGACCTTCGCCTGGTGGCCGGTCGACCGGCCGGCGGAGCGGACGGAGGCGACCCTCGACGGTGTGGTCGCCCCGCACCAGTACGTATACCAACTCCCGCGGGGCCAGCTCACCCACGGGAACACCTACGCCTTCTCGGTGCGGGCGTCCGACCGGCACGACAGCTCGGACTGGTCGCCGGAGTGCCGGTTCACCGTCGACACGGTGGCGCCGGCCGCCCCGACCGTCTCCTCCACCGACTACCCGGAGCACAGCGGCGGGCCAGGCACCGGTGGCCCCGGCATCCCTGGCAGCTTCACCTTCACCGCCGACGCAGACGACCTCAAGGGCTTCGTTTACGGCGAATTCGCGGCCGCGCACTTCGTCCCGGTGGACGCATCGGGCCAGTCGGCGACGGCGAGCTACGCGCCTGAAAGGGACGGACCGACCAGACTCGTCGTGCAGAGCGTCGACCGGGCCGGGAACTTCTCCGAGAGCACCATCTACGAGTTCGTGGTCCGTACCACCGCGCCGACGATCACCGACGAGGACCCGGAGGCGCCGGCTGGTACGCCGCGTCGGTTCACCTTCGCTCCGAACATGGAAAACGTGGTCGAGTACACGTACCGGCTCAACGAGGGCGAGGAGACCACGGTCCGTGCCGATGCCGACGGCACCGCGCAGGTCACCATCACGCCGGGGGTCTCCGACGTGTACTTCCTGTACGTCCGCAGCAGGACCGCGGACGGGCTTCCCTCGGGCGAGGCCTGGACGGCCTTCTGGGTGCCGGAAGCGGCATGACGACGAAGGGGCGCCGGGCTGGCCGCCCGGCGCCCCTTTCGTCGTCCACTGGGGTCAGCGGCGGCCGACGGTGAGCACCGGCTTGGTGACCTCGGCGAAGAAGTCGTTGCCCTTGTCGTCGACCACGATGAAGGCCGGGAAGTCCTCCACCTCGATCTTCCAGACCGCCTCCATGCCCAGCTCCGGGTATTCCAGGACCTCGACGTGCTTGATGCAGTCCTGGGCGAGCCGGGCGGCGGGTCCGCCGATCGAGCCGAGGTAGAAGCCGCCGTGCTGCTGGCAGGAGCGGGTGACCTGGGCGGACCGGTTGCCCTTGGCGAGCATCACCTGCGAGCCGCCGGCGGCCTGGAACTTCTCCACGTACGCGTCCATCCGGCCGGCCGTGGTCGGGCCGAACGAGCCGGACGCGTAGCCCTCCGGGGTCTTGGCCGGGCCGGCGTAGTAGACCGCGTGGTCGCGCAGGTACTGCGGCATGGGCTCGCCGGCGTCCAGCCGCTCGGCGATCTTGGCGTGCGCGATGTCGCGGGCCACCACGAGCGGGCCGGTCAACGACAGCCGGGTCTTCACCGGGTACTTCGACAGCTCGGCGCGGATCTCGTCCATCGGCCGGTTCAGGTCGACCCGGACCACCTCGGCGGCGTCGAGCTGCGCGTCGGTGACGTCGGGCAGGTACCGCGCCGGGTCGGTTTCGAGGCGCTCCAGCCACACGCCCGACGGGGTGATCTTGGCGACCGCCTGCCGGTCCGCGGAGCAGGAGACGGCGATCGCCACCGGGCAGGAGGCGCCGTGCCGGGGCAGCCGGACCACCCGCACGTCGTGGCAGAAGTAGCGCCCGCCGAACTGCGCCCCGATGCCGAAGTTGCGGGTCAGCTCCAGCACCTCGGCCTCCAGCTCCAGGTCGCGGAAGCCGTGCGCGGTCATCGAGCCGGAGGTGGGCAGCGCGTCGAGGTACTTGGCGCTGGCGTACTTGGCGGTCTTCAGCGCGTACTCGGCGGAGGTGCCGCCGATGACGATGGCCAGGTGGTAGGGCGGGCAGGCCGAGGTGCCGATCAGCCGCAGCTTCTCCTCCAGGAACTGCATCATCCGCGTCGGGTTCAGCAGCGCCTTGGTCTCCTGGTAGAGGTACGACTTGTTGGCCGAGCCGCCGCCCTTGGCCATGAAGAGGAACTTGTACGCGTCGGGGTGGCCGTCCGGGTCCTCGGCGTAGATCTCCACCTGCGCCGGCAGGTTGCTGCCGGTGTTGCGCTCCTCCCACATGGTGAGCGGGGCGAGCTGCGAGTAGCGCAGGTTGAGCCGGGTGTACGCCTGGTAGACGCCGCGCGAGACGGCCTCGGCGTCGCTGCCGTCGGTGAGGACGTGCCGGCCGCGCTTGCCCATCACGATCGCGGTGCCGGTGTCCTGGCACATGGGCAGGACGCCGCCGGCCGCGATGTTGGCGTTGCGCAGCAGGTCGAGCGCGACGAACCGGTCGTTCGGCGAGGCCGCCGGGTCGTCGATGATCGACCGCAGCTGGGCCAGGTGCGCGGGGCGCAGGAAGTGCGCGATGTCGTGCATCGCCTCCGCGGTGAGGGCGGTGAGCGCCGTCGGCTCCACGGTGAGGAACCGGCGGCCTCCCGGGCCGTTGACGACGTCGACGCCCTCGTCGGTGACCAGGCGGTATTCCGTCTGGTCCGGACCGGTCGGCAGCAAGGGAGCGTACGAGAACGCGGCGGCACTGCTCATGAGCGGAAAGCCTAGGGCAGAAGGGTCGATCAGTTGCACCCGCCGGGTCGGTCCTGGGACGCCGCTCTCACCCGGGGCAGAGTTCCCGCTTCGGGCCGCAGCTGTCCGCCGGCCCGGGAACCCCCGCCGTGCCGCCCGGGACGCCGCCGGGACCGGGTACGCCGCCGTCGCCGGGCCCCGCCGGGGCGCCGGCCGCGCCGCCGAAGCGGACGTACCCGATCTCCCGTCCCTCGCCGATGACCATGCCGTTCGGGCCGACCGCGAGGGCGTTCGCCGCGGTCCGCAGGCTCGCCAACTCCCGCCCGGTACGCGGGTCGAGCGCCACCAGCCGGGACGGCTTCTCGTCGGCGAGCACGGCCGCGTACGGAGTGAGCGCGGCGCCCGCCTTCGCACCGGCGGGACGGGTCCACCGGACGCGTCCGGTGCCCAGCTCGTGGCTGACCACCGCCCGCTTGTCGGCCGGGCGGACCAGGGCGTGGCGGTCGTCGACGGCGAGCAGCCGCTCCCCGGCGGCGGCCACCAGCAGCAGCCGCCCGTCGTACCCGTCGAGGACCGCCTCGCGGGCGTCCGGGGCGACGCCGATCAGCACGTTCCGCGCCCCCTGCGGGTCCTCCCGCTGCACGCAGCCGGCGTTGTCGGCGGTGCGCAGGTTGACCCCGGCCCGCTGCCAGGTCTCCCGACCCGTCGCCGGGTCGCGGCCGGAGATGGCGAAGTAGCAGGTGCCGTCCTGGGATCGGGCGGTGATCCGCAGGAGCCGGCCGCCGACCACCGACAGCCGCTCGTCCCGGCCGGGCTCGACGTTCTGGAGCACCCGCCCGGTGGCGGTGTCGAGCACGTGCACCCGGCCGTCGATGGGGAAACCGAGCAGCGGCGGCACCGCCTCCGGCCCCGCCACCTCCTCGTCGATCCGGACGGCGTCGAGCCGGCGGGTGCCGAGCAGCCCCGGGTTGTCGCCGAGCAGCCCGCTGCGCACCCCGGGCACGAAGGCCGTCCACACCGGGGCGGTGCCGCGCGGCTCCCAGGCGCTGATCGTGCAGTCGGTGGCGTCGACGCAGCGGGCGTCGAGCAGCAGGTTGCGGTACGTCCAGACGGCCACCGCGTCGCCGTCGCGCCGCCGCGTGGCGCCGGTGGTCGGGTCGAGCACCTCGTACCCCTTGACCAGGAGCTTGCCCACGACGACGACCGCGTCCCGGTCGCCGCCGGCGACCGCGGACCAGTCGGCCTTGCGCTCCCACAGCTGGTCGCCGGTGGCGAGGCTGCGCGCCTCCACCCGGGTGCGCTGCTCGACCACCACGGTGTTTCCCGCGATGGTCACGCTGCGCGGGGTGCCGCCGACCCGCTGCTGCCAGACCACGTCCGGCTCGGAGATCGGCTCGCTGCGGTCGACCCAGTCCCACACGCCGGGGAACGGGTTCCACACCCCGGTCGCGGCGAGCGCGACGACCACGATCAGCGCGAGCAGCAGCCCGCCACGCCATCCGAGGCCGCCCGCCTTCGCCACACGCACACCGTAGCGACGACCGCCGCGCTCCCGCCGTCCCGCGCCGCCGTGTCGCCGCCCTTTCTCCGCGCGGGTGCGGTAAGGAAGGGCCCCCTGTTATCGCTTTCTGTATAGGAAGGGCCCCTTCCTTACCCCCCGGCGGCGGCGGAGCGGACCAGGGGGAGGGTGCGGTACGGGATCTGCTCGGCCAGCGCGATGATCGTCGAGGCGCGGCGGATGCCCTCGTACGAGACGATCTGGTCGATCACCCGCTGGAGGTCGGTGTTCGAGCGGGCCACGATCCGGCAGAGCAGGTCGCTGGAGCCGGTGATGGTGTGCGCCTCCAGCACCTCCGGGATCGCGGCCAGGTGCGCGGCCACCCGGTCGTGCCCGTGCCGCTGGCTGATCTCCAGCGTGACGAAGCTGGTCACCCCGAACCCGATCGCCGCCGGGGAGATCTCCGGACCGAACCCGCCGACGACCCCCCGCTCGACCAGCTTGTCGAGCCGGGCCTGCACGGTGCCCCGGGCGACCCCGAGGCGCCGGGAGCACTCCAGGACCCCGATCCGCGGCTCCTCGGCGAGCAGTTCGATCAACCGCGCGTCGAGGGCGTCGAGCTGTACAGCCTGACCAGCGTTCATGGCTGGACACCTTACTTAATGCGCAACCTGACCAGCTCCCACGCCGACAGTTGCCCAGTGCGCCGGGTCACCGCGATCCTCGCCACAGAAGCAGCAGAACCACCCGCACCGACCACGGCGGCGGCCACGAGGCCGACCGGTACTTGAGGGAGACCGCGATGACCCAGGCGATCGACCGACCCCACGGGACCGACGACGTCGACATCGACGTGCTCGTCGGCGCCGTCGACCACGACATCAGCCGCGACCCGTTCCCCGTCAAGGGCCTCGACCACGTGCACTTCCTGGTCGGCAACGCCAAGCAGGCGGCGCACTACTACTCCACCGCGTTCGGGATGACCTGCGTGGCGTACCGGGGGCCGGAGCAGGGCTACCGTGACCATGCCCAGTACGTGCTGACCAGCGGCTCGGCCCGGTTCGTGCTGACCGGCGCGGTCCGCCCGGACGCGCCCGGCGCCGAGCACGTGACCAAGCACAGCGACGGCGTCTCCGACATCGCGCTGGAGGTCCCGGACGTCGACGCCGCGTACGCGCACGCCACCGCGCAGGGCGCGACCGGCCTCGTCGAGCCGCACGACGTCAGCGACGAGCACGGCACCGTCCGGCTGGCCGCCATCGCCGCGTACGGCGACACCCGGCACACGCTGGTCGACCGGTCCCGCTACACCGGCCCGTTCCTGCCCGGCTTCGTGGCCCGCAAGCCGATCGTGGACCGGCAGCCGATGATCGACGCCGGCGTCCAGCCGAAGCGCTTCTTCCAGGCCGTCGACCACGTGGTCGGCAACGTCGAGCTCGGCCGGATGGACGAGTGGGTCGAGTTCTACAAGCGCGTCATGGGCTTCTCGAACATGGCCGAGTTCGTCGGCGACGACATCGCCACCGACTACTCGGCGCTGATGAGCAAGGTCGTCGCCAGCGGCACCCGCAAGGTGAAGTTCCCGCTCAACGAGCCGGCGATCGCCCGCAAGAAGTCGCAGATCGACGAGTACCTGGAGTTCTACCAGGGCCCGGGCGCCCAGCACATCGCCGTGGCCACCAACGACATCCTGGCCAGCGTCGACGCGATGCGCGCCGCCGGCGTCGAGTTCCTGGACACCCCGGACTCGTACTACGACGACCCGGAGCTGCGCGCCCGGATCGGCCAGGTGCGGGTGCCGATCGAGGAGCTGAAGGCCCGCAAGATCCTGGTGGACCGGGACGAGGACGGCTACCTGTTGCAGATCTTCACCAAGCCGGTGCAGGACCGCCCGACCGTCTTCTTCGAGCTGATCGAGCGGCACGGCTCGCTCGGCTTCGGCAAGGGCAACTTCAAGGCGCTCTTCGAGGCCATCGAGCGCGAGCAGGAGAAGCGCGGCAACCTGTAACACTGTCGAGCGTGACGCAGCCTCCGTCGTACCCGACGCCGCCGGCCGGTGGGCCCACGCCCGCCGCCAGCGGCTTCGCGCCGCCCTCCGGCCCGACCAGCCAGGGGTACGCGGTGCCGCCGCAGTACGCCCCACCCGGACACGTCCCGCCGCCGGGCTGGGTTCCGCCGCCCCCGGGCTGGGGCGGGCCGCCCCGCCCGACCCCGACGCTCGCGCCCGGCGGTCAGCCGCTCGCCAGCTTCGCCGACCGGCTGCTCGCCGCGCTGATCGACGTCGGACTGAGCACGCTGGTGGCGATGGTCCTCTTCCTGCCGGCGTTCCTGCTGCTCTGGTGGAACATGATGACCGAGCTGACCCGGACCAACCCGGACGGCACCCTCGTCGAGCCGGACCCCGGGTCCTTCATGACCGACTTCATGCTGCCGATACTCCTGCTCGAACTGGGCCTGTTCGTGCTGATGCTCGGGCTCTACTGGCTCTACCACGTGGAGTACATGAAGCGCACCGGCCAGACCTTCGGCAAGAAGGTGATGAAGCTGCGGGTGGTGCCGCTCGACCCGGCCGCCACGCTGGACCGGCGGATGGCCGGCAAGCGGTACGCCGTGCAGCACGTCGCCGCGATGTTCCTCCCCGGCCTCAGCTACCTCGACGGGCTCTGGCAACTGTGGGACAAGCCCTGGCAGCAGTGCCTCCACGACAAGTTCGCCGGCACCGTCGTCGTTAAGGTGTCTGCGTGAGCGAGCGCAGCGAGGCCAGGCCGTGAGCGTCGAACCGGGCTGGTACGTCGACCCGGCCGATCCGGACACCCGACGCTGGTGGGACGGCGAGGGCTGGATCGGCGCGCCGATCCCCGTCGACGTCACCCCGCCCGAGGGACCACCGCCGCCCGAGCCGCCGCCCGCGCCCGCCCCGACTCCGCCCGCGGCACCGGTCTCCGCGCCGGGCGCGCCCGCGGGCCGGCAACCCCACCCCGGGCAGCCGTACCCCGGGCAGCCGTACCCGTGGCAGCCGCCGGGGGGCCACGGTCATCCGCAGGGGCCGCCGCCCGGCTGGGCGCCGGGGAACTGGCCGGGACGGCCGCCGGAGCCCCGCCCGCACGGGCTCCCGCTGGCCGGGTTCGGCGCCCGGCTGGTCGCCCGGCTGATCGACTTCGCCATCGTGTTCGCCCTGAACGCCGTGGTGAACGGCTGGTTCGTGTGGCGGCTGGTCGAGGAGGTCACCCCGTACTGGCGGGAGGTGTTCCGACGGGCGCTGGCCGGCGACACCTCCACCGAGGGGCTGCCGCAGCCCAGCGAACAGGCCGGCGGCCTCCAGGTCGTCATCCTGCTGATCGCCACCGCGCTCTGGCTCGCGTACGAGGTGCCGACGACGGCCGCCGGCGGGCAGACCTTCGGCAAGCGGGTGGTGGGCATCAAGGTGCTCCCGGTGGCCGCCGACGAGCCGCTCGGCTTCGGTCGGGCGCTGCGCCGGTGGAACACCCTCGGCCTGCCCACCCTGCTGTGGTACTGCTGCGGCCTCGGCCTGCTGCTCCAGCTCGTCGACGCGCTCTCCCCGCTCTTCGACCACCCGCTGCGCCAGGCCCTGCACGACAAGCGGGCGCAGACCGTGGTGGTCCAACTGCCCCGCACCCGCCGGACCACCCCGGACCGCACCGACCCCTCGGGAGACACCCCATGACCGACACCGGACGCCAGCCGGCGCTGCGGCTGACCCGCGCCGACCTGGACGCGCTGCCCAACTACGTGCCCGGCCGCAGCCCGGCCGACCTGGCCCGCGAGCTCGGGCTCCCCGAGGCGATCAAGCTGGCCAGCAACGAGGTCCCGTACGGGCCGCTGCCCGGCGTGGTGGAGGCCGTCGCCGAAGCCGTCGCCGGGGTGCACCGCTACCCGGACATGGGCGTGGTCGCGCTGCGCGAGGCGCTGGCCGAGCGGTACGGCGTGGACCCCGACCGGATCGCCACCGGCTGCGGCTCGGTGGCGCTGGCCGAGCACCTCGTCCGGGCCACCTGCCTGCCCGGGGACGAGTTGCTCTACTCGTGGCGCTCCTTCGAGGCGTACCCGATCATCGCGGCGACCAGCGGCGCGACCAGCGTGCGGGTGCCCAACGACGCCGGGCACGGGCACGACCTGGCCGCGATGGCGGCGGCGGTGACCGACCGGACCCGGATGATCCTGGTCTGCAACCCGAACAACCCCACCGGCACCTCGGTACGCCGGGCCGAGCTGGACCGGTTCCTCGACGCGGTCGGCGAGGACGTGCTCGTGGTCATCGACGAGGCGTACCGGGAGTTCGTCACCGACCCCGATGTGCCGGACGGGCTCACCTACCTCGACCGGCCGAACGTGGTCGTGCTGCGGACGCTCTCCAAGGCCTGGGGCCTGGCCGGCCTGCGGATCGGCTTCCTGGTCGCCCAGCCGGCGGTGGCGGCGGCCGTGCGCAAGGTCGTCACGCCGTTCTCCACCAGCATGGCCGCGCAGGCGGGCGCGCTCGCCGCGCTCGGCCAGGCCGACGAGGTTCAGCGGCGGTGCGGCCTCGTCGTGGCGGAGCGCGACCGGGTGACCGAGGCGCTGCGCAAGCTCGTCTCGGACGTGCCGGACAGCCAGGCGAACTTCGTCTGGCTGCCGCTGGGCGACCGGGCGGTGGACTTCGGCAAGGCGTGCGAGGCCCGGGGCGTGATCGTCCGGCCGTTCCCCGGCGACGGGGTCCGGGTCACCATCGGCACCCCGGCCGAGAACGACGCCTTCCTCGCCGCCGCCGAGGCGGCGCTGGCCTGAGCCGGGTCGCCCCGATCCGGCCGGCTGCGGGACGCCCGTCGGCCGGCCGGGTCGGGCGCCCGGCGGTGACCGGGCCGGTCCGCCATCCCCCCGCGGACCGGCCCGGACGTCTCAGGCGGCCGGGCACTGGCGGCCGGAGACCAGGGACCGTCGGGCAGGCGGCGGTCCAGGACGACCCGGACGGTGGCCGTCCGGCCGGACGGCGCGGCGTCGGCGGGCGAGGCGGTGACCAGGATCAGGATCGCGCCCAACAGGGCAGCCAGGAGACGCACAAGTGGGACTATAGGTAACTTATGTCCGTTTTGTCGAGTAGCCGGGCGGGCGGCGTCCTCACGTCGCGGCGAGGATCACCGGTTCCGAGGTGAGGTAGTAGCGCTGATCGTCCCCCGTCGGGTCGACCGGCTCGCGGAGCCGCTCCACGGCCACGAAGCCGTCCGCCGCGTACGCCGCGCCGGGCACCCAGCCGATCCCGTCCGAGCCCGCGTTCAACGCGAACCAGGACCGCTGCGCCCCCGTCACCGGGTCCAGCGTCACCAGGTCGTTCGTCTCGGTCAGCAGGTGCACCCGGCCGGGCTGGACGGCGATCAGCCGCGCCGCCGGCAGGTCGGGACGGCGCCACAGCTCCGCGCCGGTACGGGCCGAACGGGCGACCGGCACCCCGTCGACCACCGCCACCGCCGTCCCGTCGACGAGTTCGGCGTCCGGCCGGTCCAGGGCGGGGACGGGGACCGGCTCCCCGTCGCCGACCAGCCACCCCCGGCCCGCGTCCTCCCCCGGCGCGGCGGTCCGCAGGGCGGTGCACCCGACCCGGCCGGTCCCGCAGCCCACCGGCGTCGCCACCAGCTCGTCGCCGGCCCCGGGCGGCCGCCAACGGACGCCGACCACGCCGGTCGCGACGTCGCGGAACTCCACCACGGCCGGACCCGCGCACGCGTCCACGGTGATCAGCTGCCCCGACGCCGTCGTGCCGACCGCCTCCCGGCAGCCGGGGTCCGCGTCGGCCCGCCAGAGCTCACGGCCGTCGGCCAGGTCGATGCCGCGGGCACCCACGCCCGTCGCCACCACCACCTGCCGACCGTCGGCGGCCCGGGCGACGAAGACACCTCGGGGATCCCAGACCGTGGCCGCGCCGGTGCGCCGAACCGTCCGCTCCCCGACCGGCGCCGGCCCCGCCGCCTCCCAGGCCACCCGGCCGGTACGCGCGTCCAACGCCACGAGCCGCCCGTCCGACCAACGGCTGACCACCGTCGTCCCGCTCGCGACCACCCCGTCCAGCTCCGCCGGCCACCGCCGGTATGACCAGTACGGGGTGGTCCGGTGCCGGCCGCCGACCGGCCGGTCGGCGTAGATCTGGCGGTGGGCGGCGTAGACCCGCAGCCGGCCGTCCACGATCAGCGGGGCGACCGGGAGCCGGCCGACCACGCCGACGGCCGCGGCGGCGGCCGGCGGGTACGCGCCCCGGGCGGGCGTGCTGACCTCGGCGGGGGCGAGCACCCGGTGGACCGTCGCCGCGACGGCGGCGGTGGCGAGCAGCGCCGCGACCGCCACCACGATCCGTCGCCGGCCCTTCGGGAACCCCATGCGCACCTCCGCCCGGCACCCTACCCAGCGGGGCCGGTCAGGGCCCTGTCAGGTCGCCGCGCGCCCTCAGGCCGCCTCGGCGGTGCCGGTGGCCGCCGCCGCGGCCAGGTCGGCGAGGTCCTGCCGCAGGGCGCGCTCGACCGCCCGGGCGGCCAGCCCGCCGAGCAGCAGCGCGACCACCCGACCGTACGGGGCGGTCGGCACCGCCTCCTGCTCGACGGTGACGGCGGTGCAGCCGCGGCGACGCCGCTCGACCGGGCGCAGCGTCCAGGTGATCCGGTAGTCCACCCCGGCGCCCCGCGAACCGAGCACCAACCGCCGGGGCGGCTCGGCCTCGATGACGACGAACTCCTCGACCAGCGCCGTGCCGTCAGGCTGGGAACGGGTCTCCCGCCAGGCGGTGCCCGGGCCGAACGCGCCGGGGGTGAGCACCTCCACCGGGCCGGTGAAGCGCCGGGTGCGGGTGGTCAGGTCGGTCAGCAGTCGCCAGAGGTCGGCGTCGTGCGCCTCCACGAACTCCGTGACCGCCACCGTCGACATGCCACCTCCCGTGGCGTCGACGGTACGCCGGGTGAGCACGGAACGGGGCCCCCGGGAGCGGAATTCCGCCGCCGGAGGCCCCGAAACCGGGCCGGGGCCCGGTCAGCGGCCGAACTGACCGGCCCGGATCGCGCCCACGAAGGCCGCCCACCCCGGCGGGCTGACCGCCAGCGTGGGGCCGGCCTGGTCCTTGGAGTCGCGTACGCCCACCACACCGAGGACGTCGACCAGGTTGTCCGCCACCTCCACGCAGAGGCCCTGGTCGTTCGAGCGGCTGCTGGTACGCCAGACCGCGCCCGGAAGATCGTTCATCGTCGTCACCTTTCCTGTCGTCGGGACGCCCGCCGGCGGCCGGGACCGGGACCGGAAAAGGAGGCGTCCGGCTCGGCCCGGCGCGGCATGGCGACGGAATCCGCGACGATCAACGGGGAAACGACGGACCCCGGTCGCACCATCTGTGCGACCGGGGTCCGTCGTGCGCGGAGGTGGGCGGGGACGGGTTGGCGCAGGTGCCGCCGGCCGTTCGCGCGCCCGTCGGCGGGCAGGTCAGCGCGCGGCGGTGACCGTCCCGGTCACCTCGCCCAGGGCGATGGTGGTGCCGTCCGGGCCGGGCGCGGTGGCCGTGATGCTCACCGTGTCGCCGTCCTCCAGGAACGTGCGGGTCTCGCCCCCGGCGAACTTCACCGGCTCGGCCCCACCCCACGTCAGCTCCAGGAACGAGCCGACCTGCCCCCGCTCCGGCCCGGAGACGGTGCCCGAGGCGTAGAGGTCGCCGGTGCGCAGCGAGGCGCCGTTGACGGTCAGGTGGGCCAACTGCTGCGCCGGCGTCCAGTACATGGTGGCGAACGGCGGCTCGCTGACACGCTCGCCGTTCCACTCCACCGCGAGGCGCAGGTCCAGCCCGAGGTGCGGCACGTCGCGCAGGTAGTCGGCGACCGGCGGGTCCTGGTCGGGCGCGGGGACGAAGGCGTCGCCGAGCGCGTCCAGCGGGGTCACCCAGGCGGACACCGAGGTGGCGAAGGACTTGCCCAGGAACGGGCCGAGCGGCTGGTACTCCCAGGCCTGGATGTCCCGGGCCGACCAGTCGTTGACCAGCACCACGCCGAAGACGTGGTCGGCGAAGTCGTCGGCGGGGACCCGCGTGCCCAGCCGGCTGGGCACGCCGACCACGAAGCCGACCTCGGCCTCGATGTCGAGGCGTACGGACGGGCCGGTGACCGGGCCCTGCGCGGTGGCCCGCTGCCCGCTGGGCCGCACGACCGGGGTGCCGGAGACGACCACCGTGCCGGCCCGGCCGTGGTAGCCGATCGGCAGGTGCTTCCAGTTCGGCAGCAGGGGCGGTTGACCGGGGCGGAAGATCTGCCCCACGTTGCCCGCGTGGTGCTCGGAGGAGTAGAAGTCGACGTAGTCGGCCACGTCGAACGGCAGCACCATCCGCACCTCGTCCAGCGGCACCAGCAGCGGCTCCACCGCCGGCCGGTGGGCGGCGTCGGTGAGCAGCTCGGTCACCCGCTGCCGGACGGCCGTCCACTGTGGGCGACCGAGGGCCATGAAGTCGTTGAGGGTGGGCCGGCCCAGCGTGCCGGCCGCCAGCACCAGGCCGGCCGCCTCGGCGCCGGCCAGGTCGAGCACGAAGTCGGCGATCCGTACGCCGACGCGTGGCTCGCGCTCCCCCTGGCGGAACACCCCGTACGGCAGGTTGGCCACCCCGTACGGCGATCCGTCGGCACCCGTCACCCAGCTCATGCCGGCCCTCCGCTGCGCCGAACGGTCCGAGCCCCGGCCGCGTCGGTGGATGCCGCAGCATCGACACGGCCTCGGCCGGGGGTCGGACCGTGAGCAGTGCCGCCCTGAGGCGTCACCGGCCTGCAAAGATGATTCGCTCGCTGACGCTCGCTCATGCGTCGAAGCCCCCGTTCACCAGCCCCAGCCGGATCAGATCGGTCAGTGGTTCCAGGATGCTGCACGAGCCGAAGCCGACCCACAGCGGGCGCGCGGCGGCCAGCGCGTCCTCGACGCGCTGCACCAGCGGGCGCGGGTCGGTCGCGGTGAGCAGCTCGGCGACCCGCTCCACCCCGGCGCCCTCGGCGGCGGCCAGCGTCGCGGCCAGCACGTTGGCGAAGCCGTGGTGGGTGAAGCCGGTCTCCGGGTCGAGGTGCCGGACCGCCTCGTGCAGCCCGGCGGTCAGCTTGAACGGCAGGCCCCGGTCCCGGCAGGCGCAGATCACCGCGGCCAGCTCGGCCGGGGTCGGGAAGAGTTCGGCGGCCAGCCCGCCGGTGCGGAACTTCGCCGCTACCGGCAGCCCGTCGGCGCGGGCCGCGGCGAGCGCGTCCAGCGCCCCCATCAGCCCGAACGTCAACGGCACCTCGGCGTAGACGGCGAGCCCGTCGGCGGCGGGACCGTCGGCCCGCCTCGCCCGCCGGGCCAGCCCGACCAGCTCGGTCAGGCCCGGCAGCGGGTCCTCGCCGCGCTTCGCGACCGCGGCCTCGACCTGCCGGACGCGGATGCGCGGGTCGAGCCCGGCCCGCGCCTCGTCGAGCCGGGCGACCGGCACGTCGCCGATGACGCCGACCTCGATCTCCTCCCCTGGGTCGAGCAGCGCGGCCAGCTCGGGCAGCCGCGAGGCGGGGACCAGGAGCGGGCCGACCAGGTCGGCGTACCAGGAGGCGCGGTGCCGCCGGTGCGCGGCGACGGCGTCGGGCAGCGGCGCGCTGCCGGGCGGGAAGACGGCGGCGTCGTCGACGAGGCCGTCGAGAAGCGCGGGCACCTGCGTTGACACGAGACAAGAATGTACGGGACGCTACGAGGAACGGACAACAGTGTCCGATTATCGGACACTGTTGGATCGGTGAACGGGACGAACCGGGAGGCGAGATGCCCTACTACCGCAGCGTCGGCGAGGTGCCACGCAAGCGCCACACCCAGTTCCGTCAGCCCGACGGCAGCCTCTACGCCGAGGAGCTGATGGGCCAGGAGGGCTTCTCCTCCGACTCGTCCCTGCTCTACCACCGGCACGCGCCGACCGCGATCGTGGCGGCCGAGGAGTTCGCCCCGCCGGCGTTCACCCGGGTGCCCAACCTGCCGCTCAAGCCCCGCCACCTGCGCACCCACAAGCTCGACGGGGCCGGCGCAGACCCGGTGCTCGGCCGGCAGTACCTGCTCGCCAACGACGACGTGCGGATCGCGTACGTGCTGGCGGACCGGCCGTCGCCACTGTTCCGGGACGCGACCGGCGACCACTGCCTGTACGTCGAGTCGGGCACCCTACGGGTCGAGTCGACGTTCGGCGTGCTCGACGCGGTGGCCGGCGACTACGTGGTCATCCCCACCTCGACCATCCACCGGCTGGTGCCCACCGGCGACGGGCCGGTCCGGCTGCTCGCCGTCGAGGCGGCCGGCCACATCGGCCCGCCCAAGCGCTACCTCTCCGTCCGGGGCCAGTTCCTGGAGCACTCGCCGTACTGCGAGCGGGACGTGCGCGGGCCGGACGCGCCGCTGCTGGTGGACGAGACCGACGTGGAGGTGCTGGTCCGGCACCGCCGCGGCTGGACCCGCCACGTCTACGCCCACCACCCGTTCGACGTGGTCGGCTGGGACGGCCACATGTACCCGTGGGCCTTCTCCATCCACGACTTCGAGCCGATCACCGGCCGGATCCACCAGCCGCCGCCCGTGCACCAGACGTTCCAGGGCCCGAACTTCGTGATCTGCTCGTTCGTGCCGCGCAAGGTGGACTACCACCCGGACGCCATCCCGGTGCCGTACAACCACCACAACGTCGACTCCGACGAGATGCTCTTCTACACCGGCGGCAACTACGAGGCCCGGCGCGGCTCCGGCATCGAGCAGGGCTCGATCTCGCTGCACCCCTCCGGCTTCACCCACGGCCCCCAGCCGGGCGCCGCCGAGCGCTCGATCGGCGCCGACTTCTTCGACGAGCTGGCCGTCATGGTCGACACCTTCCGCCCGCTCGACCTCTGCGACGCCGCCCGGTCCTGCGAGGACGACGGCTACGCCTGGACCTGGGCGCGTCGCCCCTAGACGGTCGTACGCGACAGGACGGCGAGCTCGGCGGCGGTGGCCGTGGCGATGGCGAGGACCAGCGGCCACGGGGTGCCGACCAGGGCGTAGAGCAGGATCAGCGCGGGCGCGGCGGCCGCCGCGTAGACGGCCAGGGCCAGCGTGCGGTCGGAGCGCAGCAGGCCGGGCAGGATGGTCCGGGTCAGGCCGGGCAGCCTGGCGGCGAAGCGCCAGACCACGAGGGCCCCGCCGAGCGCCGCGAACGCCGCCGCGAACCGGGACAGCCCGGCGCTGCCCGGCGCCATGCACGCGATCAGCACGGCGGTGACCATGGTCCAGCCCGCGCCGTAGACCACGAGCTGACGCAGGCCGGTCGAGATGGTGCGGCCGGAGTCGACCCGGCCGGGGCTCATCGCGGCGGCCTCGGCGAGGTGTTCCAGCGCCTCGCTCCAGCGCCGCTGCTCCAGCCGGAGCACCCCGATGTCGTGCCGGGCCTCCGCGAGCTGCGGGTCCAGCCGCAGCGCCTCGCGGTAGGCCCGCTCGGCCAGGTCGAACAGCTGCATGTTGGCCGCCACCAGCCCGAGCACCAGATGTGCCTGCGGGTTCTCGGGGGCCAGCTCCACCCCGCGCCAGGCCGCGTTCAGCGCCGGCTGCCCGTTGCGCGAGCCGGCCAGGATCGCCGCGGCGCTGCGCTGGGCGTACGCGTCGTCGGGACCCAGCGCCAGGATCCGGTCGGCGGTACGGGCCGACTCCGCG
Source organism: Micromonospora sp. NPDC048063 (assembly GCF_043202855.1). Taxonomy (NCBI): domain Bacteria; kingdom Bacillati; phylum Actinomycetota; class Actinomycetes; order Micromonosporales; family Micromonosporaceae; genus Micromonospora; species Micromonospora sp. NPDC048063. The sequence goes on along the minus strand of NZ_JBIDBG010000011.1, from coordinate 16,985 downwards.
TACTCCTCCAGGTCGCCGAGGGCCAGTCCCCGGGCGACCAGCGCCGGGACGCTGTCCGGGGCGGCGGCGACCGCTGCGTCGGCGGCGGTCAGCGCCTCCTTGGGCCGGTCGGCCGCGAGGTGGACCCGGGACAGCATGGTCAGGGCCTCGGCGTTCGCCGGGTCCAGGGCGACCGCGTAGGAGACCTCGGCGGCGGCCTCGTCGTAGCGGCCCAGTTCGGCGAGGAGATGGGCGCGCTGGAGGTAGCCGTCGGCGGCGGACCGGTCGGAGGTGGCGTCGCTGGACATCGCGGCGAGCCTAGGCGGCCGGAGCGTCGTACACCAGGGCCACCGCGATGCCGGTGAGGCCCTCGCCGCGCCCGGGGAAGCCGAGGCCGTCGGTGGTGGCCGCGGAGACGGTGACCGGCGCGCCGACCGCCTCGGAGAGCACCCGCTGGGCCTCCTCGCGGCGCGGACCGATCTTGGGCCGGTTGCCGATCACCTGCACCGACACGTTGCCGATCGCGAAGCCGGCGGCCCGTACCCGGCGGGCGCTCTCGGCCAGCAGCGCGACGCCCGACGCGCCGGCCCACTCGGGCTGTCCCACCCCGAAGTTGGCGCCCAGGTCTCCGAGGCCGGCCGCGGAGAGCAGCGCGTTGCAGGCGGCGTGCGCGGCCACGTCCGCGTCCGAGTGCCCGGCCAGGCCGTCCTCGTCGGGCCAGAGCAGACCGGCCACCCAGCACGGCCGGCCTGCCTCGAAGGCGTGCACGTCGGTGCCGATGGCCACCCGGGGAACGATCATGCGACGAGGGTACGCGTCAGCCGCCGGCGGCCAGCAGGTGCTCGGCCAGCGCCAGGTCGAACGGGCGGGTGACCTTCAGCGCGTACTCCGAGCCGGGGACGCAGAGCACCGGGACGCCCTGCTTCTCGACCAGGCCGGCGTCGTCGGTGAGCGGGTCGCCGGCGGCGGCGTGCGCGGCGGCCAGCACCGCCCGGCGGAAGCCCTGCGGGGTCTGCACCGCCCGCAGGGCGGAACGGTCGACGGTGCCGAGGACGACCTCGCCGGCGCCGACCTCCTTGATCGTGTCGACCACGGGGAGCACGGGGATCACCGCGTCGTGCCCGGCGCGGACGGCCGCCGCGACGGACTCCACCAGTTCGGGCGGGGTCAGCGCCCGGGCGGCGTCGTGCACGAGGACGATCTCCGGGCCGGCCGGCACGGCGGCGAGGGCGGCGGCCACGGAGGCCTGCCGCTCGGCGCCGCCGGGCACCACGGTCACCGGGGCGACCGGGCCGAGCAGGTCGCGGACGGCCGTCACCTCGGCGGCCGGAGCGGCCACGACGATGGTGTGCACCGAGGGCGCGGCGGCGAGCCGGCGGACGGCGTGCACCAGCAGCGGTTCCCCCGCCAGCAGGCGCAGGGCTTTGGGCCGGCCGGGCCCCAGGCGTACGCCGGCACCGGCCGCAGGCACGAGGACCGCGACGTCACCGCACGGATTGAGCTGCGCGGTCACGTCGCGGTCCTCGGTGGTTTCTTCGCTACGAATCGGGTACGACGATGCTGCGGGGACTAGGCCTCGGTGAGCACCTTGTCGAGCAGCGTCTCCGCCTCGTCCTTGGTGCTCTTCTCGGCCAGCGCGACCTCGCCGACGAGAATGTCGCGGGCCTTGGCGAGCATGCGCTTCTCGCCCGCGGAAAGGCCCCGCTCCCGCTCCCGGCGCCACAGGTCGCGGACGACCTCGGCGACCTTCAACGGGTTGCCCGAGGCCAGCTTCTCCAGATTCGCCTTGTAACGCCGCGACCAGTTGGTCGGCTCCTCGGTGTGCGGTGCACGGAGCACGTCGAAGACCTTGCCGAGGCCCTCTTCGCCGACCACCTCGCGCACACCCACGATCTCGGCGTTCTCGGCGGGCACCCGGACCGTCAGGTCACCCTGCGCGACCCTCAGGACGAGGTATTGCTTAGGCTCGCCCTTGATGACCCGAGTCTCGATTGCCTCGATGAGTGCGGCCCCGTGGTGGGGGTAAACAACGGTCTCGCCGACACTGAAAACCATAGGTTCGAAACCCCTTTCGCTGTGTCTAGGGTAACACGCTCAGGCACCGATGTCTCACCGCTGTCCTGACCGTTGGCGCAGCTCAGGGGCCCTGTGAGAGGTATTTCTTCGGCTTGACAGACCATCAAACCGATGATTCAAACACGCTCCGTAACCTGTGGATGACGGGCCGGTACGAGTGACGCGAACGTCGAGATCAAGGGCTATGCGCTCCTCCCATGGTATCCCGCCGCCCGCGTACGCGCCCAGGTGTAGCGGTACGAGAGCCCGTGCGGGACGCTGGAGGTCGAGCCGCTGTCCGCTCACCGAGACGTCCTGGGGGTCCGATGGGCAAGCCCGACGCAGACGGCCCCGAACTACCCGACCTGCCGCCGGAGTGGGGCCGGGTGGTCGTGCCGGACGATGCCTCCGCCCTGGCGGCCGAGGCCGAACAGGTCCGCCGCGAGCTGCGCGCGCGGGCCGGTCACGGCGGCCCCCGCCGGGTCGCCCGGTCCCCGCTCGCCCTGCCCCTGCTGGTCCTGCTGGTGGCGGTGCTGGCCACGGTCGCCGGCCTGATGACGGTCACCTGGCCCCGCTCCGGCCGGACCGCCCCGGGGCCCACCCCCGCGCCGTACGCCCCGCCGGCCGGGATGACCGGACGGCCGCTGCCGGCGCTGGACCTGGTCGACGCGGGGCAGTCGCCGGTGCCGCTGCGCGGGCTGCTGCCCGCGATGATCATCCTGGTCGACGGGTGCACCTGCCCGGACGACGTGGCCACCGCCGCCGCCCTGGCGCCCGCCGGGGTCACGGTCGTCACCGTCGCCGGGGACCGGCCCGTACGCGTCTCGCCGCCGCCCGCCGGGGCGACCGTACGACCGCTGGCCGACCCGGCGGGCGGGCTGCGCGCGTTCCTGCACCTGCCGCCCCGCCCCGGCGTCGCCGCCGCGCTGCTGGTCGACCGGGCCGGGATGCTGGTCACGGTGGTGCCCGAGGTGCGCTCCGCCGAGGACTACCGCGCCGACCTGGCCGGCCTCGCCGCCTGACCCGGCGCCCGACGTCTCCCCGGCGGCCCGGCGGCCCCGGGGCACCGGCGGTCAGGGCAGGCCGACCAGCTGCGCGTCCACGCGGAGCGGTTCGGCGTCGGCGGTCGACAGCGAGACCCGGAACGGCCCGCCCGCGGCGGTCAGCTCGATCGACACCACCGACCCGTCGCACCCGACCGTCGGGACGGGGACGGCGGCCCTGACCCGCTCGAGCACGACCAGCAGCTCCCCCGGCCCCGTGCAGCGGTACTCGAGCAGGAAGCGGGTGGCGGCCTCACCGGCGGCCTGCTTGACCACCCGACCGTTCTCCCGGCCGAGCGTCGCCCGCTCCCGCCAGATCGTGTTCGGAAGGCGGCCGAGCCGAGGCGCCTCGGGATCGACCCGGACGCCGGCCCGCCCGCCGGAGTCGACCCGGAACGCGGCGCCGGTGCGCGGGTCGACCCGGAACGCGGCACCGGTGCGCGGATCGACCCGGAACGCGGCACCGGTGCGTGGATCGACCTGGACGGTGGCTCCGCCGTCGCGGTCGCCGGGCAGGGCCCAGACGGAGACGCCCCCCTCACCGTCGACGGTCACCATCGAGGAGACGATGGCGTCACCGTTGCCGGGCACGTACCGGCTCTGCGCGGACGGGGCCGGCGCGCCGGCCGTCGGACCGGTGACCGGCGCGCTGGTCTGCCACCACCAGCCCCCGGCGACCAGAGCCGTCAGGGCCGACCCGGCCAGCACCGCCGCGCGCAGCCGGTCGCCGGCCGCCGCGGGTTCCCGGACCGCCCCGGCGCGCGGGCCATCCGCCTCTGTCCACGGCCGGTCTGCCGCCTCCGCGTCCATTACCAGAGGGTAACCTCGGCGCGCCCGCGGCGTCGCTGTCAGTCCTGCCGTTCGAGAAGCGCGGCGTAGAGGGTCAGGCCCGGCCCGAACGCCAGCATCACCACCCGCCGCGGCGGCGACGCGGCCCGGCGCAGCCGGTCGAGGATCAGCAGCACCGTCGGCGACGAGCAGTTGCCGTGCTCGGCCAGCGTCGCCCGGGACGCCGCCAGCCCCTCCGGCGGCAGGGCCAGCTCCCGCTCGACGACGTTGAGGATGCGCGGGCCGCCCGGGTGCACCGCCCAGCCGTCCACCCCGGACAGCGTCGCGCCGTGCCGGGCCAGCAGGTCGTTGACCAGGTCCCGGACGTGCCGGGAGAGCACCTGCGGCACCTTCGGCGACAGCCCCATCCGGAAGCCGGTGTCGGTGACGTCCCAGGTCATGTGGTCGGCGGTGGAGGTGTCCGTGACCGAGGTGACCTCGCGCAGGGCGTACCCCCGGCCCCCGGGGACGACCACGGTGGCGACCGCGGCGTCCGAGAAGAGCGCGTGGGAGACGATCTGCTGGGTGTCCACCCGGGCGCTGGACGGCTGGATGTGCAGGCTGGTCAGCTCCGCGCAGAGCAGCAGCGCCGGCCGGCCGCGGGCGGTCACGAAGTCGCTCGCCGCGCCCAGCCCGGGCAGGGCCGCGTAGCAGCCCATGTGGCCGACGAACATGCGCTGCGTGTCCGGGGCCATGCCCAGGTCACGGGCGAGCAGGATGTCGAGCCCCGGGGTGGCGTACCCGGTGCACGAACAGACCACGAAGAGCCCGACGTCCCCCGCGGCCAGGCCGGCGGCCGTCAGCGCCCGGCCCACCGCCTCCTTGCCCAACGGCAGCGCCTCGACCTGGTAGCGGCGCATCCGCCGCTCCGTCGGCCAGTCGGAGACGTCCTCCAGCAGCGGGTTGACCGCGGCCTGGCGGCGGGTGACCCCCGAGTGGGCGAAGATCCGCTGCGCCAGCGCCCGCGTGCTGCCGGCGAAGTGCTTCGAGAAGAAGCCGTCCCACAACTCGTCCTGCGCCGCCGACGGAGGGTGTGCCGTCCCCAGCCCCGCGATCACCGGTACGGCCACGATGCCCACCTCTCGTCCGGCCCTGCGCAGCGGGCGGCCCGCCCCGCCGCCGTCCCCCGTGCCGGGGGCCGCTCCGTCCGCCGCCCCGACGGACCTCCCACGCTCACCAACGAGGGACCGATCCGTCGCGGTCCGGGTCGCCGCCCAACGCGGCGATGCCCAGCCAGTCGGCGCAGACGTCCGAGGTGGCCGGGTGCAGCGAGCCGCAGCGGGCATCCCGGTAGAGCCGCTCCAGCGGATGCCCCCGCCGGGTGGCGGAGGTGCCGGCCGCCTCCAGCACGGACGCCGCCACATCGGCGGCGGTCGTGCCGGCGAGCAGCTTGGCCCGCCACACCCAGCGGTTGGTCTCCGCGTCCCCCGGCGCCTCGTCCACCCGCCGGGCGGCCTCGGCGACCACCAGGTGGGCGGCCGCCACGGCGGCGTCGGCCCGGCCGAGGCGGGACCGGACGGCCGGCAGGCCGGCGAGGTTGCGGGCGTTCAGGTGCTCGGCCGCCGCGTCGACCGCCGCCCGGGCCACCCCGACGTAGACGGCGGCGTAGCTGGCCACCAGCCAGTGCGGCATGAGCTGGGCGACCACCAGGGCCAGGCCCTCCACGCCGCCGAGCAGCCGGTCGGCCGGCACGGTCACGTCCAGGTGCAGGTCGTGCGAGGAGGTCGCCCGCATGCCGAGCGAGTCCCACGTGGGCTCGACGGTCAGCCCGTCCCCGGCCGGCACCAGGAACTGAGAGACCACCGACTGGTCGGCGGCGCTGCGGGCGGCCACCAGGTAGCCGTCGGCGTGCCCCGCCCCGGAGCAGAACGTCTTGCTGCCCTTGAGGTGGTATCCGCCGTCGACCGGCTCGTAGACGGTGCTGAGCTGGGACAGCCGCGCGCCGGCGCCGCGCTCGCTCATCGCCACCGCGTACCAGGAGCCCTGGGCGGCGGCGGTGAGGAGCCGGTCCCGGGCGGCCAGCGCCCCGTCCGGCACGCCGAGCGCCTCGGCCAGTTCCTCGGTCACCGCGCCGAGGGCACCGGTGACCGAGGCGTGCATGTTGAACACCAGGGCCGTCGCCCCGTTGCCCCGGGCCAGCTCGGTGGCGACCGCCGCGTACTCCGCAAAGGTGGCGCCCGCTCCGCCCAGCTCGGTGGGGACCATCAGGCCGAACAGCCCGGCCTCGCGCAGATCCCGGAAGTCCTCGACCGGGAACGAGCCGTCGCGGTCGTGCTCGGCCGCCCGGGCGGCCAGCCTCGGTGCCAGGCGGCGAGCCGCCTCCAGCGCGTGCAGCGTCATACAGCCCCCTCCTCGGCCCTGTCCTACCCAGGGACCCGTTCCGCTATCCGCTCCGCCTGCCCCGCCCCTGGTAGAGCACGGCGGTCGACCAGGTCGGCACGATCCGGGGCGCCGCGCCGGCCACCGTCGGCCGCGGACGACCGACCACAGTGCCGCCCGGGTGGACGGCGGCGGGCGCGGCGGGCCGGTCGGCGGCGGTCGCGCCCGGACGGTCGGCGTCGGCACGGTGGGCACGACCGGCGGCCCGGACCCGGCGGGCCAGCCAGCCGAGCAGCCCGGGCACGCCCGGCCGGATCCCCCGCAGCCGTAGCCGGACGCCGTGCCGGGCGCACTCGGCGACGAGCGCCCGGGCGTCCACGAACAACCGTGGGTCGTGGATGCCCCTCGGCACGGTCGGCAGCCGCTCGGCGATCCGGACGGCCAGCAGCCGGCTCAGCGCCGTGTCGTTCAGCGTGTCCAGCACGAGCAGGCCACCAGGGCGGAGCAGCCGGCACGCCTCGGCCACCGCCCGCCGCCAGTCCGGCACGTGCTCCAGGATCTCGCCCGCGGCGACCACGTCGGCGCAGCCGTCGGCCAGCGGGACGGCGGTGACGTCGCCGTTGACGGCGGTCACCCCGTGCGCGGCTGCCTGTGCCAGGGCCGACCGGGTGAGGTCGACGCCGACGTGCCGGTAGCCCTTGCCCGCCAGGTGCGGGGCGAGCAGCCCTGCGCCGCAGCCGAGGTCGACCAGGAGGGCGCCGGGACGGGACGCCGGCGGCACGAGTGCGGCACGCGCCTCGGCCAACCAGTGCAGCATCGCGAACGCGCCGTCCGGACGCCACCACTCGCCGGCCAGGTCGTCGTACTGGCGCGGATCGTTGCGCGGCAGGGTGCGGCCCGCGTCTCGCATGGACCGAGCGTGGCACGACTGCCCGGTAACGACCAGACTTTCCTCATGTCGTCAACGGTGCTAGGGCTGGTCAGGGCGAGCCACCCGGAGCCGGCCGCCGCGGTCACCACCGTGGCCGGGCTGCTCGCCTGGGGCGCCGGGCACCGGCCGGCCGGCGTCCTGGCCGTGGCGCTCACCGTGGCGGCCAGCCAACTCGCCGTCGGCTGGGCCAACGACGCGCTCGACGCGGACCGGGACGCCACGGTGGGGCGTACCGACAAACCGGTCGCCACCGGCGCGGTGGGCCGGCGCACCACGGCCGTGGCCGCGGCGGTGGCCGCGCTCGCCACCCCGGCGCTGGCGCTGGCCACGGGCCCGGCCGCCGCGCTCTGCGTCACCGTCGCGCTGGTCTCCGCGCTGCTCTACGACTGGCCGCTGAAGTCGACCCCGGTGTCGGTGCTGCCCTACGCGGTGTCGTTCGGGTCGCTGCCCGCCTTCGTCGTGCTGGCGCTGCCCGGGGCGCCGGCCCCGCCGGTCTGGCTGGTCGCCGCCGCGGCCTGCCTGGGCGCCGGGGCGCACTTCGCCAACGTCCTGCCCGACCTGGCCGACGACGCCCGGACGGGGGTCCGCGGGCTGCCGCACCGGCTCGGCCCGACCGGCAGCCGCGCCGCCGCCGCCGGCCTGCTGCTCGCGGCGACCGCCACCCTGGTCCTCGGGCCACCGGGGCGGCCGTCGGGCGTCGGCGTGGCCGCGGTCGCCGCCGCCGTCGTGGTGCCGCCCCTGAGCTGGTACGGCGGGCGCGGCGCCGCCCGGGCCGGAGGTCGGCCCGTGGCCGCGTTCCGGGCCGTCATGTTGATCGCCCTCATCGACGTCGTCCTGCTGGTCACGAACGGGCGGCTGGTCTGAGGTCCGCCCCGGGGAGTGGCATTCCCGGGTCGGCGTGCGGGGGCGGATCAGGCCCAACTACCCTGGAGCGCGGTCTGCGCGGGCATGGCCACCGTGCCCGGCGTGAGCACCGGGTGGGATCGTGACGAGGAGGACCGACGTGACGCGCTCGATCAGGGGTTCCCGGCGGGCGGCCCTGCTGCTGTCCGGGCTGGCCGCGGCGACCGGGCTGCTGCTGTCCGGCTGCGGCGCCGGCCAGATCGCCGAGACCGCCAACAAGGAGCCGTCGGTCCAGGGCGTCAACCTTTCCGCCCGCAACGGCGACTACGCGGTCCGTGGCCTGCTGGTCGAGTTCCCGGGCGTCGAGGGCTACAAGGCGGGCGCCAACGCCGTCCTCAACGCCGTGATCTACAACGACTCGAAGGAACCGGTCACCGTGACCGTGACCACCGACAGCGCCCGCGAGGTCGTGATCGCCGGTAAGGGGGCCGCGGCCAGCCCGTCGGCGTCGCCGTCCGAGTCCCCGTCGCCCACCCCGTCGGAGTCGGTGTCGGCCAGCCCGGGCGCCTCGGAGAGCCCGTCGGAGTCGGTCAGCCCCGGCGCCCCGGAGAGCCCGTCGGCCCCGGCGAGCCCGGCCTCGCCCGCCGGCCAGCCGGCCCGGATCGAGATCCCGCCGCTGAGCTACGTGCAGCTCAACACCGAGGCCGACCGCGTCCTCCAGCTCATCGGCCTGAACGAGGCGCTGCGCTCCGGGCAGAACGTCATCCTGACCTTCGACTTCGGCAACGGCAACACGGTCACCGGCCCGGCGCCGGTCGCCGTGCCGCTCACCCCGGCCGCGCCCCCGTCGCAGATCGTCGAGCGTTTGGGCGGCTACGACGAGAACGAGGGCGGCGGCCACTGACCCTCCGCCCGCTGTTTCCGACGACACCGTCGGCGTGGTGACCACCACGCCGGCGGTGTCTTCGTCGTACGCGGGGACTAACGTCCCCATGTGACCACCTCCCGATCGACGTCCCCGCGCGCCGCCGGCGGGCGCGGCCGGGCGTCCAGCCGCGAGCCCCGACCGGCCTACGAGTGCGACGCCTGCGGGCACCAGCCGCCCAAGTGGGTCGGGCGCTGCCCCGAGTGCGGCGAGTGGGGCTCGGTGGTCGAATGCACCGTCACCGGCCCGACCGTCTCCGGCAAGGTGGTCAGCTCGCGGATGCCGGCCGAGCCGGCCCGGCCGATCGCCACCATCAGCGCCGCCCCGGCGCGGGCCCGGCCCACCGGGGTCAGCGAGCTCGACCGGGTGCTCGGCGGCGGCCTGGTCCCCGGCGCGGTGGTGCTGCTCGCCGGCGAGCCGGGCGTCGGCAAGTCCACCCTGCTGCTCGACGTGGCCCAGCAGTGGGCCGCCGGGGCCGGCAGCCCGTCGCTGGTGGTCAGCGGCGAGGAGTCGGTCAGCCAGGTCCGGCTGCGCGCCGAGCGGATGGGCACCCTGCACGACCAGCTCTACCTCGCCGCCGAGAGCGACCTCGCCGCGGTGCTCGGCCACCTCGACGCGGTCAAGCCGGGCCTGCTGGTGCTCGACTCGGTGCAGACCATCTCCACCACCGGCGCCGAGGGCGTGTCGGGCGGGGTGACCCAGGTGCGGGCGGTCACCGCCGCGCTGGTCGCGGTCGCCAAGGAGCGCGGCATCGCCACCGTGCTGGTCGGCCACGTCACCAAGGACGGCCAGGTCGCCGGCCCCCGGGTGCTGGAGCACCTGGTCGACGTGGTGCTGCACTTCGAGGGCGACAAGCACTCCTCCCTGCGCATGGTGCGCGGCGTGAAGAACCGCTTCGGCGCCGCCGACGAGGTGGGCTGCTTCGAGATGCACGAGGGCGGCATCAGCAGCTTGGCCGACCCGTCCGGGCTGTTCCTGACCCGCTACGCGGAGCCGGTCCCGGGCACCTGCGTCACGGTGGCGATGGAGGGCCGCCGGGCGCTGGTAACCGAGGTGCAGGCCCTGATCGGCGCGACGGTGGCCGGGTCGCCCCGGCGCACCGTCTCCGGGCTCGACTCGGCCCGGCTCGCGATGGTGCTGGCCGTGCTTCAGCGCCGCACCGAGCGGCTGACCCTGCACGACCGGGAGGTCTTCGCGGCCACCGTCGGCGGCATCCGGGTGGTGGAGCCGGCGGCCGACCTGGCGGTCGCCCTGGCCGTCGCCTCGGGCGGGCTCAACCTCGCCATCGCGCCCCACCTGGTGGCGATCGGCGAGGTCGGGCTCACCGGCGAGGTGCGCCGGGTCGGCGCGGTGCCGCGCCGGCTGGCCGAGGCGGCGCGGCTCGGGTTCCGGCTCGCGCTGGTGCCGACCGGGTGCGGGCCCGAGAGCACCGGCGTGACCCCCGGGGGGATGCGCGTGATCGAGGTCACCGACGTGCGCTCGGCGCTCCAGGCCGTCGCCCGCGCGTCGGCGGAGTGAGCGGCGATGGCCGGGCGACGGGACCGCCGGGGCGATACCGGGCAGCCGGGCCGCCGGCCCCCGGTCCGGGCGACGTGGGGCATCGCGACACATCACAGTAACCACGACAGCACCCACCGCAGGGCAGTCCGTAGACTGTGCCCGTGCCGATCGACCGCGATACCACCAAGCCTGCCGGCGCGACGCCCCACGCCCGCACCGGCGCCGTGGGCTCGCCCGCCCGCCCGATCAGCGTGAGCGTGACCGGTGGCGGCGGGGGTGCCGGTGACCCGCTGCGGGCCAACCTGGCACTGATGGCCCCGGGCACGGCGCTGCGCGACGGCCTCGAGCGGATCCTGCGCGGCCGCACGGGCGCGCTGATCGTCCTAGGCTACGACAAGGTCGTCGAGGGGCTCTGCACCGGCGGGTTCCCGCTCGACGTCGAGTTCTCCGCCACCCGCGTCCGCGAGCTGTGCAAGATGGACGGCGCGGTCGTGCTCTCCAGCGACGGCACCCGCATCGTCCGGGCGGCCGTGCATCTGATGCCCGACCCGAGCATCCCCACCGAGGAGTCCGGCACCCGGCACCGCACCGCCGAGCGGGTCGCCCGGCAGACCGGCTACCCGGTGATCTCGGTGAGCCAGTCCATGCGGATCATCAGCCTCTACGTGAACGGCCAGCGGCACGTGCTGGACGACTCGGCGGCGATCCTGTCCCGCGCCAACCAGGCGCTCGCCACGCTGGAGCGCTACAAGCTCCGGCTGGACGAGGTCTCCGGGACCCTCTCCGCGTTGGAGATCGAGGACCTGGTCACCGTACGGGACGCGGTCGCGGTGGTGCAGCGGCTGGAGATGGTCCGCCGGATCGCCGACGAGATCGCGGGCTACGTGGTGGAGCTGGGCACCGACGGCCGCCTGCTGGCCCTCCAGCTCGACGAGCTGATGGCCGGGGTCGATGCCGACCGCACCCTGGTCATCCGGGACTACCTCCCGGCCGGCCGGAAGTCCCGCACCCTCGACGAGGCGCTGGTCGAGCTGGACCTGCTCGGCGCGACCGAGCTGATCGACCTGGTCTCCGTCGCCAAGGCGATCGGCTACCCGGCCGCCTCCGACGCGCTGGACGCGGCGGTCAGCCCGCGCGGCTTCCGGCTGCTCGCCAAGGTGCCCCGGCTGCCGGCGGCCGTGGTCGACCGCCTCGTCGTGCACTTCGGCAGCCTCCAGCGCCTGCTCGGCGCCACGGTGGAGGATCTCCAGGCCGTGGAGGGGGTCGGCGACGCCCGCGCCCGCGGCGTCCGGGAGGGGCTGTCCCGGCTCGCCGAGGCGTCCATCCTGGAGCGCTACGTCTGACCCGGGCCGCTCGGCCGGCCGCTCAGCCGTCGGTTACGGTGAGCTTCACCGGCTCGCTGAGCTTGGTGCCCACCCGGGCGAAGACCTGGTACGTCCCGGCGGGCGGGTTCGGGCCCGCCGCCACCCCGTTGGCGCACTTGCTGCTGTCGCGGCCGTTCCAGCCCACCTGGTAGGAGCGCTCGAAGCCCGGCGTGAAGGACTGCACGTCGGAGCCCTTGCCGGTGCCGCAGGTGTCGGACGACCAGATCTTCTCGGCCCCCGACTTGATGAACAGCTCCTGCTCGTCGGCGCCGACGTCGCGGCTGCACGTGCGCTCGGACCGGTTCTTCACCTTCAGCTGGAGGTCCACCACGGCCCCGCGGACCACCGACGCGGGCAGGGCCACCGGCGTCACGGTGATCTCGGCGTCCGTGCAGGCGCCGTCGCCGGCGGCCGGCACGACCGGCGCCGCCGGCGGCGTGTCGGTGGTGGTCGGGCCGCCCGACGGGTCGGCGGCGCCCGGGTCGCCCGACGCGCCCGGCGAGGGCCCGCCGGTCTGCGGGCTGAGCACCGGGCCGGTGGGTCCCGGTGTCGCACCGGGCGACGTCGCGCCCGACGCGGGCTGCGCGTCGCCGCTGTTGTCGGCCTTCCGGTCCGAACCGGTGCACGAATAGAGCAGGACAATCAGGAAGAGAAGCCCCGCCCCGAGCACGACGGCGCGACGCCGCCAGTAAACGGCGGGTGGCAGGGGGCCGACCGTCAGACGCATGATGCCCCCACCGTAGCGGCGCGGGGCTCGGCAGCCCGGCGCGACGCGCCGAGGTGTCCGCAGCTCACCGTTCCCACCTTCCACATGCGACGGTCATGTCCACCGACGGTGTCCCGCCGGCGACCCAGGGGCGCGGGTCAGAGATACACCTTGCGCTGGTAGATGGCGTGGGCGCCGGCAACCCGGTCCAGGAAGAGCAGACCCGCACAGTGGTCGATCTCGTGCTGCAGGGCCCGCGCCTCGAACCCGTCGGTCACCAGCCGTACGGGCTTGCCGCTGCCGGGCAGCACGCCCTCCACCACCAGCCGGCTGGCCCGCTTCACGTCGCCGGTGAGGTCGGGCACCGACATGCACCCCTCCCGGGCCACCTTCCACCGGCTCGCCTCGACGACCCGGGCGTTGCACAGCACGAAGGTGCCGTGCACGGTGACCGCCTTCGGATGGCCGGTCACGTCGACCGCGAAGACCTGCGCGCCCACGCCGATCTGCGGGGCGGCCAGCCCGACGCAGCCCGGCGACACCCGCATGGTGGCGACCAGGTCGGCCGCCAGGCGTACGGTCTCCTCGGCCGTCGGGTCGACCTCGCCGCCGTGCCGGCTGAGCACCTGGTCGGGGGCGGACACCACCGGCCGCACCTCCCCCGGCGCGTCCAGGGACTCCGGGGTCCAGTCGCCGAGGCCGGCGTACGCCTCGCTCTCCGGGGCGCGCTCGTCGCCGGTCACAGCAGATCCGGGTCGGCCGGGCGGAGAGTCACCCCGACACCCAGGTCGGCGGCGGTCGACGCGAGCCGGCCGGCCACCTCGTCGGCCGTGCCGGGCGGCAGGTCCACCTCGGCGACCACCACGTAGAGCGACCCGGTCAGCCGGGTGCTCAGGTCGGTGACGTTGCCGCCGGCGTCGGCGAGCACGCGGGTCATCGCCGCGACGATGCCCATCCGGTCCGCGCCGTGCACCGCCATCACGTACGGCTCGCCGGCCGGAGCCGTCTCGCCGTCGGGGGTGACCTCGCGTACGGTCGCCAGCAGCTGGCCGTCGGCGGAGAGCGGCGCGAGCGCGGCCTCGACGTCGGCGGCGGCCGGGCCCACGCAGACCAGGGTCATCGCGAAGTGCCCCCGCAGCCGGGTCATCGTGCTGTCGGTGAGGTTCGCGCCGAGCCGGGCGAGCACCTCGGCGACGTCGGCCACGATGCCCGGCCGGTCCCGGCCGATGACGGTGATCGCGAGCTCGTTCATCCGGGCATTCTGCCCGATCCGCCGCGCGCCGCCGCAGCGCCCCGCCCAGGTCGCCCAGCCAGCGGGACGGCACGGCCGAGCCGCGAGCCCGCCGCCCGCGCCGCGTCGGGGGCGCGGCGCGTGACATCATCGGCGGCGCGATGTCTGAGCCCACTTTCGCCACCCTGGTCAGCCGGTGGTACGAGGAGAACGCCCGCGACCTGCCGTGGCGGAAGCCCGACGTCACCCCGTGGGCGATCCTGGTCAGCGAGGTCATGCTGCAGCAGACGCCCGTCGTGCGGGTGCTGCCCGCCTGGGCGGCGTGGCTGGACCGCTGGCCCGACCCGGCCGCGCTCGCGGCGGACAGCCCGGCGGAGGCGATCCGGATGTGGGGACGGCTCGGCTACCCCCGCCGGGCGGTACGGCTGCGGGACTGCGCCGTCGCGATCGTCGAGCGGCACGGCGGTCAGGTCCCGGACCGGCTGGACCAGTTGCTGGCCCTGCCGGGCGTCGGGACGTACACGGCCCGGGCGGTGGCCGCGTTCGCGTACGGTCAGCGGCACCCGGTGGTCGACACCAACGTACGGCGGGTGGTCTGCCGGGCGATCGCCGGCGAGCCGGATGCCGGCCCGGCCACCCGTCCGGCCGATCTGGTGGCCACCGAGGAACTGCTGCCCGTCGAGCCGGCCGCCGCCGCGCTGGCCAGCGCGGCCTTCATGGAGCTGGGTGCGGTGATCTGCACCGCCCGCTCACCCCGCTGCGGAAGCTGCCCCGTCGAGGCGGTCTGCGCCTGGCGGGCGTCCGGCCAGGAGGCCCCCGCCGGCCCGAGCCGACGCCCCCAGCGGTACGCCGGCACGGACCGCCAGGTGCGCGGGCTGCTCCTCGGCGTGCTCCGGGAGGCGACCGGCCCGGTGCCGCACCAGCGTCTCGACCAGGTGTGGGCCGACGACGTGCAGCGGGCCCGGGCGCTCACCGGGCTGGTGCGGGACGGCCTCGTGGAGCCGGTGGGCGAATCGTCGTTCCGCCTCGTCGGCGACGGCCCACCGGTCCCCGGCGTGCGCCTCGGGGCATGACGAGAGGGCCGGCCCCGTTCGGGGCCGGCCCTTGTCGTTGGTGGTGGGATCAGGCGGCGTAGCCGCGGGTGGCGATCCAGTCGGCGAGGGCCTCGGTGGTGATCCAGTAGGAGGCCTGGGCGGGGTCGGCGGAGTCGGCGATCTTCACCGTCTGGCCGTTGTCGCGGTAGCCGACGACGCTGATGTAGTGGCCGCCCTCGAAGGAGTGGGTGCCGCCGTCGGTGTCGGTGGCGGTGCCGGCGATGTTGGCCACCACGGCGCGGCCGTCGTCGACGGCCTTCACGACGTCGGTGCGCAGGGTGTCGGTCTGCTTGTCGTCGGCCTTGGGGGTGGCGATCTCGACGCTGTGGTAGGCGTTCTTGCCGGTTTCCTTGTTCAGGACGGGGGTGATGTCGTTGATGGAGTTGGTGCCGGCTTCGGTGGTGCCCATCTCCTTGGCCATGGCGTCGACGTTGATGTCCTTGCCCTGCACGCTGAGGGCGTTGCGGGTGGCGGCGGGGCCGCAGTAGTAGAAGTTCGGCTGGGCCTCGTAGCGCACGCCGAGTTCCCGCTCGCTGTTCTTGTGGTTCTGGGTGGCGGGCTTGGTGTCGGTGGTGGGGGCGGCGTGGGCGGCGGTGACGGGGCCGGCGATGGCGCCGCCGGTGAAGGCGAGGCCAGCAGCGGTCAGGGCAGCCTTACGGAACAGATCGGTACGCATGACGAAGCACCTTTCGATCGGGGGTGCGCGGCACACCCGGAAGGGGGGTGGGTGCGCCACGGGTAAGGAAAGGTCAAGCCAGAAGAGGGGGTGCGCGCCCTGGTGTTCGGGGGGCGCGGTCCCGGGGGGATGTAACGACGTGGGTCCGGCCGGCATTCCGGCCGTCGCCCCGAACCGTCGAGCCGTCGAAGCGGCTCGGGGTCACGCGCTCACGGTGGGTACAACGCCCCGGCCCCCCGGCCCATGCCCGGCGGGGTGGTGGCCCCCGCCACCGCAGTCCACCACCAACCGGACACGACACCCCGCGCCGGACCCGCGGCCCTGCACTGAACCGGACACACACCCCAGGCGGGCCATCTGCCGACCAGTCGGGCATCCCTGGTTCAGGGCATCTGTGGGTCCGGTGTCAGGTTTGGTCCCTGTGCCGGCACAGCGGGCCACACCCGCCTCGACAGGTCCGGAGGGTCGGGTGCCGTGGGCCCTGTCGAGCTGCCCCGTCTGTAGGACCGCTCGTCACATCGGCGCCGCGGCCCCGGCCTGATCGACGTTGGTGGGCTCGGTCGCCTGCGACTGCCCTGTTGTGTGCCCCATCTGTGAGGGCAGCTCGACAGGGACTACGGGGGTGTGAGCGCCGCCGTGCCGCCGGCCTCGGTGCAGCCACGCGCCCGCGTTGCGGCCCGACCATGCAGCCGGGGTGTAAGTGCCGCCATGCCGCCGGCCTCGGTGCAGCGGCACCCCGAGCTGGACCTTTTGCGACATCGGCTCGACAGCGACACGGAAAGGCGACGGCCCGGTGGCTGGTGCCACCGGGCCGTCGCCTTTGCGCGGTTTGCCTTACTCGTCCGCCCCTGCGGCGGCGGTGCCGCCGAGGTCGGCCGGGACCGCGTCCGGCACCTCGGCCGGCCGGTCCGCACCCTTGAAGACGAGCTTGGACTTGTCGATGTTGCTGGGGTCGCCTTCGCAGTCGACGACGACGATCTGGCCGGGGGTCAGTTCGTTGAACAGGATCCGCTCGGACAGGTTGTCCTCGATGTCGCGCTGGATCGTGCGGCGCAGCGGCCGCGCGCCCAGGACCGGGTCGAAGCCCTTCTTCGCCAGGTACTTCTTGGCGTTGTCGGTCAGCTCCAGACCCATGTCCTTGTTCCGCAACTGGGTCTCGATCCGCGCGATCATGATGTCCACGATCTGGAGGATCTCGTTCTCCCGCAGCTGGTGGAACACGATCGTGTCATCGATCCGGTTCAGGAACTCCGGCCGGAAGTGCTGCTTCAGCTCGTCGTTGACCTTCTGCTTCATCCGGTCGTAGTTCGACTCCGAGTCCTCCGACGCCTGGAAGCCCAGCGACACCGCCTTCGCCACATCCCGCGTACCCAGGTTCGTGGTCAGGATGATGACTGTGTTCTTGAAGTCCACGATCCGACCCTGACCATCGGTGAGCCGACCATCCTCCAGGATCTGCAGCAGCGTGTTGAACACGTCCGGGTGGGCCTT